>LPNY01000132.1:4491-37605 GCA_001655195.1 Arcobacter sp. EP1
CTTAGCTCTTTTATATGAGATAGATTCAAAAGAGCACGATATAGTAAAAGCATTTTCACTATATGAAAGAGCCGCAAAAAGGGGCTTAAGTGATGCTATCTATCATCTTGGACAGTGTTATGAGAAGTTTTTTGAAAATGAGATAAAAGCATTTGTCTACTATAAACAAGCAGCTATTTTTAATCATCCAGAAGCCATCTATGATTTAGCACACTATTATGAAAAGGGAATTGCAACAGCTGTTGATAAAAAGAAGGCTCTACAGCTCTATTTTGAAGCAGCAAATCATGGAAATCTTAAAGCTTATAAAAAACTATCAAAGATAGAATAGTTTTAAGCAAATTTAAAATGAAACTAAACTATAATTCAACTCTTTTTTACGACCCCGTCGTCTAGTGGCCAAGGACGTCAGGATTTCCTCCTGAAGACGTAAGTTCAAATCTTACTGGGGTCGCCAATCAAAATTTAACTTTTTAGCCTAATCTTTAAATATTTATTTTAAAATTAATAATCAAAAATGAATAAAAAAGGACCAAACTTGCGCATAGGATTTTTCTTAATATTGTTTGTTATTTCATCTTTAGCTTATGATAAAAACTTTAGTTATCGTAAGTACGAACATGTAAAAGGATTTATAGAGCCTTTAGTGAAACAAACTGTTGAATTAGGAATAAAATACGATATTCCTCCTGCTGCATTACTGGCTATTGCAAGTGTTGAATCAGGTTATGGAAGAGGTTATGTGGCATCAATTACAGGAAATATTTTAAGCTTAGGTGCAGGGCGAAAAGACAAAGAACTCCCCGCTTTATATTTACCTCATACAACCAAATCCTATACGGTTTTATATAACCAAAAAATAATAAAATCTTACGAAAAAAATCAGCTGGTTTGGAAAAAAAGACCCAAAAGTTTAAAGAAAGATTATAGACCTAAAAATATAGCTGGAACCGCCAATTTACTGGACTATTTTGATGATAAAAAAGAAGAAAAACTTCGAGCAAACTTAGAAAATATTAGAGACTTTTGCCAAAAATGGATTAGTTTAAATAACTCGCATAAAGTTTTTCAAGATGCTAGAAAATATTTAAATAATGAAGTTAAAAAGAGGGGTAAAGAGATTCTTTTTTCAGAGGATTTAAATGTGAAATTTATTCAATCCATAGGAGGAAAGAAAAACTCATTTAATTATCGTACTTCTTGGGGTAAAAAAGTTGTTAAAGTACTTCATAAAACTGGGGCTGTAAAATTGACAAAAGATATTCATGAAAAAAAGCAATTTGCTCAAGTTTGGTAAGTTCTAAAAGAGTCTATACTTACCATAAAATCAGCTTTCTTTAAACATTTTTAGATATAATCGGACTAATTTAATCTTATTTTTGGAATATTACGAATGATTGTAAATATTAAACTACCCAACAACACTTCCTATGACATTACTATTGATACTTTAAAAGAGCTCTCATATGAGCGTAAAGTTGTCATAGTAACCAACCCAACGGTGAGCGGATTTCACCTTGATTATTTAATGAACAAAATCAAAGCTAGTGAACTCTCTGTAGTTACTATACCTGATGGTGAACAGTATAAACATATGCAAACAATTGAATCTATTTTAGAACACTGTTTTGAACATCGATTAAACCGAAAATCACTTCTCATCGCTTTTGGTGGTGGTGTTATTGGTGATATGACAGGTTTTGCAGCCTCTATTTATCAAAGAGGTATTGATTTTGTGCAAGTACCTACAACACTCCTTTCTCAAGTTGATGCAAGTGTTGGTGGGAAAACGGGTGTTAATAACAAGTTTGGTAAAAACCTAGTTGGTGCTTTTCATCAACCTATTGCTGTAAATATTGACCCTTATTTCTTAACAACTTTGCCAAAACGAGAATTTGGTGCGGGAATTGCAGAAATTGTTAAAATGGCAGTGACATTTAACAAAGAATTTTTTGAATGGTTGGAAAACAATGATTTAAACGATGATGAAAATATTAAAATAGCGATTGCAAAGTCGGTTGAAACAAAAGCGTGGGTAGTAAGCCAAGATGAAAAAGAGAATGGTATTCGAGCAGCGTTAAACTATGGACATACCTTTGGGCATGTTATTGAAAATGAGACTAACTATGATACCTATTTGCATGGTGAGGCTGTTGGTATTGGAATGGTTATGGCAAATAACTTGGCCGTGCGTATTGGATACATGAGTGAAGATGAAGCCCAAAGAGTAAAACAGTTACTTGAAAAATATGATATTCCAACAACTTATAGTATCAAAGACGTGGAAGATTTTTATGAACATTTCTTTTTAGATAAAAAATCATTAGACAATAAAATCAAGTTTATTGTTCCAAAGAGTATTGGTGACTGTGAAATTACAAGTGCTATCTCTAAGCAAGATGTTATTGCAACATTAAAGGATTTTAAATAATGCGTAAAATAGTTAATACGTTAAGCTTACTTTTTTTATTACTTTCAAGTGTTGCTTATGGTGTAGATGAAAATACACCCGAAGTTCAAAATGAAGAAGTGATTGTATTTAAAAAATCACCTGAAGAATTAGTAAAGCTTGCTAATGTCAATAAAAAACTAGAAGAAATTGATAAAAAACTCAAAGATAATATTTTATTAAAACGATATTCAAACTATTCAACGTACCGAAAAATTTCTAATGACCTAGAAAACATCAAAGAAGATTTAAAAAATGTTAAGAAAAAAGGTGGTAAACACTCTAAAGAGTTAGAGTATCAGCTGAATAACAAAATTCGTATTAAAGAGAATGAGTTAGAACTTATCTCTGAGTATAAAGACTCTCCTATTGGAAGTTTGATTAATCCTCCTGAGATTGAAAAATATGAAACTATCTCTAATCCATTTGGGATTATTAATGCACTCTCATATAACAAAAAATTACAAGATCATAGAAAAGAGTTTTCTGCAGTTAATATCAATCTTGAAGAGACAACAGATTTTCTTGAAGAGAAACTTTTTTTATATTTAGAACTTTACAATATTGACCAAAAAGATGAAACAGAAAATATGATCAATCTGCTTGACCAGCAGAAAAAAGATTTTACTATGGTACATGATATTGTATCAACTACTGAAGAAGTATATACTCGTAAAATTGAACAAGTTATTTTAGAAAACAAAAAACAGATTTCTGAACAGATTGAAAAAACATTAACAATCTTAACAATCATTTTAGTGCTGTTTATTATCTCATTTTTAATCAAGCTCGCCCTTAAAAAGTATTTCTCTCAAAATGAAAACTTTTACATGGCAAATAAGTTTATCAATTTTGTTATTGTGTTTATGGTTGTTATGATTGTACTTTTCTCTTATATTGATAATGTATCGTATATTATTACTATCTTAGGGTTTGCATCTGCGGGTATTGCTATTGCCTTAAAAGATTGGTTTATGTCTATTTTTGGATGGATGGTTATTGTAACTTCTGGTTCTATTCAAGTTGGAGATCGTATTAAAGTAACCCGAGATGGTGTTCAAGCAGTTGGGGATGTTTTAGATATTTCGCTCTTTAAAATCACTATACGTGAAGATATTACTTACACCTCATACACAGTAAACCGAAGAACGGGGCGTATCTTCTTTATTCCTAATAACTACATTTTTTCTGAAATGATTTCAAACTATACTCACTCAGGATTACGTACTGTATGGGATGGTATTGATATTACAATTACATTTGATTCAAACTATAAAAAAGCACAACATATCTCTAAAGAGATTTTAAAGCATTACTCAAAAGGGTATACTGATATCACACGAAAACAGTTATCTAAAATGCGAAGTAAATATTCGTTGAGAGCTACAGGAGTTGAGCCACGAGTTTATACTTTTGTTGAGCCTCATGGTATTGTTATTTCATCATGGTATCTTACTAACTCTTATGCTGCACTTGTACTAAGAAGTACAATGTCGCCAGAAATTTTGGAAGCCTTCATGAAAGAAGATGATATTACAATAGCATACCCAACGCAAACTGTAAATTTAGGTGATGGAGGACAAAGTAACTATAAACGTACACCTCCACCAGATTTACCTGACGTATAACAATTAGGTGACCATGCAATTTTCTACCAATAAACAAAAAGTATATTTTAAAACTTTTGGGTGTCGAACCAACGTATTTGACACCCAAGTCATGATGAGTAACCTCAAAGATTTTGAAGTTACTCAAGATGAAAAACAAGCTGATATTGTTGTAATCAACTCATGTACAGTGACTAACAGCGCAGATAGCACAGCACGAGGTTATATTAATAGTCTGAATAAATTTGATAAACCACCACGGGTTGTATTTACAGGTTGTGGTGTTTGGACAAAGGGTGAAAACCTATTTAACGAAGATAAAGTTGACTCACTATTTGGACACAGCGAAAAAGAGAAAATCAATGAACTACTCCAAAACGAAGAACGTTTTTTTGATGCAGGTGACTTAAAACATATCGATGATACGATTGTTGAAGAGTTTGTAGGAAAAAGCCGAGCCTTTATTAAAATACAAGAGGGGTGTGATTTTAGATGTTCTTATTGTATCATTCCTTATGTGCGAGGAGATGCCCGAAGTTACAAAGAGGATAAAATCCTAGAGCAAGTAACTACGCTTGCTGCAAATGGTTTTGGTGAGTTTATTTTAACAGGAACCAACGTAGGTTCTTATGGAAAGAAACAGCATACTTCTTTAGCAAAACTACTTAAAAAAATGTCAATGATAAAAGGGGTTCGACGAATTCGACTAGGAAGTGTTGAACCAATTCAAATAGATGATGAGTTTAAAGAGATTATCAGTGAACCATTTATGGCACGTCATTTGCACATTGCCCTACAGCATACTTCTAAAACGATGCTTGATATCATGAACCGTAGGAATAAAGTATTAACAGATTTAGAACTTTTTGAGTTTTTAAGAGACAAAGGTTATGCTCTAGGAACAGATTTTATTGTAGGACACCCTGGTGAAACAGATGTTTTATGGAAAGAGGCAGTGGAAAATTTACACCGTTTCCCTCTGACCCATGTACATGCATTTACTTACTCAAAACGTGATGGAACACCAAGTGCAACAATGAAAGAAGAAGTTCGTGGTGATATTGCAAAAATGCGATATAATGAACTGGTTAAAATTATTGATGAAAAAAACCACGCTTTTAGAAAAGCAAACAGACAACCTCTTGAGGTTCTAATTGAACAAGAAAAAAATGGAAAGTTTATTGGTCTTGACCAATTCTTTAATCAAATCGAAGTAGAAAGCACTGCTGATTTAGTTGGGGATTGGATATTTTTAGAAGAGTATGACGCAAAGGTATCAGGAAATGTCGCAAAATTTAAATAAAAATCAATTGGATAAAAACTTAAAGCTGATGATTCTATCAGCAACAGTTTTAATTGTTCTTTTCTTTTATACGATTTATAAAAGTTCTTCTCATATACAAAGCAGTACTTATTATTTTGGTATTGTTTTTCTTATTATCCTTTTTTTATGTGCAATTTTTGCACGGGTATATCGCGATAAACTTAAGGCGTTTATTGATAAAACACGAAAAAACAATGGCTTTGAAACCGAGCTTGCTAAAGAGCAAGAAAAACCAGTAAGTGAAAATGAATACATGAAAAAAGAGTCAACTATTGATATGGTTAGCTCAAATGTAACCTTTAAAGATGTGGCAGGAATCTCTAGTGTTAAAGAAGAACTTGAAGAGGTTGTTGACTTTTTAAATTCTCCTAAAAAATATCAAAAATTTGATGTGAAATTGCCAAAGGGTGTCTTACTTGTAGGTCCTCCAGGTGTTGGTAAAACACTAATTGCGCGTGCAGTTGCAGGTGAAGCACAAGTGCCATTTTTCTATCAAAGTGGTGCTTCCTTTGTGCAAATCTATGTGGGTATGGGTGCAAAAAAGGTACGTGAACTTTTTGAAAAAGCTAAAGCCACTGCCCCAGCGATTGTTTTTATCGATGAAATTGATGCCATTGGAAAACAGCGAACAGGGACATCTAATGATGAACGAGAATCAACCTTAAATGAGCTACTTACTCAAATGGATGGTTTTGAAGGTGATAGCGGTATTATGGTTATTGCTGCAACGAACAAATTAGAAGTTCTTGATGATGCACTATTACGAGCAGGGCGTTTTGATAGACGTGTACATTTAAACTTACCAAATATTGAAGATAGACGAAAAATTCTTGACCTCTATTTGCAAAATGTCAATTTTAGTTTTGATATCGACAAATTAGCTATCTCTTTAGCAGGATTTAGTTCTGCTGCTATTGCAACATTGGTAAATGAAGCAAAATTAAACATGATAAAACGTGATGATGCAACAATTAGTGAAGAAGATATTGAAATAGCAAAAATCAAGTTAGAGTTTGGAAAAAAAGAGAACAAAATCCTCAATGATAAACAGCGAGATATTTTAGCAATCTATCAAGCGAGCAAAGCCTATATTACACAACAAAAAACAACACTCTTTCAAGAAGGTATTAAAAAAGATGATACTATTTATCCTTCTAAAACAGAATTACTCAATCAAATTAAAGCTTATTTAGCAGGGTTTATTGGAGTAGAAGTTGTTGTGCATGAGTTGTATGCAGTAAATAGTGCAGATTTAAAAGAGGCAAATGCTTTAGCTAAACTTTTAGTTGAAGAGTATGAAATGGCAAGTAATATCAAAGAAGTATTAGAAAATGTTAAAAATGAACTACGAAAAGAGTTATCAAATAACAAAGAGAAAATCATTGAGCTTAAAAATATTATGCTTGACAACGAGGTAATCAAAGAAGATGATATCTAGATATTTTTCTGGCTTTAGTTTAGTCAATGAAAAAACTCTTTTCTCTGACTACTTGATTGAAAATGATTTTACTGTTTCTGGATTCTCATATGGTTCAATTCAAGCTTTTGAAGCAGTTTATGCCACTAAAAAACGTGTTGATTTATTGCAACTCTTTTCACCTGCATTCTTTCAAGATAAAGATAAAAAGTACAAACGTATGCAACTGATGTTTTTCAAAAAAGACTCAACTGCATATTGTGAAAATTTCCTAAAAAATATTGCCCTTCCTAGTAGCCTTGATATGCAAACCTATTTTAAACAAGGCAGTTATGAAGAACTAGAAACCCTTTTAATTTATGAATGGGATAAAGAAAAACTACAAGAGCTAGTTAATCGAGGCATTCAAATTGAAGTCTATTTAGGAAGTGATGATAAAATTATAGATGCCACAAAAGCACATGAGTTTTTTAAAGAGTTTGCAACCTCTTATTACATAAAAAATGCAGGACACATATTAAAAATTTCAAAGGATTATAATGAGTAAAAATATAGCAAAAATAGGAATTATTACCGCATCTGATAGAGCAAGTAAAGGTATCTATGAAGATCTGTCTGGAAAAGCTATTGAAGATACGATGAATGATTATTTAACATCGTCTTGGGAACCTGTATATCGATGTATTGAAGATGACCAAAAAACAATTGAAGATACAATGAAAGATTTAGTGGATAATGAAGGGTGTTGTTTAGTCGTAACTACAGGTGGAACAGGGCCAGCAAAAAGAGATGTAACTCCAGAAGCAACAGAATCTGTATGCGATAGAATGATGCCAGGATTTGGTGAGCTTATGCGAGCAGAGTCATTAAAGTTTGTACCAACAGCAATCCTTTCTCGACAAACAGCAGGGTTAAGAGGAAGTTCTCTTATTGTTAACTTACCAGGAAAGCCAAAATCTATTCGAGAGTGTTTAGATGCAGTGTTCCCAGCAATTCCATACTGTATTGATTTAATGGAAGGGCCATTTTTAGAGTGTAATGAAGAGGTTATTAAACCTTTTAGACCTAAGAAAAAATAACCTATAACACTATTCATAGTGTAACAAGGAATCAAATGAAAAAAGTTTTGTTAGCATTTGTTTTAGGTGCATTAGGCTTTACATTAAGCTCAATGGTATTTAGTATTCAACATGCAACGCTAATAGGACTAATTGTTTTTCTCGTTACTCTTTGGACGAATGAAGGGCTACCTTTAGGGGTAGTCTCTTTACTGCCTATTATTCTTTTCCCTTCTTTTGATATTTTAACAACAAATGCAACAACGGCTAATTATTCAAAGACAATTGTCTTTTTGTTTTTAGGTGGTTTTATGTTAGCTATTGCAACACAAAAAACTGATTTACACAAAATTATTTCCAATAGATTATTAAAAGTTTTTCCCAATACTCCACGGGGAATACTTTTTTCTTTGGCGATAACATCCGCATTTTTGAGTTCCCTTTTATCCAATACTACAACAGCATTATTACTCATCCCTATTGCTATGTTTTTAACAGACCAAAGTAGTTTAAAGTTACGATTTGTTTTAGCCATTGCTTACGGTGCAAGTATTGGTGGAATTATTACTCCTATTGGAACACCTCCTAATCTTATTCTTCTTGGTTTTTTTGAAGATAATGCCATTGAAAGTATCTCTTTTATTAAATGGATTGTCTTAACGGCACCTTTAGCAATGGTGATGTTAATCATAATTCCTTATATTCTATCTCTTGGAGTTTCTCATTTAATACTAGAAAAACAAATTGATGCTTCATCAACTATAACTGGCGATCAACAAAGGTTATTATGGATATTAGGTGCGCTTGTTATTGTATTGCTTTTCAACTCAAAAATAGAGCCATTTTATAGTGGCTTAGGCTTAAATGAAAAAGGAATACTTTTAGCCTTTGGTCTTTTAATGTTTGTTCCTAAAATTGGTTTTTTAACATGGGAAGATACTAAAAAAATTCCTTATGAGATTATCTTTTTATTTGGGGCAGGGTTTTCTATTGCAAAAGCCTTCTCTTCTACAGGGTTAGCCGAAGTTATTGCTCAAAATTTACTTTCATTATCCCTATTGCCTCCAATATTACTTATTTTACTAGTGGCGGCAATGATTACCTTTACAACGGAGATTACCTCTAATACTGCATTGATTTCTATTGCTTTACCTATTATTTATTCACTGGGACAGAGTTCTTCCATCGATACAAATTTAGTTATATTTGTGGCAACAATTTGTGCTTCTTATGCTTTTATGTTGCCAATAGCCACTCCTCCTAATGCTATTGCTATGAGTAGTGGTGTTGTTCGAGTTAAAGATATGGCTAAGTATGGATTTTTCTTTAATCTTATTGGAATTACAGCTATCACTATCATTGCTTTACTCTATTGGCAGTATTACTTATAATTAACTCATAATTGGTTATAATCCGCGAATGCAAGAGATATTTAATAAATTAGATTTAGAAGATTATATAACCAGTTTCCAAACCCTATTTTCTCGTCACAAAGAGATTATTCTTGAGGGTGACATTAATTTACACTATAAATTAATTAAAGAGTTAGAGAGTTATAACTTTAAAGAACCACCAAAAGTGGAAAGCTTAGACTCCTCATTAGTTCATTTACAAAAACAGGGTATTTTACGAATAGAGGATATTTACGAATTCTCTAAAATTATACGTTACTTTAACTACTTAAAACGATTTAGTTTTGAGGGTAAACTCCTTGAATGGTTTGATAAAATCATTATTCCTGAAGATATTCAAAAAATTGAATCCTATTTTGATGATAGGGGTGATCTAAAAGAGGGTATTGATGAGGACTTGGATTTAGTTAAACAAGCAATCTATAAAAATAAAGACTCCATTAAACAATCACTTTATAAATCAATCAATAATAATAAACTGAGAAGTTATCTTGTTGATTCACAAGTACACTACATCAATGGAGAAGAGACACTGCTTGTACGTGGTGGATTTAATCATGTCATTAAAGCAACGGTTGTAAACCGTTCTAACTCAGGCTTTTTCTACGTGCTACCACATAGTATTAGTGAACTAAAACAAAAACAGAGTGATTTAAAAAATAAACAAGAAGAGATTTTACGAAAACTGTGTAAAAGTATCTCTTCTATTTTTGAAAAAAACTTAATGTTCTTAAAGTACATCAATAAAGAGTTTGATCGATTTGATCACTACCAAGCACGACTCTTTTTTGCTAAAAGCGGGGATAAGAATTTTATTATTCCTTCTAAAAGTGGTAAAAATAAACTGGTTGATTTTGTTCATCCAGCACTTCATGATGCTAAACCTATCTCTATTGATTTTAGTAAATCTGTTGTTATGATAACAGGAGTAAATGCAGGGGGTAAAACAATGATGTTGAAATCTGCTTTATCTTCAGTACTTCTATCAAAACATTTGATTCCCTTTAAAGCTGATAAAAGCTCATCACTAGGAAATTTTAAAAATGTATTAGCCGTGTTAGATGACCCACAAAGTGTTAAAAATGATATTTCAACCTTTGCTGGAAGAATGGTTGAATTCTCAAAGCTTTTTAGTAAAAAGAACGTCATTGTTGGAGTGGATGAGATTGAGTTAGGAACAGATTCAGATGAAGCAGCAAGTCTATTTAAAGTAATCATCGAAGAGTTAATCAAAAAAGATATTAAAGTTATTATTACAACTCACCATAAAAGACTGGCTGCTTTAATGGCATCTAATGATGAAGTAGAACTGGTAGCAGCTCTTTATGATGAAGCTAACCAAAAACCAACCTATGATTTTTTGCAAGGAACTATTGGAAAGTCTTATGCTTTTGAAACTGCTGAACGTTATGGAATTCCCAAAAACGTTATCAAACATGCAAAAGAGGTTTATGGAGATGACCAAGATAGGTTAAATGAGCTTATTGAGCGAAGCAGTGAGTTAGAAAGAGAATATAAACTGAAACTTGAACTTCTTGATAGAGAGATTGATGAACACCAGCGGTTAAATCGAAACCTAAAAGAAGAAAAAGAGAATTTAGATGACCATATTTATACAGAAAAATCAAAACTTCATCGAGAGTATAAAGATGCAACAAAAGATGCACGAGAAGCAATAAAAGCAAAAATATCACGAGAGTCCCACCAACTACTCAATGTTGCACACAAAAAAGTTAAAGAGATTAAAACAGATAAAGTACAAGAGGTTGTTGCATTTAAAGTGGGTGATAGAATTAAATATAACTCATCAAAAGGTGAGATTATCTCTATCAAGGGTAAAAAAGCGTTTATTGAAAATGATATGGGGATGCGATTACAAGTTAAACTGAGTGATTTAAAACCTAGCGGTAACCCTGTTAAAGTTAAAGTACAACAAAAAACAACCGTAACAGTACAAAAGCCAGATTCTGGACATGTAAGTTTAGATTTACATGGTCAAAGAGCTGATGAAGCTATTGATAATCTTGATAAGTTTTTATCAGACTCTTTAATTGCAGGATTTGATGAAGTCCTAGTCTATCACGGAATTGGTACAGGGAAACTCTCCTATGCTGTAAAGAAGTTTTTGGATTCTCATCCAAAAGTTAGAGGCTATGATGATGCTCATCCTAGCCAAGGTGGATTTGGTGCAAAGGTGATTAAACTTTAATCTGCTCAATGGCATAATAGTTTGAATGTTTTATTATTTAACAAAGGACTATTATGCAACAAGAATTAGAATCTATACAAAAAGTCTATAATCTTCTCATTGAATTTTTTATGAATTATAGTTTTCAGCTCGTTGGAGCTGTTATTATTATTCTCTTAGGATTTTACGTTGGTAAAAAAGTTGCCACCGCAGTTGGGAATCTTTGTACCAGACATGAACTAGATGTGACGCTAACTAAATTTATAGTTGCCATTGTAAAGTTTGGTGTTATCATTGGTGCTTCTATTGTAGCTATTGGAAAGCTAGGTATTACTATCACTCCATTTATTGCCGGTATTGGTGCTGCTTCACTTGGTGCTGGTTTGGCATTGCAAGGGACTTTGTCAAACTACGGCGCAGGTATTGCTATCATTGTTACACGACCTTTTATTGTAGGAAATACAATATCAGTAAAAGATATATTTGGAATAGTTGAAGAGATACGTTTAGGTTACACTATTCTTCTAACAGAAGATGGTGAACAAATTACAATCCCAAATAAATATATTGTTGGAGAAGTGATTGTTAACTCTTTTGAGTACCGTATTGTTGAAGCAACAGTTGGTGTTGCTTATGATAGCGATGTGGATAGAGCAATCAGCGTGATACTTAATAAAATTGAGAGTTTTAGTGATGTTATTTCGCAAAAAGCGAAACCTCAAGTGGGTATTAAAGAGTTTGCTGACTCTTCTGTGAATATCGAGTACCGTTACTGGGCAAAAACTGATATCTATTTTGAGACACAATACAAAATTAATTATGCCATTTTTGCAACGTTAAAAGAGAATAATATTGAGATTCCATTTCCAATTAGAACGGTACATTTACACCAAGAATCATAAAAAAATAATGATAATAACAGAGTAACAAGTAGTTTGGATTACTTGTTACTTTTTAACTGATACCTCTAAATTATAAGGTACCCATTTTAGTTTTTTATCACTCATCTCTTGAGTCTTTTCATCTATTACTAATCGCTCTTTTTTGATATTATGTTGTGTAGTAACATAGTTAACAATCTCTTGGACTCGTTGTTGGCTCAAGCTTTTTAACTGCTCTTTTGTAATAGATTGTTTTTCAACTAAACTATTTTTTAGATGCTGTACATAATCATCAACAAGTAACTCTTTTTTCTTCTTATCTTGAAAACCTTTTTTAACCTCTTCTAGGGCAGTCATCTTTTCATAACTGTTATAGATGTTTTCTAGAGCAGTTAAATAGGTATCCTCTTTATCTTTGATCTTTTTTTGTTCTTCTTGAACTAAGAGATTGAGTTTTTCAAGTTGTAGCGCATTTTTATCAGTCATAATATGATAAGCTGGTTTGATTTTTAACGCAATATTGGGTCTTTTTTGAAAGACTTTTGCAAGATTATCTAACACCTCTTTTTCACTAGCAATAAGCTCTTTTTTTCCAAAAGGAAAATCAATACTTTTAATTTCATCCGCTTCAATTCCTAACAGAGATGCTAAAAAGCTAAATGGTGAAGTGACTGCTTTGATAATCAAATTGGTAAAAGCTTTCCAAACTATAGGTGCAACAGAAAACTGTGGACTGTCCAAATCTCCTGTAATAGGTAACTCTAAGTCTATGACTCCATTACTGTCTTCCATGAGTGCAATACCAAGTTCTAGTGGCAAAGATAAGGCATCAGAACTTTCTACTTTCTTTCCTAGTTTAATATCCGTAATAATAATAGAGTTTGTGGCATTTAGGTTTGAGCGTTTAATATTGTAATTAAGATTTAAATCTAACTTTCCAGCTTCTAGTTCTCTTCCTACAAATTTCCCACTATAGGGGGTGAAGTTTTTGATGGCAATATTTTTAAAAATCATATTAACATCAGTAAGATTTTTAATATTCTCAGGATCAACTAAACCAGTTATTTTTGTATAACCATATTTGTCAACTTGACCTTCTATTTTTAAATCAGTTGGTTGTGAACTGCTACTTTTAAAAGAGGAGAAATCACCGTTAAGTTTAGTAATATTGGTTTTAAAAGGAATAGGTAGGTTTTTATCTTCAAAAATGAGTTGTGCATTTTTAATTTTGATAGGGCCAATGTCCATTTTGATTTTTTTATTATCACTGGTTTTAGCCGATTTTTTGGCTACAACTGTTTGCGCTTTCTGTGTCTCTTTAGATATTTCTTTAGGTTTCTTTTTAACAACAATACTAATTTGAGGTCTATTAATTGAAGATGATTTTACAGCTAGCTTTGATTGTGTATTGACAATATCATTGATATTTATATTGAGTCTTTTAGCAATAATTTGAATCTCTTTATTATTGAGTATTGTTAACGGTTGATTTAAAAGAACTCTTTTTAGATGAATTTTGTTCTCTTTTTTTGAGAGTTTTTGTAAGCTCACAGCCAGTTTTTTAGTAACTATTTTGGTGTTACTTTTCTTTTCTTTCAGTGAAATAGAACCACTGTTTAAATCAATATTTGGAATAGTTATATCACTTTTATCTACGGATAAATTATTGAGTTTTATTGAGAGCGGTTTAATAGAAATAGTGTTTTGTTTATCTTTAAAACTAATTAAATTTGAACCAATTTTGATAGCATTTATATTGCTTTTTTCTCCACTGTTTTTTATAGTTTCTAAATGAATATTTGTATTTTTTAAAGCTAGTTTTTGTTTTTCTTTTGCATTACTATAGGTAGAGTCAAGATTATTGATATTCAATTTGTTTATGGATAAATCCCATATTTTGCTATCATTTTCTTGTATATTAACTTCTTTTTTACTATTTTTAGATGGATTAGATTTTATTAGATTTGCAAGATTTATTTGTCCATTTGGCAACATCTCTACCTGTGCAAAAGGGTTGTTTAAATTTATAGAATCCAGTGTTATTTTTTGCTCTGGATAGAGTAGGCTAATATTGTTGATTTCAAATTGTTTGAATCCTGCAATCTGTTTTTTCTTTTGCGTTATATTAAACTCTTTGATAAGGAAATTTCCATTATCTATTTTGATTTTTAGAGCATTTTTATTGGTGACTTGAAATCCAAAATTTAAATCAATGATAGCATTACTTGGTGTGAAATTTAACATCTCTTTTTTTAATCCCACAAAGTCTTGTGATTGTAGATTTTTTAAAGAGAGATTCCCATACATCTTTAATGGTTCTAGTTGAAATCCACCATCAATATTTAGTTGGGTATGTTTATTTATTTGCAATCTTAATTTATGAGAAGCCAAGGTTTGATTGTAGGTTCCTAAATCGTAAAAGACATAACTCAAGTTATTAATAGAGAAATTTTCAGATGAATTTTCTGAGTCAATTTTAATATTAATGGTTGCATTATCTAACACAGTTTTAGCAACTTTAAATGCAATAACAGGGGTATTGTTAGGAGTTGGTTCTGTTTTTTCTTTTTGAGTAGTTTCTGGTTTGAGAAGTTTCGCTAGATTAATTGTGCCATCTTTTAGAATATTGAGATTGACTGTTGGTTGATTTAATTCAACTTTTTTAAAATGGATATGCTGTTTTTCTAAAGATTTTATTAATGAGAAATCAACATATAATCGTTTGAACTCAATAAGTCTTTTTTCTTTTTCTGCTAGAGCTAAATTATGAATAGTAAATTTAAACAAAAAAGGATTAAATTCAATTTTTTCAATGGTTGCTGTTGGAATGATACGCTGGTTAATCTGTTTTTCTAATTGTGATTGAAGAATAAGTGGTAGAATTAAAAAACCTAAAATTGCATAAAGTGCAATAACTGATGAGGCGATGATTAAAAGTCTGTTTTTTTTCATAACATATCCTTTGGAGGAGTCTTTTATCATTATATCAAAAAATCATAAAGCTGTACTTGCAGGATTTAATCAGCAATTTGATAAAATCCCATCATAAAAATATAGGAAACTTTATGACAGTTATAGAATTATTCCAGAAGTTATTACGATATGAGTCTATCACTCCTAATGATGCAGGGGCATTTGAGTTTATAGAAGAGTATTTAGGTGACGAATGGACATGTATAAATATAGATAGAGAAGATACAAAAAATAGATTTTATTATAAAAAGTTTAATAATAAAGCTCAACATCTCTGTTTTGCAGGGCATATTGATGTGGTTCCTCCAGGTGAGGGTTGGCATGTTGATCCTTTTGCTGCTGATATTATTGATGGTGTTATTACTGCTCGTGGAACACAAGATATGAAAAGTGGTGATGCTGCATTTTTATATGCGTGTAAACATGCGAAAAACTTTGATGGGATGCTTTCAATCTTAATGACAAGTGACGAAGAGGGTGAAGGTACCTTTGGAACCATAAAAGCTTTGGAGTATTTGAAAGAACATAATATGATACCTCAATACGCAGTAGTTGCAGAACCTACATGTGAAGATGTTTTTGGTGACGCAATTAAAGTAGGGCGACGTGGTAGTATCAATGGATACATAACACTACAGGGAAAACAAGGGCATGCAGCTTATCCAGAAAAGTGTATCAACCCAGTTCATCAAATTGCACCAATTTTAGGTGAAATTGCTGGATATAATTTAGATAATGGTGATGAATATTTTACTCCAAGTAAATTAGTTGTGACTGATATTAGGGGTGGTATGGAAGTTACCAATGTAACTCCTGACAATCTTAAAATTATGTTTAATGTAAGAAACTCTACAAATACTGTGCGAGGGGATGTAGAAGCCTTTATTCATAAGAAATTAGAAGGTTTAACTTATGATTTTAGAACAACTCAAGGTTCATTTCCATTTGTAACCAATAAAGAGTCAAAAGTGGTACGTGCAATGGAGACATCTATTGAAAAAGTGCTCAATATCAAAACAAAACACTCCACTGCTGGTGGAACATCTGATGCGCGATATTTTGGTTCATTTGGTATTGAAGCAATTGAGTTTGGTGTTATTAATGATACAATTCATAGTGTAGGTGAGCGAACAACTGTTAAAGAAGTAGAAGGTTTAACGGATGTTTTTGAAGATTTAATTAAAAATTTCTAAAGGAATAATGTGAAAGTTGCAATTGTAAAAAAGTTATATCTATCAGGTTTGAGTGTTATAACCAATAATAAAAATGAACAAAATGAAGAGAGTGCAAAAATAATGCAACTTTGGGATGATTATGAAACATCAGGTACTTATGGAAAAACATTTAATAAAAATCTAAATTCTGCAATGTACTGTTTTTATTCAGATTATGAATCTGATGTCAACGGTGATTATAAAGCAACGGTTGCAGTAGAAGTAACAAAACCTAAAAAAGCTGTTGTTATTGAAGATGAAAGATACTTAGTCTTTTCAAAAAAAGGTGAACTGCCTGAAATTGTTTTAGAGTGTTGGAAAGAAATCGGGGATTACTTTGATAATGAACCCTCATATGAAAGAGCCTACAAAGTTGACTTTGAAAAATACAGTAAAGAGAATGAAATAGAGATTTACGTCTCAATTAAAAGATAGCTAGATATTATTGAGTTTAAACTTAATTGTCCTTTTCTTTATTGGCTAAAGGTAAAACAAGTTTAAACTCAGCTCCAATAAATTTTTTACCTTTATATTCATATTCACTGTTTTGAACGGTGAGTTCTCCATTAAAGTTATTTGTAACAATTTGGTACGTCATATATAGACCAATACCAGTACCTAACGAAGGGTGTTTAGTAGTAAAGTAAGGCTCAAATATTTTGTCTAAGATATCTTCGCTGATTCCTCCAGCACTGTCTTTAAAACTAATCACGGCATTATTTCCAATTTTTTTTAGGCTAACAAAAAAGTGTCTTTGAGTGGATTCAATATCGTTAAGCACAATAGCATCTTTTGCATTGTTGCAAATATTGATGGTTGCTTGAATAAGGCGATTTTCGTTTTGATTGATTTGAATATCGTCAAAATCGCAGTGATATTGAATATAGTTGCTATTTAATGAATCCTTGATAAGCCCATGAAGTTTATTGAGTGTATCTTTAATATTAAAAGGTTTAATCTCTTCATTATTTGCGGTAAAAAAGTTTTTAAAATCTTCAATGGTTTGTGACAGATATTGAGATTGTTCCATAACATCATCAAAATCTTTATCTAACATTTCAGGAGTCACTTCTTTATCCATAGCAAGCAGAAGTTTTAATCCACTAATTTTTGCCGTGATATGACTAAGCGGTTGACGCCATTGGTGGGCAATATTACCTAACATTTCTCCAACAGCTGCAATTTTAGATTGAGTTAAGAGCATTTTTTGTTGTTTGAGATTTTCTGCTTCAAGCTCTTTTTGTTTGGTCATATCGTAAAAGATTCCAAAAATATTGTTTTTATTACGGTGATACCATGCTTGACACTCTTTGACTTGACCATTTTTACACATCACGTGCACAAGCATTGGTCGTATTGCAGTATTGAGTTTGAGGCGGTGGGTCTCTTCAATAATCTTTTCCCAGTTATTCATAACCTCTTTTCGGTACTTTTCATCAGGATAGGCTTTTAAAAACCATTTATCAATGGTATCAACATCTTCAATACTCCAACCAAAGAGTTCATGAAATGATTTGTTAAAAAAGTCAATATGTTTAGCATCATTTTTCGCACGCACAATAGATATAGGAAAAGAGTTAATGATTTCAGCCATCTCTTTTTCGGAAGCAGTTAGTTTTTCAAGGGTTTTTTCAACTTTCCTTTCTGCTTTTTTACGTTTTTTTATAGAGATTAAAAGCACAACAATAATGAGCAATTGAATACCTAAAGCAATGACTAGCATATTTCTAAACTCTTCTTCTGATTGAAGGAGCTCTTGACTTTTCACATCAACTTGTTTTTCTAAAGTATTGCTGTAGTGGTCAATTGTTTCTTTTGCTAAATCTATATTTGTAACATCATGAATTGTTGAGAAAAGAACTTTCTTACTTTTATAAACGATGGGGTGAGAATAGACTTCAACTCGTTTAATTTCACCAGAATCCAAACGATGTCGGAAAATAAAGTAGTTTCTATTCTCCTCTTTTGCACGATTCATCTCTGTTACAACTTGTTCTTTTGTAAAGGTATTGATATCTTGTATTCTCATACGTTCAAGTTGTTCAATAGTATGTCCATAAAATTTTGAAGCTGATTTATTAGCTCTAACAATTTTTCCATTAGTTGGGTCAATGAGTAACATAATGGCACCGTTGTTATCAAAATAGCTGTTAAGTTGAATGGCTGATGAGAATAGTGTGGATAGTAATATGAATAATAGAAAAATAATTTTTACCATAGGTGGCCTTATTTTGGCTCTTTGTCTAAAGGAACGTCACAAACTTCTGTTTCATCTATTGTACCATAATCTTTCACATAATCGATACCCCAATGGTACATCTCATTTAAGACAGGGCGAAGTTTTTCTCCACTTTTGGTTAGCGAATAGACAACTTTTGGTGGAACTTCTGCAAAAACCTCTCTATTAATAATATTTTTTTCTTCTAATTCTTTAAGTTTTACAGTGAGTGTTTTTTGTGTAATTTCACTAATACATTCATGCAATTCTTTAAAACGTTTAGCATCTTTCATAAGATGCCAGATAATTGCTAGTTTCCAACGATCATTAAAAATATCTAAGGTTACTGATACTGAACATTTATATGATTTGTCGTTAATATGATACATTTAATCCCTTTTCAAAGTCTATTATACCATAAACTATATTTATTTCCATTACTTACCTAAAGTAAAGTAAGAGAATATTAAGTTTATTACATATATAATTTTAAAAAATTAAGGAGATTTTATGACAATCAATAAAATTGCCGCTTTTAGTTTAGAAAACCAAGGTGGAAATCCTGCAGGTGTTCTTTTGTGCAAGGAGATGTTAACTGACCTAGAGATGTTGAACATTGCAAAAGAAGTAAACTATTCAGAAACAGCATTTATAGCACAACAAGAAGATTCTTTTAGAATCCGATATTTCTCTCCTCAAACTGAGATTGCATTTTGTGGTCACGCAACCATTGCCAGTGGTAAGGTTTTAGGTGAGACATATGGAGAGGGAAATTATACACTGATTTTAAATGATGGTGAGATAAATTTAAAAGTAGAAAAAAAAGATGATGAGTTTTTTTCAACATTTAGCTCAGTTGAAACTCATACAAAAGATATGGATTTTGAAGTAGCCAAAGAGATTTTAGATATCTTTAATTTAAAGGTTGAAGATTTAGACCCTAGATTTCCAATTAAAGTCTCCTTTTCAGGTAATTATCATCCAATTATTTTTGTAAACAGCCGTGAAACACTTAAAAATATTAATTATGATTTTGATAAAGCCAAAGAGCTTATGGAAAATGAGAGTTTCACAACGGTTTCTATTTTATTTTGTGAAAATGAATTATTATATCACTCAAGAAATGCATTTGCTTTTGGTGGTGTTTATGAAGACCCTGCAACAGGTTCAGCTGCTGTTGCTTTGGCAGAGTATTTAAGAAACATAAAATTTAAAGTTTCTGGTGAAATAGAGATTTTACAAGGATTTGATATGAATGTTCCATGTCGAATTATAGCATCTTATGAAGCTACCCAAGGCTCCTCGGTTGATGTCTCAGGACAGAGTAGATTAATAAAAGAAGAGTCTAAGTAAGAAACAATATTAGAAAACAATTTAAAAGGATAAACAATGGATAAAACATTTTCTCAAGCAATGGATTTCAGACATGCGTGTAAAGCATTTGATGAAAATAAAAAGATTTCTCAAGAGGATATCACCTATATTCTAGAAGCTGGTCGAAAGTCACCTTCTTCATTTGGAATGGAACCTTGGAAGTTTTTAGTCATTACCAATGAAGAGTTAAAAGCAAAATTACGACCTGCATGTTGGGATCAGGTTCAAATTACATCATGTTCACATTTAGTAATCTATTTAGCAGCTATTGAAGATGTAAAACCACAATCAGGAGTGCCACGAAGAAAATTTGCGCGTCGAGAGATGCCTGAAGAGAAGTATGATTTTTATTTAAACCTCTACTCAAATCATTTAGCCGATACCCTTTCAACTGATGAAAAAGTTTTAGCATGGACTGCACGACAAAACTATATTGCTGCTGGAAATATGATGACATCAGCTGCAATTAAAGGTATAGACTCTTGTCCAATTGAAGGATTTGAAAAAGAGAAAGTTGAAGCAATCTTAGACCTTGATACAACAAAATACCAAGTTGCTGTAATTGTACCATTTGGGTACCGTATCAACGAACAATCAACACAACTAAGAGAAAAACTCGAAGATGTTGTAGAGTTTATCGACTAATATTTATAAACGTCACAATGAATTTAATTCATTTTGGCGTTGCTTTTTACTGCTTCTTTTTTTGTAACAACTTATAACAAATCTATTAATTCTGTCCCGTTCGATAATTTTTTTACTTTATGCTATAATTGCGCCTATTTAAAAAATAAGGTTTTCAATTTATGGATAAATCCCAAGTTAAAACACAAAAATTTATTGTTAAGTTTTTCCCAGAAATTATGATAAAAGGAAGCGCGGCAAAACGTCAAATGGTGGGGCAACTCTATGCAAACCTCGTGACGCTGTTAGAGCGAATTTCCCAAGAGATAAATGTAAGAAAGTTCTCAGATAAAATTGAGGTAGTTACACCTATTGAATTTGTTACAGAAGTTCGACTTAAACTTATAGAAACACCCGGTATTGAGCAAGTATTGGAAGCATTACAATTTGATAAAATAAATACTATCGATGAAATTAAAGTAATTGTAAATGAACAAATGGCCCACGAGATTGCTGATAAAACCTTTGTAGTGCGAGCAAAACGTTCAGGAACACACGAATTTAAATCCATTCAAATTGAACAAACAGTTGGTGGTTATATGTTAGCCCATGGTAGTGCAAAGGGTGTTGATTTACGTAACCCTGATGTAACTATTAATTTAGAGTTAGTGAATAACCAGCTAAATATTATAACCCATAAATATAAGGGGCTCTCAGGTTTTCCATTAGGAACACAAGGTGGTATTCTTTCACTGATGTCAGGAGGATTTGATTCCACTGTAGCTTCATATTTGACCATGAAACGAGGGGTGAAAACACACTTTATTTTCTTTAACCTTGGTGGTGTTGCTCATGAAATTGGTGTAAAACAAGTGGCGTATTATTTATGGAATAAATTTGGCTCTTCTCATAAAGTTTCATTTATTTCTGTTCCTTTTGATGATGTTGTAACGGAAATCTTTAACTCAACCCATGAATCTTATATGGGAGTAACCCTTAAACGCTTGATGTTAATGGCTTCTGAAAAAATAGCAAAAGAGATGGAAATTGACGCTATTATGACAGGAGAGAGTGTGGCACAAGTCTCTTCTCAAACATTAAGAAACTTAGCCTTAATAGACCAAGCTACATCTATGTTAGTTTTACGACCACTTAGCACAATGAATAAACCAGAGATCATTAACATTGCTAATGAGATTGGTACACGAAGATTCGCTGAGACTATGCCCGAGTATTGTGGTGTTATTTCTAAAAATCCAGTTACCCATGGTTCATATGCACGAATGGAAAAAGAGGCAAAGAAATTTGACTATTCTGTATTAGATACAGCTGTTGAGAATGCTGTTAAAACGAGTGTAGATGAGATTGTTAATGATATTGAAGATATTGGTCAAATTGAAGTCGTTAGTGACCTTTCAGGTGGTGAATATACTGTTATTGATATTAGACAGGGCAGTGAGTGTATTGAAACTTCTTGTGAGACATTAAAGATTCCATTTTTTAAACTAAAAACAGAGTTTAAAAAACTACCTCAAAACAGACAGTACCTCTTTTATTGTGACAAAGGGATTTTAAGTCAACTTCATGCTCAGTATCTACGGGATGCTGAAAATAACAATAACATTAAGGTCTATCGACCATAAATTTTATCAAAGAGATTTTCTCTTTGATATTAGTTTTTAATTCTTTTGAATTGGTAGGGTGATAATAAACTCAGCCCCTTCAAGATTTCTTCCCTCGTGCGTAAATTGAGTGTTTTTAACTTTTAGTTTTCCATGCATACTCTCTGTGATAATATTATAGGTAATATTCAATCCAAGACCAATGCCATGGGCTTTATGTTTTGTTGTAAAATAAGGCTCAAAGATTTTATTTAAATATTGAGTGTTGATTCCACCCGCACTATCTTTTATGGAGATAACTGCAACATCATTTTGAAGTTTTGTCTCAATAAAGATGTACCGTTGCTCTTCTACCTTTTCCAATGCCTCTTTTGCATTTATCAAAATATTAACTAAGGCTTGTTTTAAACTATTTGGCAAGTTAATCAGTTCAATCTCTTCATCAAATGTTGTAATAGTTTTAATATGATGATGTTCAAATAAATATCGCTCATTTTGAAGACACGCATTAATAATGGTTGCTAAGTTAAATTGAATCACCGTATCTTTATAGGTAAAATCCCTAAAGGTTTCAATAGTTCGAGATAAGTCATTGGTCGTATCAATGATATTTTTAATATTCGCATTAAAGTCATCATCGGTTAATACTCCCATCTCTTTTTGTATCTCTAATCCTGATGCGCACGTTGAAATGATAGATAGAGGTTGTCGCCATTGATGGGCAATATTACCAATCATTTCCCCTAGTGCTGCCATTTTACTTTGTTCAACAAGTTCCATTTGTTGTTTTTGAATTTTCTCTTTTAACTCAATCTCTTTTTGTAGAACCCCATACAAATCATCATTAACTGCTTCAAGTTGTTTTGTTTTGATGATAACTTCTTTATAAAGATTTAGTTTGTTGATGAATTGATGATTTTCAATAGGTTTAGTAAGATAATCAATAGCTCCTATTTCAAACCCTTTTTGTTGGAACTCCTCTTCTTTAAAAGCGGCAGTGAGGAAAATGATAGGGATATTTTTTGTTTTAGGATTTGATTTTAAATATTTAGCAGTATCAAATCCATCCATTCCTGGCATTTGAATATCTAAAACGATAATATCAATTTCATTTGTGTAGGTTATTTTAAGTGCCTCTTCCCCACTAGGAGCCAGTATTAAGTCAATGTCTTCAATGTATTCATCAATCAAATATTGTAATGAAACTCTATTTGCTTCTACATCATCAACTGCTAATATTGTTATATTTTTCATTTTTTCCTCTTATATATTTTGTTTTTTTCATCAACGGTTAGATATTTATTGTGGTTGTACAGTGATTCACTCTCCCCTAAGATTAAAAATCCATAGGAATCAAGGGACTCTTTAAATAGGTCAAAAATTCTATTTTTTAATTCTTGGTCAAAGTATATGAGTACATTACGACAAAAGATTAATTGAAAATCATTAATCTTAGCGTCCAAAGCTAGGTTGTGTCTAAAAAAAAGAATTTTTTCTTTGATATTATCGTTTATTGCTACAAAATTATTATGTTCATCAAAATATTTGCTAAAACTTTGGTTCCCACCTGCTTGGTAGTAGTGTTTTAAAAATAGATTATAACTCTCTTTTGAATAAAGCCCATTCTCTGCATTTTTGATAATTATATCATTTATGTCCGTAGCATAGATTAGACTTCGGTCAAGTAGACCAAGTTCCTTTAAAAATATAGCTATAGAGTAGGGTTCTTCACCACTACTGCATCCTGCACACCAAATTTTAATATCCAGATAACTATCAAGTTTAGGTAAAATCTCTTCTCTAAGTATTTTAAAAACCTTTGGGTTTCGGTAAAAGGTTGTGATATTTACGGAGATATTTAAAAAGAGGTCTTTAAAAATATTTTTGTTATCCAAAACAATTGTTTCAAACTCAAAAAAACTTTTTGGTTTTAAGGTACTGTAAAAGAGATGAATTCGTCGTTTTATGTGACTTAGACTATATCCACTGTAGTCATAGCCGTATTTTTCGTAGATTTTTTTCAAAAATTTTCGTACATCATCATCACTAAAGATCTCACTTTGAAGATTGTTTTCAATGAATTCATTAATTTCATCAAGGGTAAAGATATAATCATGTTGACTTGTTTTAATAGCATTTTGAAGCATGGGTTTAGCTTCACACTCTTTTGGGTCTTGCACAATAATTGTACTGTTATTGCTTTGTAATAACTCCAAGGAATCACTGCCATCTGCTCCATATCCACATACTAAAATAGCCAAAAGAGTATTTTTATACTCATTAGATAGAGATTCAAAGGTTGTACTAATTGATGGTTTAGAGAAGTTTCGTTTTTCATCATCGGTTAAAAAGATAAACCCACCTGCAACTATCATATGTTTAGCAGGTGGTGCTACATAGATTGTAGCAGGTTCAATTTTCATATCAGATTGCGCTTCAATAACATCATAATGTTTGGTTTTTGTTTTAAAAATAGTATCCAAACGGCTTTGTTTATCAGCTTTTTGATGCATCACCACAAAAATAGAGAGATTAGATGGGGGCAAGTTCTCAATAATAGTACTAAACTTAGATAGACTTCCTGCACTTCCACCTAACACGAGGTACTCAAGATTAAGTGTTTTGAGTTTATTATTCTTGTAGTTACTTTGATAGGTTAATTCAAAGCCTAAATTCATTAGATAACTTTTTAGTGTTGATTCATTGGTAAAAATAGTGAGACGTTCTTTAATTTTTGTTAATGCTAAAACAATCTCTTTAGGAATAATTTGGATATTTAAAAAGCTAACTTCAATTTTATTACTTTGCCTTAAATAAGAGGTTAGCTCTTTAATATCTGACTTCTTATCCAAACTTTGTACTATAATTTTAGTAATATCATCATGTTCTTGTGCAATTATATTCATTTATGTTTTTTCTTACTCCACACTTTTATTAGGTTTCCTAAAATACTAATATCAATTGGTTTTGCCATATAATCATCAGCCCCTAATTGAATACATTTTTCTCGATCTTCTTTCATAGCTTTTGCCGTTACTGCAATAATTGGTATGGATTTTAGTTTATCATTCTCACGTATTTTTTCCATGGCTTCATAACCGTTCATAACGGGCATCATAATATCCATCAAGACTAAATCAACTTGACTGTTATCTTCTAGGAAATTAATGGCTTCTTGACCGTTAAATGCCGTAAAGGTAGTAGCATTAAACTCTTTGAGTGCCGCATCAAGAACAAAGATGTTTTTTATATCATCATCCACTATTAAAATATTGGTACCTTCTAAATCAATGCTTTCAAAGATTTCATTATTATCCTCTTCCTCTTCATTGTCATCTCGATGTAAAAAGAGGTTGATTTCATTTAAGATACGTTCATTTGAGTTAGCTGTTTTGATGATAATACTATTACTATATTCTTGAAGTTTAATTTTGTCATCTTTATCTAAATCTTTCCCTGTGTAGATAATAATAGGTAGTTTTGGGTGGGTGTTTTTGATATATTCGCACACTTCATAACCACTACCATCCATCAATCCTAAGTCAACAACAACCGTGTCATATTTTTCAGTTTTGACTTCTTCGATTGCATCTTCAGCAGTTCTAACCCCTTTGATGTTTACTCCCACACCCACTAGTTCTATAAGGGCTTCTCTGTGAACTTCATCATCTTCAACAATGAGCAAATCTTTTATTTTTTTCTCTTGTACATTATCAATTGATGTTAAAACATTATTGATATCTCCATCATAAACAGGTTTTTGTAAGTATCCAATGGCTCCAAGTTCTAAGGTCTCAGAGTTTTTATCTTTAGATGAGATAACATGTACCGGAATATGTCGTGTTGTAGAGTTAGATTTTAATTCTTTCAAAATATCAATGCCATCCATATCAGGTAATGTCAGGTCTAACATAATTCCCTTGATATTGTACTCTTGTACCATTTTTAGTGCGGATGTCCCATCATGAGCTATGAGACCAAAATCTCCATTTTGTTTAATCTCCTCATAGACAACTTCTGCAAACATAACATCATCATCAACCACTAAATATGCTTCTTCATTACCTACAGCTTTTCGATCGTCATTTGGTAATTTTTCGCTTAGAACTGGTTTTGAAACAACGGGTTTTTTCACAGGTTCTTTAATCTCTTTAGGCTCTTCTTTTGTATGCAGTTTTGGTAAATCTTTTGATTCAAGATTTGGCAGATCTATACTAAAGGTACTTCCTTTTCCTGCTTCAGATGTAACAGAAACATATCCACCTAATAGTTTACTTAGTTCCCTTGAAATTGATAATCCAAGTCCTGTTCCACCAAACTCTCTGCTCGTACCACCTTCTGCTTGAGTAAAGGCTTTGAAAATTAACTCTTGTTTATCTTTTGCGATACCAATTCCTGTATCAATTACAGCGATTTGGAATGATTGTTTTAAATCTTTAGAAGGAGAAATTCTTAATGTAATTGAACCCTCTTTAGTAAATTTAAAGGCATTTGAAATAAGGTTTCGAATAATTTGTGAAATTCTATCTCTATCGTTATGGATGATTTCATTATAGTCATCAATAATATGAAATTCTAAGCCTTTGTCTTGCGCAGTAAATTCAAAGGTGTCTTTGATATGCTCTAAAAAGTCACTACTTTTAAAGTTATCAATTATCACATCCATTTTTCCTGATTCAACTTTTGAAAGATCTAAAATGTCGTTAATGAGTCGTAGAAGTTCATTTCCTGATTCAAAAATAGTTTTAGCTTTCTTAATATCATCTTTATTGAGTGTCTGTTTACTATTTTTTTGTAGTAGTGATGATAATAGAATGATTGAGTTAAGCGGTGTTCGTAACTCATGGGACATATTTGCTAAGAACTCCGATTTATAACGTCCTGATTGTTCTAACTCATTGGCTTTTCGTTGAATATCTTTTTTAGTCTCTTCAAGCTGTTGGTTTTGTAGTTTTAGATTCTGTTCAGAAATTTTAAGCTGTTGCTGTTGTTCTTCCATGTTAGCATTAGCTTCTTCAAGTTGCTGTTGTTGCTCTTCCATGTTAGCATTAGCTTCTTCAAGTTGTTGTTGTTGCTCTTCCATTTGGGCATTAGCTTCTTGTAACTCTTTTTGATTATGTTCTAGTTCATGATTAGCTTTTTTAGTATGTTCGAGTAACTCTTTTACTTTATTATTTTGAATAGCCGTTGCTAGAGCAATACAGATGATTTTGTTCGTGGCATCAATAAACTCTAAATCTTTTTGAGTTATCTCTTCAAATGAGCCAATCTCTAAAACACCAAAGAGTTTATCATTATAAATGAGTGGAAAAGTATAAGTATTATAAGCTGATTGAGTGAGTGTTCCTGTGGTAATAACACTCTCATCTTTTTTAATATTTTTAAGTAATATTGGTTTCTTTTGAAATGCTACTTGACCAACAATTCCTTCTTTTAGGGCAAATTCGTTTGATAATTCATCACGAATCACATGGGCAAAACTAGCATATTGGCTCAATTTGTTATTCTCCTGATCAAATAAATAAAATACACCAACACCTGCATTAATATGAGAACAGATAAAACTAATAGATTTTTCACTCACATTATTCAGCTCATTTTCATTGATTAAAACTTGGTTGAGTTTATTAACCCCATCTTTTATCCACTGTTCCATATTTTTTTGAGTGATGGTCTCTTCTACTTTTTGAATACCATCATTAACTACACTACTCATGAGCCCTATTTCATCTTTTGATTTATCATTGAGTAGGGTGACTTTTTCTTTCTCTCCATTTAAGTATTGGAAAAAGTTTAATAACCCATCTTGAAAGGTATCAAGTGGTGCGAATATCACACGGCGAGCAATAGATAAAACAATGAAACTTAAAATTAGTATTGTTCCTAAAATTGTTACTATATTAATAGTAATCGTATTAATAATACTCTCTTTAGTTACCTCTTTGATTTTATTTATAGAAGAACTAATGTTATCAACATATGCTCCTGTTCCTATAATCCAATCCCATGGTTGAAATTTTATAACATATGAGAATTTTGGAAAAGAACCTTCTTTCCCTGGTTTTTTTGTTTTATATCGTACGAGTCCAGATTTTTTTGCACCTGAAGTTATTTGTGCCATTTCTTTAAAGATAAACACTCCATCAACATCTTGGTAGGTTGCTAAATTTTGTCCTACTAAGTCCCCTTGGATTGGATGCATGAGCATTATTGGTTTTGAGTCATTTATCCAAAAGTAGCCATCTTTTCCATAACGAATACTCTCAATAGCTTTTAGCGCCTCTTTTTTATACTGTTCAGTGTTGTTTGGATCTTGCAGTGCCTTTTGATGAAAAATCTCAATAGTATTCAATGCAATTTGAACATAATATTTTAACTCTTCCTCTTTTGATGCAAAGGCATCTTTTTCAAACTTATCAGTAATAACCTTTGATGTACTGTTTAGTGCAGTGTTAGATTCTATAAGAACAATGACGGATACAATTAAAATTGAACTAATAACCAAAGAGATTAGTTTTGCTTTTATTGAGATATTTTTCATGACAACTCTTTATTAAGTATAAAATTTATTATTATATTTTATCACACTTAAAATAAGCATTACGACTAAAAGGCGTCTTTCTATCTGATTTTTTTCTTATTTTTTCAAAAGTTCACTTTTATTAAAAATTATTTTCAAATAACAAAAAATATAGCTTATTTTAGATATAATCGCGACATAATTAATAAGTAGAATAGGAATTTAAATGGTTCAAACGGTCAATATTAAAAAAGCATTCGGTTCACGTGTTCTTTTTCAAGAAATAAATATTAAATTAGATGGTGGAAAACGTTATGGACTTATTGGTGCAAATGGTGCTGGTAAAACGACATTTCTGAAAATATTATCAGGTATTGAAGAAGCAACAGAAGGTGAAGTTCAAGTTCAAAATGGTAAAAAAGTTGGAACATTAGGGCAAAACCAATTTGCTTATGAAGAGTACACAATTTTTGATACAGTACTTTTAGGAAACAAACGACTTTATGATGCAGTAAAAGAGAAAGAAGAGCTTTACATGAGCCCTGAGTTTACTGATGAAGTGAATGATAGATTAGGTGAGTTAGAAATCATTTGTTGTGAAGAAGACCCAACATATGAGTATGATGTAAAAATCACAAAGGTTTTAGAAGATTTAGGGTTCCCTTCGTCTCAACATCAAGACTTAATGAGTACGATTACTGGTGGTGATAAATTTAAAGTATTATTAGCACAAGTACTTTACCCAAAACCAGATGTTCTGTTTTTAGATGAGCCTACGAATAACCTTGATATTGTTACAATTGGTTGGTTAGAGAACCAATTACAACATCATGATGGTACGATGGTTGTTATCTCTCACGATAGACACTTCTTAAACGCAGTTTGTACAAATATTTTAGATGTTGATTACAAACAAATTAGAGAGTTCAGTGGAAACTATGATGATTGGTATATCGCTTCAACTGTTATTGCAAAACAAAATGAAAAAGATATGGGTAAAAAACTCAAAGAGAAAGAAGAGTTAGAAAAGTTTATTGCGCGATTCTCTGCAAATGCTTCAAAAGCAAAACAAGCAACATCTCGGCAAAAACAACTTGATAAACTTGATGTTGGTGCTATTCAAATCTCTTCTCGACGTGACCCTTCTATTATCTTTAAACAAAAAAGAGAAGTAGGTAAAGAGTTACTATCAGTTAAAAATATTTCAAAATCATTTGATGGTCAACAAGTATTAAATGATGTCTCTTTTACGTTAGAAAAGGGAGATAAAATTGCATTAATTGGACCAAATGGTATTGGTAAAACAACTCTTTGTGAAATTATTGTTGAAAATTTAAAACCAGATGCAGGAACTATTCACTGGGGTGCAACTATTCAAAATGGTTACTTCCCTCAAAATGCAACCGACTTAATTGATGGTGATATGACATTATATGATTGGTTACGAAATTTTGATAGAGATGCAGATATTGCAGAGATCAGAAACTGTTTAGGACGAATGTTATTTAACGGTCAAGAACAAGAAAAAGAAGTAAAAGCGTGTTCAGGTGGGGAAAAACACCGAATGATGCTTTCTAAAATCATGCTTGAGCAACCAAACTTTATGGTACTTGATGAGCCAACAAACCACTTAGACCTTGAAGCAATTATTGCCTTAGGTGAGGGACTGTTAGCATATCCTGGTTCTGTAGTTTGTGTATCACACGATAGAGAGTTATTGGATGCATATGCAAATAGAATTATTGAAATCCAACCAGATGGAACAATCGTTGATTTCAAAGGTTCTTATGAAGAGTACATTGAATCAAAAGAAGCTTAATTAGCTTTAGAAGTTTCAAAACATTAAAAAAGGGGAAGTGTTAAAACTTCCCCTTTTTTTTATGGTCTTATAAAAGTGATACGACTATTTAGCGTGTCGAGAGTTCATTCGTGTCTCTCTTCTTTCAATAGCATCGTTATATCGTCGTTTATCATCTTCTGTCTCTAAGTCAAGTTTTGGAACAGGAGTTGTTTTACCATGCTCATCCATTGCAATCATCGTAAAGTAACAAACGTTTGTATTTTTAATTGTTCTATCTTTGATATCTTCTGAAATAACTTTAATACCTATTTCCATTGATGTTCGCCCTGTATAGTTAACAGAAGCATGGAAACTAACTAGTGAACCAACTTTAATAGGATTTTTGAATAAAACCATATCAACTGATAAAGTTACTGCATACATTCCTGTATATCTAGCTGCACACGCATATGCAACGTGGTCTAACATTTTTAAAATTTCACCACCGTGTACATTTTTTCCTGAAAAATTTGCCTTATCTGGAGTCATTAACATAGTCATTGTTAAAGATTTTTCTCTTTTTACGATATCACTCATTATTTGCCTTTTTTGTATGTAGTTTGAATCTAAATAATTATAGACTAAAACTAAGTAATTTTTTAGGATTAGGGTAACATTCTGTAAAAGAGTGTTCAAAATATAGAAAAAAAGTAACATTTTTGATATATGTCATTATTTTTTGCTTAGAAAACGGTTATAGTTTCTTATCTCAAAAGAGATTTATAACATATTATTAATAAGCTCTTCAGTTAATTTAGTAACACCTAAAACAGCTTTCTCATATTTAGCTGCTCATCTTCTCCAAAGATTAAACAATCGGCAAACCGAAAACTGAAGAGCTATCTTTTATAACATATCACTCATTTCTTGTTCTGTTAGTGTTGTAACTCCTAAAGTTACTGCTTTATCATATTTACTTCCAGCATCTTCGCCATAAATTAAGTAGTCAGTCTTTTTAGAAACTGAAGAGCTCACTTTTGCCCCTAAACTCTCTAAGTCTTTTTTAATAACCCCTCGTGATTGACTCATAGTTCCTGTTAACACAACAGTTTTATCTTTAAAGGCATTCTCTTTGACTTCAACTTTTTCTTCAACTTTTGGTTCAATGATATTGATAAGTTTAATAATAATCTCTTTATTAACTCGCATAAACTCCAAAAATGACAACGCCATTTGTTCACCAATACCATCTAAAGCAATTAATTCATCGTAAGTTAACTCTAAAAGATTTAAACCAAACTCTAAACAGATTTGTTTTGAAGCTACTTCTCCAATATGTTCAATTCCTAAAGCGTTGATAATACGGTGAAGTTCACTATTTTTTGTGTTTGCAATGGCATTGAGTAGATTATTAATTTTTTTCTCTTTAAAACCTTCTAGGTTTTCTAAGTCTTCGTATTGTAACGAGTAGAGGTCTAAAATATCATAGATTTTTTTCTCACGTACGAGCTGTTCAACGATTTTAATACCCAACCCATCAATATTCATACAATTTTTACTGGCAAAATAGATAATAGAGTTTGTCACAATAGCAGGGCAATCAAGGTTTTGACATTTAATAAGTGTACCTTCATCAAGAAGTTCACTATTACACTCAGGACAAGCAGTAGGTCGTTGAACCTCTTGTTCTTCCCCTTTTCGCCTATCTTTAAATACTTTTGTGATTTTAGGAATAATATCTCCACTTTTAATAATAATGACCTCATCATTAATACGTAAATCTAAACGAGCAATCTCATCATAGTTATGTAGACTTGCTCGTTCAACTGTGGAACCATCAATATGGGTTGGTTCTACAACAGCAACAGGAGTGATAACCCCCGTTCGTCCAACTTGTTGGATGATATCGACGATTTTGGTCGTTTTTTCAACTGCTGGAAATTTATAAGCACATGACCATCGTGGGAATTTTACCGTAAATCCTAACTCTTCTTGGGTTTCAATATCATCGATTTTTACCACCATACCATCTAACATCATCGGAATTTCGTTTCGAGAAGCGATAATTTTATGATAAAGCTCTTCTATACCCTCAACCGTTGTTGTTTTTGTTGTCATTGGAGGATGGACAAATCCCAAAGAATAGATATATTCCATCATCTCAGAGCTTTTTACAAAGTCCAAACTGTTTTCTCCCACACCCCATACATTAAAAAAGAGTTTTCGTTTTGCAGTAATATTTGGGTCTAATTGTCTTAGGCTTCCTGCCGCTGCATTTCTTGGGTTTGCAAAAAGTTGTTCGTCATTTTTGAGACGTTCTTGGTTGATTTTTTCAAAGTCATCTTTTTTGATTACAATTTCACCCCGTATCTCTAAGAGTGATTTCTCTTTGATCTGTAGAGGAATAGAGTGTATGGTTTTAACATTATTAGTAACATCTTCACCAACACTTC
>LPNY01000132.1:37638-48922 GCA_001655195.1 Arcobacter sp. EP1
TTTAGAAGTCCATTTTCATAAATGAGATTGAGCGATGCTCCATCGAATTTAGGCTCACAATAAAACTCTAAATTAGTATTAACTTTGCGGGCTCGGTTTATCCAATCGGTGAGTTCTTCTGTATTAAAAACATCCTCTTGTGACCACATACGGCTTAGATGATTTGCTTTTACAAATCCATCCAATACAAAACCACCCACTCGTTTATTAGGTGAATTAGGATGTGAATTTTGAGGATATGTTTGTTCATATGCCAAACACTCTCGTGCTAAACTATCATACTCTTCATCAGTTGCTTGTGGGTTATCTTCTACATAATAGGCATGTGCCCAAGAAATAAGTTGTTCAATTTTGGTTAAATATTTTTCATGTGTCATTGTTTGTTCTTTATATTATTCTTTATTTAGTTTTATAATTTTTGTATTGTATCTAAACTATCGTTTATAGAGATTTACAGCACACTCAAAATTAAATTTTTTCGAATAATTTATAAATAATCTAAGAGCGATTGGTTATACTTACATATTATAATTAAAGATGAGGCAATAGATGAAAGAGAAGTTTAAAGCAAAAGATTTTGATGAAGTTACTTTTATAACAAGCGGCAATGAAACAGCTAATTTGTTAATTGCAAAAGAGTATTTAAAAGATATTCAAATGACTGTTAATATTGGTGATATTACAGATTCTTTATTTGCAGTTGAAGATATGGATAATATTTTAGATGAAGAAGAACGACTTTTTACTGAGTTTAAGTTATCTATTTTTTCTACAACGAGTTTAACTTTCTTAGAAAAAACAAAACTCTTGACCTCTTTTGAGGGTATCAACCCAAAACTTTTACAAGAAGCTAATTTTGAAGCTGATGACAACTTCGCTTATTTAAATAGTAATCTAGGAAACCATTGTGGTGAGTTTGTAACAGCTGTTTGGGATTGTATTTTACTACTTAATCTATCTTTTCAAGAGGGGAAAACATCATTTTTAGTTAATGCTTTTAATGATTTCTTTGCTGAACTCACAGAATTAAAAACAGGTAATGCTACATTATATGTTAAAAAAGAGAATAACCTTGATATGATTTGTGAATTAGTCCTGTTTTTACAATACTACTTACCTGATTTCTTTATCTATTTGATTAAATCACAAGCTGATATTTCAACGAAAAAGGCGCTAACAAGCGCAAACAAAGAGTTTGTTAATGTGCTTAAAAAATCAAAAAAAATAGCACACCGCTTACAGATGTTAGCTCAAATTAAAAGTAACAACTACCAGTTGTTATTGAAACTTTTAGTTGAGCAAAAAAATCGTGAGTTAGGTTAAACTTTTTGTAAAATATCAACCCGAAAGGGTTTTAAAAAATAGCTACTTTCATCGTTGTTGGCGAGTTTTAAATACTCCTCTTTTATCTTATTATAAAGTGTGTTATCAATACTATCATCATTATAGGTTAGGTTCATCTGTTTTTTTTCAAAGTCGGCAAAGTTACTGTAGCTGATTTCACTATTAAAGAAAATCTCTTTAAAGAGTTTCATCTTGCCTTCATCCACACAGGTTTTAACAGCATCAAAAGCATCTTGTCGTACAACTTCTTCATCATGAAACAGTGAGATTAAATAGTTTTGCTCTCCCATAAACAAAGGCTCACTAATATAAGCTAACCCATTAGGTTTAAGTACTCGTTTTATCTCATCTAAGGCTTGGCTCATTAGCTCTTTTGGAATATGATGAAAAGACTTAAACATAAAAATCATATCAATACTGTTGTCATCACAGGGAATCTCTTGTGCACCACTTTGTTTAAAGGTGATATTATCAATATCCAGTTGTAAGTTCTTTTCATGTTGAATCTCATCAATTTCGCACGCAATAATATTTCGATTTGTTCCTGTTTGTGCAATCTTTTGGGTCATTGCTGCTGCACCACAACCTATTTCTAAAATGGTTTTATTGTCTAAATTAAATGATTCCACTAAATAGTGTTCGTTGAGTGTTTGAGTGATATTAGTATTAAGTAGTTGCATGACTCTTCTTTGAATTAGTTTTTATTATCGGTTTATAATTATACTTGAATCTTCTTTATGTAGATTAAGAGCATTTTGCTATAATTGCGTATGACTTATTTAGATATATTTATTATGGGGTGGAACCTCAACGCACTGATGTTTGTTATTAACTTTATGATTGTTCTTAAAGTGGTTAGTTCAAAAAAACAAGAAGATTTTAAAGAAGAGAGTATCGTTCTAAGAGATTTAAAAGCAGAGTTTGAACGCTACTATCCATATCGTAAGTATGTAACACTATTATCTTATGTATTACCATTTACAGCATTTTTTAGAATGAGTTACCGTCTCATTGAAATGACACTCTTTTTTGGAAAAAATAGTGGTACAACTATGTATGATTATATGATGTACAAATACCAATCGGATATTAACTTAGCAAAACAAAGAACCAATAACCCACGTTAGAAATTTATGCAATACTTTATCAAAAATCATCATCACGATAATGAGAGTTTGATAAAAGAGGTTGAGGGATTAAAACAGTTATCGCAAGTACTTAATAAGTATGCAATTAATGAACTATCAATCCCTCAAATCATTGATTTTAATGCAAAAAAACTTACCCTTGAAAATATTCAAACCCAAAATGCTACATCCACACAAATGCAACAGTTTGCTCTAGGTTTAGCCAAACTCCACACTGTCAAATTTAAACAGTACGGATTAGCTTACAATAACTTTATTGGCTTAAATATTCAAAAAAACAGACTGTTTGATGATTGGGGTTCATTTTTTGCAGATTACAGGCTCGCCTTTCAAATAGATTTAATAGAAGAATCAACTATTCGAACGCTTTTTAAAAAAGTATTGATTAACAACCGTTATAAACTCATAAATTATTTGAATAGCTCTTGTGAACATGCCAGTTTAGTTCATGGTGATTTATGGTCAGGCAATGTACTTTTTAGTAAACAAAGCATTTATCTCATTGACCCAGCGATTTATTATGCAGATAGGGAGGTTGATATTGCCATGAGTGAAATGTTTGGTGGATTTACTCACGACTTTTATGATACCTATGATAAAAGTTTACCTTTAAGTGAAAACTATCATGATAAAAAAATTATCTATAACCTCTACCACTATTTAAATCATTTCAATCTATTTGGAGATAGTTATTTACATGAGTGTGAAGAGGGGTTTTCTTTTATAGAAAAGCTCTAACTATTAAATTTGATTGGGTGCAGTTACTTCTCTTTATAACTATCATTAAATACAGATACAAAAATAATCAAAAAGAATACAGGTAAAATATAAGTGACAAAATAGGTGGCTAACTGTTCATTAATCAAATAGATACAAAATGAGACAAAAACCATCGCCACTAATATGATAATAACCAACCGTATTAGGGGTATTATTTCTTTTAAAAAGTTCATCATGAAGAACTTTAGCAAAAGATTCGTTAACCTTGTCTGTTATTTAGTGTTAGATTAACTACTTTATACGGTTTTTGACTCTCTTTGACAAATTCTAAGGCTTCTTCTTCTGTGCTAAAACGATTAAAAATAAAGTTTCTATCATCAATTACAACCCATGTTTTTGTAATAGCAGCAACTTCCATTAAGTATTGAGATAAAAGTGACTCAGAAATCTCATCATCGTCAGAGTGTTTAATCATCATTGAATATTTTTTGGCTAAATCTTTAACTCCAATTGAACGCATAGGGTTTCCTTTCATAACTTTAGTGGTGAGTTATTTTGTAAATACAGATATAAAAGTGTAATCATAAAAAGTGGCATTTTAGTCGAATTGTAAAAAAATCATGAAATGAGGGAAGTTTTAAATATTTTAAAGGAAAGGTTGTGTATTATTTCAAACTTATATGTTCGGGTAGCTCAGGGGTAGAGCACTACGTTGACATCGTAGTGGTCGGAAGTTCAAATCTTCTCCCGAACACCATTTCTTTATTTAATCATTAAACTTTAAGTTCAAATATCACTTTTTACAATCCAAAATCTACTTCGTATTATTGTTTATATCTTTCTAGTTAGGTACATAAGAGCCTTTTTTATGATTGACTAGATATAATTGTCTCTTGAAATAAATTAAAGGAATATACAAATGGATATTGATGTTGATGTTTATACTGCCAAAGATGGCAAGGACTATTTAATTACACTTTCTAGGCTTAGACCTAGTGCTACTAGTAGTGTTAATATGGATGATTATCTAGAACCACCTGAAAAGTTTTTTGGAGTTACAGACAAGTTTGTATTAGAAGCTCTTCTTGGTGAGAATAGATGTTTTGTTACAACAAAAAAACCTACAGCAGAACTATTGTCTGAATAGTTTTATTACTAATTATGTAGCTAAAATGCTCTTTAATCGCGAAATAATTATTACGGTATCTTTTTAGTAAGCACTTGTACATAAATAATATTTTTGATAGACTTAAGTAAAATAAATAGGTTCTTTTCTTTTATTGATAAAGTCTATAGAACTTATAGGAATTGCTTATGAAACAAGACAATGAAAGAGACATAATACAGATTCTTTCAGCCATTTTAGATATTGACCAAAATCTCACTGGTATTGACTATCTCAAAGAATTTATTAAAAACATTGCTATTAATCTTGATGTTAAATATGCATTAATAGGACATCCTATTGATGCACAATTAACTCAAATCCAAACGGATGTTGTTTGGGCAGGGGATGATTATGTTGATAACTTTATGTATCAACTCAAAGATACTCCTTGTGAGTTAGTTTTAACTGGAGATCGGGTTTGCATTCACGATAATGTTTTGGTTGACTTTCCAGATGATAAACTGTTACAGGATATGGGTATTGAAGCTTATGTTGGTGCGCCTGTTATCGCTAAAACGGCATCGGGAGTTTCGAGTATCTTGGTTTTACTTGATATAAAACCTATGGAAAATAAGAACTTTTTTACTTCGATTACTGATTTTTTAGCCCTGCGCGCTAGTGCTGAGATAACGCAAAACTATATTGAACAAAATTTATTAGAACAGGTCTCTGCGCGAACAAAAGAGTTAGAAAAAGCCAAAGAAGAGATTGAGTTACTCAATGTGAACTTGGAAAAACGAGTCCATGAAGAGATTGAAAAGAATAACGAGAAACAACTTATTATTGCAGAACAATCAAAAATGGCATCCATGGGTGAAATGATTGAAAACATTGCTCACCAATGGCGACAACCCCTTTCTATTATTTCTACGGTCTCTACGGGGGTTAAATTTAAAAATGAGATGAAAGTATTACAACCTGATGATATTGAGTCATCTATGGATACAATATATTCTTCTGTACAGCATCTTTCCCAAACCATAGATGATTTTAGAAACTTTTTTAAGAAGGATAAAAAGAAATGTCTATTTTTTCTAAAAGATACATTTGAAAAAACATTTGCCTTGGTTGACTCACAAATTAAGAGTGCTGATTTAGAGGTTATTAAAAATATTGAAAATGTGAGTTTGTTGGAACTAGAACAAGAGTTGATTCAAGTTTTTATGAATATTATTCATAATTCTGTTGATGAATTGGTCAAAAAAGAGCAGGGTGTTAAACTGATTATGATTGATGCAATAGTTACTGATGATAACGTGGAAATATATATAAAAGATAATGCAGGGGGAATCCAAAAAGATATGATTAATGAAGTATTTGATTCTCATTTTACTACCAAACAAGACTCAAATGGTACAGGGATTGGATTATATATGTCAAAAATGATTATTGAAGAGCATATGCACGGAACAATCGAAGCTTCAAATGTTGAGTTTGTTTACGATGACAATGCTTATGTGGGAGCAGAATTTAAGATTTGTTTACCACAACTTGGAAAATAATAAAAGGGTATCTATGAATTTTATTGAATGGAATGATGAAACTATGGGAATTGGTATTGAACTGATTGATACACAACACAAAGAGTTATTGAGAATAATTAATAAGTTATCTTTGTCTATTACGAGTAATTCCCAACGCCAAGATATTTTAGATATTGTTAATGAACTCGTCAATTATGCACAGTTTCATTTTAATACCGAAGAAGAGTTGTTTGATAAGTTAAACTACGAAAACAGTGTAGAACACAAAGCAGAACATGTTTTATTTATGGAAAAATTTATAGCACTAAAAGATAAAATCACTCAAGATATCTCTTATGTTAATAAGTCAGCCGTTGAAATTTCTGAAGAGGTTTTTCATTATATACTTAATTGGTTTTTGAATCATATTGTGGGTTCAGACAAAAAGTTTGTTAAACTATTTAAAGAGAATAATCTATAATTACTAGGTGTTTATCATCCTAGTTTACTTAGATAAACAGGTGGTGAAAAGCAGGGGAATTGCTTAGTGCACCACCATTTTAATGGTAGATAACGTTGGTTTTCTAATCATAATCATGGGTCATATCATAACCTTCGTAGGTATTTTCTACATCGGGTAGGTTTTTTACTGACTCCATATTAACTTCTGCACTTTTTAAATCATAATCATTTCCTGAATAAAATGTTTTTTCTTGTGCATATTTCTCTTCTTTTTTCATCTGTTCTTGAATGTTTTTCTCTTTTCTTAATTGTTCATCTTTATCATTTGTTTTTGCAAAGAGTTGTGATGAACTAAAAAGTAGTATTAATAGTAATATGTATTTCATGTATATTCCTCCATTTGTCCCATGACTTGGAGTATTATATCACTAATATACTTAATAGAAAAATAAGATAAAATTATATTAAATTTGACTAAAATATAGTTTCATTTTAAATTATAAATATAAATATATATTATTACTAATAATTTACTAATTCATCTTTATATTATAAACTGGTTTTCCATCAATGATTTCATATTTTTTGCCCATCATTTTAATTACGGGACAGGAGACAAGTATATCCATGAGATTGAGGGCATCATTTTGAGATAGTACAGTTTTAATATTCTCTTTTGCCAGTGTAGCACACTCTTTGTTTGTTGAACTCAAGTGCTTTTCACACTCTTCTTTGCTCACTTTTCCCTTTGATAATTTAACAACATTGATACAGGTAAAAACATTTGCTTGAAAATCATCATAAATATTGGTGATGGTTTCATTAATAATCTTTTGTTGCATCATATCATGTTGAGAAAGGTTGTTGGCAAAAAGTAATTGTGACATAAATAGAAACATAATAAGTGTTATACGAGCTTTCATAATTGGCTCCTTCTATTTGTTATTTAAAACTATAACACTATAGGTAGAAGAGGCATGTTAATTAGAACTTTAATAGGCATTTGTTAAGTAGAGTATAAGTGCTGTGACGCTGTAGTGCTAAAAATAGAATGAATATTAAACTTTTTATAAATATTGATACTATTTTTATTTTTTTAATGTAGATTAATTAATGCATGAATAGATATAATCAGAGTATGAAAATACTTAATAAACATGAAAAACTTCTCTTAGCTGTAATTAAATATGCACCAATGTCACTTATCATTATTTTGTTAGCTTTTGCGGTTGTTTTTATCGAGAATGAACATACTAATAGTTTAGCAAATCAGATTAAAAATACTACACACTTATACAAAAAATTCCATACCTCTGAAGCTAAAGATGAAGTTGAAAAAATCCATAAATATATAAATTATATGAATCAAAATAGCCGAAAAGTGCTAAAAGAAAATATTCAAAAAAAAGTTTATGAGGCCCATAATATTGTTCAAAATATTTATGAAAAGAATAGAGAACTAAAAACTAAAGCAGAGATAGTTGAACTCATTAAACAAGCTTTATCATCTATTCGTTTTAATGATGGTCGGGGTTACTATTTTATTTATGAACAGCGTGGAAAAAATATCATGCATCCTGCAAATCCAAAATTAGAAAATAAAAACCTCTGGAATTATCAAGATGCAAAGGGTGATTATTTGCTCCAAAAGATGTATAAGATTTTGCAAAATAAAGAAGAGACCTTCTCTACTTGGTATTGGTATAAACCTAATGATAAAGAAATAGAGTATGAAAAAATAGGATTTTTTAAGCGCTTTGAACCCTATGATTGGTTTATTGGAACAGGTGAGTATTTAGAAGATTTCAATAACACTTTGAAAGAAGATATTCTAACTTTTATTCAAAATATTAATATCAAAGAAAGTAAATATATTTTTGTTGTGGATTATCAAGGAAATACCCTAGCTCATGTTAACAAAGAGTTAGTGGGGAAGAATCAGTTAAGTTCTCAAGATAAAAATAACTTTAAATTTATTCAAGAGTTTATTAAAACTGCCAAGAGAGGTGAAGGTTTTGTCTCTTATACTCTTCCCTCAGAGAATATTAACCATGAAAAGACCTCTTTTATCAAAGGTTTTAATAGCTGGCAGTGGCTTATTGGTTTTGGATATCAAAGTAAAGATTTAGAAAAACTTATTAAAAAACAGAGTGATAGCTATAAAATAGAAGTAGACAAACGTTATCAAGTTATCTTAGTCTTTACAGTTTTTTTAGGGATTGTGTTAATGATTTCTTCAATTTACGTAAGTTATTTATTAAAAAAGAAGTTTCTAAGTTACAAAGCACAACTAAAAATTGAAGAATTAGCTAAGAGTAATCAAGAAGTCCAGACGCAAAAAATCTATAAAGAGCTTTTTGAAAATGCAGAAGTCTCAATCTGGAATGAAGATTTTTCATACATTTATAGTTTTTTCCATAAGTTAAGAGAAGATAATATCAAAAATTTGGAAAACTATCTTGATGAGAATAGTGATGTTATTTTTCATTTGGCACGAAGTGTTAAAGTTATAGAGGTTAATCAAGCAACAATGAAACTCTTTCATGCTACAACATCTAAAGGGTTTATTGAAAATATCCATGAAACCTTTGGTGCAAATGCTATGGAGATATTTAAAGAAGAATTGTTAGCTATTTGGAATAAAGAGAACACTTTTAGAAAAGAGGCAGCTTTTAAAACCCTAGAGGGAAAAGATTTAACTGCTATTGTCTCTTTTGTTATTCCGAAAAATAAAGAAGAGTTTAAAAGTGTTCCCGTTACTATTTTAGATATAACAGAGATGAAACGTAAAGATAATTTACTCTTTCAACAATCTAAAATGGCTGCAATGGGAGAAATGATTGGTAATATTGCCCACCAATGGAGACAACCTTTAAGTATTATTAGTACAATCTCCTCTTCTGTTAAATTTCAAAAAGAGTTTAATCAACTCAGTGATAAAGACCTTTTTGAATCTATGGATAATATCCATGACGCCTCGAGATATCTCTCTTCGACTATTGAAGATTTTAGAAACTTTTTTAATACCCAAAAAGAGGTTGTGACATTTAATCTATCATCAATGCTTGAAAAAACATTAAAATTAACCTCTTCGCAGTTTCATAATATTGGGGTTGAAATTATTACAGATGTGAAAGATATAGTTATTGAGAATTATGAAAATGAATTAGTACAGGTGATAATGAATATTTTGAATAACTCCCGAGATGCTTTTTTAGAGCAAAAAAGAAGTGAAAAATATATATTTCTTACTGCAAAAGAAGAAGATGGAATAATTGTAATCTCTATGAAAGATAGTGCTGGTGGAATTCCTCAACAGATACTCTCAAGGATTTTTGAACCTTATTTCTCAACAAAACATAAAGCTCAGGGTACAGGTATTGGATTATATATGTCTGAAGAGATAATTGTTAAACATATGCAAGGGGAAATTAGTGTTCATAACGTCGAATTTACTTATAATGAAAAAAACTTCAAGGGTGCTGAGTTTATTATCAAAATTCCAAAATAAATTTTAGAGGAAAGTTTTTTAAATAAGATATGAATAATATGCTATTTAGTTATCAAATAGCCATACAATGGTCACTAATTTGTAACAAATTTATTAATTTCTTAAAAATAATACCAACTTCACAGCAAATAATAAATATAATACTCTAATTATTTCATCGTTGAAAGGAAGAATATGTTTGGTTCAGTTTCCCAAAAAGACTTAACATTAATAAATGATTATTTTAAACAATTTGTCGACTATGTACAATATAAAAAGAATACATTTGAATACGTAGAGTCATCAGGTAATGCAAAAATTGATGCAATGCTAAGAGAGTGGAATACTCTCATTCGTGAAACCGAGAGTAATGTCAAAAGTGATATGAAAGTTCTTGGTGAAACCGTACTTAATCTTGATAAGGTTGAGCAAGGTATCTATAAATGTCGTATTCAATCACAGACAGATAATCCAATGATTAATACATTAAAAAATACAATTAACAAAATGTTAGATGCCCTACAAGGTGATATGCAAGAGTTAATGCGCGTTGTAAATGAGTATGCTAATGATAACTACACTTCACAAGTGACTATCAGTCCTAAAGTGCGTGATAATATGTTAGCTGTTATGGAGAGTGTGAATCAATTAGGTGGTACATTAAGTGCTGCTGCAAAAGACAACTTAAATAATGGACAAACATTAGAGCAAAATGCCAACTATATGTCCTCTTCAATGAATAACTTATCAACAAAAGCCAATGAACAAGCAGCTTCTTTAGAAGAGACTGCCGCAGCTGTTGAAGAGATTACTTCAATTACGCGAAACAATGCAGAAAATGCTCACAAAATGTCAGGTCTTGGACAAACCGTAAAAGGTTCAGTGACTAAAGGTCAAGAGTTAGCTTCTCAAACAGCTGCTTCTATGGATGAAATCAACGAAAAAGTAACAGCTATTAACGATTCAATTAATGTTATTGATCAAATTGCTTTCCAAACAAATATTCTATCCCTTAATGCAGCTGTTGAAGCAGCAACTGCAGGTGAAGCAGGTAAAGGGTTCGCTGTTGTTGCACAAGAGGTTAGAAACCTAGCTGCACGATCAGCAGAAGCAGCAAAAGAGATTAAAGATTTAGTTGAAGATGCCAATGAAAAAGCCAATAGTGGTAAAAAGATTTCTGATGAGATGATTCAAGGGTATGAAGAGCTTAATACTCATATTACTGAAACTATTGGAATCATTGATGATGTTAGTTCTGCTTCAAAAGAGCAAATGACAGGAATTGAACAAATTAACGATGCGGTTAATATGTTAGATAGAGTTACTCAAGAGAATGCAAGTGAATCAACTAACGTATTAAATATTGCACAAGAGTTAACAAGTATTGCCAACGATTTACTTGAAGATGCAAAACATAAAAAGTTTAATTAAGGATAATTTATGGCTAGAGATCAAGAAACAGTATTAGATGATTATGCTTTTTTAGTAA
>LPNY01000132.1:48932-117183 GCA_001655195.1 Arcobacter sp. EP1
CGATTTTTGTCAAGTTGCTGAGTACAATGTAGATGAACTTATTGGTCAACCACATAGTATGGTACGACACCAAGATATGCCAAAAGCAGCTTTTAAATCACTATGGGACACCGTACAAAAAGGTGAGATTTGGACAGGATATGTAAAAAATGCTACTAAATCGGGTGGATATTACTGGGTATTTGCAACAGTATATCCATTTACTTCGTGTGATGGTTCAAAAGGGTATCTCTCTTGTCGAAGAAAAGCGTCACGAGATGAAATTGATGCACACACTAAACTTTATAGAGAGTGGAAAGCAAAAGAGTAGCTTTCCTAAATAAGAGAAGGACATCTTCTCTTATTTTATATTTTAATTATTCCATTGGTAGCTTTGCTGCTTTCCATGCTGGAAAACCATCTCTATAATAATAGAGATTTGTATACCCATAACTTTTTAGTTTCTCTATTGCTTCTTGTGTTAATGGACAGTTTACTCCATTACAATAAACAATAATAGGTTCATTCTTTCTGCCAATTAGAAAAACACTTTTTGGAGTCATAAGTCCTACATAGAACTCTGCTGCTCCATGTATTTTACCCATTTTTATAAACTTTTCCGGACGCACATCTAAAAACTTTGTTTTCTTTTTATAGAGTTCATAAGCTTGTTGTGTATCCACATAGGTTGTCCCTGGAATTGTTTGCGGTGCAGTGTAAGCAAATAGTGTTGTGATACTAAACAGCAGTACTAAAAGTAAGTTTCTCATTATCTCTCCTTTATTGTGTTGTAAATAAATTGGCTAACATCTTGCGCAAGATTTGTTGTCGCTTGATTAAATGACTCAACTGCTCCATAAGCAGTGGGCTTAGATAGCGTTTTATAGTTAAACTCTTTAGCGATAGTTTTATTGTTTAGCGTTACAAAAAGACGTAGTTGTAAGAGAGTATAACTATTCTTTTTGTCAATAATTTGTTTAAAGTTAATAAGTTCACTATTAATAGTAACAGTCGCTTTTGTTTTTAGTTTTGAAGCAGTTACAAAAGTGTAGATATTTTCATTTGCGAGTACATTAGTCAGTGCATTTTGAATCATTTTTGAGGGAGTGTCGCTCCATTTGCTTAAGGCATAAGCTTCAAATTCATAAGCCTTTTGTGTATAGAAAATCTTAGTACTGTTTAAACTATTAAGTGTTTGAGGTTTTGCTACATAAATGCTTTGAGATGTGAGGGGTTTATCTTTAGCTAAATTAGTATTGGCAAATAGTGTATAGGTTTTTTGTTGTGGAAGCTCTTTGGTAAGACACCCTGTTAGTCCTATTAAAATAACTATAGAAGTCAAAAATAGTTTAATCATGAGTCTCTCCTGGTCCATACTTTACTTCTCTTGTTTTAAAAATCATATCGCCTCCATTTTGGCTAAAGTTATCTATGGTATCGTTCATTTTTTCTAATGTTTGCTCGAATCCAATGAGTACTTCATCTACATTTTGTGCTGATTGTGCAGTTATTTTAAATTCATTTAAAAGTAGTTTAATATCTTCTTGAATGAGTAGATTTACATTGTCTCCAAGTTGGTTCATATTTTTACTAACATCATCAAGATTTTTTAAGGTTTGTTCTAGCTGTGTGAGGGTTTGTGTTATCTTTGTTGTCATTAGTGTATCAAATTGGGCAAGAGAGTTTTTGATATTTTGATTCATCAATTGATTGGCATCCATCACTAGTTTATCAAAGTTTTGTGTTGAGTTATTGGTATTGTTTAAAATAGATTCAAAGTTTTTAAGATTTTTTTCATCCAATACTTTAGAGATTTGTGAAAGTACGATGTCTACTTTTTGCCCTATATTTGAGGCTTGTGATGTTAGTTCATTTAAAAATGATTGTTTGATTGGTATGGTTGCATAACCTTCTTCATTGGGAAGTAGTTTGGCTGAATCTTGTGTACCACCTGATAATTCAATGGTTTTGTTTCCTGTAACCCCTTGGGATTCGATGGTAGCAACAGTATTGGTTTTAATAAGTTCTGGTTGAGAAACTTTGAGTACAATCTCAATCTCTTCTAGGTTTTTAGGATTGATTCTTATATCTTCTACAATACCGATGTCTAAACCTTTATAATAGACAATGGAGTTAATATTAAGTCCTGAAATAGATTGTTTAACATAGAGTCGATACTCTTTTAGTTTATCTTTATTGATATCATAACGTGCTAGCCATAGAACAAAAGCTATCATTGCTATTGAAAAAATAAGTATAAAAAACCCAACTAAGGTATACCGTGCTTTATTATCCAAGTTTTATTCCTCTAGTTTTAAGAATTTCTTTATTGTAGCATTATCTAAGTTTAGAGCATCTTCATATGTTCCTGTCAAGATAATTTTACCGTCGCCTAGAATAGAGAACCTATCTAAAACGTTTTGTATTGTATTTAAGTCATGAGTTATCACAACAACTGTTAAATCAAGCATATCACGAAGTTTAACAATTAAGCTATCAAACCCTTTTGCACTTGCAGGATCTAACCCTGAAGTAGGTTCATCTAAAAATAGAATCTTTGGGTCAAGGGCAAGACTACGCGCTAGTGCCACACGTTTTTTCATACCACCACTTAACTCTTCAGGGTAGAGTGTTCCTACTTTTGGACTAAGCCCTACCATTTGCAGTTTTGTATATGCAATATCCTCAATAATTTCTTTTGGAAGATCACTACGCTCTTTTAACATGATTCCAATATTTTCAACCACATTTAGCGATGAAAATAGTGCTCCAAATTGGAAAAGAACACCCCAATTTTGTTTGATAAAATCTCGCTCTTTTCGTTTGAGATGTTTAATATCCAAATCAAAAATAGAGATATCACCTTTTTGTATGGCGTCTAACATAATGATTTGTCGAAGTAGGGTGGTTTTACCACTTCCACTTCCTCCTAAAATACCATAGATTTCGCCTTTTTTTATAGATAAAGAGATGTTTTCATGTACAACATTGTGTCCAAATACCGTTGAGAGATTTTCTACTTCAATCATCTTAGAATCCTAACTCTATTGATACAAGTGAAATAAGGGCATTAACAATAATCAACCAAAAAATTGCATCTACAACACTTTTTGTAGTGTATTTTCCAATATCAGTACCACTTCGCACTTGTAGACCCCTGTAACAACCTACAATAGCAATCAATAATCCAAAAAGAGGTGCTTTTAATAGTCCTAACATAATATGACGAATCTCCACATGTTCATAAATACGGTCTAAAAATTGTGTATATGAGACTCCCAGATGAAGTTTAACGATAACCATCTCTCCTAAAAGAGCTGCCATATCTGCAAAAAAGACGATAAGTGGCATGATAATAATCAGTGCAATAACACGTGGGAGCATTAAAAAGATATCAGGGTCTAATCCCATGGTTTTCATGGCACTAATCTCTTCGGTTATTTTCATGGTACCAATTTGTGCTGTAAAAGATGAGGCACTTCGACCTGCAACAATAACCGCTGCTAAAAAGGGAGCAATTTCTCGAAACATGGACATGGTTGACATCTCTATAACAATAATATTAGCGCCAAATCGTCCTAACTGTTCGGCTCCTTGGTAAGCAGTTACAAAACCAACTAAAAATAGGGCTAATCCCACAATTGGCAAAATATGAATAGCAGCAATTTCTATTTGGTTAATGGTTGCTTTAAAACGTATTTGAGAAGGGTGTAAAAATAGATAAAAGAAATGAGAGGTTAATCGCCCTAAAAAATATAAGAAATTTGCAAAGTTTTCAAGAACACTTAAAAACTCTTTTCCTATTTTCTCAAGAAGACCAGGTTCTTGTATATCATCTTTATGTTCATGATGTTGGTAGTTATTAGTATATAATTTAAGCATATTTTCATGCTTTTGACTAATATTTACAATATTAACTTGACAACTTTTACTCTCAAAAAGTTTGATATATCGAATAATAAGAATAATACCAGAAGAGTCAATCTTTTCTAGGTTTTTAAAGTCTAAGTCAATAGTTGATTGTTGTGCAACGCTGTCAAAGGTTTTTAGATATTTGATTTTATCTTTTAAGCTATCAAATTTCCAGATACCTTCAAGTTTAATTGTTTGCATGCAATCCCTTACATTGAGTCTAATATATCTTTAACGATATCATAGAGTTTGTGAATAGAGGTAATCTCTACCCGTTCCGCTTTTGAGTGAGGACTAAAAATATTAGGTCCAATGGATGCAATCTTAAGGTGAGAAAACTTCTCTTTAAAGATGGCACACTCTAATCCTGCATGAATTGCTTCTAGTTTTGCATCTTTGTTATGTTGTTGATAGATTTTTAGAACTTGATTTGTAAATTCATTTACATCTGGTTTCCATGCAGGGTATTTTCCACTTGTTTGTACTGTAAATCCTAAGTTTTCTAGTTGTGATACGGTATCATTGGTTAGAGCATGAAGTTTTGTATTATCCATAGAACGCGCACTTAATTCTATCTTGATTTCATTAATCTGTGTATTAACTTTGGCTAAATTAATTGAACTCTCTACTACATTGAGTTCCTCATTGAATTCTCTAACACCTTGTTTGAAACTGTTGATAAACTCAATAATTGCATTAGGATATATATTTAGATGTTCGCTGGGTTGGTGAATTTTTGTGATTTTCATATTGTCATGGATGAGTTTAGGTTGTTCTTTTGACGCGATAATTGCTTTAGCATTCACAGGAATTGAATTGATTCTTTCCCCTCCATTGATATCTAAGATAACACCATTACATTCATAAATACTTTGGGCAATAATCTTAAGGGCATTATCGATGTTTTTATGGATTTCAACACCACTATGACCTCCTGGTAGTTTTGAAATAGAGAGTTCATAAAGTTCGAGATTATCGATGTTTTGAATAATACTATTTTCATTTAATGAAGCAAAGATATCAATACCACCGGCACATCCAATGCAAATTTCGCCTTCACTTTCGCTATCTAAGTTAAGCATATAAGGTGATGCTATTTCAAGCCCTAAATCATTTGCTCCAATAAGACCAATCTCTTCGTCACTAGTAAATAAAAACTCACAATCGTATCCTTCACTCATGAGTGAAAGCATATAAGAACATCCTATACCGTTATCAGCACCTAATGTTGAGTTTACTGCTTTGTAGAAACCATCTTCTTCGATTAGTTCTGGAATGGTATCATCAACTAAACAGACAATATCATAATGGGATTGTAAACAGACCCTTGATAATGAGTTCTCTTTTTTACACAGAATATTATTGGATTGGTCAATTGAACAATCATATTCATATTTAAAAGCGAAATCTTTTACATATTCAATAAAAGGGTGATGATTAGTACTACAACGTGGAATTTGTGTTATTTCTTTGAAGATATCTGTTACATTACTCAAAGTGATGCCTTATATATAGTTTGTTAAATAATCTAAATTATATCAAAATTATTTTAAGGTCACCTCTAATAAAAAAGGCTAGAACTAAATGTCCTAGCCTTTTTCTATATTTTGATTAGTGATTTTTAGCCAACACCATTGTCATTTAAAAACTTTTTCCACTCACTTGGTTTATATTTTCCTTCATGAAGGCCTTTTACAAACTTCATTAAGGTAATCATCTGCCCAGGATGAGCGTAACCAGGAAGTTGAAAAATCTTATTCCAATGTTTATCAAAAATAACAATATTTGGAGTGTTTTTAGCCATAAATGCCATTTTTAAAGTGGTCGTAGTTTCTTGACGCTTTTTTTCACCCATGCTATATTCACGTTCAATCTCTTTATTAATAAAGTGAATATTAAATTCTTTAGCTAGAGCATTCATTTCTTTGTTTTGCTTAAAATCTTTTTTTAAAAGTTCACAATAGGGGCAAGTAGAACTTTCAAAAACCATGATGACACCTTTTCCTTTGGTAACAATTTCGTTACCTTCTTGAAAAAGTGTATCTGCAAACAGCGAACTTATTAATAGAATAAATGAAAGTAGTGTTTTTTTAATCATTATTGAGCCTTTGATTTTACATCAATTCCATTAGCAATATAGAAGGCTTTTAGCACCTCATATACTTCACCATTTTTTCTATCTTTACCTTTCCATTTTCCACTCTTCATAAAATCAAGGGTTGTTATGAATTGTTTTGTTGGCATATAACCAGGCACTAAGATAACAGCCTTTCCATTGGTATCTGTAAAAATAAGTGTTGGAGTTGCTTCAATCCCATAAATAGAAATCATCGTTTTTGTATCCACATCCATATACTCACCTTCATGGTAGAGTTTATGTCTTAAATTTTCATGTGCTTTTAAATAGTAAGATGAAAAATCATTTTTGATCTGTTTTTGTAATTCAGGTGAAGATTGGATGTCCGCTTTTAATCTATCGGAGTATGGGTCTGTATTTGTTCCAAAAACCATAATCATCTGTTTATTATCTTGTGGACCAATTTTGGCAGAATCTTGAAATACATCATATACAACAGAGTCATATTTTGTATAAGTTACAGACTTCTCTTCTTTTTTTACTTCCACTTTAGGAGGCATATCTTTAACTGCTTGTTTTGCAACAGCTTTTGTTTCAATTACTTTGGCTTCTGTTGCTTTATCATTACATCCTGTTAAAATAATTGTTGATGCGATTATCGAAGCTACAAATACCTTGCTTGTAAAATTTATTTTCATATAGTTCAACCTTTTTTTAGTCTCAATTATAATAACAATAAACTTAAAAAAGCACTATTGTTACTATAAGTAAAACTAATAAAAGAGGAGGGAACTTTCGTTCCGTCCTCTAAATAAAAGCACTAATTATTTAGCGGCTTTATTTGCAAGTTCATGCATTTTTTGGATATGTTCTTTAACATCTAATTTTTTATCTGTGTTTAATTTATTCCACAGTTTATCATCAGTCATGTTTTGGTGACATCCCATACATAAACCAGTTTTTTCCATGACATCTCTTTGGTCTTGATCAAGAGGTCTTGATGCAGGCCAGTGAGAACCAACAGTTGTAAGTTGTTTTCCATCTCGAGTAACGATCTGCGACCAATCGAAATCCATACCTGGAATACCTTTCATCTGAACTGTTTTATTTGCAGGAACAAACTTACCAGTTTTTAGGTCTTGAAGATCCATGTATAAATCTTCACCTTGTTTTTGTAAGAATTGACCATCATTGATTCCGTAACCCATTGCTTTTGGGTTAGAGTGACAAGATTCACAAGATCTTGCTTTTCTTCCAGAAGTATGTGGTTGAACAGGAGCCATGTCGATACCAGAAACAGTTTGACCATTATCTTGAACTTTAGCTTGTTTGTTAAGAATTAATGTTTTTCCATCAGGTCCAATAACAGTAAATGTTACTTGACAACCAGGAATTACAGGAGTAACTAATCCTTCCCCATTGATACCTAAAATTGGATCTTCCCATCTTAAATAAGATCTAGTTTCACTAGGTTTACCGAACTGTTTAACACCTTTTGTACCTAATACAGACTCTGCAGTTTCACCATTTGATAAGTTTGCAGAACCAGATGCAATCCAGTCAATTTTAGATTTACCAGGAGTGTAGTCTACTTTAACGTGACAACCATAACATTGTGGTGCCCAGTCAGAGTGACAAGCGTAACACTCAAGGTTTTCCATATGTGACTTAATTTTACCCATAGCTACTTCACCGGCTTTACTTTTCCAAGTATTAGTGTTTGCTGTAAATTTTAATAAAGGAACTTCTATATCTTTACCACTCGCTAAGTGAGCAATAACTTTATTTTGACCTTTAGCCTTAACAACATTTCCTAATGGGTTTCCTCTAGCAGATAATAAATATCCACCTTCAACATCGTAAACAGTACCTTGAGTCATAAAATATGGTAAGTCATTCGCCATACCTCTTGGACCTTCAGGAGTTTCAATACCAAAGTTTTCACCAAAACCAATTTTTAATTCCCATGGATACTTATCGTTTGTACCATGACAATCTGAACACTCAATTTCAACTTGACCAAGTGTTGTACCAAATAGTGTACCATCACCGTGCATATCAACTGATGTGTGACAATCTTGACATGTCATACCCGCTTCAAAGTGTAAGTCTTCTTTGATATGCTTATATCGTTTACCGTGGTGTTTCGATTGAGATTTACCACCAACATTAAGTGGTGAACCATAAGGTTGTTCCATTAGACCAACGTAAGAAACTCCAATTCTCTTACCTCTATTGTGACATGAGTTACAAGTTTCAGGATGGATTCCACTGAATTCCATTCCCGATGGAGTTTTAACTTTTGCTTCTCTTGAACCTTGTATCATATGTACTAACATATGACCATGTTCTTTTTTGTCAATTGTAGGATCATTACCTTCGTAAATACCTTCGTTTCCATAAGGCATATGACATGCAGAACATCCCATACCTCGCCAGTCACCACGACCTTTTCTTCCTCTTACACCAATATGACATCTTTGACAGTCAGATCTTTGGTAAGTAACATTTGCCATGTAAGCAACTTCATCTTCAGTGGCACCTTTGAAATCTTCAGGTCCTACTGGAGGTAGTGGAAGTTGTTTAAGTTCAGTTGGAAATTGGTCAGGGTATTTATCGATCATCTTCACCATATAATCTTTATATACCTTGGTTCCCCATGCCGGCTCTTTTCCATCGGAATCTTTTACATCATAGTTTGCAAACTTAACTTTCTTAGAAGGTTCAGTTCCCCATGTGTGCATGTTACCTTGGATCTTACCAGCTTCAGTCATCATAAGTGACTTCTTAGTATTTTCAACTGTATCTGCGTGACAAATACCACAGGTCTTATCAGCAATCCAAATAGAACCTGGATCTCTAACAAAGTCAGCTAAACCACCTGCGTGAGCTTTTGGAGCACCTTTGTGAGCGCCTGCAACGGTACCATCTTCTGGATTACCCCCGTGACAAACAACACAACCTGCTGTATCTCCTAAGCCTTGTCCCATAGCGACGATTTGTTTCATCATGTCAGATTTCTCATCTCTAATAGATTCGATACCTTTGTGACATTTGATACAAGAATCGCCACCTGAAACACTTGCCATTTCAGTTTTCCCTTTTGAGTGCTCAGCACCAAAAAGAGAAGTTAATGAAAGTAAGCATGTAAAAAGTGCAATTTTTACAATGCTTTGCATTGAGCTTTTCATCTTGTCTCCTTTAAAATTATTGGGCAAAACCCAATTGTTTAAAATTTTATCAAACAAAAGTGCCTTCAAAGTGCCAAACTAAAACTATTAAATTTATTTTTGAAATTTATCTAAATTTAAGTTTTAAGTTGAGAACGGTTATTGATTAAAATCAATTTTAATTTAATATTAAATGGTTAGAATAGAAAAAAGAGACAAAATGAGAGGTCGATAATGTTAAAAAAAATTCTTCTAACAGTACTTCTATTTTCTTCATCAGTTTTTGCTTTAAATGATTGGCAAGAAGGGCTAATCTGGCAAAATGAATTTAAAGATGGAATTGAAGTAGCTAAGTATAAAAATAAACCAATCTTTCTATTTTTGGATTCTAGAACCTGTTTTTACTGTCCAAAATTAAAAGCAGAAGTTCTTTCTCATCCAAAATTTAAAGAGAAAATTAAAGAGCATTTTGTTCCTATGTATTTAGATAATTCAACGGATTATGATTCAGATGTTGCAAACACAGGACAAGTGCCAGCAAGACTAAGTGTATCAATGACTCCAGCCATTTATTTTATGGGTCCAAACGAGGAAAAATTAGCGCGTAAGGGTAAAAAACATATGGTTATTTACGGTATGTGGAATATTGATCAGATGCTTGAATGGATGGATGATGCAATTTCTAAATATAACAAACTTTATGGAGAGAAAAAATGAGAAAAATGACATTTATAATAACAGCAGTTTTATTATCAACACTATTTTCATCAACTCTATTTGCATCAAAAATACGTGGTGAATATGCTACAAAAAACCTAGTAGGGCAAGACTACTATTTAAAGCGCTGTTCTTCTTGTCATGGAGAGGGAAGTCGTGGTGGAAACATGGCATCAATTAGAGAGTGGAAAATGCTTTTTTCTGACAATGCATCCGAGCTAAAAGATTTACATTTAGATGATGATTCAACGATTAAAATTGTAAAATATTTTGAAAGTAAAACCTTTAAAAAAGAGTCAAAACTGATGATGAAACTACTTCAAGAGTTTGCTTATGACTCTGAACATATCCCTACTTGTAATTAATTATATATTTATTTATGGTTTATTGTATCAAAGATAATCAAGAGAATTAATTTGATACAATGAAGCAAAACTAAGCTTTTCTTTAGGTGTTATATTATGAAAATACTTCTACTAGAAGATGATGATTTTATTTGTGAACAAGTAAAAGAATACTTTGAACTTGACGGCAATCGTGTGGATTTTTACAATGATGGCGAGTCTTTACTTGATAATGCTGTGTTAGAAAATTATGATATTTTTTTATTGGATATTAATACTCCAAAAAAGAATGGTTTAGAGACACTTCATGAAATTCGTAAGCGTGAAATTTTTACCCCAGCTATCTATTTAACGGCACAAAGTGATATTGAACATGTAAAAAAAGGGTATGAAGTAGGGTGTAATGATTATGTTAGAAAACCCTTTAATTATGAAGAGTTAGAATTGCGTATTAATCAACTCATTTATAAAACAGGAACAACGCAAACAAAAATTACAGATGACTATATGTTTGATTTGTCAAGCATGGAACTCTTTTGTAATGAACAAAGTGTAACATTGACAAATTATGAGCAAAATTTGTTATATGTACTGGTTAAAAACATCGGTACAACCATTAGTCCAGTCATACTGAAAGATTATGTTTGGGAAGAAAAAGATGTATGTGATAATACACTACGAACACAAATTAAAAAGTTACGATCTAAACTTAAAGATAATTTTATAGTTAACATTCGTAATGCTGGGTATAAAATAGAAAAATATGATTGAACTTGATAAACTCTCTAAACAAAATATGCATTTTGGATTTAAACTTTTCTTCTCATATATTGCTTTTACAACGCTGTTAATTTTAACCATTACGATTATTCATGTCTATTTTTCTGATGAATTAAAGGTTCATAAATTTGAACGAGAAGCCTCTCTTCAAGCCAATGAAAAGAAACATCTCTTTGACAGTTATTTTAAGAAAAGAAGTGATGCTTTAAAAGCCATTGTCCGAAATGACTATTTTATTGAACACCTTAAGGATGGGTCATACAAATACTACATTGACCTACTTTTTTTAACTATAATGGAGGCAAATAAAGAGTATATGCAAATACGATTTATTGGTAAAAATGGATTTGAGAAGTTGCGTTATGATAGGGAAAAACAATCTTTGGAACCATACAAGTCCAGTAGCTTGCAAGATAAATCCAATCGATACTATTTTAAAGCAGCATCTTATTTGAGTGAAAATGATGTTTGGTTCTCGGAAATTGATTTGAATATTGAACATGGGGTTTTTGAACGTCCTTTTAAACCTGTTGCTAGGGTTGCTACCCCTGTTTATATTAATAAAGAATTTCAAGGTATTTTGATTATTAATCTTTTTATGGAAGAGCTTCTTGAAAGTATTACTCGTTCAGCTTTATATGATATCTATTTAGTGGATGAGGGTGGTTATTACATTCGTCACAAAGAGAGTAAATATAACTGGTCGCTCTATGATTCTAAACACTCTATTGATCACGATTTTAAAGATGATATTGTTTATAAAATTCAAAGTAACTATAAACATGCCGCCATTTTTGATGATAATATTTATGTGCAACCTCTATTTTTAGATAATCAAAAAATTAATATGATTTTTGTTGAAAACGATAAGTCCGTTCAAGAGGTTAATGATAATAACAATAAGATGATTATTGTCATACTCTTTTTAGCAACACTTTTTTCTATTTTGTTTAGTTTTCTCCTATCTCGACCATTTAAACATATGTATGAGATTGTTGTTGACCAAGGGGATAGTTTACATGAGTTAGCTACTAACTTGGACAGAAAAGTAGCCATTGAGAGTTTAAAAAATGCTAAAAAAGATCGACTTTTACAGCACCAAAGTAAGTTAGCAGAACTAGGTGATATGATAGGAAATATTGCCCATCAATGGCGTCACCCATTAACACGGTTATCCTTGACTTTGCAAAATCTTAAGGCCTTTAAAAATAAAGGTCGTATGAGTGATAAAATGCTTGATGATGCTTTAGAAAATTCGTTGTATCAAATAGAGTTTATGTCAACAACTATTGATAACTTTAAAAACTTCTATAAAAAAGATTTAAAGAAGAGCCATTTTAAAGCGAGTGAAGTTTTGGATAATGTACTTAATATTATTGGTTCAGTACTACAACATAGTAATATTAATTTAATCATTAATGATGAAGAGCAGTTAGAAATATATGGGAATAAAAATGAATTTTCTCAAGTATTGATGAATATAATTATTAATGCAAAAGATGCTTTTGAAGAAAACAGTACACAAGAGCCAACAATTATTGTTGATATTACAAAAGATAATGAAAAGGTAAAAATAGGTGTTTTAGATAATGCTGGTGGAATACCTATATCAATTATTGATGATATTTTTAATCCTTATTTTACTACAAAAGATGAAAAAGGTACTGGGATTGGTCTTTATTTATCTAAAGCAATCATTGAAGATAAAATGAAAGGAAGTCTCAGTGTTCAAAATGAAAAACAAGGAGCACATTTTATAATTATCGTCTGAAAATATTAAAAATAAATTTTAAGATTACTTTATAGTTACTTTATTATGAATTAGGTTATAATGAATTTATCAGCTTACTATTCGACGAATTGGGAGGTCATATGAAGTTCTCTTTAAAAAGTGTATTGATTGTCAGCTTTTCGGCTATTATAGCAATTTGTGTCTCTATGATTGCCCTGTCTTCGTACTACTCTAGTAAAACTATTATGTCTCAACACTCGTTACAAATTATGGAAAACATCTCTGATTTTGCCTTAGATAAATCAAAAACTTACATGATAATTGCAAGAGATGCTGCTGAGTTAACACGCCAACTAGAATCTCGTGATGTGGTAAATAGTGAAAATATTCGTGGAATGTTGCACTATTTTTATGAACAATTAAAAATCAATAAACAGTTTTCAGGTATCTACTATGGCAATGATGCGGGTGATTTTTTAATGCTTCTTAAAAATGAAGATGGTTATATGGCAAAACAGATAAGCTATGATGCAGAACTCAATAAAAAGATATTTAAAACTCAATATGATTTTAGTATGAATGAAGTATCAAAAGAAAAGATAGAATTTGATTCTTACGACCCACGGGTTCGACCATGGTTTGTTTCTGCAAAAGCCGCTAGAAAACTTGTATGGACTGAACCTTATGTCTTTTATACTTCCCAAAAACCTGGTATTACTACTGCTGCTCCCATTTACGATAAAGATACAAATTTAAAGGGTGTTGTTGGTGTTGATATAGAAATAGATAGTCTCTCTTCTTTTATTAGTAATTTAAAAATTAGTGAAAATGGAAAAGTATTTATTATGGCAAAGTCACTAAAAATGATCTCTTTTCCCATTACAACTAAAAATGGACACAATATTAATAATAAACCTCGTCTGTTAAAAATAGATGAAATCGAAGATAATGTGGCTAAACAAGCCTACCAAGAATTGCTAAAAAAAACGAGTTTAAATGATTTAAATAAGAAGGTGTTTTTAGAGTTTAATAAAGATAGTAAAAATTATACTGCCATGTTTTTGCCTTTTAATATGAATGATATACAATGGGTGATTGGTATGTATGCTCCAGAAGATGACTATTTAGGTCTACTAAAAGAGAATCAAATATTTAATATCGTTTTAACCATACTTATTGGACTTTTTGCTATTTATGTGGCGTATATTATCTCTGAAATGATTGCTAAACCAATTTCGCGTTTAGAGAATATGGCCCATGATTTAAAAGATTTAAAACTTAATACACCATGCGTTGAGTCTTCGAGTCTAAAAGAGATTGATGAAGCTATTAACTCTTTTAATAGCATGAAAAATTCACTACGTAGTGCTTATGTGGATACTTTACATCGCTTGGCCTTAGCTTCAGAGTATAAAGATATGGATACTGCTGAACATATTAAACGTATTGGTCTTGCATCAGAAGTTATTGGTAAAAAACTTAATTTAGATTCTCATATGGTCTATGTATTAAAACATGCTAGTACCATGCACGATGTCGGAAAGTTAGGTATTGCTGATGATATACTATTAAAACCTTCAAAACTAACTCCTGAAGAGAGAGTTATCATGCAAGTACACTCAGAAATTGGAGCTTCGATTTTATCCAATCCAACTTCTGAAATTATGGCACAAGCTCAAGAGATTAGTCTCTATCACCATGAGAAATGGGATGGTAGTGGTTATCCTAAGGGATTACAAGGTGACGAAATTCCTCTATGTGCTAGAATTGTTGCCGTTGTGGATGTTTTTGATGCTTTATGTTCAAAACGTTGTTATAAAAATGCCTTACCTTTTGAGAAAGCGAAAAGCGTTATTTTAAAAGGGAGTGGAAAACATTTTGACCCAGGATGTGTGGAGGCATTTAATTTAGCATTTGATGAAATTTTAAGTATTTATAAAGAGAATAGTTAATAAAAAGTTTGAGGCAAAAGCCTAAGAATTACTTCTTAGACTTTTGATTTTCAGCATGGCAGACGTCATCTTTTAAGTTTCGTTTTCTGTATGCTAATGCAATTGTAATAAATACAATTGCTACTGTATAGTATACCCATGTTGGTACTGGAACTGGGTCACCTGTTGCATATGAGTGCATTCCCGAAAGGTAAAAGTTTACTCCAAAGTAGGTCATTAAAATTGAACTAAATGATAATACAGAAGCAACAGAATGTGCAAATGGATTATTAAGAGGTTTTACAAAACGCATATGAACAACAAAAGCATAAACTACAATTGATACATAAGCCCACGTTTCTTTCGGATCCCATCCCCAATATCGTCCCCACGACTCATTAGCCCAAACTCCACCAAGAAAGTTACCAATAGTAATGGCACTAAGTCCAATAATCAGTGCAATCTCTGAGATTGCAGCGATATGTTTAATGGTTTCATCTAAGTGTGCTCGGTTTTTACTTCTAAAGATAAAAATAATTAATGAAAGGTATCCAATAATAGCAGACAATCCAAAGAAACCGTAAGAGGCTGTTAAAATTGATACATGTATAGTTAACCAGTACGATTTTAAAACAGGAACTAGATTTGTAATTTGTGGATCAATATTAGTTAAGTGTGCAGTAAACATAAAAATAGCTGCAACAATAACCGCTGAACTTAATGCTAGTAGTGATTTTCTAAAGAATATAACTCCTGCAAAGACTGCTGACCATGAAATATAAAGAAGTGATTCATAGGTATCTGACCACGGTGCGTGTCCTGAAACCATCCATCTAAATCCCATTCCAAAAGTGTGTGCTGCAAAAAGTGTTAATAGTACAACAAAGAAGAACAGGGTTGTTTTAACGGGTTTGATTTTAGGGTTAAATACAACAATAAAGGCAGCAATTAACATGATAAATCCAACAAAAAGATACGCAAGGGTGAGTTTTGGGAATATATCTAGGTTGTTAAAAGCAATTTCTCTATCCATTTGTGCGTCATCTGGAATAACAGCGGCACCTGCTTTATGTTGGTATTGAGAAATAATATCAATATACTTATTTGCCTCAGTAAAGTTTTCTTTGATTACGGCATTAATAAAGCCACGAATCATCGTTTCAACGGCTTTTTGAGCTTCACCTTGGAACTCTTTAATAGCATCTAAAGGATTTACCCATTTATTTGCAGGATCTTTGATTTTAGGGAAGATTTTAAATAGATTTCCATTATAAGTCATAAAGGCAACGTTTAGACGCTCATCAACGCGTAAAATGTCTTTTTCAAACGTTCCTCTTTCTGCTGGTTTTTTACGGTATGCTTTGTTTGTCTCTTCTGTTAAAACATATTTTCCATCTTTAAAAACTTCAGAAAAAGCGATGAATTTTCGACTGGCTTCAACACCTAGAAGTTTTTTAAGTTTTGGTGTTTTAACCTTGATCATCTTAACATGTCGCCAAATCTCTGGTCGACTTAACATTCCTAAAACAATTTGGTCTGAATTCATTCCAAAGAGAGATGTCTTACCGGATAGTTTTAGCACAATCTCACGGTTAAGTGAGTTTAGTGGTTTCATTCGACCCATATTACTTTGTGTTGCTAAAAGCGAAAATTTCTCAGCAGTATCTGTTGATACCTCTTTAAAGTTATTTAAATAGTTAACAACTGAGTTTGCACCATCTTTTAATTGTACCGATGAATCAGAAGCATTCATATCTGTTGCCGCCAAACTTAAAGCAAGTGCAAATGCAATAGAGGCTATATTTTTTTCTTTAACATATTTTGTCAGTTTCCAGAAACGACTCTTTTTGTCAAATAAGTTTAGTATAAACCCTAAAGTTAGTAGGAAATATCCTAAATATGTTGGCCATTTTCCTGGGTCATTATTAACTGAAAGAATTGTACCCTTTTCATCTTGGTCATATGAACTTTGGAAAAATAAGAAGTTACCTTCATGTAGTGTTCTATTCATAAAAATCCTATAGTCATATTTTTTACCATCTTGTTTGTTAACGGTAACTTCTGAAGCATATGATGATGGTGACATACTTCCTGGGTATCTATCTAACTGAAAGTCTTTAAGTGTAATTGAAAATGGTAATTGTAAGGTTTTTGAACCATACTCAAGTCGTACTACAGTATCTCCAAAATCTTCCATTTTTGACATACCCTTTTGTCCTCGTTTTCCAGGAAGTTTGACGGTTTTGGTTTGGCCATTGAGTGTGATATCAACAGATAATATCCCCATATCATTTCGGCCTTTTTTACTGTACATGTAATTGTTATATTTAATATTCAACACTTTATTGTTAAATTTAATATCATAATTAAAGTCATTACCCAAAGCAGAAAACTCTAAAGGATACTCTTGATAATAAGATCCTGTTGCTTGTTTGATTTTAACTTGTAAGTATGGCTCTAATGAAATCATTCGATTTTCAGTTTGACCTTCACGAATATGAATAATACCTTCATATCCCATATATCTTGTAACACCAGCACCAATTAAGATAATAATAAACGATAAATGGATTAAAAATCGAGGAGGATGTTTCCACATTTTGTATTTCCGGATAACTCCAGCCATATTTACTGTCGTTAAAACTAATATTGCTTCATACCAGATGTGGTTATAGACTAAAACTCTTGCTGTAGATGTACCATAATCATTTTCGATAAATGTCGCAACACCAGCACCAATCCCCAAAATCGCTAATAAAACTAGAGTAGTTTTAAAGGAGAATAGTATGTCAGATAATTTCTTCAAAGAAGATCCTTTAAAATAGTACTAAATTAAAAAGAAAACAATTTAGTATAAGTAATTAATGTATTTTAGTTTATCAATATTAATGAATTGTTAATATTTTCTTTGAACATACATAAGAGTTTTTTTTAATCTCTTTTGTAAGATGTTTTTAAACATAAAATACCAAATAATGGCGATGATTATAGCGTATTTACCTTTGCAAAATCATTGATTTGAAATAATATTGTTTAATTTAAGTTAAGAATTATTACTTGATTTGTATAATCCCTCCATGACAAAAGAAGAAATAAAAAAATTACGAACAGATTGTTTAAACTGGAAAAATATTAAACCCCTAAATGAACAGTTGTTAAAAGCGCAAGCAATTAAAAAAGAGCATATTGATATCAAATTAGAAGATTGGTTAACAATTGGAAATAAAGACGATCTCTCAATAGAAGAGCAAGAGATAATTTTAGCTACAGCTAAAACTTTGATTCCATGGAGAAAGGGACCTTTTAAACTTTTTGATTTACCTATTGATAGTGAGTGGCAAAGTAGTATTAAATACAATCTCATACGACCTCACTTTAATCTCAAAGATAAAGTGGTTGCTGATATTGGATGTAATAACGGTTATTATATGTTCCGTATGCTTGAAGATGCACCAAAACGTCTTATTGGTTTTGACCCAAGTCCCTTAACAATGTTACAGTTTGATTTTATTAATCATTTTATGCAAAGTGACATTGTTTATGAACGTTTAGGTGTTGAACATTTAGAGAGTTATCATCATACCTTTGATTTTATTTTTATGTTAGGGGTTCTCTATCATAGACCAGATCCTGTAGGTACGTTGAAATCCCTTGCACGAGGATTAAATCCCGATGGTGAAATACTCATTGATACCTTTATGATTGATGGTGAAGATGAGATTGCCTTAACACCAAATGGAACTTACTCTAAGATTCCAAATATCTATTTTATTCCTACGATTTCTGCATTAGAAAATTGGTTAAGCAGAGCAGGTTTTGGTGATATTGAAGTGATTGCAACAACTGTAACAACCCTAGAAGAACAACGAAAAACACAATGGTCTTTTGATCAGAGTTTAGAAGACTTTTTAGATAAAAATGATAGTAGTAAAACAATTGAGGGGTATCCTGCTCCAAAAAGAGTCTACATGAAAGCTAAGAAGTTACCTAAGATTGTCCGGCCTGGGAAAACAGGCTAAAAGAGTATAGTTAAAATAACTCGATGGTCTCTTCATCAGCAATTTGTCGATAGTTTTTAAATTTACTACGACCAAGGTTTTTGGCTTCATACAGAGCAATGTCGGCATTTTTAATGGTGTCATCAAGTGATTGCTCACCATTTGTTAGAAAACAGTCTGTTCCAATACAGATTGTTTTTTGTAATGTTTGACCCGTTTCATCGTTGACAACAATTTTTGCTTGGGCAAAACGTTCAATAATCTTTTGAGCAATAGCTTCAATTCCATGATCATCATTAGTGCTTACAATTGAGACTAAAAATTCATCCCCTGTTAATCGTGCAACCACGTCATTATCTTTGATGTTTGAGTGAATAACTCGTGCTAATTCAACAAGTACTTTATCTCCTGCATCATAATCAAACTCATCAATTACTGCTTTAAACCTATCAATACTTATCATTAGAAAGTGTATTTTACTGTAAGTTTTACCTGATAATGACATGAGTTTATTAACATGTTTTGTCAAATATTGTCGGTTATAAACGTTTGTTACAGAATCAATAGATTGAGTTTGAATAAAGTTTTTCTTTAATATACGGCTCTGCACAATAGGTGAAATCAGGAAAAATGCTGATTCTATCGTTGAGTAATTTGTTTGCAAAATCTCATAATGGGTTTTTGATGTAGCATTAAATGAGACAATAGCATTTTGGTCTGTATGGGTATTGATGATAAAAAAGAGTGCTTTTGAATCATCTAAATAGAACTCTTCTCCTTTAACAAAGATATTCTCTTTATGTTGTGTTTGAATATCAAATAAGGAGATGGTTACATTATCTACATGAAAGGATTTATTTAACCATGTGTAAATATCCTCTGACATTTGTTGTAAATCAGTAGAGTATTGCAATTGTTCATAGAGTGTAAAGATATTTTCTAATGATTTTTTATTATGTTCATTTTCGTGTGATGACTCTATTAAATCTAAAATTGCATGTCTCATTCAGTACCTTAAAATAATTCTACAACGTCTGCTTGTGTGTTACTGTATAAAAGCGCTTGGTTTCTACCCTTGTTACGTGCTTCATAAAGTGAAATATCTGCATTTTTTAAAACTTGGTCAATAGTTGCTGAATCATCAGGAAAAATTGAAATTCCAACACAAATTGTTTTTTTAAGACGTTGATTGGTTGCTTCATTAACAACAACTTCAATAACTTTAAATGTATCAATTAGTTTTTGCGCTACCATGAACGCATTTTCTTCAGAGATTACATTGTGTAGAACAATTAAAAACTCATCGCCTTCTAAACGAACAACAATATCAGAAGTACGAATGGTATCTTTAAGAATTTTTGCCAATTCTTGAAGAACCTTATCTCCAATTTCATAATCAAATTCATCTATAACTGCTTTAAAGTGATCAATTCCAACCATCAAAAAGGCAACTTTTTTATTCTCTCTACGAGCTAGTGGAATCATCTTTTCCAAATGTTGGTTAAGATAAACGCGATTATATAAAAGTGTTACATTATCGGTTACTTTTAACTCTTCAATAATCTCTTTTAAATAAGTGAAATACAAAATAGGGGAGATAAGATTAAAGATGTTATTTAAATCCTCATATCTTACCTGTACTAAGTCAAAATGTTCTTTATCTGTTGCTACAAAAGAGTAAATTATTTCCAGTTGATTGTTAACTTCCACTTTAAACTCAGATAGAAATTCCATCTTGTCATCAATTTTGTCTAAACTGTATTCGTAAATGAGTTCATTTTCTAAGTTTGAATCATCATTTAGTACCATTCTTAAATTATTTGTTTCAAAAAGTAATTCCAAATAAACCCGAATGTCTTTAAAAGAATCTTTAACGTAAAGATTATTTTTAAGCTTATCATAGAACGACACGGTATTTTCGATGTTCGATTTAGTACTTTGCGTAATCTTACTAATAATATTATTATTCATTAAACTCCCCGTAATTGTAACAAAAAAATAACTATTTTATTGATTATATATTAATTATACTTATAAGTAATTTATCCAGTTTCTCAAAGAGTTATTTTCTGCCTTTAAAGATGTTGCTGGCCCATGACCTGGATAGATTTTTATATCCTTTTCCCATGCTAAAATTTTGTTGATACTATTGATCATATCTTGCGGATTTGAGTAAGGAAAGTCTGTTCTACCAATGGAACCATTAAAAATAAAGTCACCGGAAAAAAGATGGTTTTCTATCTCAATGGCACTACATCCTTGAGTATGCCCAGGAAAGAAGTGAAATTTAACTTTGATACCGTCAAAATCAATAGTTTCATCTGGTTCAACAAGCACGTCAGGTGTTGAAGAAGGCATTCCCATTCCGTAAGGATCTTTTAATAACATAAAAGCATCCTCTTTTGGCGTATATATTTTTAAGTTTAAATCTTTTGAAACTTCACTGTTTGACCACACATGGTCAAAATGTCCATGGGTGTTTAATATTGCGATTGGATTAGTAACATTTTGTTTTACCCATTCAGTAGCATTCACTCCTGGGTCAATAATAAAATCTTTTTCGTTGATTGTAACGATGTAACAATTTGTTTGATAATCGCCCATCGGTTGTACTTTTATATTCATTTTAAACCTTATTTGATAAGATACGCGATTATAACAGTAAAAAGGTAAGATGTGGTTTATTTTAAACGTTTAGAATCAATTTTGTTAGCCAATAACCCCCAAGAAAAGTTTGATGCTTTTGATTTATTTTATGAAGATTTTAAGTCAAATAAATTACAAATAGAAGATAACTATACTCCAGTAGAATTAGAAGAACCCTCTTATAGTAGTTTCATGAATATCGTGCTTCCAAAGCAGATCCAAAAACGAAAATACTTTGATACTTTAGAAGGAAAAGCCATACTGCTTCACACTATTGCTCATATTGAGTACAGTGCTATTGATTTGGCGTTGGATGCTGCATTACGTTTTAAAGATTTACCAAAAGCCTATTACGAAGACTGGTTAGAAGTAGCAGAGGATGAGATACGTCACTTTAAGATGATTGAGAAACTCTTAACTGAAATAGGTTATAAATATGGTGATTTTGAAGTACACACAAACCTTTTTGAAGCCATGAAAAAAACAACAACCTTTCTAGAAAGAATGGCCGTAGTTCCGCGTTTTTTAGAGGCTAATGGCTTGGATCAAAACCCCAAAATTATGGAAAAACTTCACTCAAGCCCTGATGCATTAAACCAAAAGATTTTGCAAGCTCTAGAGACGATTTTAGAAGAAGAGATTGACCATGTAACAAAAGGTGACCGTTGGTTTAAGTATGCTTGTAAATTAGAAAACCTTGAACCTGAAACAACTTATTTAGAAATCCTTGAAAAGTATTATCCTGGAGTAACAAAGGGTAATAAAAATGATATGAATTTTGAAGCCCGAAAACTAGCAGGCTTTTCTTGTGATGAATTGAAAAGGCTTTCTAATAAACAGGATTGTAATTAACTTGTAGACGTTAGATAATAATAAGTTTTTTTATTATATTCTAAATAAAAGGTTTATGATGGAAATGCAAAATATTATCAACCAGTCAGTTTATAAACAACTCCTTCATGAAAATATGTCAAAGAGTAAAGAAGAACTCTTCAAAGAGTTGGTTCTTGAAAAAAATGATGCCGCAGTTTCTACGCAACGAACTACTGATTTAACCTATGAAAATATACATGGTATATCAACAGAAGAGATTGATACTCTTTTTAAAAATGATGAAGATAAACAAGTAGCAAAAAATCTACAATTGGCAACACAATTTACCCAAGATGAAAAATTAGGACGTGCTTTATTTAATACAGTATTAGGAAAAACCTTCCATTTGGGACAAACCTATCTGTTTGATCGTTACCAAGATAAAAGTAGTTTTTTAAGTCCACGTAACTCTTTAGCTGACCTATTAGAAAAAACGGTGCAAAATAAGCTTAATCCTAATAGCATAAATCAAGTAAGTGATGCACAACTTAATGAAATACTCACTGCTGTTAACTCTTTTAATTTTGTAAATGTTCTGACTAATACCACCCGTGATTTAAATAATCGTTATAAAGAAGACAATAAATACTCGTTTTTATATAATGATTATGCGTTACAGTACGAACAATTGATGCAAAAATATGAGGATGAAAAATATAAAGAGATGATGTTATTAAAGCAGTTTTAAAAAGAGAGAAAAACTCTCTTTTTAATTAGTTTAATACTTTGTAGTAAAACTATTAGTATTTAGAATTTTGCATTTGGAATAGGATGATTTTCAACTACAAAATCGATATCTTTATCCCCTCGACCACTTAAATTTACTAAAATTGTTTGATCTTCTGGAAGTGTGCGTGCAAGTTTCATAGCAAATCCAACAGCATGTGCTGATTCAAGCGCTGGAATGATACCTTCAAGTTGTGAAAGTTTATAAAAAGCATCCACTGCTTCTTCATCATTACAAAGACCCACTTGTGTTCTTCCAATATCTTTTAGATGTGCTTGTTCTGGACCAACTGATGGGTAATCAATTCCTGAACCAATAGAGTATACAGGAGCTGGTTCCCCTTGGCTATCTTTTAACATGATAGAGTTAAATCCATGCATAACCCCTTCTTCACCATAGGTTAGTGTTGCAGCATGTTCACCAAGGTTTTCACCTTTACCCATAGGTTCAACACCATAAAGATTAACCTCTTTGTCATCAATAAATCCTGCAAAAATACCCATAGCATTTGAACCTCCACCAATACAGGCAACAACGTTATTTGGTAGGTTTTCTTCATGGTCAAAGAATTGTTCTTTTGATTCAAAACCAATAACACTTTGAAAATCTCTTACCATCATAGGAAATGGGTGAGGACCTACAACAGAACCAATACAATAAATCGCTGTATCTGCTTGTGATACATAACTTTCAAAAGCTGAATCAACGGCTTCTTTAAGTGTTTTAAGGCCATGGGTTGCTGGGATTACATTTGCTCCTAGAATTTTCATTCTTACTACATTTGGGTGCTCTTTTGCAATATCAACTTCACCCATATGGATTTCACACTCTAATCCAAAATAAGCAGCAGCAGTTGCCAGTGCAACACCGTGTTGTCCAGCTCCAGTTTCAGCAATTACTTTTTTATATCCCATATGCTTAGCTAAGATAACTTCAGCCATACAGTGGTTTAGTTTATGTGCACCAGAGTGATTTAAGTCTTCTCTTTTTAGATAAATTTTAGCTCCACCACAATGCTGTGTTAAATTTTTTGCAAATGAGATTGGAGTTGGTCTTCCTTGATAGTGTTTTCTAACGTACTTTAACTCTTCAAGAAATTTTGGAGAGTTTTTAATCTCTTCATATGCTTTAGTAATATTTGCAAATGGCTCTTCTAACATCGGAGGAATAAATGAACCTCCAAACTTTCCAAAATAACCATTTTCATCAGGTGTTGTTTCTAAATATGGTTGTGTCATCGTCTATTTTCCTTCTTCAATAAATTCTTCAAAAAACTTAGATATGTTGATACCTTCTTTTGTCTGTCTAACTTTATAAATTTTTTTATATAAAATGTACTTTTCAATAATGTTCAGCTCATTGATTTTGTCATAAATGTTTAAAATCTTATCAGATAGAGTATTCATCTCTTTATAATTTGATTTGATAAACTCTTTATGAAAATCATTAACTTCTTCTATGGAGGTTAATTCATAGTTTGCATCAATTAAAAATCTAATTTCATCTTTTGTAAATGCTTTAGAGAAACTCTTTGAGTAAAAATCAAGTAAGATATTGATTTCATTGTTGATTTTAGAGTTATAATCAGCATTTTGCAAATATGAATAAAGTTTAGGTTTAGTCTTTCTCCAGTTGTAAAGAGTATTGATTTGAACCTCAAAAAGGGTACTAATATCTTTGGGAGCTAACATTGCCTCTCCTAATAATTAAAAATTCACATATTATAATTGAATTGTTTTTAAGAAAACTTTATATTTTAAACTTTTCTCTTATATTTTTAAAATAATAATAAAACTTAAGCTATAAGTTAAATTTCGATACAATAATTATAATTTTTATTCATTATTTGGGGAGATTTTGAAGAAATGATATTTAGTAAAGCAGAAACATTTATACGTAAAAAGATGCAGCGTCATCAATTAGAAAATTTAAAAGCGACAGCAGAACGTGTTTATCACTTAGTTCCGTTTTATAAGAGAAAATTTGAAGAGTGCGGGGTTAATCCTGATTCAATTCAAACCTTGTGTGATATTAGAAAGCTGCCATTTACAAAGAAGCAAGACTTAAGAGATAACTACCCTTATGGACTTTTTTCTGTTTGTATGGATCAGATTGTACGAATCCATTCATCATCAGGAACAACAGGGAAACCAACAGTTGTTGGGTACACTGAAAAAGATATGGATATTTGGTCTGAGGTGATGGGAAGAATCCTACGAATGGGTGGTGTAGTATCTTCTGATATTTTACATAATGCTATTGGCTATGGGCTGTTTACCGGAGGACTTGGTTTTCACGAGGCGGCACAACGCATGAAGGTTACTGTAATTCCAAGTTCTACTGGGTTTACATCACGCCAATTATTACTTATGAAAGATTTTAAACCGACCATTATTAATACCACACCCTCATTTGCTTTGCATATGGCAGAGACGGCTATAAAAGAGGGGTATGATTTACATAAAGATTTTAACTTAAGAGTTGGCTTTTTTGGTGCAGAACCTGCAAGTCAAGGATTAAAAGATGAGATCAAAGATATTTGGGGAATTCCTTTTCATGAGGTGTACGGTTTATCTGAGATCATAGGTCCTGGAGTTGCTGGAAGTTGTAATCACAGTAATAAACTGCACATTAACGAAGATCATTTTTATGCAGAAATTATTGACCCAGAGACATTAGAACCAGTAGAAGAGGGTGAACGAGGTGAATTGGTTTTAACAACCATCACTAAACAAGGTTTACCAATCATACGATATCGTACAGGAGATATTACTTCCCTTGATTATACACCGTGTCGTTGTGGACGAACAACCGTTAAGATGGAGAGTGTTGTGGGGCGTTGTGATGATATGTTAATTGTTAGTGGGGTTAATATTTTTCCCTCTCAAATAGAGCATATCTTAGCAAATATCGAAGGAATCACACTAAATTATCAAATTGTTGTTGAAAAGAAAGGACACTTAGATAGATTGGAACTGGATGTTGAAATTAATGATGACATTATGAGTGATTCTATCAAAGATTTAAATCATCTTAAAAAAGAGATACAAAAAGAGCTATTAAATCATCTCTATTTAAACGCGCAAGTTAAACTTGTACAAGCTAACTCTATTGAACGAAGTCAAGGAAAAGCAGTAAGAATTATTGATAAAAGGAAATAGCTCCTTTTATCAATTAAATTGCAGTTATGAGTTCTACTTTACTCTCATGTAGAATTTGTGTTGCATTATCAAACTCTTCTGGATTTACTTTAAAAATAAATGCGCCATTTTGATTGTTTGAAATTGTATATGTATATTCGATATTGATTCCATGTTGTGACAGTGTTGAAACCACTTCGTTAAACGAACCAATATGATCATCAATTAAGGCTGCAAAAACCTCTGTGATGGTTAATGAAAAACCATTCTTATCTAGTATCTCTTTTGCTTTTAGTGTATCATCAACAATAATTCTTAAAATACCAAAATCACTTGAATCTACTAAGTTAATAGACTTTAGTGAAATGCCATTTTGTGATAATAGTGTTGTAATATCTGTTAATTCACCTTTTTTATTCTCTACAAAAACAGAGAGCTGTTTAATACCATAAGTACTCATAGGTTTCCTTTATTTTCGTTTGTCAACAATTCGAACTGCTTTACCAATACTTCTTTCGATAGAACGTGGTTCAACCAGTTTTACTTTTGCTTTAATGTATAGATTGTTTTGAATACTATGTTCAAACGAGCGTCGTAATTTTTCCATAGCACCAATAGAATCCATCATGACATTATCGCTAACTTCTATTAAAATATCAAGTTGATCTAAATGACCTTTTTTCTCAATAATAATTTGATAATTTAGTGTTAAACCATCGGTTTGTGAAATAACATGCTCCACTTGTGAAGGATAAACATTAACGCCATTGATAATCATCATATCATCTGCTCTACCAACAACACTCTCCATTCGTACCATTGTTCTTCCACATTCACAAGGTGTTCGAGTAAGAGAAGTAATATCTCCTGTTCTATAACGTAAAATTGGTAAAGCTTGTTTAGTAAGTGAGGTAATAACTAATTCACCACGTTCACCATCAGGTAATCTTTTGCCAGATTTTGGGTCAATAATTTCTGGGTAAAAATGGTCTTCAAAAATATGAAGTAAATCTGAGTGTTTACAACTACAACTCACTCCTGGTCCTATAATTTCTGAAAGTCCATAAATCTCATGATAATCAATTCCCCAAGCTTGGGCTACCTCTTTTTTAAGGCCCTTGGATGTTGGTTCTGCACCAAAAATACCAGCACGAAGTTTAAAGTCATCTTTAAAATTAGCACCTGTTTTTGAAGCACTCTCTGCCATATGTAAAGCAAATGATGGTGTTGAAGCTAAAACAGTTGCTCCAAAATCTTTCATGAGCATCACTTGTCTATCAGTAAATCCTCCTGAACTTGGAATTACTGTTGCGCCTACTTTTGCTGCACCATTGTGTAAACCAAGACCTCCCGTAAATAGACCGTACCCATAGGCATTGTGAACCACATCATTTTGAGTAGTTCCAGCCATTGCATAAACACGTGCCATGACTTCATCCCAGATATCCATATCTGCTTGGGTATAACCAACAACTGTCGGTTTTCCCGTTGTTCCTGATGAGGAGTGAACTCTAACAACTTGACTCATTGGTACTGTAAAGAGGCCAAAAGGGTAGTGATCTCTTAAGTCTTGTTTTTTAGTAAAAGGTAACTTTGTAATATCATCAATTGTATTAATATCTTTTGGTTTAATTGCTAATGCATTTAACTTATCTTTATAAAACGGTGTGAGCGTGTAAACACGTTCAACCGTCTCTTTAAGTCTGATTGCTTGAAGATTTCGTAAATCTTCTTTAGAACTACTTTCAACCTTGTTCCAAATCATTTTTTATGCCTTTGTATCAGCTATCGCTTTTTCTAAAACTTGAATATTTTGTTCTGCAACTTTTGGGTTAAAGTCTCTTAATGCTTGTTTTACATCTTCTGCACTAAATGGGAAGTCTGGACATTTTTCAAGAACGACTCCTAACATATATACATTTAATCCCTGAATAGGGAACTCTTTTTTCTTTGCTTTATCAAAAGCATCAGTATGAAATACTAAAGCATTGATATCATCTGCTGGAAAATCATCTTCAGCATTAACAGCAAGTGTCCCAGTAGGTTTTAGAAACTGAACATTTCTTAATGCTTCATTCTTTTCTAAACCAATTAATAAATCAGCTTGGTTGGCATCAATAACAGGGTTCGTATAGTTACCTAATTTAATTGTACATGATACTGCACCACCTCTTTGAGACATCCCGTGATTCTCTGTTCCTAAACAAGCAACATCTTTGTTCCCTGCACATAAAGCTAAAATCTTAACTAAAAAAACTGAACCTTGACCACCAAAACCGGCTATAACTACTTGATATCTCATAGACTAAATCCTTTATTTTCTTCATCTAATACAAATGCATCTGTAGGACATACAACATTTAAACATGCTCCACAACCAATACACAAGAATGGGTCAATTTCAACTTTACCATCAGCATTATATGCCATCGGAGGACATTTGTATACTGTTGTACACTGGTCACAGGCTGTACAGTCTTCAGGAATAACTGTAGCAAACTCACCTGGAATATGATCATCTACAACCTCTTTATCAAGAACACAGAACTCTCGAACAACAACAACAATCGGTCCATCTGCTTCATCATATTTTTTCTTCATATCTTTAAAGAAGTCAATTGATTTTTGAATATCATTTGAATAAATGTGTTCATAAGCGTCTGCTCCACACCCTTCTACAATTTTCATAATATCGATTTCTTTATTTTGTCGTTGTGGAGGAAGCTGTCGTCCTGTCATTGCAACAACTGAGTTATCAAGAACAACTAACATAAATTTATGTCGTTGGTAAACTGCATTAACTAATGGAGGGATTCCCCCATGAAAAAATGTACTATCTCCAATGGTTGCAACAGTATATTTATCTGGATCGGCAATAGAAAAACCACTTGCCATTGAAACAGAAGCACCCATACAAAGTACTGTATCAATTGCATCTTGGTTAATTGCTAGGGTATAACACCCAATATCTGATGGGTAAATAGATTTTTTCTTTCTAAATACTTTTGTAATAGAGTAATAAATATCTCTGTGTGGACATCCTGGACAAAGATTTGGTGGACGTGCAGCCACCTCTTCTTTAAATGGAACTACTGGATAAAGGTCTGCTCCTTGGTAAATTCCCATTTTAATTAAAGCATTTTGAATATATACTTTTTGCATTTCATCAATAACGTGCATTGTACCATCAAGTTTACCACTTACTTTGTCTGTTAAGATTTGTTCTTCAACACATGGCATTGGCTCTTCTACTACTAATACTTTGTCGTAGTTTTCAAATTGTGCTCGGATCTCTTTTTCTGGAAGAGGGTAAGGCATTTTTAGTTTTACAACATCAGCTTCAATACCAATATCTTCTAAGGTTTCTCGTGCAAAACCATCACCCGTACCAGAAGTAAGAATAAGTAGCTTCCCACCCTTGCATTTATCAAACTCTGGTTTAATTAGGTTTTCCCAGTTATATTGTTTAATAGCTTCAAGTCTTTCAATTTGTTCATAACCTTGAACAATTCTTCCAGCTCTTGGAACCGCTGCCCATCTTCTAATATCTCTTTTAAATTCACCTTTTGGAGGATTAAAAGTTGGGTTCTCTTCTACATCAACAATTTGACGTGCATGACATACTCGCATAACCGGTCGTAACATTGTAGGTGTTTGGAATTTTTCAGAAACTTCTGCTGCCATTGAAACCATGTCATAAGCATCTTGTGGTGTTGCTGGGTCAAATACTGGAATCTTTGCAAATTTAGCAAATGTTCGTGAATCTTGTTCTGTTTGAGATGAGTGAAAACCTGGATCATCAGCAACAATTAGTACAAATGCTCCTAAATTTCCTATATATGATGCTGACATTAAAGCATCACTTGCGACATTTAATCCAACTTGTTTCATAGTTGCTGCTGCTCTTCGGCCTGCCATAGCACCTGCATATGCAACCTCAAATCCAACTTTTTCGTTAGTTCCCCATTCTGCGTATAAATCTAAATTCATTTGATATTTTAGTTTATTAACATTACCTAAAATTTCACTCGAAGGTGTTCCTGGGTAACCAGAAACCATATCAATACTTGAGTGAACAATCCCTAATGCAATTGCATCATTTCCCATAAGTGTTTGTTTCATATTAATCCTAATTATTAAAAAATATTTTAAATATTATACATAAGTTTATATTTATTTTACTTAAAAATGATATTTATTTAGAATCGTCCATTTATTTTACAATTATTGGTAAAAATTGAATTAAAATAGACAAAAATAGTCAAATATTGTAATAGAATATTAGAAAAAATAAAACTATTTAGACATAAGTTTTACATTTTTTTAAAAATTGACTTAATTTTTATAAATATCTTAAATAATATAAAAAAATATAAAATATTCAAAATAATTAGAATAACGATATAGTGGTTTTTAATAGTTATTATAAAATTAACATTAGTAAATAGAACTAATTTTATATTTTATGTTGATTTACTTTTGTGTAATAAATTTTTATATAAAATAGTTTCACTTTGCAAAAAAGAGGGGAAAATATGGCTAATGCAGATTTTGGAGTTAGTTTAGCCTTTTGGTTGACGATTGGCTCTACTTTACTATGTGTTTGGTATGGAGCAGTGAATTGGAACAAAGGTGCAGAAGAGAAAGTAGACAAGGATGCCAAGAAGTGGGCAAAAACTGAAGATAAAATTGATGAGGATCTATAATGGGTGCTTTAGAAAATATCATTATCATTATTTATTTAGCAGTTGTTGGTTACTTGGGGTTTCTAGGGTATAAGCAGACAAAAAACACAACTGACTACCTAATTGCTGGACGAGATACACATCCATTTATTATGGCATTAAGTTATGGAGCAACATTTATTTCAACGGCTGCGATTGTTGGATTTGGTGGGGTTGCTGCATGGTTAGGAAATTCACTGTTATGGTTAACATTCTTTAATATCATTGTTGGTATTTTTGTTGCCTTTGTATTTTTGGGAAATCCTACACGTAAAATGGGATATCGTTTAAATGCACATACTTTTCCTGAATTTTTAGGAAAACGTTATGATTCACGATTTATTCAAATGTTTGGTGGGATTATTATTCTACTATTCATGCCATTATATGCAACGGCTGTATTAATTGGGGGAACACAATTTATATCTTTATATTTTGAAGTTGATTATCATGCAGCACTATTAGTATTTTCAATCATTATTACAGCGTACGTAATTGCTGGAGGGCTAAAAGGAGTTATGCTTACCGATGCCTTGCAAGGCTCTATTATGTTTGTGGCTATGGTTATTTTACTTATAGTAACTTTTGATTCATTAGGGGGAGTTGAGCAATCTTTTGCAAAACTTGGTCATGTTTGGGATCAAACGGTTGGTACTTTAGGTAATACATCACTTAAAGAGTTAAAACCTGGTGGGCCAGATTTTATGATGAAACTCTCAACTATGTGGGGATTTAGTGGTTGGAATTCAATGCCAGCATTTATGTCTCACGGTTGGTTATTTGTTATTACAACTATTACATTAGGTGTTGGTATTGGAGTTTTAGCACAACCACAACTAATTGTTAGATTTATGACTGTTAAATCAAAACAAGAGTTAAACAGAGCTGTTTTAATTGGTGGACTATTTATTGTATCAATGACAGGTATTATTTTTATTGTTGGAAGTTTAACGAATGCTTGGTATTTTGAGTTTAATGAAGGTAAAAATGCATTACAAAGTGCAGGAAGTATTGGAAAAGTAATTCCACACTTTATTAATACTGCAATGCCTCAATGGTTTTCATTTATTTTCCTTTTTGCTCTTATTTCTGCGGCAATGAGTACACTCTCATCTCAATTTCACACAATGGGAACAGCGGTTGGTAGAGATTTAATTGAACAGTTTAAAAAGGGTGGAAACTCAGTAATGATTACACGATTAGGAATTATTATTATGATTTCATTTTCTGTAGCATTAGCTTATGCATTTGATAAGCAACCAGCAATTATTGCACGAAGTACAGCAATCTTCTTTGCTTTATGTGCAGCAATTTTCTTGCCATCATTTATTGCAGGACTGTTTTGGAAACGTATGACAAAAGCAGGTGCAATCGCATCAATGTTAGTAGGACTTGTTACGTCATCATTTTGGCTTGTTTTTGTACACTTTAAAGAGGCAAAATCATTAGGAATTGCAAAAGCTTTAACAGGATCACACTCAATTTTAAGTGGAAAAATTATCTTTGTTGATGCCCTTATTATTGCTTTACCTCTATCTATTCTTACAGCTATTATTGTATCACTCATGACAAAACCAATGGAAGAAAAACATTTAGATAAATGTTTCCATGATTAATACTTGAAGGAGTTATCTCCTTACAAGTATATAAACTCTCTATTTATAAAAATTTAATTGTTTAAAATTGATGTTTCTTTTAATATGTATAGTTTAGAGGTTTAACAAAAGTGGAGAGTTCCACTTTTGTTTATTTAAACCAGTTTTTAACTTTATCAAACATACCTTCGAAGTTTGATTCGTGAGGTTTACTCTCAATTCCAAAACTCTCTTGAAGTTTTTCTAAGAGCTCTTTTTGTTCGTCATTAAGTTTTTTAGGATATTTAATTTTAACTTGAACGATTAAATCACCTTGTCCATAACCTTGTACAGATTTAACACCATGACCTTCAAATTTAAACTGCTCTTTGTCTTTTGTTCCTGCAGGAATTTTTAACTCTAACTCGCCACGTAGTCCTGGAATAGTTATATTTCCACCTAATGCAACTTGGGTAAAGAAAAGTGGCACTTCGTAGTAAATATCATCATCATGTCGAATAAAGTGAGGATCCTCTTTTACTAAAATTTGAATATACAAATCTCCTCGTGTACCATCTGGAGCAATATTTCCCTTATTTGAGATTCGAATTCGATTTCCATTGTTAACACCTTCAGGAATGTTTACCTCAAATCTATCTTCAATCTCTTCATAACCTGTACCTGTACATTTTGTACATTTTTTAGCAACACTTTGTCCTGAACCTTGACATGTTGGACACGTTTGTGCAAAAGTCATAAAACCTTGACGTGCGTGAACTTGACCTTGTCCTGCACACGTTTTACAAGTACCTAATTTACCGTCTTTTGCCCCTGTACCTTTACATGGTTTACACGCATTTTTGTATTTGAATTTAACTTCTTTTTTACAACCAAATACTGCTTCATTGAATTCAACAGCCTCTTCTAAACCAATATCTAGATTGTAGTTGTAGGTTTTTCGTTGTTGTTGTCTACCGCTTCCACCAAAGGCAGAACCAAACATCTCTTCAAAAATTGAACCAAGATCATCAAATCCAGCACCACCACCAAAGCCTCTGCCTTGACCGTGACCTTCTAACCCTGCTTTTCCGTATCTGTCATAAATAGAACGTTTTTCTTCATCGCTTAGTACTTGATAAGCTTCATTAACCGCTTTAAATTTTTCCTCAGCTTCATGATCATCAGGATTTTTATCCGGGTGAAATTTCATTGCCAATTTTCGATAGGCTTTTTTAATAGTGCTTTTATCAGCATCTTTACTAATCTCTAATAATTCGTAGTAATCAAGTTCAGTCAATTAGTAACTCCTCGTATAAATTTATCGCGATTTTATCTAAAAAAATATATAATCCGCCTTATGAAAAAAGGACTTGAAAAATTTTATGATTTAGTGGATGCATTTGAATCTTTACCAACAATTGGCAAGAAATCTGCACAGCGATTAGCGTACCATATTGTGATGCAAGATAATTATTGTGGAATAAAGATTGCCCATAGTATTGAGAATGCTATTAAATCTATTAATAAGTGTGTTCAATGTGGTTGTATGAGTGAACATGAGATTTGTGAAATCTGTCTTGATGATATGCGGGATAAATCTACAGTTTGTATTGTTCAAACTGCTAAAGATATATTTATTATAGAAGAGTCTAAACAGTTCAATGGCGTCTATTTTGTTATTGAAGAACTTGAAGCAGAAGTGTTAGAAAAACTTTTAAGTTTTGTTAAAACAAATAGTGTGAGTGATATTCTTTTTGCTATTACCCCTTCTTTATCTAACGATGCTTTTATCCTCTTCATTGAAGATCAACTAAAAAATTATAATCTAAACTTTACTAAAATTGCCCAAGGTGTTCCAACAGGGGTTAGTTTAGAGAATGTAGATATTTTATCCCTTGCAAAAGCAATCGAAAGTAAGGTTACCGTTTAAACGCTCACTTTTAATTTCTATTATATTTTTATTTGATAAAATAACTTTATGATTAGAATAGTTTGTCAAAAATGTAAATTTTATTTTGTTACATGGGAAAAGAACAAACCCCATGGTTGTAAAGCGTATGGTTTTAAATCACAACAAATACCAAGTGTTGTTGTTAAAAATTCAAGTGGGGCTGACTGCTCATTTTTTGATCCAAAAAATAATAACTCAGGCTAAATATGACACTTCCTGAAATTGCAAATGATTTTCAAAAAAATAAAATACTAATAGTTAAATATTGGCTTCAAAATAAACAGATATTAGACTTATTTAAAAAGTATAAGATTGAAGTTGAGTATTTTATTAAACATTTTGCAATTGAAGTTTTAGAGTATTATATAAAGGTACTAGAAAATAAACAGAGTGTAGGAAACTGTCCTGCAATGAATGATTTGGTTTATTATTTAAAAGAGAAAAAAGTGACTTCTTCAGATCTCTTTGTTTTATGTGCAGGGTTTAAAAGAGCTCTATTTTTTAGAACAGATGAAATAGGTTCGTTTTCTTATTCAACCTATGACTTACTGAATCAAATTTATGAAGAGAATTTTTTTGGAGTCTTACAAGAATACTCTAAATTTATTAGTAGTGTTCATCATAAGTTAGAACAATCTTTATTCATGGTGGATAAATATATCATTATGTCGCGCATTGATTTAAAAGGGAATATTCTTGATGTATCAAGACCTTTTATTGAGTTAACTGGTTATACAAAAGAAGAATTATTAGGACAAAATTACAACAGTTTAAAAGACTCTGATACTCCTATTGAATTTTATGAAAACTTATGGAAAACCGTAAATGAGGGTAATGTCTGGCAAGGAGAAATCAAAAATAGAACAAAAACAGGGGATATCTTTTGGTTATATACAACCATTCAACCTCAAATAGATCATAAGAGTAAGATTGTTTATTTTGATGCTATTTATCAAAACATTACTACAAAAAAACTTCTTGAAGATCAACACCATATGCTTGTAGAACAATCTAAATCAGCAGCAATGGGTGAGATGATTTCTATGATTGCCCATCAGTGGCGACAACCGTTACAAGCAATCTCAATTTTAGTACAAAAACTTCCTCTAACTAAAATGATAGAGGGAAAATTAACTGATGAAGTTTTAGAAGAGACAGTGCAAGAGATTAATAACCAGTTAGCTTATATGTCTACAACCATTGATGATTTTAGAGAGTTTTTTAAACCCTCTAAACGTAAACAAAAAGTTCTATTAAGTCAAGTCATTGATCAAGCGGTATCTTTTATTTCATATATGTTTAAAATGGAAACTATCTCTATTTCTATAGAAAAGAGTGAAGATATTGAATTGGAGCTTCATGATAAAGACCTCGTACAAGTACTAATAAATATTATGAAAAATGCGAAAGATGCTTTAGTAGAAAAAAAAGTAGAAAAGAAAGCGTTAGTATTACGATATTGGCATGATAAATATTGTGCTTATATTGAGATTGAAGATAATGCAGGGGGAATACCTCAAAATCTTATGAATAAAATTTTTGAACCTTACTTTACCACTAAAGAGAATAAAAATGGTACAGGTTTAGGGCTTTATATGAGTAAAATGATTATTGAACAGCATAGCCATGGAAAATTAATGGTACGTAACAGTACACAGGGTGCACTTTTTACAATAGAACTCTCTATTTTATAGTTTTTGAGCAGAAATAAAGTAACAAAAAACAATACCTCTTTAATACTGATTTAAAATAAAGTTAATTTTATGTACAATATTTGTTTATATTTATCAATAATATATTGATTTTAGGAGATACAATTTGTTATACGAAGAGTTAAAAGTTACCACTAAATCATTAGGTTTTTTAACCATTGAAGATTTCGCAAAATATGTAGGTATGACACCTTCAGATGTTCTACAATGGGAAGAAAAAGATGAAGTTCCTTATACAATATCATTAATTATTCATCTATTAAAAGGGGATACAAATCTACCTAATAGCTCTGCCTTAGACACGTTAGTTGAAGAGTGTCTACCTCTTGCATCTTTATTAGAAGAGGCATCAAGTTTTCCTTCAAAATTAGAAGAGATGTTTTTATTACAAAAAGAGTTAAATGACTCTACCAATGGAAAAAATTGGGAGTTAGGAATTAATAAGTTTGGAAAAGAGATAAACTGGTTACGATGTATTCATATGGAAGTGGCTGAATTGATTGATTCAACCCCATGGAAACATTGGAAAAATATTAATGCTCAACCTGATATGAATAATATTCACGTGGAACTTGTTGATATTTGGCACTTTTTAATGTCTTATGTCCTACAAGAAACAAATGTCCCTAAAGCGGTATCATTAGTAAATACCCACTGTATCTATGAAGCAGCAACTGATATTGATGTAAAAGCTATGGTAAAAGAGGCTGAAAAGCTCTCTTATATTTCTTTGGCAATTGAGACAGGAAACATGCCATCATTTAGTGGAATTGAACGTTTTATTGATCAATTTTTTAGGTGTTGTAAGATTTCTGGACTCTCATTTACTTGGTTACAAAAACTCTATATTGGTAAAAACTGCCTGAATAAATTTAGACAAGATAACGGCTATAAAGAGGGTACTTATATCAAAGATTGGGATGGTAATGAAGATAACGTTATTATGGTCTCTTTATTAGAATCAATGGAAGATGTAAGTTTTGAAATTCTTTACAGCCAACTTGATGAGAGCTACAAAAAACTCAATAATCTTTAATCTTAATTATTAAGAATGATAGTAAAACAGCATCCTTCTTGGGTGTTGTTAACTAAAATCTGACCATTACAATGTTTTTCAATAATAATCTTACACATATAAAGTCCTAACCCTGTACCATTTTTGTTCTCTTTCGTTGAAAAGTAAGGTTCAAAAATATGATTAATAATATGATCAGGTATTCCCCCTGCATTATCACTAATAGTGACAATTTGACATTGTTCTTTTTCTTCAAATTGGATATCAATATAAGGTTTTGAAATTTTATTATCCACAAGAGCATCTTTTGCGTTGTTTAAAATATTTAAAATAACTTGTACTAATTCATTTTCGTAAAGGAATATTTTGCTGAGTTCTTTTTTTTGAATGGTTACATCTATCCCATGGGTTTGTAAAGCGGGAAGTATCATTTTGATACTTAGATCAACAAGTTCATTGAGATAGAAGTGACACTTTCTTTTATCATTTTTAAAGAAGTCTCTAAAATCATCAATGGTCTTGGACATATATTGTAAATAGGTACCCACTTCATCAATTTTTTTATCAAAGAGTTTTAAATCGGCTTTATTCATAGCAATTTTAAGTTTCATACTTGCAGTTGCCGAACTAATCGCCGCTAATGGCTGTCGCCATTGATGGGCAATCATAGAAATCATCTCCCCCATTGCAGCCATTCTTGATTGTTTTAAAAGAAGCGTCTCTTTCTCTTTAAGTTCAGTTAAGTCTAAAACAGAAACCATCTTAAAAAGTTTTGATTTAAGAGTAATGTCAGTTATTTTAATAATAGCTGGTATGAGTTCTCCATCTTTAGATAAAAGGATTACTTCTTGAAATTTTGTTTTATTAAATTCAATATATTTCTCTGCCGAAGAGGGCATTAAACAACCAGTAGCTAAATTGCCAATGAGATCATCTTTTGATTTATACCCTAAACTTTTTATAAAAGGATCATTAACATTCGCAATAAAACCATTGTCAATTAAAAGTACCCCTTCAATCGTTGCATTTAGTACCGTATTTATTTCTTCAAAAAACATTTCATCGTAAATCATTATCAACCCTTCTATTACTGTAAAATAATAACGAATAGTGTATAATTATTCACTAAATGAAGGTGGAAGAAATGGTTGATTACGTTTTATTGGAAAAATATGCGGAGAATATGCGTGTTTTATTTGTAGAGGATGATGAGTTTATTCGAAAAGAGACCCATGAACTTCTTTGCGATATCTTTAATCATGTTGATATTGCAGTTAATGGTGAAGAAGGTCTGAAACAATATATAGGCTTTTATAATGATACAAAATCCTATTATGATTTAGTTATTACTGATATTAAAATGCCAAAAATGGATGGTATCGATCTTACTAAAGAGATCTATAAAGTTTACAAAGAGCAGCCTGTTATTGTTTTGTCTGCACATAGTGAGTCTGAGTATTTAATGGAACTTGTAAATATTGGAATCTCGCAATTCATTACAAAACCCATTGAAATCAATAGTTTTGTGCACACTATTTTTAATATTTCAAAAGATATTTATATTAAAAACAATGAAAATAGTGAGACCCAAAGCACCTTAGTTAATTTAACACCTGCTCTTATATGGAATAAAGAGAGCAAAAAACTCAACCGTGGTAAAGAGGATATAAAATTAACAAAAAAAGAGCTTCTTTTAATTGATTTACTTCTAAAAGTTACAGAGAAAACCTATACAGTTGATGAAATCATTATCCATCTGTGGAAAGATAATGATGAGACTTCACCTGATGTAAAAAACCTAAAAAATATCATCTCACGGCTACGTAAAAAAATACCAGAACTGGATATTGAAAACGTCTATGGATTTGGTTACAAAATTAATATCCACTAATAAACATACTCTTTTTTAAGAGTATGTTCCTTTTTTCTTACTTCTTTACATAAATAATACTTTTACAGTACTCTTTTAACTTATACTTACAGTAGAGGAGTTTATCATGAAAAATATAGTTCTCGAAAAAAATAAGAAAGTAATCAAAATGATTGATATTACAATTTTATATGTAGAAGATAAAGAGGACCTTCGTCAAAATGTAAGAAAGTCACTTTCACTTAAATATAAAAATGTTTTAACAGCCACAAATGCCACGGAAGCTAGTGAAATCTTTTTAAATAATAATATTGATTTAGTTATTGTTGATTTACATATGACAGATACTGATGGTATGGAGCTTATAAAGTCTTTTAAACATATTTCTCCTAACTTGCCATGTATTGTTACATTAACAGATAGAAGAGCTCATACTTTACTTGATTTAATAACGTATGGCATCAACTATATTGTTTTAAAACCTTTTACCATTGAAAAACTCTTTGTAGAAATTGAGAAAGCCTATAAAAGTACCTACTACTATAAAGAGCTAATAAAAAAAGAACAAGAGATTGATATGTTAAGTGATTTGCTAAAAGAACAAGTTAACGAGTTAAAAGATATGTCATATCAAATAAAAGAAGATAATTATAACTTGGAGTCTCAATACTCTAAAAGCAGAAAAAATATTCTTGTTGAGTTAAAAACTTTGTTTGATTGATAATAAAATAATCAACTAAATGATACTTTTGAAGTACCATTGATAATTATAATATAACTACATAAAAGGAGTTTGTTATGAAAATTTCACTGAGTATCTTAACCCTTATTTGTATTTTTACAGGATGTAGTAATGATATTTCAAAACTATCTAAAAAAGAGTGTATACAAGAGGGGTATATCTATAAAGTTCAAACACGATTAAATTATCGAATGGGTGAGTATGAAACTCGTTCTGTGTGCCTAAAAAAAACATCATAGATAGACATAAGTCTATCTACTACGAGTAATCATTTTTATACTCAACATAATGACCTGCGTGGCGAATAAGTCCTTCAACATCCTCTTTTTCTAATGCTTTAACAACTTTAGCAGGACTTCCCATGATTAAACTACGTGGTGGGAATTTTTTTCCTTGTGTTACAAGTGAATTTGCACCTACAATACTACCTTCTCCAATAACAACATCATCTAAAATTGTTGCACTCATTCCTATTAAACACCCATTTTCAACCGTACATCCATGTAACATAACTTTATGCCCAATAGTAACATCATCACCAATGATTGTTTGAGTATGAACATCTGTATGAATCATTGAGAGGTCTTGAATGTTTGTTCGATCACCTATTCGTATGGCATTAACATCTGCTCTTAAAACGCACCCAAACCATACAGAAGAGTCTTTTCCTATCTCAATATTCCCTATAACATCTGCACTAGGAGCTATCCACGCAGTAGAGTCAACAATTGGGTAAAATTCTTTAAATTTCATTAACATATATAATCCTTTAATCTCTTAAAGTGATTATTATATCAAAGCTTGAATAAGAGAAAATAAGTTTTAAAAGGTATTAAAAGATTTTATAGTGAAGTAAGCAGAGCCAAATAGAAAATTCTATTTAGGCTCATACTTTAAAATAATTGGTTCAGAGTAATTAGGTACATCGTCATAAGTGAAAATTGCAAAGTACTTAGGTATATCTTTTGCCCCAAAGTCATCAAACGTATAGCTATCCATTCCTGCAAATATTTTTTGACCATCTATGTGTGATAGTGGTGCACGATATGCATTTTTGATAACTTTTATACCCTTAAGAGCTTTATCCTTTGGGTTATTCCAAACAAGTTTTATTTTCCCATTCTCACGTACAAGTTTTTCGTCACTTACCTGTTCAACGGGGAATCGTCTTTTGGGAATATGTTCAATAATTAGCTTAGGAGCTAAGTCTTGGTTATTGACTTCCCATGAAATTGTTTTATTTTTAAGGGATGCTTTCGACGAAGTTGGTTTTAAAACAAAAGCAACATCACTTTTATCTTTGAACTTTTTATTAAGTTCAATTTCTGAGAACGTATCAAACATGAAATATTGTGTTTGGTTGTTTTGAAGTTCATTTGCACTCACATCGTAACCAATATTTTGAATAACTTCTCTATTGGAGATGCCCTCATAGTCTTTATCAATGTTTTCATCAACAAACTCTAAATGGAAACGAATATCATCTTTTAAATAGACTTTTGTTGAATTTAACTCAAAATAGGCTTTCGTAATAATCGTATCATCATAAGGAGGAAGTGATGATAGATTGAATTCAAAGGTCGAATAAACCTTTGAACCACTTTTATCAAATCCAGAAGTAAGTTCATGTTTTTTAATTTCATCTTTTGATACTGTATAAACTTCTTTTGGATACAACGTGGTAATGGTTGGTTCTAATTGATAAGTAATCTCTACTCGTGGTCGATAGGGTAATCCAAAACCAAACTTACCATATCCAATATCCCATTGCATCATTTGTCTATCACGACCAATTCGAAGCTCTTTAGGACCTTCTACTCGTAATACTACTTGATCATTTTTAATTTGAGAAGATAGAATATCACACTCCATCCCTGAGAGTTCCCATGTTCTCCAAATACCTTGAGTAAGTTGATGTGACTCTGTAGCTCTACCAACATAAGAGATAATATCCATTGAATCAACATCATCAAAGTTCGTCATATCTCCCATTGTCTCTTGGTTAACAATTCCCACATTCCATTCACCATATTTTTCAATTGTAGTTGATACTCGATTGATTGGATAAAGATTAATTGAGGCAGATTTAATAATAGCATTAATAGGCATTGATTTTAAACTAATGGTTACAATAGCATAAGAGACACCTTTATTTGTATCAACTCCTACAAACAGGGAATTAACACCAAAATGCTTTTCATTGTTAGCAAGTTTCTCTGCTACATATCCAGTTTTTGAAGCCAAAGAGTAATAAGTTCGTGAAAACTCGTCAAATTCAGGATTAGTTCGTACCTTTACTTGTGGAAAGTAGGGTGATTTTGTACCTGTTTTTTTATTGACTGCTCGTATGTTGTAAAAATAGTCTTTATTAGAACTAAGATTAATATCACTAAACTCCAAACTTTGTGTTCGTGTTATTAAATTTGATGGTAGACAAAAGTTTTTATCTTTATTACTTCTGTAAATTTCAAAAAATATATCCTCATTAAGTGCGTATTCCCACTTTAAATCAACATGATGAGAGCCAATTTCTGATACTTCAAAGGAATCAACTCTTTTTACAGCAGAATCTTTGGAGTAGTTATCCACCTCTTTAAGAGCGGCTAACAGAGCAGGGATATGCTCTCGTAAGTGTTCATTCATATCATCCATATAGTCAGATATATTTCGAGTTCCTACTTCAACAACTGTTGATATAATTCCTTTTGAGTAGTAGAACTCTCGCCCACTACCTGAAATTAATTTTGCAGGTGGTTTTCCTTGATGGATTCCATACTCTCGTCCTGAAATTTTACGAATCTCTTCTGCCATATTCGCACATAAAGTATTCATATCCGTTGTATCAATGGTATCTTCGTGTCTAAAATCGTGTGCAGGAAAGAAAACATTCCCTTGAGAGTGATAATCTAAGGCAATAGTAATATTATTGTGTGCTTCAACAAAATTTTTTAGGGCTCTTGTTTCTGGTTCACTAAAGGGTTCAGGTCCACCATAAACATTTGAAGAGGTATTAGTACTATTAATAAACCCAATAGGAAAGTTACGGTTTAAATCAACTCCATAACTTCCATCTGCATTTACACGTCTGTTTTTTCGCCAAAAAGAGAAGTGGTTTCGTGAGTACTCGTATCCATCAGGATTTGCACATGGTACCATATATATAGTAGCATTTTCTAAGTAATGCTGTAGTGTTAAGTCTTGCTCTAGGTTTTCTAAAATATACTTAGCAAACTCAATTCCTAATTCATGTCCTACCCATTCTCTAGCGTGAATGGTACCTGTAAAGAACAGGGCAGGTTTTTTATCAGCTTCTTTGATATCTTTTGAGATTGTAATTAAGTTAATCTCTCGTTTTTCCCATGTCTGACCAATAGATTCAAGTTTGAAATAGTGTGGATACTTTTTCTCATACTCCTTGAATATATCAGTAGACTCACCATATGATCTATAAAGCTGTTTCAATAACTATTCTCCAATTTTAAATCTAGATTTAAGCTCTGAAAATTTATTTTTTCCAATTCCTTCAATATCTTTTAGTTGATTAATTGAAGTGAATTCTCCTAATTTTTCTTTGGCATCTAGAATAATTTTTGAAAGTTTAGCACCAATTCCTTTGATTTTCTTTAAAGATTTAGCGTCACATTCATTTATATCATAACGCATATCTTCTAAGTCATCATTCCATGTTGCAATCATTGTCTCATCAATAGATTCTAAATCTAAAAGGTCTGATGAGTCAGTAATAATATTATCTTCTAAATGTTCATGAATTTCAATAGCTAAGTCTTCTTCCATTCCATGAAGTGTCATGATATCAGTCAATGAAGCATTGTTTAAATTGATTTTAGTTACATCAATTTTAGATTTTTTCTCTTTTTTTAGTAACTCTTTTTTAATTGGTAACTCTTTAGGAGCAATTGAATCAGGAACATCACTTGGGAAACTCTCTTCCGTCTTTTCCATATCAAATGAATCTGTTTTATCGTTAATAAACCATGTTCCATCACATGATGGTTTATATTTACTAAAGGCAATATGACGCATTGTTCGAAGCAGAGATGAGTCAATTTTTCCTAACTCTTCCCATGAGAATAGTGGAATATGTGGTTTAGGGAACTTTCCATTTGAGAAATCCCACATTAAGTATTGACAAATCCAATCTCGAATATAAGGGAATGCTGCAAAAGCAGTTGCACACTCTAATATATATGCTTTATCATCTTTTGCATCAATAGCAATATCACACGCCCAGTACTCAGCTTTTGCTGCTTTTGAAGCTTCTACTGCTAATTCTAATGCATTCATTGGTACATTTTCATATGACATTGAACCACCCTGAGAAGTGTTTGTAATCCACTCACCTTCACCAGAGAATCGCCAGAAAGCACAAATAGGTTTATGTCCAATTAACATAACACGTAAGTCACCAGAGTATTTTAAATCAATTGCATCTTGTGTATAAATAGGGTTGTATTGTTTCTCTTCTAGTAATTCAAAAGCCTCTTCAAAGTTATCTGCTTTATGTACAAAGTAACCACCATAGTTTGATGCTCCGTAACTTCGTTTAATAATTTGAGGATATGTCGCTTTTTTCTTTAAATATTTATAACCCTTTTCTTTGTCGTAAAAGATTTTTGTTTTAGGGTCTGCAATACTATGTTTTTCACAAAATAGTGTAACATTCTCTTTTGATTTGTTTGGAAATTGTGTCTCTAATGATGGTACAAATCGTACATTTGGTAACTCTCTTGAGATCTCAACAAAGGTATCATAAGCAGTTGCAGGAATATTTCCAATTAATACTTCAATTTTCTTTTTCTTAACTTCTTTAATAAATCTTTTTTTATCATTTTTCCAGTGGTAAGTTACAGTCTCTATCTTATCTGGCCATCCTTTAAAATTTGAATGGTCAAAAAAACGTAATACGTAATCTAAATATAAAAATCCTAACTTTGGTAACTTGTTCTTCTTTTTGCTCATCTTCTTCCCTTTTATTATTTTTTTCTTCGTTCTTCTTTTCGTCGTTCACTTTTTTGTTTTTTTGTTTTTCTATCAATTAAATCAACAATTAACTCAATTTTTTTGTCGTTAAAGTTTAATCCCATTTTCTCTTGTTCTGGTGTTGCAAACGCTGGAATACCGTTAACTTCTAATACAACATACTCTTCTTTTTTTCTATCATAAATAATATCAACTCCCGCAATATCAAGGCCCGTTACTTTAGCCGCTTTTAGTGCCAATTCGATTACAGTATCTTCTGGTTCTCGAATAAATACACTTCCACCGCTTGTAACATTTGTTCGCCAATCATTACTGCTTGCTTTTCTTCCATAACATCCAACATATTGTCCATCTACGATGTCCACACGATAGTCTGTATTATCATAATCAATAAATTTTTCAACATAGAAGTATCGTAAATCCATTTGATTTAAAAATGGCATTAACATATCAAGAGTCTCTTTGTTTTCAATTTTTGTTAGACCAACTCCACCCCAACCATCAGTCGGCTTATAAACCATTTTTGACCACTTTTCCATGATCGATTGCAAGTGGTGAGAATCGTCCCTGTGACAAAGTTTATAATCAGCTGTTTGGATTTTATGATGTCGTAGTAAAAATGCTGTTTGAAACTTATCCTCTGTTAATTCAAAGGCTTCATAAGAGTTAATCATTGGAACAACATGATTCAGCGCTTTATACAAATACATTTGATACTGAGTCTGTTCCCCTGCATTATAAGATAAGAAGAGATCCAGTTTATCCAGTTTAATTCCATTATAAAGAATATGACCATTTTTAGCGATTGCTTGACGTAAATTGATACCAGTAATAGATTCAATTCCACGTTCTTTTAGTTTAGTAACAATTTTTTGTTCAATCTTATCACCGCCACCATTTTGATATAACCACATACCAACTTTTCGTTTACTCATTATCTCCCCTTATTCTATATTTATTTTTGAAAATGTTTTAAAATTGTTGTCATCATATCAATACGTTGTTCAAAAGAGCTTTTTAGAGCTCTTTCATGTACTGTATGATCTCCATCACCAAATGGTCCAAATCCATCTAATGTTGTAGTCCCTTGACTCGCTACTATATTTGCATCACTTACACCACCTCTACGTTCATTAGGAATTTTTTCACCAATGAGTGATTCAAAAAGTTTAATCAATTTGAACTGCTTATCATTCTCTTCCATGACTCCTCGTTGAATTATTCCATCAGCATGAGCCGTTGTTCCTTCAACATAGGAGTGTTTTGTAATACGATCAACCCCTTGCATAACACGAAGCTGTTCACTCTTTTTATCAAATCGAAACTCCATCTTCATTTCACAATGAGGTGAGACAGTATTGATACCAATACCACCCTCTATTTGCCCAATATTTACAATAGTTCCCTCATCCAAGTTGATTAAGTTTGAATACTCAATAAATTTATGTGCCGCTTCTAAATTGGCATTGATTCCTTTGGTGTAAGAAGTTCCTGCATGACTAGCTTTCCCATCAATTTTGATGATATACCGACCTACACCTTTTCTGGCGGTCACTAATTCTAAGTTCTCACCTGCTGCTTCAAAAACAAAACAGTAATCGTAATCTTTTGCAAGTTTTGAACTAACGGCAGATGAATCATCACTTCCCGTCTCTTCGTCACTTACTAAAAGAAAATCTATATTTGTAATGCTATTATTTGTTTCATATAAATTACGCAAAGCTTCTAAGGCAACTATATTTCCACCTTTCATGTCACAAACACCTGGGCCATAAACCCAAGTCTCATCTTGTTTGAAAGTTTCAAAGTAACCTTGTGGAAAAACAGTGTCATTATGACCTAATAATAAAATATTAGGTAACCCCTCTTTCCTGGGTGTTTTAAAAAGAAGATGATCTCCTATGAATTCACGCTTAAAAACTTTTGTTGTAAAACCTAATTCTTCTAACCAAGTTGTCATTACCTGACCAACTTTATCAACTCCTGCTTTATTAGCGGTAAAAGAGTTGATATTCACTATCTTTTCTAAATCTTTTAAATACTGCAAAAAGGTCATCCTAAATTTATTTTTATGATTATATCAGTGAATAGTCACATAAAAATAGCAATTTATAATTTTGTAGTTTATTATACTCTATATGATATTATTTTTTCGAGGGAAAGTGACTAAAAAGTGTCCATTTTGAGATTTTTATGAATAATTATGAAGCCAAAAGAGGGAAGACCCTCTTTTAAGCTTCTAAAAGTTTAAATAAACTCTTATAAGTGGTAGTATTTTTTATTTTGACCTGCGATGATAAATCGTAGTGCGTTAAGTCGAATAAACCCTTCTGCATCTTTTTGATTGTATACTTCATCCTCTTCAAATGTCGAGTGTGCTTCAGAGAAAAGCGATTTTTCAGACTCTCGTCCTATAACGATAACATTTCCTTTGTAAAGCTTTAAGTTAACTCTTCCTTCAACATTTTTTTGTGTTGAATCAATAGCTGCTTGCATCATTTCTCGCTCAGGGGAGAACCAGTATCCTTGATAGATAAGTTTTGCATATTTTGGCATCATCTCATCTTTTAAATGAGCTGCTTCTCTATCTAATGTAATTGATTCAATGGCTCTGTGCGCTTTTAACATGATAGTTCCACCTGGTGTTTCATAACAACCACGTGCTTTCATCCCAACATATCTATTTTCAACAATATCAATACGTCCAATACCGTGTTTGTTTCCATAGTTGTTTAAGGTCTCTAAAATTGTTGCAGGAGACATTGCTTCACCATTAATTGCAATTGGGTCACCATTTTTATAATCAATAGAGATATATTCTGCTTTATCAGGAGCAGCTTCAGGAGAATTTGTCCATAACCACATTGCTTCTTCAGGTTCAGCATTTGGATCTTCTAATGATAACCCTTCGTATGAGATATGTAAAAGGTTAGCATCCATAGAGTAAGGACTCACTGCTGGTACGCCATTTTCATCAATATGTTTTTTATCAATTTCAATACCATGCTCTTTTGCATAAGATAATAGTTTCTCTCGTGAATTTAAATCCCACTCTCTCCATGGTGCAATAACAGTAATATCTGGATTAAGTCCTAAATAACCTAATTCAAATCTAACTTGGTCATTTCCTTTTCCAGTTGCTCCATGAGAAACAGCATCCGCACCCATTTTTTCCGCAATTTCAATCTGTTTTTTAGCAATTAAAGGACGCGCAATAGAAGTACCTAACAGATATTCACCTTCGTAAATTGCATTGGCTCTAAACATAGGGAATACGTAATCTTTTACAAACTCTTCTTTAATATCTAAAATAAAAATATTCTCTGGTTTAATCCCACAATCAAGTGCTTTTTGTCGTGCTGGTTCAACTTCTTCACCTTGCCCTAAGTCAGCAGTAAATGTAATAACTTCAGCATTATATTCATCTTGAAGCCATTTTAATATAGTAGAAGTATCTAACCCACCACTATAAGCTAATACAACTTTTTTAACGTCTTTTTTGTTCATTGTATCTCCATAAAAGTTTTTTTATTATTTCTTGTTATTTTTAAGACAGATATTTTATCTAAACTTAGCTATAATCTTAATTATGAGAATAGATAAATTTTTAAATGCAGTGAATATTACAAAACGAAGAGCAGTTGCTGAAGATATGCTTGAACATAAAGTTGTTTTCATCAACGGGCAAGCGGTTAAAAAGGCAAAAGAGGTGAAAGTAGGGGATGTTATTGAGATTAAATATCTTGAACGAACAGATACTTTTAAAGTACTGCAAATACCCGCTACAAAATCAACACCTAAATCAAAAATGGATGAGTACGTAAAAAAGAGTGCGTAGTTCACGCTTTTACGGCTATCGAATAAATAATAAAAGGATTAACGATGTTTAATAAAGCTAAACTAAAATTTGATGACATATTTGAAAATCGACTTCCTGAAGAAGAAGTAAGAGAGTACTTAATTGAGCTTTATGAGAGAGGTGAAACGGCTGCTGAAATTGCTGCAGCTGCAAGTGCGATGCGAGATCACTTAATTCCTTTACAAATACCTTATGAACTTAAAACAAAACTTATTGATAACTGTGGTACTGGAGGAGATAAATCTAACTCTTTTAACATCTCAACAACAGTATCCATTTTATTAGCTTCATGTGGATGTTATGTGGCAAAACATGGTAACCGAAGTATTACAAGTAACTCAGGTAGTGCTGATATGCTTGAAGCTTTAGGTATCAACTTGAGTTTAACAATGCCTAAGTTATCAACCATGCTTGAAGAGACAGGTTTTTGTTTTATGTTTGCTATTAATCACCATCCAGCGATGAAGTATATTATGCCGATTCGAAAGAGTATTCCAAATAGAACTATTTTTAATATCTTAGGTCCTTTATCAAATCCTGCAACGGTTTCAAAACAACTTATAGGTGTATTTGACAAAAGTTTTATTGGTAAAATTACAGAAGCTCTTAATATGCTTGATACTCAAAAGGCAATGGTTGTATCCTCAAATGATGGTATGGATGAGATTTCAATTTCAGATATTACTTATGCAAACTCATTAGATAATGGAAAAATTGAGGAGTTTATTATTGACCCTCGAGATTATGGTCTACAACTAGCTCCAAAAGAGGCTGTTGTAGGAGGGAATGCACAAGAAAATGCTGTAATTACACGTAATATTTTAGAGGGTAAAGAAAATGGTGCTAAACTTGATATTGTTTTAATCAATGCTGCAGCTGCACTCATTGTTGATGGTAAAGCCAGAGATTTTAAAGATGGTATTGAAATGGCACGTGAAGCAATCGTAAGCGGTAAAGCAAAAGATAAACTTGATGAACTTATTAAAGTCTCTAATACATTGATGTAGGAAACCCTATTTGAATTATACATTAGCGTTAAATGAGATTGAGACTATTATCAATGAAGTACAAAAACAAATTGATGAAAAGAATATAACAATTGTTCTTTTACAAGGTGATTTAGCAAGTGGTAAAACAACCTTTGTTAAAAACTATGTAAAAAGTGTTGGATTAGATGATTTAGTTACTTCTCCAACTTTTTCCATACAGACTCTGTATGGAGAGGCTATTTTTCATTATGATGTTTATAATAAAACCTTAGAAGAGTTTATCTCTTTGGGTTTATTAGAAGAGTTCGAAAAAGAGGGGACTCACTTTGTAGAGTGGGGTGATAACCGATTAAAAGAGCTTTTAATGTCATATGGATTTAATACCATGACCTTAGAAATAGAAAAGTTAGAAACTAAAAGGCGATATACAATAGATGCATAAATTACGAATTGAAGATATTAAAAAAAGTATTAAAAAAACAGAAATTTTACATGGAATAAGTTTAGAAGTTGCTAGTGGTGAAATTGTAGGTCTATTAGGACCTAATGGAGCAGGAAAAACAACAACATTCTATACTGTGTGTGGTTTAGTGCAACCTAGTGCTGGAAATGTCTATTTTGATGATTTAGATATTACGCACTTACCCTTACATCAACGTGCTTTAAAAGGAATAGGGTATTTACCACAAGAGTCTTCTATCTTTAAGGACTTAAGTGTTGAAGATAATCTGATGCTTGCTGCTCAAATTGTGATAAAAGACAAAGCAGAACAACATAAACGTGTGGAAGAACTTCTTGAAATATTTAATATTGAACCAATCAGACAACGAAAAGGGGTCTCTTTATCAGGTGGGGAGCGACGACGGACTGAAATTGCGCGTGCACTTGTTTCTCGACCAAAGTTTTTACTTCTAGATGAACCTTTTGCAGGGGTTGACCCAATTGCAGTTAAAGATATCCAAGAAATTATTAATCAACTCATTCACAGAGGAATTGGTGTATTAATTACTGACCATAATGTAAGAGAAACTTTAGAAATTTGTCATAGAGCTTACGTAATGAAAAGTGGATCATTATTAGCAAGTGGAAAAAGTGAAGATATTAAAAATGATGTTAACGTAAGAGAACACTACTTAGGGGAAGATTTTAGTTTCTAAAGAGAAACTATTCTATCTCTTCCTTTCTCTTTTGCTTGATAAAGTGCCTCATCAGCTCTCTTTATAATACTCTCTTCGGTATCATCACTTTTTAGTACGGTAATCCCAAAACTTAGCGTTATGGGTTCATTGAGAGTAGGATTTTTGTAGGATGCAATAACTTCTTGAAGCTTTTTACCCGCTTTAATTGCTCCATCAAGGTCAGTTTGAGGTAAAAGTACAATAAACTCTTCACCACCCCAACGTACAACAGTATCATGTTCTCTAATTGTTGAAGCAACAAGTTTTGAAATATCTCTTAAAATCTCATCACCTACAAGATGTCCATGGGTATCATTAACTTTCTTAAAATGATCAATATCATAAATAATCATAGAAAGAGAGTTGTTGTAACGTTTATCTCTACGTACCTCTTTACTAAAGATATCATGGAATTTTTGACGATTGAATAGACCGGTTAACGTATCATGTGTTGCTTGATATTCTAAAAGATTAGATTTCTCTTTTAGTTCAGTAATATCAGTAAAAGAGATAACATAGTATTCATCTTTCTCTTCAAAATTGTCAATATTAACAGTAAAAATTCGTTGTTCACCATCCTTAATACGTTTCATTTTAACAATACGATCAATTTCATTGAGGTGTAACATCATATGTTGAAACCAAAACTCTCCCTCATCTAAAACATCTGAACTATAAAAGCCCTCATCTTTTAAGAAAAAATCATCCATACATTTTCGACTACTTTGGAAATCTTCTAAGTCTTTATAGTTAAAAAACTCCAAAAAACGTTTATTGACATTATGTACTTTTTCTCCGTCAGTGACAAGGACAATGTTATCTTGAGCATCTAAGATAGATTTGATTTGTTTAATTCCCTCTTCAACTTTTATCTGTAAAGACATATTTACTTCTTCAAGTTTCTTTTTTAAATAAAAGGGTTCAACTGCCATGACCATATTATCTATGAGTTGGTATAAATCTATTGGTTTCATTGCATATGCATTAACACCAATATCAATAGCTTCTTTTAAAAAGTCAGGATCATTATGTGCACTAGTAACAACAATAGGAATAGCATTATTGATTTTTTTGATTTCACGACACATTTCAAAACCATTCATTTTAGGCATATTAATATCTGTGATAATCAAATCAATGTCTTGGTTTTCTTTATATGTATCAAGTCCTATTTGACCATTTTCAGCTAAAAGTGCCTCTTTTACAACAGTTTGTAGGATTTTACCGGTGAATTCTCTAACATCATTTTCATCTTCTACATAAAGAATTTTGAGATCTTTTAAAATTTCTTTATTCATCTAAATCCTTTCTGTTATAGTTAGGATCATCTAGCGGAGGTGCAAAGTAGTATCCTTGAGAGAAATCACAATCTAATTCTCTAACAATATTAAAAATCTCTTTGTTTTCAACAAACTCTGCAATGGTCTTAAGATTTAAACTCTTTGCAAATTCAACAATTGTTTTGGTGATTTTATAAGAACTCTCATCCGTTGCAATATTTTTAATTAGTGAAGCATCAATTTTTAAATAATCGATTTTCATTTTTAAAAGGTGCTCAAAGTTGGAGTATCCACTACCAAAATCATCAATAGCTACCTTACAACCAAGTTTTTTAATTTTATCAGTAAACTCAATGAGCACATCGTAGTTTTTAACATTTTCATCTTCCAGGATTTCAAAAACAATTTTATTTTGAACGCCATATTTTAAAATAGTCTCTTCAATAAAAAAGTAAAAACTTGGATCATCAATATCTTCATAAGAGATATTTACTGAGAATTCATAGGGTAAACCAGAGAACTTCCGACATGCTTTTTCGATAACTATTTTTGTAATATGCACATATTGATTTGACTTTTTAGAAACATCTAAAAAGAAGAAAGGGGAAACAATTTTTTCACCATCTTTTAACCGGACTAAACATTCATATTTATCAGCGTTTAGTGTTTCGTTGTTAATTAAAGGCTGGAAATAGACAATAATATTATCGTCTTTTAATGCATTTTTGACTTTTTTTGTCCACTTCATATTATTTTCGTACTCTTGAAGGTTGTCAAGTTCTTCATAGAAAATCAAATAGTCTTTATTGTCTTTTTTAGCAGCTTGTAGAGCTAAATCAGCAGTAATGAGTTTATTATTCTTTTCAGAAAAAGAGATACCTGCTGTTACGCGCCCGTTAATTTCATGTTGATCAAAGTGGAAAACTTCTTTATCGATTAAATCAACCACATGCGTAATTGTTGCCTCAAAAAGTTCTTTATCATAACCTGTGTTGGTGACACAATAAATATCTGAAGGGAACTTATAGAGTTTTAACTCAGGAAATCTACTAATCTCTTTGTTAATAATTTTACCTATTTCATTAAGTACTTTATCCCCGATGCGGTGACCATAAAAGTCATTAATCTCTTTAAAAGATTTTACATCAATAAGTGAAATAGAGGTTATTTCTAATTCACCTTTTTGTAGCTCATCAATAAGTTTAGCTCTATTAGGTAAATTGGTATTTGCATCACTATAAAGAAGTTTCAGTAAATTTGTCTCATACTCAATACGTTTTGTAATATTTTGTAAGTAAATAAGATAAGCACTATTTTGTGGTAAAAACACACCTTTTAAAATAAAAGTCTGCTCTTTTTCATCTTGATTACAAATTGATATTCTAGTTTCAGCCTCAGAATCAATTTTTAACCAATTGAAAAACTTAAAATCTTCTGGCTTACTTATGAAAATTTCATCAATAAGTAGTGCGTTAGAGTTGATTTTATCAATAGTTGATAAACCAACTAAGTCACAAAAATTTTCATTGTAGTTAATAATTTTTTTGTCAACCATTATAAATACAGGGTGAACGGAAGTTCTCATTAATGAATCAAATAACTCTTGTTGTTTCAATAATTCGCTACCCATATGCATAAACCCCTTTAGTATCAGTAGTAATTATTTTATCAGAACTATCTAAATAAATAATTAAATCTTTAGCTTTTATACTAACTAAATATTCTAAGTGCATTGGCAAGGTCTTCTTCTGTATCTATACCAAAAGACTTCGACTCTACTTCAACCATAGCAATTTTTTTCTCATGGTAAATAGCACGAAGTTGCTCTAACTTCTCAATGTGTTCTATTGGTGCATATTCAAGTGAACAAAAATCAGATAAACTTTTTACAGTAAAACCATAAATTCCTAAATGTCCATTATAAGAAGAAGCTTCATAATGGTCTCGATGATAGGGGATTTTACTTCGTGAAAAATAGGTTGCATTTCCCTTTGCATTAAGCAGAACTTTTACGTGATTTGAATCATCAGCAAGTTCAGAAGAAATTTTTTTATGACACGATACCATCATAATATCATCATTTTCTTCTTTTGCCTTTTTTACTCTATCAATAACCGCTTGAACTACTTCCGGTTCAATAAAAGGCTCATCTCCTTGAACATTAACAACAATATCGTCATCTTTAAGCTTTAGTATTTGTGCAGCTTCGTTAATTCTATCTGTTCCACTTTGGTGTTCCGTTGATGTTAACACAGCCTTTAGACCGTGCTTTTTAGCTAAATCAACAACTTCTTGTGCATCTGTAGCAATACAGACCTCATCAAGGCTACTCACTTGAAGAGCTGTTTTAATTACCATTGGTAAACCTAAAATATCGACTAAAATTTTATTAGCAAATCGACTTGAATTTAAACGTGCGGGTATAATAATCATTGTTTTTCCTTAATCTAGAGGTAGGGCAATATCAAAGCTAACCCCATTTTCATAATTTTTTGTATCTATGGTTCCGCCTAAATGCATCTGTATAAGCATTTTACACATATATAAACCTAATCCAACTCCATGACATTTCTCTTTTGTTGAAAAATAAGGGGTATATATATTAGGAAGAATATCTTCTTTAATTCCTCCGGCATTATCTTTGATAATAAAGTGTATTGTATTGTTTTTCAAATAAGTTTTTAATTGTATTTGACGGTTTTCAATAAAGTTTTTTATAAAGGCATCATTACTATTGATAAATAGAGCATTAAATATATTTAAAAGCTCTTTTTTATTCAGTTCAATTTCTTGAATTAAACTATTCTCTATTTTAAAATCAATACTATTCTCTTTTTGTTTATTAAACATCTCAATGGATTCTTTGAGTATGTCATCTACAAAACAAGCTCTTTTTTCACTTCGAAGTTTCATGATATTTTGAAAATCCTCAATAGTCTCTGAAAGCTCCTTAGAGGTCATTTTTATATCTTCTAGTACATGAATTGAATCAGTATCTTCTGTTAACGTAAACTGCAAGGCTTGTGCTTTTAAGGAGATGATATTTAAAGGTTGACGCCATTCATGTGAAATAGTTTTAATAGTTTCAGACATAATTTCAAGTTTACTATTCTCAATTGAGAGTTGCTTATCTAAACTTAACTCCGTAGTCACATCAAACATGAGTGCTGTGTACCCGGTAACATCACCATATTTGTTATAAATTGATTTCATTGTCATATCAACATAAAAAGAATCACCACTATTTTTACTAAAATGAACACGTTGATTGACCTCATTTTTTTTCTGCAAATTCTTTAAAATATTATCAAATACTACTTGCTTTTCATCTTTATGTTTAAAAGTGGAAAAGGAGTTATCTATGAGTTCTTCAATGCTATAACCACTTAATTTACAAAAGGCATAAGAGGTTTTTGTAATAATACCCTCTTTATTAGTATGAAAAGAGAGTACGTAGTTATTTAAAATCTCATCATCAGAAATCTCTTTGGTAATATCTTTTGCATTTAAGACAAAGTACTTTTTGTTTCGCATAAGAGAGATAGTGATTTTTAAGTAGATTGGTTTCTTGTCTTTTCGCATACACACTAAGTTCATGTCCGTATTATAGGAGTTTTGGATATTATCTTTTAGTAGTTTTAAAAAGTCACCTTTATACTCTTTTTTTACATAGTTTAAAAATGGATTTGTTTTTAACTCTTCTTTTTTAAATCCAAGCATAGGTGAGAAAGCATCATTAACGTAAACGAACTTGGTTTGTTTATCGATAATTCCTATACCATCCCAAGAGTTATTAATAATCTCTTTTAATTCAAAATTTGCACTTTCAAAAGCAGGGGTATCAGATGCCATAAAATAACCTTATTTTTATCTCTTTTTATTATAATATGTCTAACATAAAGACTAGCAAATAATTACAGTTGTCTAAACTACAAACTGGACTATTATTAATAAAATTTTTACAATTTAACGTCTCTTTATTATTTGCAACAAGGATATTTCATGACTGAAGAAAAGACTATAACCGTTATTGATACTTTTGGATTTTTATTTAGAAGCTTTTATGCACTACCACCATTAAAAGCAAAAATGGGTGAAAAAGCAGGTTTCCCAACAGGGTTATTAACTGGGTTTATGAATTTTATATCAAACATTGGTAAAGATTTTCAAACTGACTATATTGTATTTGCCTTAGATTCAAAGGGTAATACCTTTAGAAATGATATTTATGCTGAATACAAAGCGCATCGACCAGATGTACCAGAAGATTTATTAGCACAACTTCCTATTGCTATTGATTGGATAGAAAAAATGGGCTTTAAAACTGCAGCACTGCCTGGTTTTGAAGCTGATGATATAATTGCTTCTATTGCCCATGATGCAAAAGAAAAGGGCTTAAAGGTTCGAGTAGTGAGTCACGATAAAGATTTATATCAACTCATTGAAGATAATCATATCTATATGTTTGACCCCATCAAGAAAAAAGTGATTCAAGAAAATGATTGTTTTGAAAAGTATGGAGTAACTCCAAAACAGTTTACTGATTATCAATCATTATTAGGGGATAGTGCAGATAACGTTCCTGGAGTAAAAGGAGTAGGGGCTAAAACAGCCCAAGCACTTATTGAACAGTTTGATAATCTTGATAATATTTATGCTAATTTAGACAATATTGAAAAGCCGCGATGGATTAAACTGCTCACTGAAAGCAAAGAGATGGCATTTATCTCTAAAGAGTTAGTAACCTTAAAAAAAGATGCTCATGCTATTGATAACCTAGAGGAGTTTCATTTACCAAAAGAGAATCCTATCTTAAAAATTGAAGATACTCTTTTAGAGTATGAGTTAAATCGTATTGTTGATAGAGTACACCAAAATGGATTAAACTATAAAACAAATGTGCCAACACAACAAGCAAAAACATTAAACCCAAGCCCAGTTTCTGGGGTAATTACGTTTAAATCAACACTTATTGATGATGAAAAAACACTCTTTGAGACGATTCAAAAGATTCCTAATGATACCTTAGTTGCTTTTGATACAGAGACAACCCATATTGATACCAAACAAGCAAAAATAGTTGGTTTTTCTTTCTCTTTTGATGAAAAGGAGGCTTTTTATGTACCCATTGCACACTTTTATTTAGGAGTACCAGAACAAATTTCAATTCAAAGTGCAAAAAAAGCAATTGAATTACTCAACACTAAAAAACTGATTATCCAGAACTACAAATATGATTACGATATTGTGAAATACAATTTTGATTTAGAACTGAAACTTTATGCTGATACGATGATTTTAGCGTGGTTACTTGATCCAAGTAGTAAAGTAGGACTTGATTTCTTAAGTGATAAATATTTTAACCACAAAATGATTGCCTTTAAAGATGTCGTTAAAAAAGGTGAAGACTTTTCAAATATTGATATCTCTAAAGCGTGTGAATACGCGGCAGAAGATGCTTATATTACACGAAAAGTCTATTTTAAACTTCTTGAAGATTTTAAAGCAAACGATTGTGAGCATATTGTAAAAGAAGCACATGAACATGAATTTGATTTTATTAAAGTTCTCTCCTCTATGCAAGAAGTTGGAATCAAAGTAGATACTGATTTTCTAGAAGGGTTAAAAGTTAAAAGTGCTAACCACTTAACTGAGTTAAGTTCTAAAATATATACTTTAGCGGGTTGTGAGTTTAATATTAACTCCCCTAAACAGTTGGGTGTTGTTTTATTTGAGACGTTAGGTTTACCAACCTCAAAAAAGACTAAAACAGGATACAGTACAAACGAAGCAGTGTTACAAAAACTTTATGATAAACATGAAGTAGTTCCTGCACTTTTGGAGTATCGAGAGGCCCATAAACTGCACTCTACATATATTGAACCACTTTTGGAGTTAGGATTAAAAGATGAAAAACATCGTATTTATACTTCATTTTTACAAACAGGTACAGCAACAGGACGATTGAGTTCTAAAAATCCGAATCTGCAAAATATCCCAGTACGTACACAAGCAGGAAGAGAGATACGAAAAGCTTTTGTAGCGAGGGACGGGTATAAACTGATTAGTATTGACTACTCTCAAATAGAATTACGATTACTTGCTCACTTTTCACAAGACAAAGCACTTTTAGATGCCTTTAATAATGGTCTTGATATTCACACTCAAACAGCTGTTAAAATTTTTGGAGAAGAACAAGCAGTCGAGAAAAGAAATGTTGCAAAATCAATTAACTTTGGATTACTTTATGGAATGGGAAGCCGTAAGTTAGGTGAAACACTAGGAATTCCTGCAAAAGAGGCAAAGGTTTATATTGAAGCTTATTTTGAAGCTTTTTCCAGTGTAAAAGAGTATTTAAAATCTATTGAAGATGCAGCCCTAGAAGAGGGATATGTTCAAACACTTCTACAAAGACGACGAATTTTTGATTTTGATAATGCTCCTGCAATGTTACGAGCTTCATTTTTACGTGAGGCAGTTAATACTAAATTTCAAGGAAGTGCAGCAGATTTAATAAAGATGTCAATGAATAAAATCTATGAAAAATATAATAAAAGTGATGAACTTATTATGCTTTTACAGATACATGATGAGCTAATTTTTGAGGTAAAAGAAAAAAGTTTAGAAAAAATAACTTCAGATATAAAAAATATAATGGAAACAATATTTTCCCTAAAAGTCCCACTGTTAACGTCTGTTTCTGTTGGTGATAATTGGGCTGAATTGAAGTAGTAATTTTAAATTTGTTATTTTTAAATAATTTTATTTTGACAAAGTCATATTTTTATGTTAGAATTACATAAAAATAAATAATAAAGAGTTTACCATGTTAAAAACAGTTAAAAATATTAGAAAACTTTACAATGCCAAACTACTTTTTATTAGTAGTGATTTAAAAGCAAAAGAGGCATTAGAACAAGAGTTTGATGAATACTTTAAAGAGTTAAAATTTGTAACAAATAACTATGATGCAGTAAAATTAGCAAGCCAAAATAGTTATGATTTGGTTATTATTGATACTCAAACAGAAGGGTTTTCATTCTCTGAACTCTGTACAGAGTTAACTGAAGTTGTGCCAACTTTACCAAAAATCATTATTTCTGATTCTGATGATAGTGATCATATTGTAACTGCTATTAACAATAGTGCTTATACATTCATTTCAAAGCCTTTACGATTAAAAGACATTAAGCTTGCCGTTATTATGTGTCTAAACCAAACCAAACGTGGTGATAAAATTGATTTCCAACATGGGATCTATTTTGATGAGTACCGAGACCAATTCTTTAAATCAGGTGGTGTTCTTATCGATTTTACACGTTTAGAGAAAGCTTTTCTAAAACTTCTTATTACTAAGAAAGGTGATATTATTGATTATGATACAATTAAAGAAGTTGTTTGGAAAGGTAAAAACATGTCGATTTATACAATGCGAAATATTGTAAATAAAATTCGGCAAAAAACCTATTATGAAATTATTAGAAACCACTCTAACCGTGGTTATGTAATTGATGATACAAAAAGCAAATAAAAATACCACTATAAACAGGTTTTGTTAATGGAAGAAATCATAGTCTCAAAAGAAGAATTAATTCAGATGTTTGAAAATGAAAAAATTGTTGATACAGGACATGGGTGGCATATAGATGGCAATGAAGTATTTATTATTGCTCTACATGATGTTGATCCTAAGTTTCTTCAAGATGTAACAAACGCAAAATTTTATAAAATAACACCAAAAAGGTAAAAAGATATGTCACACTGTCCATTTTGTAAAAAGAAGATAGCAATGAGTAAAGCCTTCTGTTCAAGGCAATGTAAAGAGAACTATTTTCAACTCATAGCAATACAAGTTCCCAAACCTTTTCTAAAAAGGATTTTTGTCTTCTGTACACCAGAACAACGTGAGGTTGAAATTGAAAACTTTGCAAATAGACATGGATGGCGACTTGATTTGTTAAAAAACAAAATTGATGAACTTGCTATTGAGTATGGTTATACTGAAAAAGAATAACTTATAAAATGTTCTTGTAGTTTTTACAAGAACATTCCAGCCTACACACTTTTTATTTTGCTTCTATTGAAACTTCTTCTTTACCTATAAAATTTTTCTTGTTAGCGTCATTTACAATCTCTTTTGCTATTTTATCTGTTTGTATTGCAATATCATTTGTTTTTGATGCAATTGAAGCATTTTGTTGGCTTTGTTTATCAAGTTGATTAATAGACTCGTTGATTTGGCGAATCCCTTTTTCTTGCTCTTTACTTGCATTTGCAATTTCATCAATTTTTTGTGTTGCATTTTGAATATTATTTAATAAAGACCCATAACCTTCAATCATTTTAGAACTTATCTCTTTTCCTGATGCAGTTTTATTAGTAGCACTTTCTACTAAATCTTTTATCTCTTTTGCAGCTTGGGCACTTCTTGATGCAAGATTTCGTACCTCTTGTGCAACGACAGCAAATCCTTTACCCTCTTCTCCAGCTGTTGCAGCTTCGACAGCTGCATTTAGTGATAAAATATTTGTTTGAAAGGCAATTTGGTCAATAATACTAATGGCATCATTAATAAGTGTGACTTGTTCTGTGATTTCATCCATTGCAATATTGGTATCTTTTGCAAAACTTTGTCCCTTTTTTGCTGACATGTTAAGACTTACAGTATATTGATTCATTTGTTCAACATTATTAGAATTTGATACAATTGTACCTGTTATCTCTTCTAATGCACCAGCAGTCTCTTCTAAAGAGGTAGCAGCACTGTTTGCCGATTGATTTAAAGTATTAACATTTATGATTAATTCATCAGAAGATTTATCTAAAGAAAAACCAATTTGTAGGGACTGTTTTAATAAATCTGATATATTCTCTCCTAAATCATTTACTCCAATAGCCAGTTTTTCTAAATGACCATTAATGGCAGTTGTTGATACTTGATGTGTATAATCAGAGTTTTTATATTGAGAAAAAACATTAAGTATACTGTCAATATTATTCTCAAGATTTGAACTCATTTTATTAATAACTAATATAAGTTCGTTAAGAGTAGGATTTGATGATTGTTGATAAATTTTACCATTAAAATCTCCCTTTTCATACTGTGCTAAAATCAATATACTTTCATTAATAACTTGTTTATCTTGTTCAATATCTATTTTAATTGTTTGAATGTTCTCATTAATGATACGGGACATGGAACTAATTTCATCCTTACCTGTTATTTCAAGCTCTTCAACACTATTTTGTTCTCGATTTAAATATTTAAAAAAGCATAATAATCCATTTTGAAAGAGATTAATTGATTTAAATATATTGGTTGAAATTAAATAAGTTATTACAATTATTAATGACATAATTGAAAGTGCTATTAAAAGGTTTTTAATCATCAAATAGTTCTCTTTTTCATCAATAAATGATTCAAGTTCTTTTTTCATTTTTTCAGTAATTTTTTCAGTCTTTAAAATATTGTTTCTCATATGACCTTTTAATCCTTTATTAAAAGTCAAACCAATATTAATCTCTTCTTTTACTAAAGATAAAAAATGTTTTTTATAAGCTTCTAGAATCTCTTTTGTAGGCGATTGGACATCATAAAGTAGATTATCAATTAAAAAAAGAAACTCTTCTGAATATTTAGTATCTCGATGAATCATGAAATCTTTTTCTTGCTTTCGTACGGTTAGAACATCTGCTAAAAAGTAAAAATCATTGGTTTCATCTGCATTTATCTCTAATTCTTTCACGGCTACACCTAATTTTTTATAAAGTCCATCTTCACTGTGTAAACCAATTTTTTGTTGTAAATTAACCATCTTATTAAAGCTTTTTTTATACATACTTAAAAGCTTGCTAAATTCATTAATATGTTTTTTATCAAGTTTTTCTTGTTGAATAAATTGTTGTATAGAGTTTATATCATTTAAAAGTGATTCATATGTTTTTTGAAATTTAACTTGGTACTTTAAATCTTTTCTACTTAAAAAATCTTTCTCATATTTTCTTAGCTCAAAGATTTGCATTTGCATTTTTTCTATAGTTGTCTTAGTACTATTTAATGCTTGCAGATAATCATTGTTTAACTCATTTAAAGCAATATTGATTAAAAAACCAAATGCTATTAACAGCATTAATATAATCAACTTCATTTTGATGGTTAAGTTATTTAACATTTTATTCCTTCTTCTAACTTTTGATGAGGATAATAATAATGAAAACTTATGTATCAATGATGTAGTAGAAAAGAAAATTAAAAAAATAATAAATATTTTATCTAGAAAGTACATAAAAATAGACTTCTGAATAGATATTCAATTTAAATAATAAAATATCTATTCGTTTAGTGTTATTATGAAGTTATTTTTGTTCGATTTCTTTGAATATAAAAAGTTACACACAATAGTGCAAAAGATGCTGATATTAATATACCCATAGTAAGCCAAGATGTTCCATATAAAAATCCTAATTGTGCATCAGGTTGTCTAAAGAGTTCAGCAATGATTCTTGCTATTGAATAGAGTATTCCATATAGAATTGCTAGTTGTCCTATAAAGGTTGTTCGTTTTCTAATAACAAAAAGTATTAAGAAAATAAGAAGACCTTCTAAAACTGCTTCATAGAGTTGAGAAGGGTGTACAAGAATTTCATTAACGTAAATTCCCCACGGCATATCTGTTTGTCGTCCAATTAACTCTTGATTTAAAAAGTTTCCAATACGTCCAAAGATATATCCAAAAGAGATACCAATAACAGATAAGTCAGCTAAAAACCAAAAAGAGACTTTATGTTTCTTACAAAATAGAAAAGAGGCTAAAACAAATCCAATAAATGCTCCATGGTAACTCATTCCTGAAATTCCAACAAATTCACCATTAATAAAGGGATTGAAAATCTCCCAGGGACGAGTTAAGTAGTATATTGCATTTGGATCATAGAATAGTATATAACCTATTCTTGCACCCAAAATAACGCCAATCTCAGCCCACCAGATATAAGAATCAAACTTATCTTGTGAAATATTAATATGATCGTGAGTTATTAACCACTTTGCCACAAAAATAGCAGAAAGTAGGGCAAGGGCGTACATAAGCCCATACCAATGTACTGCAACAGGTCCTAGATTAAATGCTACAGGATCAAAGTTTGAGTAAATATTTTGCCAAAATTCCAACACTAATATTTTCCTAGTCTAATGCGTCAGCAATTAATTCAATTGGATTTTTAAAAGTAGCATTAACTTTTGCTTGATGCAATGAATTAGTAATTTGCATACGACATGCACTACATTCTGCACTTACAATTTCAGCTTTTGTCTCTTTAATCATGGCAGCTTTTGGCATACCTGCAGCTTTTGCTAAGTGGTATTTTTCACTTTGCATTGTTACACCACCAAATCCACAACATCGATTTGGATCGCTCATCTCTTCAATTTTATAGTTTGCAGAAAGAAGTGCTCGAGGTTCTTTATGAATACCTTGCATCTTTTTAGCATGACAAGGGTCATGATAAGTCACAATTTGGTCAAACGTATTATTAGTAGCTTCTAGCATTGATTTTAGTTTTGTGTTATTCTCTAACCATTTTGTTGCCATATGAACTTTAGGAGCAATTTTAGCTGCTCTTTCTTTCCATTGGGGCTGGTCATGTAAGAAATGCACCCAATCAATGTTTATCATAGCACTACAGGTTGCTTCTGGAATAATAATTGCATCCACATCATCAATAAATGTTTCAAAATACTCAATATTTTTTTTGACTAAATAATCAACCGTATCAAAATCACCTGTAAAATATGCAGGTGCTCCACAACAGAGTTGCTTTTTAGGAATAACTGTATCAAGTTCTAGTTTTTTAAGAATCTTAATTAAGGAATCACCAATATTAGTATATGCATAGTTTCCCATACATCCAATAAATATAGCAACTTTGTTTTTAGATGCCTCTTGAACACTAAACTTTAAATTTTCTGGATACTTATTTAAAAATGAAATGGCATCAGCATACGGTAATGCCCTGTCTTTTTTAACAATTGGCAAAGAAAACTTTGGCAGAGCAGACTGCTGTTCTTTGTTTATTTTTAAACCACAGGTTTGAAATACATAACCAAGTCGAGACATTAAGTCCATAATCTTTCTATGTCGTAAAAGGAAAAAGAAAAGTTTCTTGTACCAAGCAATTCCATACTTCTTAGCAATATCACTTCGTACTTGCTCAATGACCATATCAGTTGGTAAGTCATTAGGACAAGCTTCTACACAGTTAGTACATAAGAAACATGACTCAAATATCTCTTTTGCAGTCATATCTAAATCAAGTTCATTACGTTCATAGGCACCTAGTAAATCGATAAATCCTCTTGGACTTGTCGCTTCATCTTGGTTGATATTAAATATAGTACATACGGGTTTACATTTACCACATTTAACACATTCGTCACTAATTGATGTATAGTCAAATTTAGTGTTTTTTAATTTGTTTTCTTCCATTATATAGTTTTACTAAACCTTCTTTTTGTTTCAGGAATTTTTTTAAGATATGCATCAAATGGCATACAAATATTTCGTATTAACATTGTTCCTGTTTGACTTACTTGAATTTTATCATTTGTTACTGAAACAAGCTCAGCGTCAATAAACTCATCTAATTCTTTTAAGTCATCTTTAAAATATTCATTAAAATTGATATTAAATTTTTCTTCTACACGCGGTATATTTAGACTAAAGTTACTCATTAACTCCATAATTACAAATTGTCGTAATTGATCGTCTTCACTTAATAAATAACCTTTAAAGGTTGGTAGTTGTCCTGCATCTAGTGAAGCCTCATACTGTTTTAAGTCTTTAAAGTTTTGTGCATAATAATCAACACCATCACCAATAGATGTTACACCAATACCAATTAAATCAGCACCACCTTTTGTTGTATACCCTTGGAAATTTCGGTGAAGTTCACCTTTATCTATTGCTTTAAAAAGTTCATCATTCGGTTTTGCAAAGTGATCCATTCCAACCATGTTGTAACCATTTTTTGTAAAGAAATCAATAGTATCCTTTAAAATAGCTAACTTTTCAGAAGGAGGTGCAAATGTTGTTTCATCAAATTTTCGCATTGTTTTCATTAACCATGGTACGTGGGCATAGTTAAACACTGCCAATCTATCAGGGTCTAAAGTTAATACCTGTTTAATAGTTTCATGAAATGTCTTTTTTGTTTGATGTGGTAAACCATAAATTAAATCAATATTAATAGAGTTAATACCAGCTTCTCTTGCAATTTTCATCACATTTTCAGTTGTTTCATAAGGTTGGACTCTATGAATTGTTTTTTGAACCTCTTCGTCTAAATCTTGTACCCCAAAACTTAAACGGTTACATCCACCTTCTTTTAGTACTTCCATATGTTCTTTAGTAAAAAACCGTGGGTCAACTTCACATGAAACCTCTGCATCCGCAGTAAAGTTTGGAAAAGTTGTTTTTATCATTGTTATAACATCACGTAATTGGTCTGCACTAAAGTATGTTGGAGTCCCTCCACCAAAGTGCATTTGAGTAACTTCTCTATTTGTATTTAAATGTTGTTTTAGTAAATCTAACTCTTTTTGTAAGTACTCTAAATATTTAACCTTTTTATCTTCTTTAGAGGTAAAAATAACATTACATCCACAAAAATAACAAGCACTTCGACAAAAAGGTAAATGAATGTACAGTGATAAGGGTCGATTATCATCTTGTGATTTAAATCGACCAATTAAATCTTCTTGACTAAACTCTTCTGTAAATTCTGGTGCTGTTGGATATGATGTATATCTAGGACCTGGTTTTGAGTATTTTTCAAATTTTTTAAAATCAATCATTTGCATCTCTTTGTTTATCTAACCATACCATAATACCTTTTTGTGCATGAAGTCGGTTTTCTGCTTCTTCAAATACTAAACTTTGTTCACCTTCAAAGACCTCTTCACTAACCTCATAACCTCTGTATGCAGGTAAACAGTGAAGGAAAATAGCGTTTGAGGAAGCTAGTTTCATCATTACACTATCAACAATATATCCATCAAATTCTTTTACTCGTTGTTCTTTCTCTTGCTCTTGTCCCATGGAAACCCATGTATCTGTTGTAACAACAGTAGCATTTTTAACTGCTTCTTGTGGATCATTTGAAATAAGAATTTTTGCACCTGATTCTTTTGCAAAAGTCAAAGCTCTATCTAAAATCTCTTGTTTTACTTCATAACCCTTTGGCGTAGCAATACGTAGTTCAAAACCTAGTTTTGATGCTAACATTAACCACGAGTGTGCAAGGTTGTTTCCATCCCCAACATAAGCAACAACTAAATCTTTATCAAGACCTGCTTCCATAATTGTTAGATAGTCAGCCATTAATTGAACCGGGTGGTAATCATCTGTTAAACCATTAATAACAGGAACTTTAGAGTATTTTGCGAACTCTTCTAGTTTATTGTGTCCAAATGTTCGAATCATAACCATATCAACCATACGACTAATAACTCTACTTGTATCACTCATTGGTTCACCACGACCAAGCTGAATATCATTTGAAGATAGGAACATTCCCACTCCACCTAATTGATAGATACCCGTTTCAAAACTAACGCGTGTTCGTGTACTGCTTTTTTCAAAAAGCATACCCAGAACTTGTTTTGGCATATAATCTTTAAAAATCTTATTTTTGGTCTCAAGTTTAATCTTCTTTGATAGTTCTAAAATCTCAAGAAGTTCATCTTTAGTAAAATCTGCTAATGTTAAAAAATGTCTCATTTTACATCCTTGTAATAAATAAAAGGGGATATTATATTGAAATTCTGTTTATCCTTCACTTATATTTTTTAGTAATCCTTAAAGTGAAAAAATATGCAGTAATTAATTTTTAAATTATTTCCTTTTTTTAGATGAATAGAATAGCCAAAAAAAGGTTGATTTTTCCTTTAGTTAAATGTCTACAAGCCCCATAAAATGACACTTTTGTGACTTTATTAGTAATTCTTTTTTAAGTGCTTTTGATTTAAAATTACGAATATTTTTTAAAGGTAATCCATGATACTAAAAGTCTTAAAAAGAGATGGTTCAAATAAAGAGTTTGAGAGTTATAAAATTGAAGATGCAATTAAAAAAGCATTTAAAAGTGTTCATGTTACATATGACACTTCAATCTTTTTTAATGTTTTAGAGATTATTAAACTTAAACGCGTAATTGCTGTTGAAGATATTCAAGATATCATTGAAAAAGAGTTGTATAAAGGACGTTATTTTGATGTAATGAAATCATTTATGATTTACCGACATATGCACAAAATGCAACGTGAACATATCTTAGGTTTAGATACAGATACAACATTTATCAATTCAACTCAAACTATTGAAGAGTATATTTCAGGTACTGATTGGAGAATTAAAGCAAATTCAAATACTGGTTATTCTCATGCGGGACTTATTAACAATAGTGCAGGAAAGATTATTGCGAACTATTGGTTAGATAAAGTCTATTCAAAAGATGAAGGCTATGCTCACCGAAATGCAGATTATCATATTCATGATTTAGATTGTCTAAGTGGTTATTGTGCAGGTTGGAGTTTACGAGTACTATTAGATGAAGGATTTAATGGTGTTAGGGGCCGAGTTGAGAGCCGAGCACCAAATCACTTCAGAGAAGCATTAGGGCAAATGGCAAACTTCTTAGGTATTTTACAAAGTGAATGGGCAGGAGCACAAGCCTTCTCATCATTTGATACTTATTTAGCACCATATGTTTTAAAAGATAACTTATCATTTAAAGCAATTAAAAAGACGATTAAATCATTTGTATATAACTTAAATGTTCCTGCACGTTGGGGACAAAGTCCATTTACAAATATTACCATTGACTGGGTTGTTCCAGAAGATTTAAAAGGTCAAATACCAACACGTAATAAAGAGCACTTATTTAAAGGTTGCTCTACACGTATGGTATTAGAAAAAGTAAAAGAATATGATTTAAACTCTCCAGAAGAGTTAACTTATAAACATTTCCAAAAACAGATGAATATGATTAACAAAGCTTACTATGAAGTAATGACTGAAGGGGATAGAACAGGACAACCATTTACCTTTCCAATTCCAACAGTTAATATCACAGAAGATTTTGATTGGTATGGAGAAAACACTGATCTTCTTTTTGAAAACACGGCAAAAATTGGTTCATCATACTTCCAAAACTTTGTAGGTAGTCAATATGTTAAAGATGCAAATGGACAATTAGTACCTAATGAGAATGCTTATAAACCAGGACACGTACGTAGTATGTGTTGTCGATTACAATTGGACTTAAGAGAGTT
>LPNY01000132.1:117263-126620 GCA_001655195.1 Arcobacter sp. EP1
TGCAGAAATGACAGGAAGTATTGGAGTTGTTACTCTAAATATGGCTCGACTTGGATTTGTATTCAAAGACCAAAAACAAGCACTATTAGTTAGAGTTGAGGAGTTAATGAACTTAGCAAAATCTACATTAGAGAAAAAACGAGTATTTGTACAAGAGATGTATGATAGAGGGTTATTCCCATATACAAAACGTTATTTACATGGATTTAATAATCACTTCTCAACTATTGGAATCAATGGTATCAATGAGATGATTCAAAACTTTACTGATGGTAAACATGATATTTCAAGTGAATATGGAGCAAATTTAGCCATTGAGATTTTAAATTTTATGCGCGAAAAAATGGTTGAATTCCAAGAAGAGACAGGAAATCTTTATAACCTAGAAGCAACGCCAGCTGAAGGTACGACGTACCGTTTTGCAAAAGAAGATAAAAAACGATTCAAAGATGAGATTATTCAAGCTGGTTTTGATAAAAATATCTATTATACAAACTCATCTCAATTGCCAGTTGATTATACAGATGATCCTTTTGAAGCGCTTAGGCTTCAAGATGATTTACAATGTAAGTATACCGGAGGTACTGTGATGCACCTCTATATGAAGGAGAAAATTTCAACAGTTGAAAGTTGTCGAAAACTTGTTAAAAATGTAATTTCCAACTTTAGACTACCGTATATTACGATAACACCATTATTCTCAGTATGTGAAAAACATGGTTATATTGTTGGAGAGTATGAGTACTGTCCAAAATGTGATGAAGAATTATTAAAAGAGGACCAAGATAATGGAAAAACAAAGAGTGCCTAAGCATTTAGAAGAAAGAAGAACAAAGTGTATTGTTTATACAAGAGTTATGGGTTACCATCGACCAGTAGAGAGTTTTAACATAGGGAAAAAAGGTGAGCACAAACAACGTGTCAAGTTTACTGAACAAGAAAATTGTTTATAGTATAACTAACTTTACAACCCTTGATTATCAAGATCATTTATCGTGTGTTGTGTGGTTTTGCCAATGCAACATGCGGTGTCTTTACTGCTACAATGAAGCAATGCTTTATAGCAAAGAGGGTAACTATACAATAAAAGACTTATTAGACTTTTTAGAAGAGCGCAAAGGTTTACTTGATGCAGTTGTATTAAGTGGTGGTGAAGCTACCAGTCATAGTTTACTCCCAATTTGCCAAGCTATTAAAAAGTTAGGCTTTAAAATAAAGCTGGATTCAAATGGCTTAAATCATGATTTAATCAGTGAACTTGTAGAAAAAGAGCTTATTGATTATATTGCTTTAGATTTTAAAGCCCCAGAGTATAAGTTTGAGCATGTTACACAAACTAATCAATATCACAAATTTAAAAAGAGTTTGACTTTTTTAATTGAGAAAAAATTTGATTTTGAAGTTCGAACAACACTTCATGCAGACTTATTAAATACTTATGACGTTAATCAAATGATCAGTACCCTTAGTGAGTTAGGGTATGATAAAACTTACTACTTACAACACTTCTTAGAGACCCCTACAAACGTAGGGAATATCAAAGAGGCCAAAACCTATTTTGATGAGTCCAAAATCGTTCAAGACAAACTTGTTATTGAATACAGAAATACTCTGAGTTAAATCTGTATTAAATAACCTTGTCCTGAAGAGTTTTCAATAAAGTCTTTAGATGTTTTAATCCGTAAACGTTTAATAAAAGTTCGCAAACGTTCATCACTAATCTCTTCATTTTCCCATAAAGTCCCTTTTATCATATCGGTACTTACGACGCTGTTTGCATTATTTACAAGCAAGAAAATAAACTCTTTTTCTCTTTTTGTCAGTTTAATTAACTCATCTTTTTTAAATAGGCTCATCGTATTTGTATCAAAGACAAATTCAGAAGGTAATTTCACACTTCGTGTTTTATAAAGTTTTTGTGCTAACTCATTTAAAAAAGTGATAACTTCATCAGGGTCAAAAGGTTTAATAAAGTATTTTGTAATACCAACTTCAATGGCTTTTAAAAGTTTCTCTTTATCAGAAAAGGCACTCAAAACAATAATCGGCACTTTATCATTGAGTTCTTTGATTTTTATTGTCATTTCAAGACCATCGACCTTTGGCATCATAATATCGGTAATAATAATATCAGGTTTAACGGATTTAAACTTTTTAATTCCGTCTTCTCCATCTTTTGCGAGGGTTACATTAAAAAAATAGTCTCCAATTGCATCTTTTAAAAGTCGTGCTAGAGTTGATTCGTCTTCAACAATTAGTACTTTCATATCTTTTAATAAATTATGACTCATTTTCTACCTTTGGAATAGTTATTATAAATTCAACACCGTCATCAATATTAAGAACATTAAGTGTTCCATTAAGACCCTTTTCTATGACCATTTTTGACATAAATAGTCCAAGTCCTGTTCCAACACTTGCGTGCTTTGTTGTAAAGTAAGGTTCAAAAACCTTCTCTATATTTTCAGGCAAAATACCACCGGCGTTATCTTTGACTCTAATAATAGCAAAATTTCTATGTTCATCTTCTTCAACAGCGATGTAAACATCTCTTTTTTTAATATTATTTTCATGAAATGCTTCATTTGAATTTTGAATGAAATTAATAATAACCTGAGAGAGTTCATTTGAGACTCCCATTACCACCGAAGACTTGGAGATTACTTTAATATTGATGTCATTACGTTCTATAAGCTTTCGCATAATTATTAAAGCGTCTTTAATTGCTCTCTCAACATAAAAGGGCTCTTTGGGCTTATCGGGGTTAAAAAAGTTCGTAAAATCCTCAATAGTTTTGGACATATTTAAAATAGCGGTTTTACTCTCTTGATAGTAGTCCTCGATTCCTTCTTTATCACCATTATTTGCAACCTTTTTAAGGTTAAACAAAGCCAAGTTTAACTCTGTTAGGGGTTGGCGCCACTGGTGAGCAATATTGGCAAGCATTTGTCCCAAACTTGCCATTCGTGATTGCCAAAAAAGCATTTTTTGTTTTTGTCTGTTCTTTTCAATCTCTTTGTCAACGCGCTCTTCAAGTGTTTTATTTAACTCTTTGAGCTGCTTTGTTTGCTTTAAAACACGGTCTTCCAAGGTTTTGTTTAAAACTTCTAACTCTTTATCTTTTTGTTCAAGATTCTTTTTGAGTTCTACTTCTGCAGTCACATCATAACGAATAGCAATATACTCTTTAATCTGACCATTATCATCTAAAATAGGAGTGATTGTTGTATTTAAATAGACTGTTTTTCCACTTTTAGTAAGATTTTTAACTGTAGCTTTGTAGGGTTGTTTGTTGGATTTAATTGTTTGCCATAGTAGTTTGAAGTTCTCTTGTGGAACTTCCGGGTGGCGAACAATGTTATGATTTCTTCCAATCAGCTCTTTGGGTGTGTACCCAAAGATTTTACAAAACTCCTTGTTGACAAAAGTGATGATACCTTCTGTATCTGTTTTGGAAACAATATTCGAGTTTTCAATAGCCGATTGATACGTATTTGGCATAAACTACTTTCTGTTTAAAACTTCACAAGCTTCTTTTGCATGATATGTAATAATAATATCTGCTCCCGCTCGTTTAAATGAGATAAGTGTCTCCATCATTACTCTTTCATAATCAATAAGACCTGCAGCACCCGCATTTTTAAGCATTGCATACTCACCACTCACGTTATAAACAGCTAATGGTAGTTTTGTTTCATTTCGAATATCTCGAATAACATCTAGATATGCAAGTGCTGGTTTAACCATTAAGATATCAGCACCCTCTTTTTCATCTTGAATTGACTCTTCAATGGCTTCTAAACGGTTTGCTGGGTTCATTTGATAACTTCGTCTATCTCCATAACTTGGTGTTGACTCTGCAACATCCCTAAATGGTCCATAATAAGCACTTGCAAACTTCGTTGAGTAAGCCATAATTGGAAGATTTTCAAAACCATTTTCATCTAACGCTTCTCGTAATGTTTCAATAATACCATCCATCATTCCAGAAGGAGCAATCATATCAGCACCAGCTTTCGCATGAACGATTGCTTGAAGTGCCGAAATCTCCAATGTTTTATCATTATCAACAGTTTGTGTTTTTGGATCCATAATCCCACAATGACCGTGATCTGTATATTCACAAAAACAAAGATCTGTTGCAACAAACATATCTGGATACTCTTTTTTAACAGCTTGAATTGTTCGTGAAATAATACTTTCATCACATAAACACTCGCTTCCTACAGAGTCCTTTGTATCAGGAATAGCGAATAGTATAATTGAATTTAATCCTAATTTTCTAATCTCACCACACTCTTTAACAATCTCATCAATACTCATTTGAAAAACACCTGGCATTGACTCAATTTCATTTTTAATATTTTCACCTTCTTTTACGAAGAGTGGATAGATAAAGTCATTACTACTTAGTGTTGTCTCAGCAACTAAATTTCTTAAAGTTTCATTAATTCTTAATCTTCGGAATCTTTTAAACATATTATTTACCTCTTTTAGATATAATCTTGACCATTTTAACAACTTAAGGTTTAAAAGAGTATGAATATAGAAAAATCAAATATTGCAAACCTACCTACAAAACATGGAAAATTTAAAATTAAAGCATATAAGCAAGATAATCAAGAACATTTATTAATTATGAGCGAAAATTTTGAATCACTAAAAGCACCCTATGTACGCATCCACTCTGAGTGTCTGACAGGAGATACATTTGGTAGTTTAAAATGTGATTGTCAAAATCAATTAAATTTAGCATTAGAATTTATTGCAAAAGAGGGTGGTTTAGTTATTTATCACCGTCAAGAAGGACGTAATATTGGTCTTTTAAATAAAGTTAATGCGTACTGTTTGCAAGAACAGGGTAGAAATACCATCGAAGCAAATGTGGAGCTTGGATTTGGTGAAGATGACAGAGAGTACTCTGTTGTGGAAGAGATTTTTAAAGATTTAGGATTAGAGAATATTAAACTTATTACTAATAACCCTGCAAAAATATCATTTGTGGAAAAACTAGGGCTTAATATTGTAGAGAGAATTCCTGCAATTACTGCGACAAATAAGCACAATAAAGACTATCTAAGTACGAAAAAAGAAAAAATGGGACACTTGTTATAAAGTTAATTTTTATTTAGTTATAATATCGATTTTAAGGGAACAGATGGGATTAAAGCAGAAGATTGAAGATTTAGATTTAACTTTAGATGAAACATTTTATCAACAATGTAATACCTTTATTGAACTGTTACAACAATGGGGCAAAGTTCATAATTTAAGTGCTGAGTTAGAGACTGAAAAAATAGAAAAGAATATTATTGATTCAATCTATCCATTGTCATTTATCACAAAAGAAGAGTCTTTTGCTGATATTGGAACAGGAGCTGGATATCCAGGTTTGATTTTAGCAATGGCTCAACCAACTGTTAAAGCCTATTTGATTGAACCTAGAGCTAAACGAGTTGCTTTTTTAACTTTTGTAAAAAATAGTTTAGGACTTGATAATGTTGAAGTTATCTGTAACAGGGTTGAAAATGTTCAGAATATTAATGTTGAATTAATCACCTCAAGAGCGGTTACAAATACAGCATTACTGTTAGATTTAACACAAAATATCAAACAAGACAATACCTCTTTTCTATTTTACAAAGGAAGTATGCTTCAAAGTGAACTTGAAGAGGCAAAAGTAAAAAACTATAAAATTGTCAATGTTAATGACAGAAACTATTTATATATCAAAGGATAATAATTGATTTTAAAACTACTGGCAATTGCCGCAGTTCTTTTTTTCGTTTATATTATATTTTTTAAAAAAAGTCGAGAATCAAGTATCTCAAAAAAAGATACAAAACCCAATAATGAAATAGAGGATATTTTAGTAGAGTGTCCCACGTGTAAAACTTTCGTTTCTAAAGATGAAGGGATACTTAGTAATGGGAAATTTTACTGTTCAAAGGAGTGTCTAAAGTGATATTAGTCGGTGATAGTTTAATTCCTTTTGAAAAAACATTTATGATTTACCATAAAGATCAAATTAGTGAAACTGGGGCCAATTCAACCATTTTATTTACTTACAATAGTGATATCATGCAATATGCTTCATCAAATGATATTAGTTTTGCACCAATTGTTACCTCAGTCAAGGAAGCTATCTATGCCAATGCATTGGGGGCAAAATATATCATCGTAAAAAGAAGTTTTGCAAAAGAGATTCAAGGATTGGCTGATAATTATATGTTTGACAGTAAAGTCTTAGCAATCATTTCTCACTCAGGTGAAATTGAAAGTATTGCACAAGATGAAATTGATGGAGTAATATACAAAAGTATTTTAGAATAACATGAAAATAATTACATTAACACTTCTTTTTATCTCTGTTCTTTTTGCTTGTAGCGGGGACTGTTTACAGTGTCATCCCGTATTAAAAGAGTCAATAGACAAAAAACACCATGTTGTTTTAAAAACCTGTATTAATTGTCATGCAAAAGGTTCAGAGAAAATGGGAGTTTGCGGTGGTGATTGTTTTGATTGTCATAAAAAACAAAAATTGATTCAATCAGAACGTTTTGAACACCGTCAAATAAAAACATGTAAAAAGTGTCATATTGGAAAAGATGAGTTACTAAATATAGTTGATAAATCTTATGACCTAATTGACATATTAAACCAAAAGTAGAGTAAAAAATTGAAAGAGATATTAGACACAGTTATTGTTATCATGTTTGTTATCATGGTTTTTGGATTTATTCGAGGATTTAACAAACAACAAGTAGAAAAACATAAGAAAAAATTAGATGAGTTAGAAAAAAAGGATACTATAGATGAATAAACCACTATTAATTGAAATTGGTGTTGAAGAACTACCAGCCATTCCATTTTTAAAAGAGTTACCAAATATCAAAAAGAAATGGCAAAGCATATTAGAGAAAAATGAATTAGCAACAGATTTTGACTTTTTTTACACACCTAGAAGATTAGTACTTTGGCATAAATCATTTAAAACAAAACAAGATGATAGTACCATTGAACAGTTAGGAGCTCCTGTTAGTATTGCTTTTAAAGATGGTCAACCAACACCTGCAGCACTTGGTTTTGCAAAAAAATGTGGTGTAGATATTAGTGAAATTGGACGTATTGATAAAGGGAAAGGTGAAGTTCTTTACTTTAAAAAAGAGGTTCAAGGAGAAGAGTCTAAAACACTTTTAAATACAATGGTTAATGAATTCATCAAAGGTTTAAACTTTGGAAAATCAATGCGTTGGGCAAGCAGAAGTGATAGTTTTATTCGACCAATTCGAAGTCTTTCTATTTTATTAGAGGACGAAATTATTGATGGAGAACTTTATGGTGTGCAATCATCAAATAAAGCTTTTGCACATAGAATGGTATCTTATGAACCGTTTACTTTTAATACTGAAAACTACTTTACAAAACTAGAAGAACATGGAGTTAATCTATATCCAAATAAAAGAAAAGAGCTTATCTTAGCACAAATGAAAGAGATTGAATCAGCTAATGGCTTGACTATCGAGATTGATGAAGAGCTTTTAGAAGAAGTTGTGGCTATTACAGAGTATCCTACAGCACTTTTAGGAACATTTGATGAAGAGTTCTTAGAACTTCCAGAAGAAGTGATTGTAACATCTATGAAAGAACACCAACGATACTTTGCAGTTTATAAAGATGGTGTTTTAACTAATAACTTTATTGTTGTATCTAACTCTAAAACAGACGATTTTTCTGAAATTATTGCAGGAAACGAAAAAGTACTTCGACCACGACTTGCAGATGGAATGTTCTTTTACAAAAATGACTTAAACAATGGATTAGTAAATGATGGATTAAAAAACCTTGTATTTGTTGAAGGTTTAGGTTCAATGTACAATAAGATTGAACGAGAAGCAAATATTGCAACATATTTAGGAAAACTCTACAATATTGAACAAATAGAACTTCTACAAAAAGCTGTTCATTTAGCAAAAGCAGACTTAATGTCAGAAATGGTTTATGAATTTACAGAGCTTCAAGGTCTTATGGGATACTACTATGCAAAAGCTGCAGGTGAAGATGAGTTAGTTTACACTGCAATCAAAGAACAATACCTTCCAGATGGTGAAGATTCAGAACTACCATCTAATAAATTCTCAGCTATTGTAGCACTCGCATATAAACTTGATAATCTTATGGGACTTTTCTCAGTTGGAAAAATACCTACAGGATCAAAAGATCCATTTGGTCTTCGACGAGCAGCATCTGGTATTGTTAAAATTGCTATTGAACACAAAATTGAATTAAACTTTTCTCAAGTAATAGATGGGCTAATTGAAAACTATAAAGGGTTAGATAAAAACCAACTTTTAGAGTTCTTCTATGAACGACTTTTTAAAATCTTTGACGTTAATCCTTCTGTATTAAAAGCAGTTCTAGGAAGTGGTGAAGAAGATGTTTATAAAATCTCTCTAAAGCTTTGTGCCTTAAATCCAATTGTACTAGGTGATGACTTTAAAAACGTTACAACAACTTTCAAACGAGTTGCAAATATCATTAAAGATATCAATGTAGATGAAACACTAGAAGTAACAGAAAGCTTACTTGAAGATGAAGCAGAGATTACTCTGTTTAAAGCATATAGCCAAATTGAAAGTAGTACTTATGAGTGTTATGCTGATGAACTTGAAGCACTTTTTGGTTTAAAACCACAATTAGATAACTTCTTTGACAATGTGTTTGTTAACCATGAAGATGAAAAAATCAAAACAAATCGAAAAAATCTTATTGGATTAGTCTACCAAGCATTTAGAAAAATTGCTGATATAAAAGAAATCACAATCTAAAAGAAGTAGGGCGTTTTTACGTCCTATTATTCTTTATTTAACTATAATAATCACTTTCTCTTTTTACTTAAATCTTTACTCATTAAAACTTCTAAAATTTCAACTAAATATATTAAATAATTAGTCAAAAATTGTTATCATATTAAAAATAATCTAAAGGAATATGAATGAAATATTTAATTGTTCTAAGTGCATTGTTATTAACATTAACAGGGTGTAGTAAGACTTGGCAAGGAGTAAAGCAAGATAGTAATGAGGCTTGGGATGCAACTAAAAAGGGAACTTCAAAAGCTTATGAGTCAACTAAAAAAGCTGTTCATGAAGCAACATCTGATTAACAAAAAGAGAAGTATTCTTCTCTTTTTATTGTAAAAAAACAAAACAGAGTTAATAATGTATTAATATTTTTAATTCGCGCTATAGTTGATAAGTTAATCTTGAGAACTCTGTTTTAACTGTTAGTTTAAAGTGGAGCTGGTGAAGGGACTCGAACCCCCGACCTGCTGATTACAAATCAGCTGCTCTAGCC
>LPNY01000132.1:126630-130272 GCA_001655195.1 Arcobacter sp. EP1
ACAATAGAATATTCAATTTTAGTTATTAAAAATGAACATGGTTATTAATTAAGTGAAGAGTTTCACCTAATAAAAGAATGGTGTCAAGAGAGAGACTTGAACTCTCGACCTCCGGCTTATGAGACCAGCGCTCTAGCCAGCTGAGCTACCTTGACATAAGACATCATTCTTTTTATATTGGTTGCGGAAGCAGGATTTGAACCTACGACCTTCGGGTTATGAGCCCGACGAGCTACCGGGCTGCTCTATTCCGCGATCCGGTACAAAAATGGATGGGGTAGTAGGGATCGAACCTACGAATGACGGCACCAAAAGCCGTTGCCTTACCGCTTGGCGATACCCCAATCATTTAAGTGACGAAATTATAGTAAAAAAGTTTTTTATTGTCAAGGGTTTTTAGAATAAATTTTAAAATTTCTGCTATAATTTTACAAATAATGATTAAACAATAAAAGAGTATATATGTCAGCAATTAAAAGAGTTCAAGAAGCAATAGAAGAGATTAGAAAAGGTAACATGGTTATCATGTTAGACGATGAAGATAGAGAAAATGAGGGTGATTTAGTTTACGCTGCAGCACTCTCTACTGATCAAAAAGTAAATTTTATGGCAACACATGCAAAAGGACTTATTTGTGTTTCTGTGACAAAAGAGACCGCTAACCGACTCGATTTAAATCCAATGGTAGCATCAAACACTTCCTCTTATGAAACGGCCTTTACAGTTTCTGTTGATGCAGCTGATGCAGCAACAGGTATTAGTGCAGGCGAAAGAGATGATACAATTAAAATTTTAGCCAATCCTGTTAGCAAAATTACAGAGCTTGTTAAACCTGGACATATTTTCCCACTAATTGCAAAAGATGGTGGAGTACTTATTAGAACAGGACACACAGAAGGTTCTGTAGATTTATGTAAACTAGCAGGTTTTAATGGTGAAGCAGTTATTTGTGAAATCATGAAAGAAGATGGCACAATGGCGAGAAGAGATGATTTAGATATTTTTGCACAAAAGCATGATATGAAACAAATCTATATCTCAGACCTAGTTGAATATCGATTATCCCATGAAACTCTTGTTGAAGAAGTAAGTACCCACGAGGATACATTTTTTAATACTAAAGTGCTTAGAAAAGAATTTAAAGACCATTTAGGAAATGTTCACACGGTTATTCAATTTGGAGAGTTATCTGAAACAACTCATGTAAAGTTTCATACAGTTATTCCAGATATCAAACTCTTTTTAAATGACAATAAACTCCACTCAATGTTAAAAGCAATTAACTTCTTACAAGCAAAAGAGGGGGTTCTTATTTTCTTAAATGATGATATGGCACATAAAGAGTCTCAAAAGGATTATGGTATTGGAGCACAAATTCTAAATGCATTAGAAATTAAAGGAATTAAACTCTTAACTTCCGGAGGGAAACACTCTTATGTAGGGTTAAATGGGTTTGGTTTAGAAATTGTAGAAGAGATTCAAATCGAAGGATAGCCATACAAGCTCTAGAAAGCCTTTTTACAATTTTGTAAAGGGTAATTACTCTTTAAAGGCTTTCTGGCGTAATTTAATTTTAATCCATCATAAAAAAAGGGGAAGGTATTAAAACCTTCCCCTTTTTTATTGACTGAAACTAATAGTTATAATTTAGGACCTGCTGCTGTGAAATCATATTCACTCTCTAATGTTAAATACTTTTTAAAGTTTTTAATGTACATAGATGCAAGTTTTTTCTTCGTTTCATCATATGCCTCTTTATCTTCCCAAGTATTTCGTGGGTTTAATACTGCTGTATCAACACCATCAAGTGTTTTTGGAATAGATAAGTTAAACACAGGTAATGTTTCGAATTCACTATTATTAATAGATCCATCTAAAATACCATTGATACACGCTCGAGTATTTTTAATACTCATTCGCGAACCAATTCCATAAGGACCACCTGTCCACCCAGTATTAACGAGATAAACATTTACATTATGTTGATCAATTTTTTCACCTAAAAGTGCTGCATAAACTGTTGGATTTAGTGGCAAGAATGCCTCACCAAAACAAGAAGAGAATGTTGCTACTGGTTCAGTAATTCCTCTTTCAGTTCCTGCAACTTTAGCAGTATAACCACTTAGGAAATAATACATTGCTTGTTGTTTAGATAGTTTTGCAACAGGAGGTAAAACACCAAATGCATCAGCACATAAGAAAATAATATTCTCTGGGTGTCCACCTTTCATATCCGGTGTATGATTTGGAATATGTTCTAATGGATATGAAACACGTGTATTTTCTGTTTTTGAACCATCTTCAAAGTCAACAACACCATTTTCATCAGCAACTACATTTTCTAAAATAGCACCTTTTTTAATGGCATTATAGATTTCAGGTTCAGAGTCTTTGTCAAGATTAATTACTTTTGCGTAACATCCTCCTTCAAAGTTAAAAATACCTTCATCATCCCAACCGTGCTCATCATCACCAATTAATGCTCTGTTTGGATCTGTTGAGAGTGTTGTTTTCCCAGTTCCTGAAAGTCCAAAGAATAGGGCAGTGTCACCATTTTTACCAATATTGGCAGAACAGTGCATTGACAGCTTTTTCTCTAAAGGAAGCCAATAGTTCATCATAGAGAAAACACCTTTTTTCATCTCACCAGCATACCAAGTACCACCAATTATTGCAGTATTCTCTTCAACATTAAATACAACAAACACTTCCGAGTGAAGTTTATGTGATACATATGACATGTCAACTGTTTTACATGCATTATAGATAGTGAACTCAGGAGTAAAATCTTCTAAATCACTCTCTTCTGGCATAATAAACATATTTTGAATAAAGTTTGCTTGCCAAGCAACTTCTGTAATAAATCTAACAGATTTTCGTGAATCAAGTGAAGCACCACAATAAACATCAGTAACATATAAATCTTTGTCACTTAACTGTTTTTTAGCTGTTTGTAAAAGATCAGCGTACACATCATTTGTAACTGCTCTATTAATATCACCCCAAGAAATAAACTTATTTGATGGGTCTTGATTTACAAAAAATTTGTCTTTAGGACTTCTTCCTGTAAAAATTCCAGTGTCAATCATAAGTGCACCCGTAGATGAAATTTTTGCACCTTCATTTTTAACTGCGTGGTCAATTAGTATATCCACATCAGAGTTTCTGTGTACATTTTGTACGTTTTCAAGTCCTAATTGGTCTTTAATTTCAGACATTTTTTCTATTTCCTATCTCTTTATTTAAATATTGATAAAAGTACACCGGCAGCTACAGCTGAACCAATAACTCCGGCAACGTTTGGTCCCATCGCATGCATCAGTAAGATGTTCGATGGATCATATTGTTGTCCCTCTTTAGAAACAACTCTTGCAGCCATAGGCACTGCTGATACTCCAGCAGCACCAATAAGAGGATTAATTTGATTTTCTTCTGAACTTAACATATTCATGAGTTTTGCCATAATAACACCCATTGCAGTTCCTGCAGCAAATGCAGCTAAACCAATAACCATAATACCCATCGTCTCTGCAACTAAGAATTGTTCAGAAGCTAGTTTTGACCCAACTCCAAGTCCCAAGAAGATAGTAACTATGTTAATTAATGCGTTTTGCATTGTATCAGAAAGTCTCTCAACAACCC
>LPNY01000132.1:130343-227086 GCA_001655195.1 Arcobacter sp. EP1
TAAAATTAACATTGCAAGAACTAAAACAACTAAAGGGAAAACAATTTTTTCTAATTTAGAAACTTTTCTACTTGCTTTCATCTTTCTTTTTCGCTCTTCAACAGTAGTTAAAGCTCTCATAATTGGAGGTTGAATAACTGGTACTAGTGCCATATAAGAGTAAGCAGCAACAGCAATAGCTCCGAGTAAATGTGGTGCTAAGGCATTAGCAATAAAAATAGAAGTAGGGCCATCAGCTCCACCAATAATAGAAATAGCTGCAGCTTCTCTTAAAGAAAACTCAATCCCTGGAATATATTGAGAGAGTACAATTGCACCAACTAATGAACCAAAGATACCAAACTGTGCTGCACCACCTAATAGTGCCGTTTTAGGGTTAGATAATAAAGGACCAAAGTCAGTCATTGCTCCAACACCCATAAAAATAAGAAGTGGGAAGAATCCATTTCCAATACCCATATTATAGATAATACCGAGCATTCCACTCTCGCTTGCCATATCCGCAATTGGAATATTTGCTAATACACCACCAAATCCAATAGGAATCAGTAGTAGTGGCTCAAATCCCTTGTTAATCGCAAGGAAAAATAGAACAAAACAGATGATAATCATAATAATTCTACCACCACTTTGAGCAAAGAGTGACATCTCTTTACCATGTGCATCTTTCACACCCTCTTGTGGTTGAAGAATTGCTTTAAGACCTGTTGTTGCATAAAATGACTCAACTAATTGTGACATTGATTTAGATTCGTACGCTTTTTGTTCCACAGCTTCCCCACTGTGTGCAGGAGCTCCAGCGAATGCATTTACGCTGAATACTCCCATAAAAAGAACAAAAAGTGAAATTAATAAACTTTTTTTCATTGTTTCTCCATTTATATTAGCTGATAGTTGCTAATATTTGCCCTTCGTCAACTGCTTCGTTAGCATTTACAGTAATACCTGTAATTGTACCAGCAACAGGAGCATTAATATCAATCTCCATTTTCATTGCTTCTAAAATCATAATTGGTTGATCTTTTTCAACTTTATCACCAACTTTTGCTAAAATTTTCCATACATTACCATTTACAGCTGCTGGAACTTCTGTTCCTTCTCCTGAAGTAGGAGCTGCTGCCGCTGGTGCTGCATCTGCTGCTGGAGTAACTTGAATATCTGCGTTACCTTCTGCGATACTTACATTAAACTTTTGTCCATCTACAACTACTGTATAGTTTCCACTTGCATTACTCATTTTTCCGTTTTCTCCTAAGTTACATTCTTTATCATTTTCACAAACTTCATCAATTTTTCTAACATTTAGAGGTCCATCACCTTTTAAGAAAGTGATACCTTTTTCATCACAAGCTGCTGCAATAAAAATATTCTCTTCAGTTGTTTCAATACCTTCTTCTTTAAGTCGTCCTTCCCAATATGCCATAGTTTTCTTCTCATCTCTATCTGCAATATCTAACGGATTCTCTTTAGTAGGCTCTAATTTTAGTTTTTCGCTAGCAAATTTTACAACTTCTGCATCTGGTTCAACTGGTGTTTTACCAAAGTAACCAAGTACCATTCGTCCATAACCAGGAGCAATTTGTTTCCATGGTCCAAACATTACGTTTGCATAAGCTTGTTGCCAATAAAATTGAGAAACAGGAGTTACTGATGTACCATATCCACCTTTTTCAACAACTTCTTGCATTGCTTTAATAACTTCAGGAAATTTATCTAAAGTTCCATTATCTCTCATCATTTGTGTATTAGCAGTTAATGCTCCACCAGGCATTGGTGAAAATGGAATTAAAGGAGATACTTGTGTCGCTTCTGGCGGCATAAAGTAATCTTTTAATTGATGTTTTAATACTTCTTGATATTTTAGAACTTTATCAATCTCTAAACCACCAAGGTCATATTTCATTCCTTTAACTGCGTGCATCATTGTTAAAAGGTCTGGTTGGCTAGTACCACCAGAAACTGGAGATGCTGCTAAATCAATACCATCAGCTCCTGCATCTAATGCAGCTAAATAACATGCAACAGACACACCAGCAGTTTCATGAGTATGAAGTCTGATGTGAGTGTCTTTTCCTACTAGTTTTCGAGCCATTTTAACAGTATCAAAAACTTTTTGAGGAGAAGATGTCCCAGAGGCATCTTTAAAACAGATTGAATCATAAGGAACACCACTGTCAAGGATGTTTCTTAATGTTTTTTCATAGAAGGCTACATCATGTGCACCTTCACACCCTGGAGGTAAATCCATAAGTGTAACAACAACTTCATGGTTTAATCCATACTTTTTAATACACTCAGCTGAGTACTCTAAGTTTTGCACATCATTTAATGCATCAAAGTTTCTAATAGTAGAAACACCATGCTTAGAAAACATTTTTGCATGCATATCAACAAGCTCTCTTGAACCAGTATCTAACATTACAGTGTTAATACCTCTTGCTAATGTTTGTAAATTAGCATCAGGTCCAACAATGTCTCTAAATTTATCCATCATCTCAAAAGCATTTTCTCTTAAATAAAAGAATAAAGATTGAAATCGAGCTCCTCCACCGAACTCAAAATGAGTAATACCTGCTTCCTTTGCAGCTTCTACAGCTGGAAAGAAATCGTCCATTAAAACTCTACCACCAAAAACAGATTGGAATCCATCCCTGAACGTAGTATCCATGACATCAATATATTTTTTAGCCATTTATATTAACCTTTAAGATTTTTGTGATGTTGTACAGCAGCGACGATTGCAGCTACTTTTGCAGAATTATTAGTTGCAACTGAAGGTTGAACTTTTTTTGCGGGTTTCTTTTCCTGTTCAGGAAAATACTTTGTCAAAAGATTTTTTTGACCTTTTAACACGAAAATTAAGATAACTAGAAATGAGAATACAACTCCCATACCTAATACCATAAATTTAAATGCTTCGAAAATTACGTTTACTTCCATATTCCTCTCCGTGGTTCCCACCAGAAATTAAATACGTAATTTTATAGTAAAGTTGCTTTATTAAAATTAATTTTTCTTTTCTTTTCTAGTAAATTTATAAATTTACATTTTTTGTACACTTTTACAATATTTTATTACCATACTCGTATAGTAACTCATCGATTCTTTTAACCCAACTGTTAAAGCTATTTCTTGATTCTAAAATAAGTGCTTGCATAATAGATCCTTTAAAAATATGTCAAATTTTAAACTATTTTTTAAAAACCCTTGTAAAATATTGCAAATTGTAATATAATTTTAAATATATAAGGAGATGTCATGTTAATTGTTAGTGAAATAATTGAAAAACTTAAGGATGTTCTTAGTACTGATGGGAAAGAGGGAAAGGTATTTGATAAAGATGTTGCAACTGCCCTAGAGCTCTCTCAAGCAAACTTTGCAACCATGAAAAATCGCAATAAAATCCCATATTCTAATATTTTGGACTTTTGTGCGTTAAAAAAAATCTCAATTAATTGGTTACTCTACAATCAAAATCCTGATTCACTTGTAGATAGCACCGATAAATACTGGATTAAATACTTTCCTGAAGTAAGTGTGAGTGCAGGGGGAGGGGCCTATGAAAACGAAGATGATTACGAAGCACTAGAGGTTCCACCTTATTTTATTAATATGTTAGGTGGTAAAGAAAACCTTAAAAACATTGATGCAATTAATGTTGTCGGTGACTCGATGGAACCTACTTTAAACTCTGATAATATAATTTTTATTGATAAAGCACGAAAAGATGGTTTTAAAGATGGAATTTATGCCTTTACAACAAATCATGGACTATTTGTAAAACGTATACAAAAAAGAGTTGATGGTAATTTGGATATTATTTCTGATAATAGGGACTACCCAACACAAATTCTTAATCAAGAAGAAATTAATGTATTAGGAAAAGTTGTTAGTTCTTTTGGAATGGTTTATTAAAGAAGGGTCATCTCATGCATTGATTTTACTAGAGCACTCTCAACTTTAGTAAAATCAAAGCCAACAATATAAGCACAATTAAACTTTTGAGCCTTTAATACTTCTTTTAAGTTTTTTAAACTTGAAACAATATATTGGTCTTTGCCTAAGCTATCAATATATTCGGTTGTAATAAAAATAGTTCTTGCATACTTGTATCGTTTTTTTATATAAGCTATCTCATCATCAACTAAACTCTTGTTTTTTTGAGGAATTAAAAACTTATCACTCTTTCCAAAATCAATTACATTGATAAATCTATCAACAAAAACTGGTTTAAAACAACTAAAGTTTTTAATCTTACTAAAATCAAGTTCTTGATTATAAAAATTGTAAACATCTAAAAATTGTTGTAAATAGAGCTCTGAAGTCTTTACTTTGAAAAAATAGGCACCATCATATGAAAAAGAGGTCTCAAATAAAGAGTGAGAAGTTAAGTTTTCAATTCTGTGATCATCTTCTTTAAAATTAACGTTATTTGGATAAATTTTATCAAGTACTTCTTTATTTGTTGATACTAAAATATCATTAGCTTCAATATTCTCTAAAATCTTTACAGAATCCTCTAAGTTAGATGTTAAAAATTTAAGATTTTTATTTAATGATTTATAAATTTGTAAGAGTTCAAATGTCACATCATCACAGTAAAATACATTTAAGTCAAAATGTGAAAGATGAAATCGGAAAAGCCGTACTAAGGCATTTGAATAAGAATCAACTTTTATCCATGCAATCTCTTTATCACTAATTGAAGTTTCAAAATCATAAACAACCCCAAAAGCCCCATTGTCAATTGCAAGTTGTAAATCTTTACTATTTTTAGCAATAAAAAGATCACCTTCATTAACACGTCTTGGATTAGTTTTAATATGGTAAACAAAAGAGATAGAGGGAGTATTGAGTAATTCTCCCTCTACAATATCAGTAATTGAAGAGATTTTCACGTAATTTTATCTTAGCTGATTTTTGTTCCAGCAACTTTTGGTTTTTCAGGACGGATAAGATTTAAACCATTCTCATCTCGAGCTGCTAAAAGCATACCTTCACTAAGCATTCCCATAAGTTTTGCTGGCTTTAAGTTTGCAACAACACATGCTTGTGTTCCTACAAGTTCTTCTGCACTATAAAACTCTTTGATTCCTGCTAAAACTTGTCTGTTTTTTCCTTCACCCACATCCACTTGGAGTTTAAGTAGTTTTTTCGACTTTGGCACTTCTTGTGCTTCTACAATCGTACCAATTTTTAATGTTGTTTCAAAAAACTTGTCAATTGTAATTAAGTTATCATCTTCTTGTTCTACTGAAGGTTCTTCTTTTTTAACTTCAACTTCATTTTTATCTTTTTTAACTTCAGGAGCTTGTTCTAATAATATCTCTTCAATTCTTGGGAAAAGCTGTTCAACTTTAGTAATTGTTGTATCATCTAGCAACTCTTTATCTTTGATAAGTTTATGGTAACTCTCTGTTGAAATTTCCACCCCTAAAGATGTAGCAATTTTAGCAATCTTTTCTGGCATTACAGAATCTAGAAGCAAAGAGACTCTTGCCATAATATTAGTAATAAGTGCTACTAATGCCATTGCTTCTTCTTCTTTTCCTTCTTTCATTTTTGCCCATGGCTCATAATCACCAATAGCTTTATTTGCGATGGTTAAGACTTTCCAAATATCTTCTAGGTATCGATTGATTTGCATTTTATATAAATAGTCTTCAATATTCTCTAATAGTGTTTCAACTTCATCAAGTTCTTTTTGATGATATTTTTTAACATCTTTTGAGGTAACTTTAAAATCGAAATATTTACCAGACATACCAGAAATTCTATTAAGTAAGTTACCTAAATCATTTCCTAAATCTGAATTAATTCTGTCCATCAATGCTTTCTGTGAAAAGTCACCATCTTGACCAAATGGTACTTCTCTAAGCATAAAATATCTAAATGCATCTAATCCATAAGCATCTGCTACTTCTTTAGGATTAACTACATTTCCTTTAGATTTTGACATTTTTTCACCATCTCGTGTCCACCAACCATGAGCAGCAATATGTTTTGGTAATGGTAAATCTAAACTCATTAAAAATGCTGGCCAGTAAATAGCATGGAAACGTAAGATATCTTTTCCTACTAGATGACTTGTAGCTGGCCAAAATTCCATATTCTTTTCATCATTTCCATATCCAAGTGCTGTTACGTAGTTCATTAAAGCATCAAGCCATACATACATAACATGTTTTGGTTCATTTAAAGATTCTGGAAGCTTAACACCCCAATCAAATGATGTTCGTGAAATCGATAAGTCTCGTAATCCGCCTTTAACAAAATTTACAATTTCGTTCTTTTTTGCTCGTGGTAAAATACAATCTTCATTTTGTTCATACCATTCAATAAGTTTATCTTCATATTTTGATAGCTTAAAGAAAAAACTCTCTTCTTTTACAATATTGGTTGGTTTACCACAGTCAGGACAAAATTGTTCGTCAATTAACTGTTTTTCAGTAAAAAATGTTTCACAAGATACACAATAGTATCCTTCATAATCACCCTTGTAGATATCACCTTTGTTATACATTGTTTCAAAAGCTTTTTGAACACCAATTTTATGTTCTTCATCAGTTGTTCGAATAAACTTGTCATAAGTAATATCAAAATCATCCCAAAGTGTTCGAAATTTACCTGATACTTCATCTGCATACTCTTGTGCAGTACGACCTCTTTGTTCAGCACTTTGTGCTATTTTTTGACCATGTTCATCTGTACCTGTTAAGAAAAATGTTTTTGACCCAGTTAAGCGCGAATAACGTGCTAACATATCTGCAATAATTGTTGTATATGCGTGACCGATATGTGCCACATCATTTACATAATAAATTGGTGTTGTTATATATACATTTTTACAATTTTGTTGCATTTTTTACCTTTAATTAAAATTCAAATCCACCGCCAGCGCCCTTATTCATGGACTCATAGACAGTTCTTACATATTTTTTTCGTAATTCACACTCAAAAAATTTATCACATGAATTACACGACTGAAAACCTAAAGAGATTTGACACTGCTTTAACTCTTCAAGTTTAAGTTCTAGTTTCTCATCCCACTCATCTTTATGTTGATTATTTTGCATGTTCTTTATATACTTCTAAAACACGATTAATTTCAACATTAGATCCAAAGAAACAAGGGCTTGTATCATGGATATGTTCAGTTTTTATATCTAAAACTCTTTGGTGTCCATCAATAGCAGCTCCTCCTGCTTGTTCATATACATATGCAAAAGGGAAGACTTCAAAAAGTTGTCGTAACTTTCCTTTTGGTCTATCAGATGTTCCAGGATATGAAAACAATCCTCCACCTTTTAAAAGGATTTGATGTAAATCAGGAACCATACCACCTGAATATCTTAAACGATAACCATCATTAAAAATATCATCAACCATTTTTTTATGATGATCAGGCCAACAACTTTGCGTTGAACCTGGTGCTTTTAGGTTTCCTTTTGGATTTAAAACAATCTTTTGCATAAAATGAAAATCACCATTAAGTAATCGGTACATTTTAACTTCATCTGTAGCAATTACAAGTTCTACTCTAGGACCAAACACTACATATACGGCTGCAACTAAATTATCCCCAGTAAAGTCATTTTTATAAATACCAAAAATTGAACCAACTGAAAGGTTTACATCAACCAAAGAAGAACCGTCTAATGGATCATAAGCAATTAAATACTCACCATCTGCATTAACGTTTTTTATTTCATCTTGTTCTTCTGATACAATTGCTTTTACACTTGCAACTTGTGCAAAAAGATCCTCAATGATAATATCACTTTGGATATCTAGTTTTAACTGCGTATCGCCTGTTGAATTCTCATTATCACTTTTTCCTGTATCTCCTGTCTCAATTAATGCTTTAATTGCAACAGCAGATTTTTTTATAGCCTCTAAAATTTCATTCATTATTTTACTCTTTTTGCATTATTTTCAACCCATTGAATCACAGATTCAGGGTTATTTAGATCCAAAATATCGATGGAAGACGGAATCTCACTTTTATTTATTGTTTCATCACAAGCAATGGCATTGGTTACTTTAAAATAAGTCTCATCTAAACTGTTTCTAAAAATAGAAATTCGCGGTAATGGTAGTGTTTTTAAACCTTCAACAAGCAGATAATCAAAGGAATCAAACATCTCTACTATTTCATCAATAGTAGAACTATTTTGTTTGAACATCGTTGTTCTATTTGGACTTACGACTGCAACATCTGCACCTGTTTGAGAAAACTTATCTGAGTCTTTTCCTGGTCTATCGAATCGTGCTTTATCTTTAGGGTCGTGTTTAACAATACAAACCTTAAGTCCACTATCTTGTAATATATTAGCCACTTTAACAATAAGGGTCGTTTTTCCACTATTAGAAGGACCACTAAATGCTACTGCTAAATTTTTAAATTCATTCTTTTTCATGAGGGTGATTTTATCTAAATGATGGTTAAAGTATCTTTAGTGTAAAATTACGAAAATTTAGAATATAAAGGTACTTTTTTATGTCAAAACATCTCATTATCTTTTCACTTTTTATTACACTCTTTTTTACAGCATGTTCTTCATATTCTGTTACAAAATATTTTGAAAAAGATGATTTTTATAATAGGGCACTACAGTATACTAAGAAAGCTGATATATTAAAAGATAATGAAATATCAATAATGTTAAATGCTACATACTTAAACTCTCTAGACTCCAAGTATAATAATGAATATGAAAATTTCATTATAGGGGTTTATCATACAAATAGTAAAGTCAAAGGACTAAAAAATAAAGACTATATATTATTGTTAAATAATAAAGAACCGGAGATTATTAATCCCATTAAAATTGCTGGTGAATTAAACAACTTACCACTAAAAAACTACTGGGCAAAGTATTATTTAATTTCATTTAAAAAAGAAAAGTTTACACTTTTAGAAAAATCTATTCACGATTTAGAACTAAGCTATGAAAATATCCTGAAAAGAAATAAAAACCTACATATTGAGCTCCGAAAAGAAAAGAAATTAAAAAAGCGTAAAGAAATTATTAAAAAACTACAAGTAACTCAAAACATGTCAAAGATTAAAGAAAAAATGAAACAACATAGACAAGAAGTAGATTCTTTAGAAATAGCTAATAATAAACCTAATGAGTGGAAGGCTTCTTTAACCTTTTTAAAAGAGTTGTAGTTTTTAAGTTTTTCCCATTTAATTTATTCATATAAATGATATAGTTAGTTAACACTTTCTTTCCATACTCTCGAGTTTCATAGTAGGGAACTCTTTCCATACTTAAATAAGGTTCATATTTTCCTTTTTCAAATAATCCATTTTTTAAAATTGACTGTAGAAAACCTCCACCACCGTTATATGCGTAAGCAATAAAAAGAGGGTGTTTAAATCGTTCTTCTAAAGCATCAAGATGTTTATTGGCATATCGAATAGAGTATTTGGGCTTAAACATATTATATATAGAGTAGTTATCACCTAACTCATAAGAGAGTGCCTTTGATAAAAATGGCATTATTTGCATAACTCCTTGCGCATAGGCAGTAGAAATAGCAGAAGGAATAAATTGGCTTTCTTGTCTTGCAATTGAATTTATAAGAACTTGTCTCTCTTTATTATAGTTTTGCATTAAATCCTCATAAGGATTAATGAAATAGTGTTTTTGATAAGCATTAAACTTCTTATATAAAAAAACCATATGAGGTTTTGTCTCTTCTTTTGTAAAAATTGTTTCATATCTTTTGATTTTTTCTAAATCAACTTTTTTTGTATCTCGAATAACTTTTATCCAATCAAACTGGTTTGTAATATCATATTCTTCAATAGGCTCTTTATTTGTTTGCTTCACATCATAAATAATTTCGTTAAAAACTTTATTAAAGTAATCTCTTGCATACAGAGTATAGATATTGATATCCCAACTTTTAAGAAGTGCTTTTAGATAGTTTTCATCTTTTGTAATTAGGTATTTCCAAAAATCAACTTTATCTTTATCCATTTGAAAATAAGCTTTCTTATAGGCATTGTCTAAATACTTAATTGATTTAGATTCTTGATTATGAGAAATTAAATTGATTGCCAATAAAAAAGAAGTTGATGCACTTAATTTGCTATCATCTATTTCAAAAAAAGATTTTTGAGCTAAATTCATTTTAGGATTCGTTATAACAAGTTTAATTAATCTTTCAATTCGTCGATCTTTTGATATCCGTTTTAAAACACGCTTTGGAATACGATAATTCAGCTTATTTGAACGAAATGATCGGGTTGTTTTTGTATAGATATCAAAAAATATATCCTCTTTAGAGGCAATAAGTCTTGAAAACACAGTTGGGGCATTAAAAACTTTTAATGTATTGGCTAATTTAGGATAAGGTATTTGTATCTTTTGAATAATTGTATCTATCTCAAGAGAATTAAGTTTTGATGCTTTTTTTAATGTTAATCCCGTAGCTATACAATCAGCATAACTATGCACTAAACTTTTGGCATCACTTTTCATACATTGTACAACTGCCGTTGATTCATCATGATTTAATTTATTAACATAGGCAAAAAAAAGTTTATTATTCATAGTACGAACAAGTCCTAATGCGACATCAGCTTGCTCTTTTGAAGTAGTTTCTTGTTTTAAATATTGTAATATATAAAAATCTCGTGCAAAGGTTTTTGGATGAGATTCTAGCCAGGGTAAAGTAACTTCATTTGCACTTAAAAAAGAAGCAAATAAAGCCACAGTTATTAGTTTTATCATCTAAAACCTTACATCATTCCTGCAAATAATCTTCCTAAGAATGTCTCTAAGAAAATTAAAATAAAGATAATAATAAGAGGAGCTAAATCCATTCCTCCAACAACAGTTGGAATAAATTTTCGCACCAAAGCGTAAGCTGGTTCAGTTAAACGATGAATCATTTGCACAATTGGATTATATGGATCTGGCTGAACCCATGAAATAACTGCTCCAATAATAATAACCCACTTATATAGTGAAATAACTCCTAAAACAACTACCCCAATTGAACTAAAAAGTGCATCTATCATTTTACAATCTCCCCTAAATAGTTTTTAATTAATGGATAAACAGTTGATAGTTTGGGACCATTATTATGGCCCGTCAATAGATAATACAATGGGTTATCTAAAGATTTACTCTTTAAGCTAGTTTGTTCCATAACATATTTCTCTAAATCATCAAAAGAGTCAAAGTAGGGTGCTTTTGATAAACACTTTTTTAATACCGCTAACTCATCATCAAACCCTTTGCAGGAAGTCTTTTCAGAGAAAATAGGTTCAATTTTACTTTTAATCTCTTTAATTGTACTATATTCACCAATAAAAAGTTTACCCAGTTTACCAATATCCGTATCAGCAAATCCCAAAATTTTTGATAATCTCATTTCATCCATTGCTTCTAAATGTTTTTTATTAATAATTTTTAATTTTTCAATATCAAATTCAACGCTTGTTTGAGAGATACTGTTTATATCAAACCATTCAATAGCCTCTTCTAATGAGAAAATTTCTGAAGGAGTTTCAGTTCCAAGTAATACCAAGTAGTTTGCAATAGCACTTGGTAAGAACCCTTCATCAACCAAAAATTTCACTGTAATAGTTTCAGCATTAGAAATGTTTGGTATATGAATATAATTTAATATTTTGTCATATCCTAACGATTGTCTTACATGAATTTGTTTTGCTGTATTACTTAGGTAATCATCACTTCTAAGAAGTGTAGAAATATTATATAACATATCATCAACAGCACATGCAAAGTCATACGTAGGTGATTTATCATGTCCTAAAATAAAAAAGGAATCTACTTCTTCTGGAGTAAAGTTTAAATTCCCTTTAAATTTGTCAATAAATTGTATATTTTCAATAGATTTAGATATTCTAACTGTAAATGGAGCATTACAATTCAATACAGTTTCATCAGATAATGTTGAACAAAACCCGTCATATGAGTAGGCTTTTTCCTCTTTTTTTGCAGTCTGCTTTAACTCATTTAATTTATCATCTGAACAAAAACATGCAAAAGCTTTCTTTTGTGCCATTAATTGCATTGCCATTTTTTGGTGATATTTTAAATTCTCACTTTGATAAACAACACCTTTTGACTCAATAGAAAAAAGAGATAATAACTCAATAATCTCTTTTTCTTTACCTTCAATATTTTTCTCTTTATCAAGATCATCAATACGTACTAATAAATCTTCATTTAGCTGTTTAGATAAAATATAATTAAAAATTGCAACTCTTAAACTTCCAATATGCATATCGCCTGTTGGGCTTGGGGCAAATCTTAACAAACTATTTCCTTACAATTGAATATGATAATTTTGTAATCTCTTTATGAGATTTAATATATTGGTTTAACTCTTCTAGTGTTAAAGACTCAATATTCTTTAACTCTTTTTTTGCATGGTTTTGTTCTAATCCTCGATAAAAGTATGTAAAACTTCTATTAAGACGTTGAGATAAGGTTTCAGTACGTAATGGCTCACTACCTGTTAAAAAGTTTTTAGCAGCTTCTAGTTCTTCTTTAGTAACTCCATTTTTTACAAACTCATTAACAAGTTTAGATACAAGCTCTTTTGCTTCATTAGCAGTTTCGTTTTTAGTCTGTAAATGACCTGTAAAGTAAGAGTGGGATTTATTTACAGAGATGTAACCATAAGCACTGTAGGCTAATCCTCTCTTTACTCGTATTTCTTCCATAAGTCTTGAACCAAAACCAGAACCACCTAAAATAAATGAAGCTACTTTTGCCATATAAGCATTTTTGTCTTTAACATTAATGTCATATGGACTACCAAAGTAAATATAAGCTTGTTGAGTCTCTTTTTCTAATACTACCTCATTGGCTTGATTACTTGCTTCAAAACTCTCAAATGAAGATTTTTCTCCAAGAGGTAAAACAGTTAACAAACTTTTCATCTGATGCTCTAAGTCTTTAAAACTAATATCTCCACCAGCAACAATAATCATATTATTTAAATTAATAGCATTGTCTAAAAACATCTTGATATCTTCTAAAGAAATATTAGAAATAGATTCAATTGTTCCAGAAGAGGGCATACTTAATGGTGTATTTTGAAATAACTCTTTTTTTAGTTCATTTTTAGAAACATAATCAAAATCATTCTCTTTTCGCTTTAAAGCTCCAATTTGTAAGGTTTTTAATTTTTCTAGTGTCTCTTTTGAATAGTTTGGATCTTTTAAAAGTTTCTTTAAAAGTTTTAAACCATCATCTTGTACGTCTGTTAATGAGGATAATTCAATAACAAATGTCTCAAACCCGTTACTTACAGATAGTGAAATTGCTTTCTCTTCAAGTTTTTGCGCAAACTTTACACTTCCTAATGATTTTGTTCCTTCATTAAGCAGTTTAGCACTTAAATTCGCTAGTCCACTTAATTTTCCGTCTTGAATATAGCCACTATTTTGAAAAACTAATTGTAAATTAAAAGTTGGTAATGTTTTTTGTTTTTCAAAAATAACAGGTATATTGATATTGTTTACTTTAATATGCTTTATTTCAGTACCCATTAATATTCCTTGTAAAAGTAGTAAAAAAAATAAAATTTGTTTGCCTAAGAACAGGCTATTTTTATATTTCATCATTTTTCTAATAAAATCTTTCTAAAATTTCGTAAGCTGTGTTACGTTTTGCAGGGTTTTCACCCACATCTTTAATTAGATTTATCATCTCATCTTGATTCATGCAATTAGTTACTCCAGCAGCTGCAACAACGTTTTCTTCCATCATTGTACTACCTAAATCGTTTGCACCAAATTTTAGCGCCATTTGACCAATATAACTTCCTTGTGTAACCCAAGAACTCTGAATATTTTGAAAATTATCCAAATAAAGCCGTGCTACGGCTAAGAGACGTAAATATCGATTTGAAGACTGTGGTTTAATATCAGGAACTTCTTCAATAAGTTTCGTATTTGCACTTTGAAACGACCACATAATAAAGGCTCTAAAACCACCTGTCTCATCCTGCAATTGACGTATTAAATCCCAATGTTCAATGACTTCCTCATCAGTTTCAACTGTTCCAAACATCATAGTTGCGGTTGTTTTCATACCAATTGAGTGAGCAAGCCTATGTACTTCTAACCACTGTGCAGCATCAATTTTTTTAGGAGCTACAATATCTCTTACTCTATCACTTAAAATTTCTGCACCCGCACCTGGAATTGAACTTAATCCTTTAGATTGAAGACGTTTTAAAACCTCTAAGATTGTAATTTTTGAAATTTTGGCAATAAAAACGATCTCTATTGCAGAAAAAGAGTGTAGGGTTATTTGTGGGAATTTTGTATGAATATGTTCCACTAAATCTTCATAATAATCTATTTTGAGATTTGGATGAACCCCACCTTGCATTAAAATTTGAGTTCCCCCAATTGCAAGAAGTTCTTCAATCTTTTTATCAATCTCTTCGTAAGATAAAACATAAGAGTCATCGTCTTTACCATGACGATAAAAGGCACAAAACTTGCAATCAACCCAACACACGTTTGTATAGTTGATATTTCTATCAACAACAAATGTTGTTACTTTTTTAGGATGAAGTTGTTGTTTTTTTGCAGTTGCCATTTCCCCTAATTCAAGGAGAGGTTTATGATTTAATAACTCTAAAGCTTCTTCTTTAGAGAGTCTTTTATTATCAACCATCTGTTTAGTCACTAAAAAGATCCACCTAAAGAGAATTCAAAACTTGATGTTTTGTCTCCTGGTTTATCATCAACTGGTTGTGCAAAAATAAACTGCATTGGGCCAAAAGGTGAAATCCATTCTAACATTGCTCCTGTACCTGCTCGTTTTATATCAGAAAAAGAGTCTTTTCCAATCATACCGTAATCATAAAAAACACCCCATCGCATTTTGGACTTAGGAATTAATGGCATACTTAACTCAATTGAATTAGCAAACATTTGTTTATAAACAATATCACTATTATTTTTACCATCTGGTCCAAAAGCATAAGACTTATACCCTCGTACTGTTTTTGTACCTCCTAGATAAAAAGAATCCCCTTGAGTTAACTTTCCATTATCTTCAAGTAAGTTTACTTGGGCTCTGTATCGTAGAACAGCATCCCAATCCCATGAGTCTTCTAATCCATGATAATATTTAAAATATGACTTACTTTTTAAGTATTTAGAATCTCCTCCAACCCCTGCAAACTCTAACGAAGTTCCAGCTTTAATACCACTTCGAGGAAAATAGAAGTCATCAGTAGAATTATAATTAATATATGGAGTAATAGAACTTGAAACGTAATCTTCATCTACTTTATAATAGTCATTACCGGAAGGTCCATCTCCGTTAACCTTTATATTATCGCCGTCTGTAGAACTATCATCTGTATATTTCTCTTCAATGAAATCTAAACGATAAGTAGACCCAATGTAGGCATCTCTGAATATTTCTCGGCCAAGAGAGACTGAAAAACCATTTCGTATTTTATCTAATGTATAATCAGGAGATGAATAATCGTATTCATCTTCTGCATTATGAATTTCCACTGTCATATTATATACACTATCATTAATTGCTGGGTCTGTATATGAAAGTTTATAATTATGTCTTTTTTCAGAGGTATCAACTGAGGCTCCCACACTTTTTCCTGAACCAAAAACGTTTTTCTCATTTACTTTTACAGTAATTAACATACCATCATAAGAGCCATATCCTCCACCAAGAACAATAGTTCCAGTAGCATCTTCTTCAACCTTAACAATTAAATCCATTTTATCTTCTGAAACTCTTTTCTGTTCAATTGAAACATCACTAAAAAATCCTAAACGTTTTAGTTTTTTCTTTGAATCATCAAAGTCTGTTAAATTAAATAAATCTCCTGGTGCTAAATAGACATTACGTCGAATAACTCTATCTAATGTTCTTCCATTTCCTGAAATTAAAACATCATTAATATAAACTTTTTTTCCTGGGATAACATTAAAAATAACATCAACCGTTCCATTTTCAATATTCTTCTTTAAGTCATGTTTTACTTGTGTAAATGCATATCCCAAATCGGCTACTTGTGTTTTTATAAATTTCACATCTTTTCTAAGTTTTTCTAAGTTAAAAACTCTATCTTTTTGTAATTTTAATTCACTATAGAGTGTTTCAGGGTCTAATATCGTTGAATCTAAATAAATTTTAATATCTGTAATTGAGTATTGTTGACCTTCTGTAATAAAATAATCTAAGCTTGCTTTATTTGTAGCAAAATCAACTTTCATAAAAGGGTCTTTTACTTTTGCATCTAAGTAACCTTTTTGGAAATATTGATCTTGAATTCTAAATACATCATACTCTAATTGATCAAGTTTAGCTTCACCATTATCTTGTCCAAACCACCATGAGAAATAATCTTCTTCATTATTTGCAGTCACTTCTTCAAAATCACCTGCATCTAAATTTTCAGCACCATGATAGTTAACTTCTTTAATAAGGATTTCTAACCCTTTATTAACATTAAACACTAAAGCTACAGAGTTTTCATTAATATTTTCAACATCAACTTCTACAACCGAGTTAACAAAACCCTCTTTTTCTAATAAATCAAGTAAATCTTTTTTTGCTTGTTTCACTTTTTCCGTCGTAAACATATTTCCTTTTGCAAGTCGCATTGCTTTAAAAATATTTTTCTTATCTTCTTCTCTTGTTTTGTATCCAATCATATCAATACTTGCAATAATTGGTTTTTCAGTAAAAACTAATTCAAGATTCCCTTTTTCATTTGTTACTTGAATATCATCAAAATATCCAAATCGATAAAATTCTTTAATTGCTTTATTGATTTTTTTAATATCTAATTGATCGCCAACTTGTAAATCCAAAGTGTCATTTGCAATACTTGTAGAAACACTTGATAAATTTATATATTTGATAGATTGTATTTGTTCAGCATGAAGTAGTGATGCTAAAACCATTGATGTAGCCAAAAGAGTCTTTTTCACATGATGTCCTTGTTGGATTTAATTAAAGTAGATAATATAACCAAATTAAGTTTATAGGATGTTTAAGATATAATCGCTTTTTTAAATAAAAATATGAATAAGGTATACGTCGTGAATATAGGAATAATTGGCTTAGGTTTAATGGGTGGTTCATTTGCCAAAGCTGTAAAAAAATATGGTATTGCAACAAAGGTTTTTGGTTATGCCAGAACACCTAAAACAATTGAAGAAATTAAAGAACTAGGTTTAGTGGATGAACTACTATCATTAAAAGAATTAAAAGAAAAATCTGATGTGATTATATTAGCAATTCCTGTTGACCCAATCATTACACTCATGGAAGAATTAAAAGATATTAGTAATGATACAACCGTAATAGATTTAGGATCAACAAAAAAGATTATTGTTGATAATATTCCTACTCAAATACGTACAAATTTTGTAGCCGCACACCCAATGTGTGGTAGTGAAAAATTTGGACCAAAAGCTGCAATGGATGATTTATATGAAGGAAAAACTGTTGTTTTGTGTGATTTAGAAGAGAACAGTTCCTTACACGAAAGTAGAGCAACTAAAATCTTTCAAGAAATTGGTATGAGAATTGTTTGTATGGATGCAGATAATCATGATGTGCATGCTTGTTATATGTCTCATCTTCCCCATGCTATTTCATATTCACTTGCAAACACAGTAATGAATCATGAAGATCCTCGTTCAATTATTGCTCTTGCTGCTGGTGGATTTAAAGATATGAGTAGGGTGGCAAAATCAAGTCCTGATATGTGGACAGATATTTTTAGGCAAAACCGAAAAAACTTACTTGAATCCATTGATTTATTTGAAGACCATATGAAAAATGTGAGAAAAATGGTTGAAAACGAAGACTATGATACGTTAAAAGAGTGGATGAAAAAAGCAAATTCTCTTCATGAGATTCTATAAAATTTCACTCTTTAAAATTGATTCTTGTACTTTTATAGCTTGAACATGTTCTTTTACGTCGTGACAACGTACAATTGAAGCACCACGTTTAATACTATCAAGATGGATTGCTAATGTTCCAGGCAGTCTATCTTGTACTTCACAAGGCGTAATTTTATCAATCATAGATTTTCTGCTAGCTCCAATGAGCACTTCATGTCCAAAACTCAAGAAATGTTCCATGTTCTTTAAAAGTGTTAAGTTATGATGTAAATCTTTTCCAAAACCAATTCCAACATCTAATATAATTTTTTTAATGCCAAAGGATTCTGCTTTTTCTATTCGTTCTTTAAAAAATTGACTCACTTCAACAATCACATCATCATAAGTAGGAGAATTTTGCATTGTATCAGGAGAATTTTGCATATGCATAATAACAACATCTGCTTCATATAACGCTGCAATACGAGCAACTTCGTCATTAGTTAACCCTGTTATGTCATTTACAATTGTAAAACCTCTGTCTAATGCATATTTTAAAACTTCTGGTTCATAAGAGTCTAACGAAAATTTTACTTTTTCATAAAGTTTTTGTTCATAAATAACATCAAGAATAGGTTGAGCTCTTGTAAGTTCTTCTTGCCAAGGAATTGGTAAGCTACCAGGTCTGCTGGAAACTGCCCCAATATCAATAATATCAGCACCGTCATCAATCATTGTTTCAAGTTTTTGTTGAGCATCTTTTTGACTAAAACGACTCTGTTTAAAAAATGAATCTTCATTTGCATTTAGTACACCCATAACTTTTACAGGAACTTGTTTTGTTGAAATAAAAGACTTTAACTTTTTTGCTACTTGCTTTAATCCAAATGGTTGGGCAAGTTCTTTTCTCGCTAATACTTCTAAGTGTTTGGAAGTTCCAATTAAAACAGCATTAACGTACTCATCACGTGCCACAATTACACCCGTAGGAACAGCTAATTCAGCACCAATTGACAAGGCATCTTGTTTTAAAATATTAGCTGCACCAACATGTAAGTTTTTTATTAGAAGAGTATGTAAAGATGACTTCTTTGAAAGGATGTTTATACCACCCTTATCACAGCCTAACTGTGTATAAAAGCTTTTTGTATCATCAATTGATATTTTATAAATATCCATCAGACTACTTTTTACGCTGAGCTAACGTTAATAAAAGGGTTGTTAAAACATTAATAGGCCGTGAATTTAGCTCAATTAACTTAATAGCTATGCCAAAAGATTCTAACTCTTTAGTATTTAAAGGAATTTTATGACTATTAACACTGAAGAGAATGGACTCAACTAAGTGTTTTGCTTCAGCTTTGGATATTTTTTGATTTTGTTTTAAAAAAATATAGGTTTGTTTTAAATCCAAATTTAAAATATCCAAGTTACAATCTACGCGAGATAAAACTTGCTTAAGATACTTATGGGGCATTCGAGAAAGAATGGTAGGTAAAATAGCTGACTTTGATGTTGTGATTAATATAAAAATGACATTTTTAGGAGGTTCTTCTAAAACCTTTAGCAAAGAATTTTGAGCTTCATGGCGAAATGTATCACCACACAAAAGAATATATTTTACACTATTTGAGGCAATATAGGCTTCTTTGATAGCAGCATTAGCTTGTGCCATTAAAAACTCACTCTTCTCTTCGTTTTTAATAACACGCGTTGAATGAAGAGGTAATGACGCAACAACAGAGGTTAAAGTCTCTTCTATATCATTAACAATTAAAATAGTTGAACTATTTATTTCCACTGATTAACTCTCGACATTAATTTGCGCAAATAGTGCAGCACTAATTGTTTTGTTATAGAGTCTAAACATCTGAAGCAGCTTCATATCTAAAGCTTCATCTGAACTTCTTAGATTAAAAGCATCAGGAGTCTCTTCATCTAATAACCACAGAAAAGAACTTTTAGAGACTTTTGGAATAATTGCCCTTACATCTTGACTTCTTCCAATATACCAAAAACAGTACCCATTTGGAAAAGAGATATTTAACATATCTTTTATATAAGCGATATCATCTTCATTTTTAACACTATCAACTTGTTTATAAAAGGCCTTAAAATCATAAAATGGTAAATAAGGTCGGTTATAACTTTTACTATTTATGTTAGTTAAAATATATTCTAAAAACCAATTTCTATCATTATCTGTTATCACAATAACAGAACATCCTTTATCAAGAAGAGAAGAAATTGATTTTGATACTAAAGGGGTCCACTCATATTTTTTCTCCTCTAGCCAAGGAGAAATAAGTTTATCCTCTCGTATCGTATCAACGGTCCAGTTTAAAAATTCTTGCACTATTGATCCAAGTTATAAGCTTCATGTAAAGCTCTAACAGCAAGTTCCGCATATTTTTCTTCAACAATCATAGAGATTTTAATTTCTGAAGTTGAAATAATTCGAATATTAATATTTTCATTTGCTAGTGCTGTAAATGCTTTTGATGCTACACCTGTGTGAGATTTCATTCCCACACCAACAATTGATACTTTACAAATTGCTTCGTTGTAATCAATATTTTCAGCATCTTCTTCAAACTTTTGCATTACTTCTTTACAAATTTCCCAATCTGTTGTAGGGATTGTAAAGTCTAAGTCAGTTTTTCCATCAACACCAACTGTTTGAACAATCATATCAACATTAATATTTGCGTCTGCAAGTGCAGTGAAAATAGCTGAAGCAATACCTGGTCTATCAGTTACTCCATACATTCCAACTCGAACTTGATTTTTATCTAATGCAATTCCACTTACTAATGGTTTTTCCATAATATTCTCTTCCTTTGTAATCAACGTACCTTCAACTTCTGGAGTAAAGCTACTTCGTGATACTAAATTTACATTTAATTTTTTTGCCATTTCAACTGAACGGTTTTGTAAAACCTTCGCTCCTAATGAAGCCAGTTCTAACATTTCATCATATGATATTTTATCTAACTTCTTTGCTTTTGGTTCTATTCGTGGGTCCGTCGTATAAATACCATCAACATCAGTGTAAATCTCACAAACATCCGCTTGGATAGCTCCCGCAATTGCAACTGCTGTTAAATCACTTCCTCCACGACCAAGAGTTGATACCCGTCCGTTATCTTGTGAAATCCCTTGGAAACCAGCAACAATAATAGTTTTACCTTCACTAATTGCTTGTTTCATATTTGTGGTATCAATAGATTCAATACGTGCTTTGGTATGCGCATTATCTGTTACAATACCTGCTTGTCTACCACTCATTGAAGTCGTAGGATAACCTTGTTCATTAAGTGCAATTGATAACAAGGCAGAGGTAACTCGCTCTCCTGAGCTTAATAACATATCCATTTCATGTGGCATTGCTGATTTAGAAAAATGAGTTGCATACTCAATAAGTTTGTTTGTTTCACCACTCATAGCTGAAACAACTGCAATCACATCATGCCCATCATCTTTAATATTTTTTATAATTTCTGCAACATTTTGAATTCGATCAAGCGTACCAACACTTGTTCCTCCAAACTTTAAAACTTTTAACATAAACTTCTTTTCCTTTAAATGTAACCTTCACTCTTAAAATATTTTAATACTTGTTTATAAACCGTTCGTTTAAAAAAGGTTATATAGTCGTAAATATTTTTTGTAGGTACAAACTTATACTCGCTAAACTCAGGGGTATGGTGTGTACTTATATCAATTTTAGCACCACTGTTTAGTTTTACTAAATAGTATTTTTGTATCTGACCATCATATGGATACATCTTTTTGGCAATTGCTGGAGGGAACTCATAACTAACCCACTCAGGGTATTCTGCAATGATTTTAACGTCCCGTGTACCAATCTCTTCTTCTAATTCTCGAAAAAGAGCCTCACGTGCACTTTCACCTTTATCAATTCCACCTTGTGGAAATTGCCATGCATTTTCCACATCCGTACGCGATGCAATAAATACTTCACACTTTTCTGGATATTTAGCTGATAGAACTATTGCTGCAACATTTGGTCTAAAATTTTTTCCATCTTTACCATTTGGTATCTCATTTTTATCAGTCATAAATATTAATTCCCTTATAATTAGCCTGATATTATATAAATAATAGGATTAAAAATTGCTTTTATATATGCATATTCCATTTTGTGATAGTAAATGCTACTATTGCGCCTTTAATTCTTATGTCAGCATGTTTCATCTTAAAAATGATTATATGAAAGCGTTAACAAAACAACTTCAAAATGACATAGATAATTACTTAAAAAACAGTGATAAAAAACTCGAAACAATTTTTATTGGAGGGGGAACACCAAGCTGTCTTGATGTTTCATATTATGAAGAGGTATTTACTATTTTAAAACCTTATATAACACCTCAAACAGAAATAACAACCGAAGCAAACCCAAACTCTGCAACAAAAGAGTGGTTAAGTGGTATGCAAAACCTGGGGGTTAACCGTGTTAGTTTTGGAGTACAAAGCTTTGATGATACAAAATTAAAACAGTTGGGACGCGCTCATAATAAAGAACAAGCTATAAAAGCCTTGCAAGTAGCAAAAGAGTTAAAATTTGACTCTGTTAACTGTGATTTTATTTATGGTGTACAAAATGATACCTTTGATTTAATATGTAAAGATTTAGATATAGCTAAATCTTTAGATGTAGAACATATCAGTGCTTACTCATTAACAATAGAAGAAGGAACAAAATTTTTTAATAAATCTTCAATTAAAATTGACGATGAAGAACTCTCCAAAAAAGTTTTTAACTATCTTCAAAATTTAGGTTTTACTCAATATGAAATCTCAAACTTTTCACAAGAAAAAAAGTTTCAATCAAAACATAACTTTGGTTATTGGCAACATAAAGAGTATTTAGGTATTGGAGCAGGTGCTGTTGGTTTTGTGAACCAGCAAAGAAGATATCCATTAAAAGATATCAATGAGTATATTCAAAAGCCATTAGAACATGTGGTAGAAAACCTTTCTCATGATGATATAAAAGTTGAAAAAGTATTACTTGGTTTACGCTCAAATTGTGGTTTTAGCAAGTCAATTCTAACCTCTTTTGAACAAGAAAAAGTAGCATTTTTAATAGAAGAAAAAAAACTTATTTCTAAAAAAAATAGCATTTATAATAAGAACTTTTTATTAGCTGATGAGTTGGCACTTTATATTCTTGATTCTTAAAAAAAACTCCAGTTTTTTAAGGAGATAAAAAATTATTTTTTTCTTGACTACTAAGACAAAATCAAACAATTAATCAACTAAAAGTACAATTAAAGTATAATATCATCTTTATAAAAGGACAGAAATATATGACAATAAAAGCGTGCATAAAACATTATGCAAAAGAGCTCAAAGATGTAACTCATATTCCTAATAAAGAAGTAGAAATTCTTATTTTACATCTTCTACAACAAAACGTGATTTGGCTACATCTAAACTCACACGAAGAGTTTAATCAAGAAAATGAGTTAGCAAAATTAGTAAAAAAAAGAGCAACCCATTTTCCACTAGAATACTTAATAGAAAAAGCATCTTTTTATGGTGAAAATTTCATTGTTAAACAGAATGTTTTAATCCCTCGTCCAGAGACTGAATTACTCGTTGAAAATGCATTCAATATTCTCAAAGAGATTCAAAATCCCAAACTTGTAGAAGTAGGAGTTGGAAGTGGAATTATAAGTGTAATGCTTGCTAAACTATTACCAACAATTAATATAGTTGCTGTTGATATAAATGAAGATGCATTAGCATTAGCAGAACAAAATGCAATCAATCATGATGTAAAAGACCGAATTAAATTTATAAAATCTGATTTACTTTCAAAAGTTCAAGGAGAGTTTGATATGTGCATTTCAAACCCACCTTATATAGCAGATGATTATAAGTTACCAACAAATGTAAAGTTTGAGCCTTCTAATGCACTTTTTGGTGGTTCAATTGGAGATGAACTTTTAAAAGAGCTTATTATTCAAGTTGATCAAAGAAAAATTCCTTATTTACTTTGTGAAATGGGTTATGATCAAAAAAAGCCTCTTGAAGAGTATTTAAAAGCATTTTCGTGCGAGAGTGTGGATTTTTATCAAGACTATGAAAAGTTTGATAGAGGATTCACTATAAAATTTAAAATATAAAGGAGATATAAAATGTTTGAAAAATTTAATTGTAATAATTTAGAAGAGAGTACAGAACTGCTTAAACAAAAAGTTCAAGAGAGTAAAGAGATAATAAACAGCTTACTTAAAATCAAAAATAAAACCTATGAAAATTTTGTTATGCCATATCAAGAAGTAGGGGAGAGACTCAATGAATTTCTAACACCTATCTTTCATATAGACTCAGTTAAGAATTCAGAAATAACTAAAAAAGTTCATGAGGAATGCCTTCCAATCATCTCTATTTACGAAACTGAGATAGGTCAAAATGTAGATATTTATAGAGCATTAAAAGATATACAGTATAACTATAATACATCTTTAAATAATATACAATTAAAAGTTTTAGAAAATGAGATTAGAGACTATAAACTCTCCGGTTGTCATTTAGAAAATAATAAAAAAGATAGACTCAAAGAACTCAATTTAACATTAAGTGAACTCTCTCAAAAGTTTTCACAAAATCTATTAGATGCCACAAATGATTTTGAAATGGTAGTGGAAGATTTTGAGGATGTAAAAGAGTTACCAGCTTCAGATCTAGAATTAGCTAGTTTTGAAGAAGAGGGTAGAACTAAATATAAATTCACCCTTCAAATGCCATCTTATATTGCTTATATTACCTATGGAACGAATAGGGATTTTAGAGAGAAAATCTATAAAGCATATGCTACAAGAGCACCTCAAAATGCAGATATTATCACTGAAATTTTGACACTAAAAGATGAAAAAGTAAAGATTTTGGGGTTTGACTGTTATGCTCAATACTCATTATCAACTAAAATGGCTAGTAATGAACAAGAAGTAGTAAGTTTCCTAGAAGAATTAGCTCAAAAGGGTAAGAATAGGGCTATTGAAGAATTAGATGAAGTAAAAGTGTTAGCCAGTAAAGAGGGGTTAAGAGATATACAATCTTTTGATTTAGCATATTATTCAGAAAAACTAAAAAAAGAAAAATATGATTTAGATGAAGAGTTTTATCGTCCATATTTTGAAAGAGAGTCTGTATTAAAGGGCTTTTTTGACTTTTTAAATGCTATTTTTGATATCAAATTTGTACAAGTAGAAGAAGATGCCTGGGATAAGAAAGTCAATGTTTATAATATAGAAGAAGAGGGAAAAGTTATTGCAAGAATCTTTATAGATTTAGAAGCAAGAAAAGACAAAAGAGGTGGTGCATGGATGAATAATTGGCATACACACTATATTGATAACAATGGAAATACGCATCTAGCAACTGCTTATATTGTATGTAATTTCCCACCATCTACAAAAAACACGCCAGCACTTTTACGTCATAATGATGTGGTTACGCTCTTTCATGAAATGGGTCACGCCTTACATCATTTATTAAGTAAAGTTCCAGAAAGCTATGTTAGTGGTATTGCAGGAGTTGCTTGGGATGTGGTTGAATTCCCTTCTCAGTTCTTAGAGTATTTTGCATATGACAAAGAGGTTTTAAAGCTTTTTGCAAAGCATTATGAGACAGGTAAAGTTTTAAGTGATGATGCAATTGAAAAGATAATTAAGGCCAAAAATTTCCAGTCATCTTTAGCCATGGTAAGACAAGTTGAATTTGCTCTTTTTGATTTTAAACTTCATCAAAAACTCTACAAAAATGAACAAGAGGTTCAATCACTTTTAGATGAAATTCGACAAGATGTTGCTACAATTATTCCTCCTAAATATAATAAATTCCAAAATGGATTTGCACATATTTTTGGTGGTGGTTATGCAGCAGGTTATTACTCATACAAATGGGCAGAAGTTCTAAGTGCTGATGCATTTTATATGTTTATTGATTCAGGGAATATTTTTAATAAAGAACTTGCAATTAAATATAAAAAAGCAATTTTAGAGCAGGGTGGTTCTAAAGACATGGAAAAATTATTTTTTGATTTTACAGGTAGAAAACCAAGTGTTGACTCTTTACTCAAAATTGATGGAATTATTAGCTAAATTTTGTCATAATACAATTGTAAAAAATCATTCAAGGGAATATATATGAGTACAAATAATGATACGGTTTTAAAATTAAGTGATGCACTTTCAGAATTAATAGAAGCATATGAAAAATTACAAAAAGAGAATGATGATATAAAAACAAAAAATGCACAGTTAGAAGAAGCATTAGCAAGTATTAAAAATGAGAAAGCGACATTAGAAACAAATGTAAATCAGTTAAGTGAATCAAGTGAAAAACAAGAAACTAACATCAACTCAATGTTGGGTAAAATTGAATCATTACTTGGTGTAAAAAATAACCCTAAAAAAGAGTTACGAGATATTGTTATTGAAGAACCTGAGGTTTCAAAAGATGAAGCCCAAGAGTTAGAAGAGAATATATTTAATGTCCCAACACAACATGAAGCAACTGCTATTAAAGCTGCTCCTGAACTTGAAACCAATGGTGATACTATTAATACTGAGATTAATACTCCTAACAAGAATAATGAAGAAGAGGACAATAACAAGCTAGATTTAAATCGTATGGCATCTTTGCTTAACGGCTTTAATAAATAATGACAACCCTTCTCAATAAAACCTTAGTTTTCTCTACCTTTGGCGTAAGTGATTTTGACGCTTTAGAAGGTGCTATTAATACAATGGCTCCTTCCATGGTAGAGTATTACTTATCTGACTTATCATCTAACACAGATGAGTTTTACTTAAATAAAAGAAATATTGAAAAAAGTATATCTGTAGGAGAGTACTCTTTATATTACGATTATGATGAAAATATCTCTTTAGAATTAGATATTGAACTCCTAGAAGAGATAACAGGTAGTCTTTGGTAATGCAAAAAATTTACATTGCAGGTCCTGACGTCTTTGAACTAAACTCCATAGAAATAGGGCAAAAATATAAAAAATTATGCCAAAAATATGGTTTTATTGGTCTATATCCCTTAGACAACGAAGTCAATTTTAATCAAAATCCTCAAAAAATCGCAAAAGACATCTATAAAGCAAATATCAATCTAATTCACGAATCAGATATTGTTATTGCAAATTTAAATTCTTTTAGAGGAAAAGAAGCTGATTCTGGAACCGTTTGGGAATGTGGGTACGCGCATGCATTAGGTAAAAAAGTCTATGCCTATATGAAAAAAACACATCCTTATATTCAAAACTTTCAAAATGATGAAACAATTTTAAATAAAACACATGGCGTATTAGATTTAGATAATAGGGTAATAGAAAATTTCAATCTACCTCTAAACTTAATGCTTGGTTGCAGTATTGAGAAAATCATAAAAGGTGATTTTGAAACTGTATTAAAAGAAATAAGTGAAACATGATCCATTAGTTTTACGTATTAGGGTATTATGTAGCAATCCTAATTTAACTGTGAAAATTTATGTTTTCATAAATTAGAATTTAAGTTATATTATGCCACTATATAGTCAATAAAGACCACTGTATAGTAACTAGGAGTTAATATGCGTTATACAATAGACTTTTATGAAAACTTTGAAAAGTGTTTTCTTTTTTGGATACAAAACTTCATTCGTTATAAACTTACCACACTTTCAAATCGCCAAGTAAAAGATCGTGAAGCTTTTCAATCAATACTAACACAACTGAATAAAGATATCAACTCAATTGATGAGATTAAATTATTAGCCAAACAAGCCAGACAAATTGGACTTATTGGAATTAATACTTATATTACTCCTTTAGATAAACTCTATATTGATTTTATTACTAAAGGCTTTCGTTCTATGAAAGAGATTGATGAAGAGTTCATTATCGATTTTTTGGCAGTACACACATCCTCTCTAAGTGATGCAACGAAAAAAAACTATCGAATGGCTATCATTGGATTGTTTAAATACATTGATAAACAGAATCAAGATACACAAGGTAACTCATTTGTTTATAATATTGAACTTAAGAACTGGGCTGGATTAGGGGGTTCAAAAGGTGAAAAACTCCCTACTTTTATGCATGATAACGAGATTAAACGTTTTTTAGATGCAATAGAAACGACAGAGTTTAAACCCTACGCTCAAGCAAAGAACAGGCTTTTGATAAAAATCATCCTCTATACTGGTATGCGGGTATCTGAAGCATTAACTATTAAACAAAAAGATATGCATTTAGAAAATGGTTATTTTGTTTTCTTAATTACTGGCAAAGGGAACAAACAACGAATTGCTATGATAAAAGAGACCTACATCAACAAAGACTTACAAGAGTGGGAGGAGTTTAGACCTAACACCACCCTACTTTTTTGCTCTCGAACAGGAAAGGAGCTTTCACAACCATATGTTTCATATATCATGGATAAAATACTTTTAAACGCAGGAATAAGAAAAGAAAAAAATGGTGCTCATATGCTAAGACACACCTTTGCAACACGTTTGTATCAGAAAAATAGAGATTTAATACTTGTACAAGAGGCATTAGGACACGCAGATTTAAACACTTCTCGTATTTATACCCACTTTGATAAACAAAGACTCAAAGCTGCAACATCTGTGATGGATGATTTATAAATTATATTAAGTACTGCAATAAAAGGTTATATTTTGAGTTTAGTCAAGGAAAAGATGAAAATTCAAAAGTGAAGCTTACGAAAGGTAAGTAAGCTTTTTAATTTTTATATTTGACGTAGAATAAGGTCAAAAGATGACCTTTTATTTTCGTTTGCCTGATGAGAATTCTATGATATATTGTGCGATATCATCTAAATGTACAATATCCTTTACTGCACCCGCTTGTATCGCCTTTGCAGGCATACCAAAGACGACGCAACTCTCTTCATTTTGAGCAACTGTATAAGCCTTATTGTCATATATCTCTTTCATGGCAATACTTCCATCATCACCCATACCTGTCATCATGACAGCCATTGCACCACCACCACAACTGTTGTTTACTGATCGAAATAAAATATCGACACTTGGTTTATGCTGACTCACCTTTACGGTGTCAAGAAGTTTTGTTTTGTACTCTTTAGAACCTTGTTTCTCAATTGTTAAGTGCATATTACCCGGAGCTAAATAAGCATGTCCTCGTTCAAGAGTCATACCATCTTTGGCTTCACAAACATTAACTTCAGATGAATCGTTAAGTCGATGAGCAAAAGAATTAGAAAATCCATAAGGAATATGTTGCGTAATTACAATAGGTGGAAGTCCACCTGGTAATTTCTTAAAAACTCTAAGTAAAGACTCTACTCCACCTGTGGAAGAACCAATTGCAATCACTTTACTACCAGGAAAAGTAGCAGGATGAGATTTAAGTACTTCATCAGGGTGAACTTTATAGCTAATATCACTGTTTTGTACTTTTTTAACAGGTTTTAAGGCTTTTGGTTTTTTAAGGGTATATCGTTTTAAAAGAAATGTTAAGTTTAGAAGAGTATCTTTAATTCTCGCTTGAAAACTATCCATAGTTTCACCCGCTTCAATTTTTTCGATAAATCCAACAGCACCATCATCAAAAATATCATTTCCTCGAACACTCTCTCCTGAAACGACAACTGCTGGCATAGGATGAAGACGCATTAAGTTTCGTAAAAAGGTTACTCCATCCATTTTCGGCATATTAATATCAATTGTAACCATATCTGGTTCATACTGTTTTATCTTTTCTCTAGCATCGTATGCATCAACTGCTGTACCAATGACTTCAAACTCATCTATAGAGTTGATCATATCTTTTAAAATACGACGCATTGAGGCGGAATCATCAATTATTAATACTGTATACATTATTTACCTCAAACTTTAAAATAATTCAATATCCATCTCTGGTTCAGGAGCTTTTTCATCTTCAACACCAAATAAGTCAACACCACCAACATATTCTTTGATAACTGGTTCTTTGGTAATTTCTGTCTGTAATGCTTTCTCTTCACTAACAATCTTAGCATCTGTATCACTTTTCTCTGTTACTTTAATAAAGGTTTCAAAGTCATCAGCTAATAAAATTAATCGACCGTGTTCTCCACGTGTATGTTCACTTATTAGTTTAAAGCCTTCTGATTGACAAAAGTCTTTTGCAAACTCCACATTTCTATGTCCAATAGAATTTGCTAGTGAAATATTTAGTTGCATAATATCAGCACCTCCTGATATTTTTGCAACCATATTTTGTTTACTACATCCTAGTTTATACATTTCATTGAGCATTGCTTCAACAGAATAGAGTCCATACTTCATATCTTCATTAGAGTTAGTAGTCGTTGGAAGTAAAAAGTGATTCATCCCTTTTACTTTTGTTACTCTATCATAGAACATAATTGCTACACACGATCCTAGTAGTGTTTTAAATGCAATTGAGAAATCATCGTTTCCCACTGCAAACTCACCACCAATTATAGTATGAGCATTATATCCTTTGATTTTTTGAGTAAATCGTGCACTTGATGCTTTTTCAATACTACCATCTTTATGCCCTATAACTATCAATGTATTTCCTTAGTTTTTATAAAAATATTTTGTCCTACTCTTTTTACATAGTCAATTAAACTATGTGGAGACTCAGAATGTCCAATATAGAGTGTTCCACCCATTTTTAAATGTTTGAAAAGTTTTCTCAATATTGCATCTTGATCTTCAACAGAAAAATAGATAAGTACGTTTCTACAAAAAACTACATCAAATTGGTCTTGAGCAAAAGGATATGAATTATCATTTAAATTCATAACTTGAAAGCTAACCATTCTTTGTAATTCAGGTTTTACTTTGATTAAAACTTCTTCAATAGCTAAACTCTTTTTAACACGTCTTTTAAAATACTTTTGTGGAGAAATCCATTCAGGAAACTCTTTAGAGGATTTTGAAAAACGATAAACACCGTTTGCAGCATATTGTAGAACATTAGTATCAATATCCGTTGCAATAATAGAAGCTCTTATTTTTTTATTTAAAATTGCTTCTGTTTCAAAAACAGTCATAGCCATAGAGTATGGTTCTTCACCAGTTGAAGAAGCAGAACAGTACATTTTTACTTCTTGTCCAGAATTAGCAAATTCAGGAAGCACTCGATCTCTTAAATCAGTAAAATGAAAATCCTCTCTAAAAAAATGTGTTTTATTAGTTGTAAATGAGTTAATAAACTCTGTAGTATGTTTTCCCTCAGAAATTACATCAAGAAGTTGATCCAAATCTCCGGAGAAACTTGTATCTCTTCGTAATTTATGTAATCTATTTGCAATCATAATATCTTTATTCTCTGCAAGGGTTATCCCTGTCAAAGAATAAAGTATTGTTTTTACTTTTTCGTGTAAGTGTTGTGTATCATCCATTAAGAAGCGTGTTTCGACTCCATTTGATTCTTTTCAATCTTAATTTGTGCATTAATAATACCTAATACATCTAAAATTAATCCTATACTTCCATCTCCCCTAACTGTTGCAGCCCCTATTCCTTCAACAGCTCTAAAGTTTTTATCTAAAGGTTTTACAACAACTTGATGTTGATTTAAGAATTCATCAATAGATAAAGCAACTTTTTGATTTCCAGATTTTACAACGATTAACATTCCATCTTCTAACTTTTCAAAAGTTGGTTTTTCACCAAATAATTGATGTAGTCTTACAACTGGAATAAACTCTTCTCTTAGCATTAATAAATCTTGAGTTCCATCACCAATTTTTTTGATCATATCTGATGTTGGTTGTAATGACTCAACAATAGCACTTAGAGGTAAAATATACTTTTTATCTCCAACCGCAATATCAAGACCATCAAGAATTGCAAGTGTAAGTGGAAGCATAATTGTAATTGTTGTACCAACACCTAACCCTGTATCTAGCTTAATTGCTCCACCAAGTTTTTGGATATTTGTTTTAACAACATCCATCCCTACACCACGTCCAGAAATTTCTGAAATTTGGTCAGCAGTTGAAAGTCCAGCTCCAAATACTAACATCGCTTTGTCATTATCTGTCATTGATGCCATTTGATTTTCATCAATTTGACCATTCTCAAGGGCTTTTTGGGCAACTCTATCTCCATCAATTCCTCGACCATCGTCTTCAATTGTAATAATCATTTGACCATTTGCTTGCTCTGCAGAAATAATAATTGCACCTGTATCGTCTTTACCTGCCGCGATTCTTTCATCTGGAGTCTCTAGTCCATGATCTAATGAGTTTCGAATAATATGCATTAATGGGTCAGTTAAACCTTCAATCATAGCTTTATCAATCTCAACATTATCCCCATAATGTTTAAATTCAACTTTTTTACTAAGCTTTTTAGAGATATCTCGAACTACCTTTGGAAATTTCGAATAAATTGATTCCATTGGTACCATTCGAATACTCATAATTGAATCTTGCATATCACGAATATGTCGCTCAAGTAACTCAAGTCTTTCAAGTACTGAATTTCGTGTTTTTGTCTCTTCTATAGAAGATGAAAACTGTGTAAGCATTGCGTTGGTGATAACAAGATCTCCAACATTATTCATAAGAACATCAATTTTATCAAGGTTTACACGGATGTTATTACTTTGAGCAGGTTTTTTAGTAGCACCTTCTTTTGTTGGTCTTGGTTTTCTTGTAGCAGATGCTGCTGGTGTTGCAGCTGGTGCATTTTGCGCTGGTACTTCAGTAGTTGCTATTTCTTTTGTAAGTTCTGAAGCAGTATCAGTTTCTAATACTGCATCTGGTTTAACAGGCTCTACATCATCAAAGAAACCAAAGTTTTCTTCCTCTTCTGTCTCTTTTATTTCAATATCAGGTGCATTTTTAGAAGCCTCTTCTAATTCATCAGAAAAGAATCCATAAGCATCATCTGATGTATCATTTGAAGCATCATCATCAGCAAAAAAACCATAAGAATTAGATTTTACTTGATTATCTAACCCTTCATCATAAAATCCAATATTTTGTTGTGGTTCAGCTGGTGTTTCAACAGCAGGAGTTGCTTGTTGTGGTGCTGGAGCTGGTTGCGAGGTAGCAACCATTTCACCATTACTATATGCACGAATATCTTTTAAAAGGTCTGTAGTCATTTCTGTAAACACATCCTGCGTTAACTCTTCTGCTACTTCTAAGTCTAAAAGCTCTTTCATTACATCTAAACCATCGATTAAAGTTCCCGCCATTTCAGGGATAAACTCAATCTCATGATTTCTTAACTTATCCATCATGTTTTCAACATCATGAGTAAATTCAGCAAATAATTTTAATTCAACTGAGGCACCACTTCCTTTTAATGTATGAACATCACGGAAAAGTTGTCCCATTTCATCATCAGTTAAAGTACCATTATTTTCAGCTTCTAATAATACATTATCGGCTGACTCAAAAAGCTCTTCAGCCTCTTCTACGAACATCTCTCTATATTTAGATATATCAAAAGACATGACTTATCCTTTTTTATCTGCTTAATACTATATTTACTGCTTTTAGTAATTGATCTGGTACAAATGGTTTTACAATCCATCCTGTAGCACCTGCTTCTTTACCTTTAGCTTTCATTTCATCACTTCGTTCAGTAGTTAATACTAAAATTGGTTTTTTTGCATATTCTGGAAGTTTTCTTAACTCTTTAATTAACGTCAAACCATCCATATTTGGCATATTAACATCTGTAATAACTAAATCAAACGAAGCTGCCTTAGCTTTATTTAAACCATCAACTCCATCTACACCTTCTGTAACATCGTTATATCCACCTTCGTTAAGTGCATAATTTAACATATCTCTTAACATTGTAGAATCGTCAACTATTAAAAGTTTCGCCATGAAAACTCCTTAAATTTTCAAAAAATAATAATTTATTTACTATATTAACCAAAGAACTATTAATTTAGTATAAAAAAATAACTATAAAGTTGTACTTGCAAGTTCAATTCTGTCTTTTTTTACTTTTAGTACTTTGATTTCGACTTCTTGCCCAACATTTAGGACATCACTTACACTTTTTACTCTCTCTTTTGAGATTTTAGAAATATGAAGTAATCCTTCTCCACCTTTTGGCAAAACAATGAATGCACCAAAGTCAGCAATTCGTTCTACTTTACCTACTAATACTTCATCAATAGCATAAAGTTTTTCAAAATCTATGTGTTGTTTTCTATTATCTCTTCGTGCTGGTGCGTTATTTGAGATAGACTTAATATGCTCACAAGCATCCAAAACACTCTGTTTACACTCTCCACTCACTTTTACATTTCCACTATCTCTATCTAAATCAATAGATACAGAGAATTTTTCAATAATCTCTTTAATTGTAGAACCAGCTTTTCCAATAACAACCATAATTTTACTTGGATCAATTGCAAACTGCTCAATTAATGGTAATGCTTCACTTGGAACAATTTGTTCCGCAGCAATTTCCATAAGCCCAAGAATATGTTCTCTACCCTCTTTGGCTTGAAGTAGTGCTTCTTGTAATACTGATAACTCAATACCACCAAGCTTAATATCCATTTGAAGTGCTGTGATACCTTCTCTTGTACCTGCTACTTTAAAGTCCATATCTCCATCATGGTCTTCTAGTCCCATGATATCTGTTAGTACTGAATACTCATCTCCTTCAACAACCATACCCATTGCAACACCTGCAACTAAGCTAGATACTGGAACACCCGCAGCTTTTAGTGCTAATGAACCACCACAAACTGTTGCCATAGATGAAGAACCATTTGATTCTAAGATTTCTGATACTAAACGAATAGTTTCAGTAAAATCTGAATCAATCGTTGATTCTAAAGCTCTTTTTCCTAAGTTACCATGCCCTAATTCACGACGCCCTACATTAAACATTGGTTTTGCTTCTCCTACAGAGAATCCAGGGAAATTATAATGAAGTAAAAAGTTATCAATTTTAGTCGATTTTTCAGTTAACACTTCATACATTTGACCATCTTTTGCTCCTGTTAGAGTACCAACAACTAATGCTTGTGTTTCACCTCTTGTAAATAGACACGACGAATGAGCAGAAGGTAAAATATTAGTTTCAATTTCAATAGGACGAACATCTTTAAGTCCTCTTCCATCAGCTCTTACTTTATCAGTTACAATCATTGCTCGAACAAGTTCTCTTTTAACAACCGATACTGCATTATAAACAGTTGATAAGTCAAGCTCATTCTCTTCACAATATTCATTTTGAGAAATCATTTTAGCCACATCTTTTAACTCAGTAGCTCTTTCACTTTTTGCCAATTTTTTAATGGCATTTTTAATCTCATCACTAAAATTGTGTCGAACGTAGTTAATCACTGTTTCATCAATACTAAACTCTACAAGTTCAATAACAGCTTCTTCTTTACACGCAGATTCAAATCCCGTCTCATAAGTTGTATTTGCATCTTTTAAAGCTACTTGTGCAACGCCAATTGCCTCAACAAGTTCCGCTTCATTCATTTCATTTGATTTATGCACTTTTGTAAATGCTTCAATATCAACTTCTACCATATCTTCGCTAGACATTGATTTCATCTCAATCATTAATAACTCTTCTTTAGAACCTGCTACATACAAGTCTAAAGTTGACTCTGTCATCTGCGTTGATGTAGGATTTACAAGGTATTCCCCATTGATTCGTCCAACTCTTACTCCTGCAACTGATTTTTTAACTGGAATATTTGATGTAAATAAAGCAGCACTTGCAGCATTTAATGCTAATGCTTGAATATCAACTTCTTTATCAGCACTTAAAACAATAACTGTGATTGTTGTTGGATACACATACCCTTTAGGGAAAAGCGGTCGTAAACTTCTATCAATAACTCGTGCAGTTAAAGTTTCAAATTCGCTTGGCTTTGCTTCACGTTTAAAAAAACCACCTGGTACTTTTGCTGCAGCATAGGTTTTTTCAAGATACTGTACAGTTAAAGGGGTAAAATCTTCTTCTACAGGATTGTCAAACTCACTCACGACTGTTGCTAAAACTACAGCTTTTCCTAATTTTGCTAAAACAGAACCATTTGCTTGTTTAGCAACTTTGTTAAACTCAAAGATTTCCTGTTTTCCATTTAATTCAAATTCACATACTGTTGACATATATTTTATCCTTTATCCTTAATATTTTTTATCTGTTCAAACGTTATCTCTTCTAATGTTTCATAGTAATAATCAATTGCAATAAAATGTTCTAATTTCTTTGCATAATATAAATCATCTGCAATAGATTCAATAATTTGTATACTCGCATCTGGTATTATGGGTGTTGCAACAGATACCGACTTAGCACCCATATTGATGGCTGTTTTAATACATGCCATCATTGTTAATCCAGTATTTAATCCTTCATCAACAATCAAAATATTTTTATTTTGTAAATCTTGGATTTTATACCCTGCTCTAAATTTATTAATTTTTTTCAAAACTAAATCATCATAAACATATTTTGATCTTGAGAAAATAAAATCAAGACTAATATCAAATGATTTCACTATCTCTTCATGAATAACAACCTCTTCACTCTCTGTTACAATAGCAACTTCACACTCTTCATTATTAGGTGCAACTATCTTTTCTGTAAACATTATTTTGTATTGAGCATTAAGTTTTTCAGCAATCACTTTAGCAATTAAATAACCACCATATGAAGCCCCAACAACAATCCAATCTTCAAGTTTCATTTGCCCTATAGGTAATACTTCTACAAGCTGTGCTGCAGCATCCTCCCTATTTTTAAAATAAATCTTACTCTCTTTATTCATTATTCATAACTTTGATTAATTTGTCCTAAAGGTTTTAAAACTAATTCTAAGTAAATTACATCTTGTTTAATAGCATTAGCCGTTGAAGAAGAAGGAGTAATCACTTTTTCCAATCTAAGACTTAACTTCCAACACTTATCATCAATAATAAAGGTAAATCCTTGCTTACTTCGAATTTTCTTCTCCAAGTTATAGCTTTCATAATATTTAAATTGATAATCCCTAAGAAACTTTAAACCAGCATCAATTGTATAAGATTCTAGATCACTCTTCCCAGAATTTGGCGTATCTTTAGACATATAATATGAAAGTTTCAAAAAATAGTCTAAATAATCTAAGTTAAAAGAAGTCGAATTTTCAATTAACTCATCATCAAGATGATTATATAAAAGTTTATTAGAAATTGATCCTAATAAATAATTATATGTGATTTCATTTTCTAAATTTCCTAAGTCAGCATTATTAAAATCATCATATATAATGGCTTGACTAATCTTATGATTAATAATTTGTTGTAAATCTTCTATATCATATAAGGAATGATTTAATGCGAAAGAGAGTGTTTTTGTTGTCTTTGATATAGGAAAAGGATTTAACTCCGTATTATTGTTGGTTACAGGGAAAATATCTCCATCACTTTTAACCACATTTGGTATTGTAAAAACAGAAGACAGGTTTATTGTATGTAATCCAAAATCATACTCTTTTAAAAGATCTGTATCCAAAGAGATTAGATGTCGATTTTCAAAAAAAGTAGCATCTTCGTAAACTACTGAGGCTTGAGAGTATCTCTGTTTAATAAGAGTCAATTCTTCTTTTAATGTTAAAGTTACATAATCATTAAATAAAGGAATACTATATGAAATAGGTACAACTAATTCATAACGATCGGCATTAATACTTTGTTCACGATAATAATTTGTATATTTAAAATCTGTCGAATATAATAATTTATCCCAAAATAACGGTTTTGAAAAGCTATGCATTTGAAGTTGAGGTAACTCTTGTAAGGTTGTTTTATTAGAATCAAGTGATGTATCTAAATAATATCGAAAGTAACTACCAACGTAGTATTCTGGAGTTTCATAATAATAATTAATTTTTGATTCTAATTTCTTTTCACTTGAACTATTATTTCCTACTTCAACATTTTTATATTCAATATCATTCATCCAGTTAATAGAAACTAAAAGTTCATCATCATGTTCACCAGAAGATATTAATCCTTCTCTTTGATAGTCAATACTCCACCCATAATGTTTATTATTTTCTAAATTATTTTCAGTTGAATAAGATTGTTTTTCTTTAAAAAAACCACTTTTAACTTTCAACATTGAATTATCAGAATCTGCAAATCTATAGTATGCATACATTCCATAACCACGTTCAGTTTTAATTTGAGGAGTTAATTCAATATCATAATTATGTTGAGGGGCAATAAATATTGGTTGTCCATATAAAAACCCCTCACTACTTGAATATCCAACAGTTGCTGACAGAAGTCCTGTACGACGCGTTTTATCAGTTGAGAAACCAAAATAAGGAGTATAAAACAAAGGAACATCTTTAATATAAAGCCTCGTATTATAGGTATTTATCCATTTCTCTTTTTTATCATAATCACCACTTGTAAATCGTATTGTCCAAGCAGGGTCAATACAATCACAACTTGATAAAATAGAATTTGTTAAAGCAAGAATATCACCTTCACTATTAGAGTCTTTAGAATTTATCCAAATATTTGATTTTACATCTAGAAGCATCACTGGATTTTGAATAATTTTCTTTTTATTAACATCTAAAAAAGCATAGTTACTCTGTGCTTGTACTTTGTTCTCTTGTAAAATTACAACTTCATCAAAAAGTTCAAAAGTTCCATTTGTTTTATCATAGATTGCTTTTTGTGCTAAGATATAGTAAGTAGGAGAAAAAATGACAACATTGTCTTTTGCAACTAAGATATTGTCTTTTGTATCAACACTATTTGCTAATATTTGAAACTTCTCATTTTCAACAGAGGCTGCATGTAATAAACTTATTGACAAAGCAATAATAAATAAAATTCTTTTAACCATTATTAACAACTAACGTCCTACCCATTTTGTCGTGAAAAGTCTGTTTCCCATCATTAAAGAATGCAAAAACAAATCCTATATAGAAGAACATTTCACTTAAAATTCTTGCCATTGATCGTAAAACTGCAGACATAAAAGTTACTCTACCAAAGCTGTTATAATCAATCACACGTATTTTAGCAACAATTTTCCCCACTGTTGCACCATAATACCAAACAAAAAACGTCTGATATATAAACTTTAAAAATAGTACTTGCCACAAAAATTCATTCATTATAACCAAAAGTACTTGCAAGTCACCACTACTTGCACTAATATTTTCCCAAAAAATTGCTAAAACTAATAAGGTTATTAGAACATCATCAATAACAAAAGCTATTAAACGAGAAGGTACTGATGCTAGTTCTAAATTATTTGTATCCATAGGCTCACTATTCATTCGTCTATTTTAAAGCCTGATATGCAATATCTGTTCGACACTTTTTACCAGCAAAATGGACTTGTCCACATAAAGCGTATGCTCTGTCACGTGCCTCTTTAATCGTTGTTCCAAAACCGACACATAATAGAACTCTTCCTCCTGTTGCAAAGAGTGTATCACCCTCTTTTGTAACACCTGCATATGAAATATGAGAATTTGCAGCTAACTCTTCATCTACAATTTCATCAACAATAATCTCTGCAGGTTCACTTGAACTATACGGATAATTTGCACTTGCCATTACAACGGCAACTCCAAATTCATCTTTAATCTTAATATCAAGTTTATCTAATTGTTTGGTAGCACCTTTATAGAATAATTCAGAAACTGGCGTTTCCAATAAAGGCATTAAAATCTCACATTCAGGATCACCAAATCGTACATTGTACTCTAAGATAATTGGCTCACCTTTAACCACCATAACACCAATAAAAAGAACACCTTCAAAAGGAGCTCCTTCTTGTTTCATTCCTTCTAATGTTGGTTTAATTACTCTCTCTTCAACTTTTTTATAAATATCATCATTTACTAAAGGAGTTGGCGCATAAGCACCCATTCCACCTGTGTTTGGTCCAGTATCTCCATCGCCTATTCGTTTGTGATCTTGTGCTGCAGGTAAAACTTTATAGTTTTCTCCATCACAAATTGCAAAAATTGAAAGCTCATAACCATCTAAGTATTCTTCAACAACAATCGAAGTTCCTGCATCACCAAAAGAAGTTCCTGCTAACATATCCGTTGCTGCCTCTTTTGCTTCATCTTTTGATTGTGCAATAATTACACCCTTTCCTCCACATAAACCATCTGCTTTAACTACAATTGGTTCACTCATGGTATCAATAAAATCATGGGCTTCTTTTTCGTTAGTTGTTTCAATAAACGCTGCTGTTGGTATATTGTATTTCTTTAAAATATTTTTCATATAAACTTTTGAACCTTCTAACTGTGCAGCTGCACGACTAGGTCCAAATACAGTTAATCCATTCTCTTTAAAAATATCAACAACACCATCTACTAATGGAGCTTCAGGGCCTACAATAGTTAAATCAATACTATTCTCTTTTGCCCATGTTGCTAACTCATTATAATCTTTAATATTTATATTTGTTCCCAAATTATCAGTTGCACCATTTCCTGGCATAAAAAATAGTTCATGTTCTTTTTCGTTAAAAATGCTTAGCCCAATAGAGTACTCTCTACCACCACTTCCAAGTATTAAAATATTCACGTTGATTTTCCTTAAAAAATTGTAGTTCATCCAAGTAGCCGTTAACCATCAAATGGCCCACAAAAGCCAATAACTAGCACGTAAGAATTACGCTTTAGGAGCAGAAGTACTAAAAGCAAACGCTACACACCGCATAATTACAATTACCTGCAAAAAAATAGTATCGGACCCTCAACAATGGAAATCCCGTACTACTTAGATATGTCTTATTTTATCGAAGAAAATATGAATAAAAGATTAATCTCTTTGAAGAGTTCGTGCAAGTTCAATACAAGCATCGATACTTTGTTTTTCAGAGGCAATAAAATCAATATTATCGGGAAGGTATTTAGCCGTGGTTTTTCCAATAACAACTGCTTTATAGGACTCATTCCATTTAAATCTTTTGAAAAAACATTCAACTGTAGAAGGAGAAGAAAAGATAATAATTGAATTGGATTTTGGTTGCTCAAACTGCTTTTCATTACAAGCAGTTTTATAAGTTACTAAAGAATTAATATCAATACCATTATCTTGTAAGATTTCGACCAGAGAAGAGACCGTTTTTTGAGCACAAACATAAAGACATCGTTTATCTTTTAGCAAAGGGATTAACTCTTTTGCAAAACTATTTCCATGAGAACTTTCCCCAATAAAAGCTGTTTGTCCATTATATGCCTCAACAGCTGTTGCAGTTTTAGGCGCGATACAATAAGAAGGGATATTTTTCCAATCTTTATTAAAAGAATCAATTGAATAAATTGCATTTTTTGAAGTAAATATTAAAGCATCATATTGCAATAGGTCCACGATAGAGGGAAGGTACTCAATTTTAAGTAACGGAAGATTAACAACATTCTCATATTTAATATCACTAAGTAGAACAATACTACGCAAGATTTAACTCCTTTTTTTGAAAACAATTGATAGCTAAATCAATATTTTTAAATATACTAATTTTTTTAAAAACTGCATTTTGATCAATTTTATATAATGCTCTTTTATCTCTCTCTTTTAACACTAAACTTACTCCAATATTTTTTTCTTGTAAATGTAAAACTGCTTCTTCTAATATAAACATTGCTGAGACATCCATAAATGGAATACTCGTACAATCAATAATAATATTTTTTGAATTATGTACAACTTTTGATATCTTTTTTTCCAAAATCAAAGCACTACCAAAGAAAAATGCTCCATCAATTTTTAAAACTTTAATATCATCATTATCCACTTCAATATCAAATAGTGACCGACGACGTCTTGTTTTAATGGTCGTTTGTCGCGATATTTTATAGATTGCTGAAATTGAAGCAAACGTAATTCCAGCACCAACAGCCATAATTAAATCAACAAAAACTGTTAACAGAAATACTGTTATCATAATTAATAGATCATTTCGTGGAACTTTCTTTAAAATTCGTAAAAACTTATAGTCTAAAATATCTACACCCACTTTGATTAAAACCCCTGAGAGCACAGCTAATGGGATTTGTTCTGCGTAAGGGGCTAAAAAAAGTATCGTAACCAATAACATAATAGAGTGTGTCATACCCGATATTTTACTGTGTCCTCCACTTTTGATATTAACTACCGTTCGCATGGTTGCCCCAGCCCCTGGAATCGCACCAACAAAAGAACATAATGCATTACCAATTCCTTGTCCAATGAGTTCCTTGTTTGGTTTATGTTTTGTTTTGGTCATTGAGTCAGCTACTAAAGAGGTTAGCAAAGTATCAATTGAACCAAGAAGTGCTAAAGTAATAGATAAAAGAATAATATCTCTTGCTTTTAAAATATCAAAGGTAGAAGGAATAGTAAACTCTGGCAAGCCCATAGGAATTTCACCAATTGTTGGCACTTGATAGCCAAAATAGACACTAAAAATTGTCATAGAAACCAATGCAATCAAAGCAGGAGGAATAAAACGTCCTATAAAAGAAGGGGTCATAAACATAATAATCAAAGTAACATAAGCAATAATCAATGAATCATCATTAACTAAATGTAAAGTATTAGGAAGTTCTACAAGGGTATGAATAACGGAACCATATCCTTCAACACCTAAAAAAGGATTTATTTGCAAAATAATAATGATAAATCCAATTCCTGTCATAAATCCAGAAATAACAGGATATGGTATAAACTTTACCCATTTACCAATACCCGCAAACCCAAAAGAGATTTGTATGAGTCCTGCAAGTAATACTACCATCATAACAGCATTTAAATCATTGGAAAAAGTTACAATTGCTGTTGCAGCAACAACGGTCATTGGTCCTGTAGGACCAGATATTTGGGTAGAAGTTCCACCAAATAAAGAGGCAAAAAAACCAAGAATTATAGCACCATAAAGTCCAGCAATAGCTCCCGCACCACTAGCAACTCCAAAAGCTAAGGCTAAAGGTAAAGCAACAACAGCTGCTGTAACTCCACCCATAATATCATTCGTTAAGGCTCTCAAAAAAACTCCTTACGTGGTAATTAATTAATCCTCTTCGCTAATATGTTCATCATCTTCATCAGCTCGTTCACCCTTTTTTCGAGCGACAATATGTATTGGCGTTCCTTCAAAATTAATATTATCTCTTAAAAAGTTAATCAAATATCGTTTATAAGAAAAATGTAATAGATTTGGTTTATTCATAATCAAAGCAACTCTTGGAGGTTTTGTTTGAAACTGTGTTGTATAATAAATTCTTAAATATGCTCCATTTGGACTTGGAAGTGCATGTCTAATGGTTGCTTCTTCAATTGTTCTATTTAATAGTGATGTAGGAATTCGTTGTGCATAATTTTCATAAATTTCCACAAGTTTATCTTTGAGTCGGTCTATACTTCTTCCTGTTTTTGCTGAAACTGCAATAATAGGTGCATAGTATAAGAATTTGAACTTTTGACGAACTTTGTCCTCTAATTTCTTAAAGGTATCCATATTTTCATCCCACTTATTTAAAACAATAATCGTTCCCAAACCATACTCGTCCACTAAACCTGCAATTTTTTCATCTAAATCAACCAGCTCAGATGATGCATCTAAGACTACTAGTGCTAAATTTGCCCGACTTAGCATGTCTTTTGTTCTCATGAGGGCATACTTTTCAATACCTTCAATTTTACCTCGTCGTCTTAATCCTGCAGTATCAACAAAAGTAATTTGTTTATCTTTGAATTCAAAAGATTCATCAACAGGGTCAATGGTTGTCCCTGCAATTGGAGAAACTACTGATCGTTCTTCTCCAATAATTGCATTTAAGATTGAAGATTTACCCACATTTGTACGACCAATAATAGCTACTCGTAAGTGTCCATCATCTTCTTGTTCCATTGGATTAAATTCAGTTTCATCTTCTTGCGAAAACTCTTCATCTTCTTCACTTACTCCAATTGTAGGTTCTTCCTCTTTTTCAGGAAGTTGGTCTCGCAACCACTCAAAAAGTGCACGTGTTCCCCTATCATGTGAAACTGACATACCAAAAAGTCTGTCATCACTAATACCAAACTCATAGAAGTCCCAAAGACGTTCTTTCTCTTTGTCATTATCAATTTTATTGACAACAAGTGCTAATTGTTTACCTAAGGCTTGAAGCTCATAAAATAATTCTTTATCTTTATCATCCGGTAATTTTTTACCATCTACCATAAAAAGTATTATATCAGCCTCTTTAGCAGTATCAATAGCCTTTCTTTTTACGTTTGAAAAAATTGCATCATTAGTTTCATCAATTCCTCCCGTATCAAGCATAAGTGCTTCACGGTCTAAAATCTCCACTTCGTGTTTTCTAATATCTCTTGTTGTTCCAGCTAAGTCAGAAACAATAGCAATACGCTTTTGTGCAATTCGATTAAATAGTGAACTCTTCCCTACATTTGGTTGTCCCACTAATGCTATTTTTGTTAAATCTTGTCTGTTTGTGTTGATGCTTTGCATTAAACTTTTTGTATCCTATTTTATTTTCTCTATAACGGAAAAAAGGTACTAGCCAATAATGGCTAATACCTTTTCACGTTTTAACTTGGAATATTAGTATAAACCAAATTGTCCTTCTTCTTTCATTCGGTAAAGAACTCTCATATTATCATCTCTATCGTAGAATACTTTAAATGCAGCATCTGATGCTTTTAACTCATTTAACGCTTCTTCAATATCAATTGGCTTATAAGAAGTTAATCTTACTGGAACGATTTCATTTTCGAATTTTTCTAATTCATTTGCGATTTCATCTTCAATCTCAGCAGAAGCAACTTCAGTTAACTTAGTAGCTCTATGTCCTGTAATCTTGTCATGATGTCTTCTTAATACTTTAGAAACTCTATCAACAGCAATATCAATTGCTGCATATAAATCTTTATCTTTTTGTTTTACAACAACTGTATCTAAATTTGCAATATTTAACGTAAACTCAAAACTAAAAGCTTTTTTACCATGTTTCTCTTCTTGAGAAATAATTGAATTTACAGAAATAATATCTAAATTATATTTTTTAAATATCTCTACTGAACTATTAACGTAATCTTTAATTGGCTCAGTTAATTCTATGTGTCTTCCTACAATACTTGTATTCATAACATACTCCTTTATCCTTATTAATTAAGATATTATAACTAAGCAATCTTGAAATAATGATAATTATATTTAATAAGCGAACAAGAATTTATAAATTTAAAAATAATAAAACTTTTTTTAAAGTTTTAAACTAGAATCTCTCGATTTCCTTTAGCATTTGCTTCAGATAAAACCCCTGTTGTTTCAAGCTGTTCAACAATAGTGGCTGCTCGATTATAACCAATACGAAGTTTTCTTTGAATGTACGAGATTGATGTTTTTTTATCTATTAAAACTACTGATTTAGCATCCTCATAAAGTTCATCTAAATCACCAATATCACCCGAGGTAGAACTTAAAGTACCATCTGATTTTTGTTTAACAAAATTCATATCATACTCTACTTCTTTTTGATCTTTTAAGAAATTAACAACATCTTCAATCTCTGTCTCTTTTGACCACGGTGCATGAATACGTACAAGCCCAGACATACCAGGAGGAGTAAAGAGCATATCTCCTCGTCCTAAAAGTGATTCTGCACCTAAAGAGTCTAAGATAATTTTAGAGTCAACTTTTTGTCCTACTTTATATGAAAGTCGACTTGGAAGATTGGCTTTAATCAATCCTGTAACAACATCAACCGATGGTCGTTGCGTTGCAACAATTAAATGAATTCCTGAAGCTCGTGCCATTTGAGCAAGTCTAGCAATAGAGAGTTCAACCTCTTTACCACTTGTCATCATAAGATCAGCTAATTCATCAATAACTACCACAATATAAGGAATTAAATCAAACCCCTCTTTTTTTGCTTTTTCGTTGTAGTTTTCAATATTTTTTGTTTTAGTTTGACTCATTAATGTATAACGACGTTCCATCTCTCCAACCATATTCGCCAATGCGTTAATAGCTTCAGTAGGTTTTGTAATAACAGGAGTCAATAAATGAGGAATATCATTGTACATTGAAAACTCTAGCATCTTTGGATCAATCATAACCAGCTTTAAATTATCAGGAGAGTTTTTATAAAGCAATGAAAGAATCATTGCATTAATTCCAACTGACTTACCAGAACCTGTAGTTCCTGCAATAAGAAGATGTGGCAGTTTTTTGAGGTCTGTCACAAAAGGTTTACCAACAATATCTTTACCTAAAACCATTGTCAAAGGGGATTTAGCATTTTGAAAAATTTCACTCTCTAAAAGTTCTTTAATATATATGGTTTGAACATCATCATTAGGTACTTCAATTCCTACAACATCTTTTCCTGGAATTGGCGCTTGAATACGAATAGTTTCCGCTTTTAAAGCCATTGCTAAATCATCTTGAAGATTTAATATCTTAGAAACTTTTACATTAGGGGCAGGTTTAAACTCAAAAGTTGTAACAACAGGCCCTGTATACGTACGAACCACGTCACCTTCGATTTTAAACATTAAAAGTTTATCCAGTAGATCAGAGATTTTTTGGTCAATTAAATCTTCATTAATTTTTGATTTCTTCTCTTTTGGTGATGGTTGAAAGAATTTAGTTGGAGGAAGTTGAAAATCCTTAGGCTTTTCAGTCTCACCTAACTCGATTTCATCTTGAAGTTTTTTATTCTCTTCTAACTCTTCAACAATAACTGAATGAGGTTCCTCTTTTACTTGTTCAATACTCTCATCAATGATTTGTGCATCTTGAATAAGCTCTTGTTCTAGTGCTTTTTGGGCTGTTTCAACAGGAATAGATATATCCTTGGTCTCAATTAGAATCTCAGCAGTATCACCAACCTCTTTAACGATAACATTTTGTTCAACTTTTCTTTTTTCACGTTTTTTTGAAATTGTTATCTTTTTAGGTTTTTCTGTTTTTGGTCGATTTAGTGTTGACTCTTTTGCTTTTACTAAAACATTTTTAACACTAAACTCGCTCTCTTCTGTAAAAACAATATAAGTTGCAACTAAACCGATTAATACAATCATCCAAAGCCCTGCATTACCGATAAAAGGACTTAATTCATGAACAATTATATTACCAATCTCACCAGAAAGTGCATCTTTTCCAACAGCAAGTGATTGAAAGATCAATAGCGTAAACGTTAATATTACTAAAATTAGTAGTTTAATATAAAAACTTGATTGAAGCTCTTTTTTAAAATTAATTACATATAAGGGGTATAAAAAAAGTCCTAAATATGCATATGAAAGGTACCCAAAATATTTATGAGAATAATTTGCAAAGAGTGATCCTATTTGACCAACAGTCTCTTTGGCTGAAATAATTGTTGCATATTCAAAATAGACAATAATAAAAAGAAAAATGAGAGAGAAAATTTTTTTAACTATTTTAAACCCTTTATTTTAATAACTTAGCTATACGGCTTTGAAGTTTTAGCCACTTTCTATGTTCCATAAGAGGGAAACCAGCCCACTGTTTTTTAGGTTCATCAATAGTTTTAGTTACACCACCACGTGCCGCAATAGTTGTAAAAGGAGCAATTTCTAAATGCCCTGCAGTTGCACTTTGTCCACCCATAATAACATATTCATGTAGTGTTGTAGAGCCAGAAAGCCCTACTTGTCCTGTGAGAATACATCCTTGTTTCAAGATACAGTTATGTGCAATATGAACTAAATTATCTATTCGTACCCCATCACCAATAATCGTTGATTTAAATACTGCTCTATCAATGGTACTGTTTGCTCCAATTTCCACATCATTACCAATAACAACATTTCCATTTTGATATATTTTGATATATTTACCAGCTTTATTTGCAAATCCAAAACCATCACTACCAATAACCGTTCCAGCGTGAATAATCACATCACTTCCGATTGAACAATCACGATAGATTGATACATTTGGATAAATTATTGTATTACTTCCAATTGAAACATTATCTCCAATATAAGCACCGCTCATGATCGTACAATTGTTCCCTATTGATGAGTTTTTACCTAAATAAACATTTGACATAATTGTAGAATCTTCTCCTACAATACACTCTTCTCCAACAACTTCAACGACTTTTGGAGCAAAAAACTTACTCAGATAAGCTAAATTTACATACGGTTCATCACACACCAAGGCTATGGTACCAGAAGGAACATTTTTAGCAAACTCTTCTTTTACTAACACAGCTGCTGCTTGTGTTTGTTCTAAATCATTTACATATTTTTTGTTTTCCAAAAATGTTACTTCATTACTTGAAGCATCAAGAAGGGTATTGAGTCCTGTAATTTCCATTGTACTGTCACAGGTTATATTAAGAGCAGATGAGAGTTCTTTGAGTGTCAAATTTTGTCCTTTAGAAAATAAAAAGATAAGAGAAAATTCTCTTATCTTTCCATTGCTACAATACCACTTCGTACAACTTCAAGTGGATTAAATTTTTGCATAACTTTAATAAAGTTAGCAATTCGTGATGCAGAATCAGTTGCACTTACAATAATTGCTTCATCAGTTACGTTTTGAATAGAACCGTGGTAAGCTCGGGCAATTACATCAATATCACTTAAGTTATTGTCAATTGAAAATTTCATTAATACCGTATCTTTTTCAACCACATTTCTGTGTTCATTTACTTTTAATACAGGAATCAATTTATTTAACTGTTTTACAATTTGATCAATAATTCGTTTATCACCTGTAGTTACAATTGTCATTCTTGAGTACTGGCTTCCCTCAATTGGAGCAACAGTTAATGAATCAATATTATACCCTCGTGCTGAAAATAGTCCAACAATACGAGATAAAACATTGTGCTCATTCATCACAATTACAGAGATAACTTGTCGTGTTGTTTCAGTATCATAGTAGTGATTAAAATTATTCATTGTTATCTCCTATTAGTGTCATTTCATTTAAGGCATGGCCATTTGGAACCATTGGTAAAACTTCCTCATTTCTATCTACTATTACTTCAATTAATGCAGGCTTTTTTGCTTTAACTGCATCTTTTAGAGCTTTATCAAACTCTTCTTTTGTCTCTACTCGGTACCCATTTGCACCAAATGCTTCTGCAAGTTTTGGGAAATCAGGCTGAGCAGAAAGATCTGTTTCAGAAATTCTATTATCATAAAACATTGTTTGCCATTGACGTACCATTCCAAGATAGTTATTATTTAAAATAATATTAATAACTGGCAATTTATTCTCTACACATGTCATTAACTCTTGGATGTTCATTAAAATTGAACCATCTCCTGTAAAGTTAATAGAAACTTTTTCAGGTACTGCTTTAGCAACTCCCATAGCACCTGGCAATCCAAACCCCATAGTTCCTAATCCACCAGAAGTATTAAACTGTCGTGCAAATGAAAATGGATAGAACTGAGCTGTCCACATTTGGTGTTGTCCAACATCCGTTGAAATAACTGCTCTATCTCCCAAGATTTCACCAACACGTCTAATTGGCCATTGTGGTTTAATTTTAGTATCTGAATCAATAAATCGTAATGGTTGTTTCTCTCTATACTCATGTAATAAAGCAACCCAATTTGTATAGTCATTCATCTCTAATTCTTCTAATGAATCAATCATTCCTCGAACAGTAACTTGTAAGTCTCCAACAATTGGAAAATTAGTTTCAACAAGTTTGGCAATCGTTGCTGGGTCAATATCAATATGGATGACTTTTGCTTTCTTAGCAAACTCATCAAGTCGTCCTGTTACCCTATCATCAAAACGAGCTCCCAATGAAATTAAAAGATCCGTTTCATGTGCTGCCATATTTGCTGAATATTCACCATGCATACCTAACATTCCAACTAAAAGTGGGTTATCATGTCCCATAACACCACGTGCCATTAATGTTTCAACAGCTGGAATATTTGTTTTCTTTGCAAACTCTCTAATATCATGGGCACAGTTTGAGGCAATTGCTCCACCACCAACATATAGTAATGGTTTTTTTGCTTTTGCCAATGCTTGCATAGCTCTTTTTAACTGCTTTTTATTATAATTTACCGTTGGTTTGTACGTTGGCAATTCTACTTTATCTGGATAATCAAAGTTACCTAATTCAGCTGTAATATCTTTTGGAATATCAACATGTACAGGACCTGGACGACCCGTACTTGCAATATGAAATGCCTCTTTAATAATTCGAGGTAAATCTTTAATATCATTTACTAAATAGTTATGTTTTGTACACGGTCGTGAAATTCCTACAGCATCAATCTCTTGAAATCCATCTGTTCCAATAATATTCGATGGAACTTGTCCTGAAATAACAACCAATGGAATAGAATCCATATACGCATCAGCTAATCCAGTTACAGCATTTGTAAACCCAGGACCACTTGTTACAATAGCAACACCTACCCTACCAGTTGCTTTTGCGTACCCTTCGGCTGCATGAATTGCTGCTTGTTCGTGTCTTGTTAAAATATGTTGAAAGTCTGTTTGTTTATATATTTCATCATAGACGTTCATAATAGCGCCACCAGGGTATCCAAATACTGTATCAACCCTCTCCTCTTTTAATGATTGCGTAACCATTTTTGCGCCAGTCATTTTCATAATACTCTCTCCGTTATAAAATAGACGATATTTTACAGAAGTTATCATTAAATGGTCTTTAATATAAGTGATTTATATATTTCTTTTTAGCTTCATTTTAGAAATTTTCCTCTATAATAGTTACAATTACGGAAACAATTAAAGGGGTATAAGATGGATGTAAATAATATTCAAAATAATATCAATAATCTTAACAATGTCCAGCAACAAAATCTTGATAAAACTGCCGCTTCCCAAGGAGCAAAACAAGTTACTAACGATGAAGCCTTAAATCTTACTATATCGCAAGTTTATCAAAAACAAAGAGACGAACTTTCACAATCTTTACAAAATCTCAATGAAGGGATTGCCGTAACAGAGATTGCTAAAAAAGGGTTACAATCTCAAGAAAATTCACTAAAAGATATACAACAAGAGTTATACAATGTACTAACTGATGATGCAGCAAATCCTAACCCAACAAAAATCAAAGATGATTTAGCACAACATTTAAAAAATTTCAATGATATTGCAGATTCAACAAGCTTTCAAAATAAACAAATTTTAACAAAAAATGATCAAGAAGAAGCCTTTACTATTTCAACAAAAACGGAAACATTTTCTATTGAACCAATAGAAACAAAAGAGATTACTTCGGAGTTAATTCAAAATATTCACAATAATCCTTTATCAACAAATACTAATTTTAACAAAGGAATTGAAGACGTTCAACAAGCTATTAATAAAATAAACGAATTCTCAAATGAATTTAATGAAGTTCAAACACAAATAAAAAATAGTGCACGGGAGACCATTACAGACCAAGTTAATTTATCCCAAGAGAATGCAAAAAGAGTCGTGGATTTCGGTCAGGAGACAAGTGATTTCTCAAAAACAAATATCACTGCAAACGCTGGTTACTTTGTGGGGTCACAAGCAAATATAGTACAAGAACAAAGTATTAGACTACTCGCGAAGTAGACATTGATTTATGGCTACACCTTCTCGTAGTCCGTCATCAAGTACAATAGATGCCTCTTTTTGAAGAACTTCAAAGATCGCTTTATAAATATAAATTCCAATTTCAATAAACTCTACACGACCACTTCCTACAAGCTTTCGTATCTCTTCATCAGATGAGTGGTAAAAAATATCTAAACACTCTTTTAAATCATTTAAATCTACTTTTGTACCATTAACTTTGTCTTTATCATAATGAAAAAAATCTTGTCCTAATTTAATAGCAGCAATGGTAGTTGGAGTTCCAGCAGTTGCTACAAAAGTATAATCATCTAAATTTATGTCTAAGGTTAATAAAAAGTTTTTAATTTCAAGCTTTTTAAGCTCTAAATATTCATTTAGCTCATCTTGAGAGTAATTCTTTTGTGTTAGAGTAACAATACCAAAATTAAAACTATGAGAGATATAATCTTTATGAGTATTTACAATGATTTCAGTAGAACCGCCACCAATATCTAACAGAATAAACTTTTGGGAATCAATCTTTTCTCGTTTTAAAGCATACTGAATAGCAAGCAGTGTTAAACGTGCCTCTTCTTTGCCATCAATAATACGAAACATTGCACCTGTTTTAGATTCAAAGGTGTCTAATACCTCTTGTGCATTATCTGCCATACGCATAGCTGCTGTTGTAACACAAATTGCCGTTGATGGATCATATCCCATCTCTTTAGAAGAGTATTCGATTGCATCAATTACACGCTGTTGTGCAGCATCTGAGATAACACCTGTAGATACAAGTCCATCAGCCATGCCTACAACTTCTTGATACTCATCTAAGGTTTTATGATTTAAGCAATCATAGATTAGTACTCTAAAAGAGTTAGAGCCTAAATCAATAGTAGTAATAGTCCGCATTAAGGGTGAGGAATCTTTATTTTAGAGTTTAGTAAAAACCCAATGATAATCATTGAGATAAGCACTAACGTTTCAGGTAAAATTCCTGTTAACCACACAAGGTAAACAACCCATAGAAGTATTGCACCAAGAGGAGTTGGAACACCTGTAAAGTATTTTGAGACACTTCCCTCTTCTGCTTGAATGTTAAACTGAATTAGACGTCTAAGACCAGAAATCACATAATAAACAAAAGCAAATACAACCAATACCGTATTAAGTTCAAACTCTTTTCCATCAATAACAGCAAAGTAAATAAACATTGTTGGAACAATCACAAAAGATAAAAAGTCGGCAAAAGAATCCAACTGTATACCAAACTCTGTCGAAAGGTTATATTTTCGAGCAATCTTACCATCTACAATATCAAAAGCACCAGCAACCCAAGCAAATAGTGCAGCTCCAAAAAACTCACCGTGAGTTAAAAAATAGATAGCTAAAACCCCTGCAGTTATATTAAAAAATGTTGCACAATTTGCTAAATTAAAATGACTATGTTTATTAAATAAAAAATCCAAAGTTTCCCTTTTACATTACGTATTGATTTCTGCCACTTTGTTTGGCTTTATATAGATTCTCATCTGCTTTTTTATAAAGCTTATTCGATGAAATTTCCATTCCTGCTTCGTAAAGTACTGCACCTATTGAAATTGTTACGTGCGATGCTACTTTACTCTCTTTGTGTTCGATATTAAGTTTTACAATGTGATCTTTTATATCTTTTAAACACTGTTCAAGTATCTGCTTATCCACATCAAATAAAACTGCACCAAACTCCTCACCACCTAATCTAAAGACATATTCATACTCTTTATTAAAATACTTTTTTAATTCAGTTGCAACAGCTTTAAGTGTTTTGTCTCCCATATCATGACCATAGGTATCATTGTATTGTTTAAAGAAGTCAATATCAAACATAATAAAAGCACTTGCCCAGTTATTTGCTGTTGATATTACAGGTAAATTATCAAAAATTGTATCAAAATAGTTACGATTGTATAACATCGTCATAGAGTCTGTAATAGCCTCTAGTTTATACTTTTTATTTAAAACAGTTAATTGGTTATCTTTTTTTATAATTGAATAGATAATAAAACTAATAATACCAAGAGATAAAAGAACTATCGCAATAATATTATAGAAAAGATACTCTTTCATGTCTTTATACTCAGACAAGAAGTCCTTACGCTGTTTATAGGCCTCTTCTATCTCATAGTCAATCAAGAAGGTGACTTTTTGAATCATAATATTAAATTTTAAAGGGTCTTTACCATCAAATGAGCTTCGCAAATCATCATCAACTGCATTAATAACAGCACGTTCACTCTCTGTTTTATAACTGTTAAAGTAATAACTCCAATTTTTATCGATGATTTTCTTATATTTTAGCATTGAGCATGAAGAGTTATTGTTTTCAATACAAATAATTAAATCTTTATAACTATTTACGACAGTATTGAGTTTGAGCACAGGAACAAAATTACCAAAATAGATAATATCAATCTGCTTTTTCAGCTTATCGATTTGATTATTAAAAAGAAAACTTGCACTAACAAGAGTTAATATCATTACTAATAGCAACATCATGAGTCTAAAACTCACCGACTTAAAAAATCCATATTTCATAGGCGTATTATAATGAAACAATGTTTAAATCTATCTCTACTTTTTATAATTTTTGATTAACTTGATATTTAGTAATATTTAGATACAATCGCGACTTTATTAAATCAAAGGATTATAATTTGTTAAATCTCAAAGAGACTTTTATTGGTCAGTCTGCTAAAAGCGACATTCTCTCTGGAGTTGTTGTTGCCATAGCCCTTGTTCCTGAAGCAATTGCATTCTCTATTATTGCAGGTGTTTCTCCCCTAGTTGGGCTTTACACTGCATTTATTTTAGGGTTAATCACCGCAATTTTAGGTGGTAAAGCAGGAATGATTAGTGGTGCAACTGGTGCAGTAGCAGTTGTATTAGTAGGATTAGGTATCAAAGTAAAAGAATCCCTTTCTACCTCTGCATACAATGACCTTGTTGCAAATGGCGAACTTTCTATGTATATTCTACAATATATTTTACTAGCAACAATAATAGCAGGTATCATACAAGTAGCTGTGGGTGTTTTTAAATTAGGAAAACTTATACGGCTTGTTCCTCAACCTGCTATGTATGGATTTGTAAATGGTCTTGCAATTGTAATTGCAATGGCTCAATTTCCTCTTTTTGAAGGTGAAAACTGGATTATGTATGCACTTGTTGCTGCAACAATGATTATTGTTAAATATTTCCCAAAAATTTCAAATGCAATTCCTTCAGGACTTGTCGCAATTGTTGCGATTTCAGTTGTTGTAATTGGTTTAGACCTTGATACAAAACGAGTGGGTGATTTAGCTGATATTTCAGGAAGTCTTCCTACTTTTGCTATTCCAACACTGCACATAACAATGGAGTCAATTCTAACAGTACTTCCGTATGCAGTACTTGTTTCACTTGTTGGACTAATAGAGTCACTTTTAACCCTGTCTGTACTTGATGAGATGGGTGGAAAACGAGGAAGTGGAAACCAAGAGTGTATTGCTCAAGGTACAGGAAATATTGTATGTGGTTTCTTTGGGGGAATGGCAGGTTGTGCGATGATTGGACAATCGATTATTAACTTCACCAATGGTGGATGGGGACGACTATCCGCCCTAACAGCTTCAATTTTACTTATCTCTTTTGTTGTGGCACTCTCAGGATTTATTGCTATGATTCCTGTTGCAGTTCTTGTTGGTATTATGTTCATGGTATCTATTGGAACATTTGAGTGGGAGAGTGGAAACCGTATTCGATACATGCCAAACTCTGATAAGTTTGTGTTGATTGCTGTTACTATTATTACTATTTTTGCTGACTTAGCAATTGCAGTTATCACTGGTATTATTATCTCTGCACTTGTTTTTGCATGGAATCATTCAAAGGTACGTTCACGAGTTTATCGAGAAGGTGATGATACAAAAATCTATGAATTTGATGGACCATTATTCTTTGGTTCAACAACATCATTTTTTGAACTTTTTGATACAAAACATGACCCAGAAGTTATTATTTTAGACTTTAAAGATGCTCGTGTTATGGATATCTCAGGTGTTGAAGCCATTGACACTATCACAAAAAAATATGCTGACTTAGGAAAAAAATTAACCATTCGGCACTTAAGTGAAGATTGTAAAAAAATCCTAAAAAATGCTGGACCATTTTGTACTTATGAAGAAGATGACCCTAATTATAAAGTCGCAATTAACTACTAATATCAAAACCCTCTTTTTTTAAGAGGGTTACAAATAAATCCCCAAACTAAAAACAACAATTGTTAAAATTAAAACAAAGTATCGATAAAGAATACGTTTGACTGTACTGCACTCTGCTTTCATATATAAAGGACAATAAAAGAAGGCCAAAAGTAATACCAAAGCCAAAACAGCTTTTATAATGGTAACTACTCCTAAGGGTAAAGAAAAAAGTAAATAAGCCCCTGTTAAAACTAATATAAAAGCAATGAAAAGCATCGGATACTTTACCCGTGAATAAAATCCACCTCGAGCATTTTCTTCTATAAAAATACGTATATATAATCTATCAATTAAAATATAAATAAGAAAAAAAGTTCCAACACAAAAGTGTATCCATAAAATAGTTTGTAACATGACTCTCCAAAAAGTAGATGCATAATATGACGCTTAAACTTAAAAATATCTTATAGAATACTTGCTATAAAATAGAGTTGAAAAAAGTTTAAAGATTAACATGTTACAATTAAGCAAATTTTAAAAAAGTGAGAACAAAACTATGTTTGTTGGTGATAGTCTTCAAAGTGCAAATCAAATCTATGCAAAACTTAATCAAAACTATGCCAAATTAGACTCACTTGAAAAAGATGATGTAGTCGAGAAATTCAATAAAGATGACTATAATCGTGTCACGTCAAATGAAAACTATGACGAAAAAGATTATGAAAGAGTTCTTTCACGATATAAAGATAGTGATGCCCAAATTAGACAACATGAACAAGCACATGCGTCATCATTAACAGCTTCAACACCAGACTATGACTATCAAGTAGGACCTGACGGTAAACTCTATGCTACAGGAGGAGAGGTTCGAATTGATACTTCTATTCCCGATGATGAAAAAGCAGCAGCCTTTAAACTTTCTCAAATGCAAGATGCATCAAGTGCACCCAATGAATTAAGTGCAGCAGATGCTCAAATTAGTAGAACAGCAAACTTAAATAAACTACTAATTCAATCACAGCAACAAGGAGAAGAAAATGCAAGTTAATAACAATACAACAGCTATAACCAATAATTTACATGGAATGCTTCAAGCTCAAACTCAAATGAATGATTTGGCACAAACAGTTGCCGATGTCTCAAATAGTGTAGGAGACCCACAAAACCAAGAGGTAACGCAAGACTTAGTTGATGCAATAACTCAACAAATTCCTACACAAATAGCTTATGAAGCAAATGCCCAGTCAATAAAAGTAGAAAATGCAGTACAAGATGTACTGTTAAATATTAAGGCATAAAATGGAAAAACTCAAAATAGTTTGTCCTCATTGCTCAAATATAAATTCTATTCCAAATAAAGAGTCTTATTCCAAGGCAAATTGTGGACACTGTAAAGCATCCCTTCTTCATACAACTCCTATAGACCTTAGAGAAGATGATTTTGACCATCATATTGTAAATTCTGATATTCCAGTTATTGTTGATTTTTGGGCACCTTGGTGTGGACCATGTAAAATGATGGGACCAGTTTTTGAAAGAGTTGCTTCAAAGTATCCTTTAAAAGCACGTTTTGTTAAAGTCAATACTGAAAATGAACAAAATCTAGGGGCTTTATATAATATTCGCTCGATTCCAACATTAGTAATTTATAAAAATGGTGTAGAAGTTCACCGAGTTGCAGGTGCAACTGATGAATCACAACTAACTTATCTACTCAACAGTATCATTTAAAAAGGTTAAAAAACTCTCTAACTCTTCTTCGTTATAAACAGCAATTCCGTTATCTAAAAGTTTTTTAGCCGTTATTCCACTCTCATCAATTAACACTTTAGAAAATGTACCATCATAGATTTTATTGCTTCCACACGAAGGTGATTTTGCTTTTAAAAGTGCTACTTTGATATTCTCTTCTTGACAGAGAGTTAAAGCTTTATTCGCACCTTGCTCAAACTGTTTAGTAACATCTTCTCCACTTTGATTAATGACTTTACTATTTAAAATCTCAGCAGGAATTCTTGGGGTCTCTAATCCCCCTTCAATTTCAGGACAAAATGAAAACAGTTGATGTTTTGATTTTAATTGTTTCAAAACATCAAGTGAAAGAATATTGTGATTCCCATCATAACGAACAGGCTCACCTAATAAACATGCAGAAACAAGTATTTTCATTAGTCTCTATCTAACATTTCTTTATCAAAAAAAGTTGACGTTTGAATATTTTTAAAAGCAGCTTTCATAGATATAAACATTTGAGGGTTTTCCTCTTCCATCTTCTCTAATAACTCTTTTGTTGATTGTCTTGCATGTGGCATTTTAATATCAAATCTCATTGCAGGACAAGCCTCATCACCAATTACCATAATTTCATTTGAGTCTGCAAAAGCTCTTAATTGTCGTTCTCGACAAAAGATAAGTGGTCGAATAACTTCTAATCCGTTTTCAGCCTTATAAACAGGTGGCATAGATCGTAATGCTCCGTTATATAAGAAGTTCATAAAAAATGATTCCATAGCATCATCTAAATGATGACCAAGTGCTAATTTATTGTATCCTTGCTCTAATGCAGTTGAGTATAAGTACCCTCTTCTCATTCGCGAAAAGAATGAACAAAAAGATGAATTTTTTCGAATCTTTTCACCTGCTAATTCATAAATTTGAGTATCAATGATTTCATGTTCAATTCCATGCTCTTTACAGTGGTCTGCTAAAAATTGAACTTGTTCACCCATACCATATGTCACAGTAACAGCTTTAAATTCAAAATCATATGGAGCAACACGTTTTAAGTGATTTAGAGAGTGTAATAGTGTCGTAGAATCTTTTCCTCCACTAAAACCAACAAGAACTTTATCACCTTCTGTGATGAGTCCATACTCTGCATTTGTTTTTCCAACAAGTTTTGATATTTTTTTACTTAACTCTACCAAAATAATCTATCCTAAATTTTTTCGCAATTATAGCAAAAAAAGTGCCCTTTCGAGGTAAAACGTATAAATATTTATGGATAAACACAAACTACATAAAAAATACTTATAATACTCAAAAGGTTTAGTATGAAAACAGATAAAATCGTATCACAAATAACAAAAGTAGCAGCGCTTATTGTTTTAACAACTACACTGAATATTGCTTCTGAACTCTCTTTCTCATCAACACAGAAAAAAACAGCAATGATAGAGTTATATACGTCACAAGGATGTAGTTCTTGTCCTCCTGCAGATAAATGGTTAAGTGAACTAAAAACCCACCCAGATCTTTTTAAGCGTTTTATTCCCTTAGCATTTCATGTAACCTACTGGGATTTTATAGGATGGAAGGATGTCTTTGCACAAGAAGAGTTTGATACACGCCAACGAAACTACGCCAAGATTTGGAAGTCGCGTTCAGTATATACACCTCAGTTCATCGTTGATGCAAAAGAGTATCGCGAGTGGTTTTCCTATAAGGCACTACCAAATTTTTCTAATGAGCTTGTAGGAAAACTCTCTCTTACTCTACATGATAATCAACAATTAAGTATCACCTTTGACAATAAAACAAATTACAAAAAACGTGCAACTGTTAATATTGCAGTTCTTGGATTTGATTATAATATTCCTATAAAAAAAGGCGAAAACCAAAATAGAGAACTGAACCATGATTTTGTTGTTTTAGAATTTGAACAATACCCTATCAACTTAAAAAAGAGTTTGCTCAATAAAAAGTATTTTCTGCCAAAACTAAAAAATAATAAAAGAAAAGCGATTGTAGTGTTCATAACAACTCAAAAAAATGAGCCCTTACAAGCCGTAGGAGGATTTCTAAACTAGATGCAAAAAATTCTTATGTCAATTTACTCTATTTTTAGTTAAAACCATTATAATTCATACATCAAAAAGAAAAGATGAAATTAAAATGACAAATGAAGAAATAGATCAATTTAAACTGGAAATATATAAAAATATCATTCCTCAGGTTGTAAATATGCCAGAGGAAAAAATTGTAAGTATCATTAAAATGGTAGAAGAGCAAAACCCTGATTTACCGCAAGGTTTTGGAAATATGCTTTATGAACAAATACTCGTTATAAAATATCGTCAATAAATTAATCTAACCAGTAGGTCCTTAAACTTACTGGTTAAACTTATTAGTCCCCAATCTCTTTAGAAGACTTCTTATACTTCACATACAATAATATTAAAATTATCAGAACAAAAACTTCAAAAAATGTTAATAAATTTGTCTCCATAACATTTTACATTAAATAAGAGGAGAACCCCTTATTTAATCCCTCTTGCACCAATATTACCATATCGGTGGTATGAGTGTGATACTGATTGCTCAGCAAAATAATTTAATAACTCTAATCGACCTTCCATCATTGGTTGTTGTCGAACGATAAAGGTTACTGTTTTAGCTGCTGCTTCAAAGATAACTTCTGGAACTTTATTGATATTAGAATAAATCACTCTGTCGTAATTCTTTAAAGTTTTAGCAAACTCTACATCTTTTTCTTCAATAATCTTATCTTGCATTGTAAATAGTTCTTTTGCATTCTCTAAGAAGGTTTTGATAGCTTCATTTTGATTAACAGATACTGTAAAGTTAACTTTAGCAACACGTGCTGCTAAGATACGAGAAATAACTTCAAAGAGACCATCTGTTGAATCCACTCGAATTACAACTTTTTCTAATGGAACATACCTAAAGTGATTATCTTCACCTCGAACTTCACAATAATCTTTCTCTTGTGAGAATTCTGTTTCATAGTTAGCTAAATATGATTGCAGTGCAACTTCTAATTTTTCAAAGTCATTTTTACTATCACTGATTGCTTTACATCGAGAAATAAATGATGTTAAATCATTTCTATATGACTTAGCTGGTGTTGGAATTGATTTCTCTTCAAAGTCAACAAACTGAGTAATATAGTTATAAATACCAACTTTTCGCCCTGCTCCAATAGCAGATTTACCCATACCACCAAATGGCTGACGTAAAACAATAGCACCAGTTGTTCCTCTATTTACATAAAGGTTTCCTGCTTTTAAATTAGCTTTCCAATAACTTACTTCTCTTTCATCTAATGATTCAATCCCTGAAGTTAATCCATATCCTGTTGAGTTTACAATATCAACTGCATGGGCTAAATTACTTGCTCTCATTACTGCTAGTACAGGTCCAAATAACTCATTCATATGACAGAAGTTTCCTTCTTTTACGCCCCATTTAATAGCTGGTTTTAACATAAATTCATTATTATCAGCATATGATGGTTTTAAAGCCCACTCTTCACCAACTTCTAATGAGTTAATTGCTTTTTCTAAATTACCAGATACTGGGTTTGCTAAGGTACCAATTTTGCTACCAAAGTCCCATACAGAACCTACTTTCATAGATGATGCCGTATCGATTAATGCTTTTCTAAATGCTTTATCATTATAAACTTCATCTTCAAGAACTAATAATGATGTTGCACTACATTTTTGTCCTGAGTTGTTAAAGGCACTTATACATACATTTTTAACCGCTTGCTCTCGATCTGCCATATTAGTTACAATCGTTGCATCTTTTCCACCAGTCTCAGCTGTTAAGAAAAGATCCGGTCGAGTTTCTAGCATACTATAAGCAGTATCTTCACCACCGGTTAAAATAACAAAATCAACATCTTTATTTGAAATAAGATGTTCTCCTGCAAGTGCACCTGGGCATGGGACAAATTGAAGTACATTTTTTGAAATACCTGCATCCCAAAAACACTTACACATTTCATAGGCTGTTAATGCAGCAACTGATGCAGGTTTAATAATAACCGTATTTCCAGCAGCTAAAATTGAAGCAATTCCACCTAATGGAATAGCAACAGGGAAGTTCCAAGGTGGTACGACTACACCAACACCTTTTCCACTAAACTCTAAGTTTTCATATTTTTCCCAGTAGTTTGCACTATGAGCATAAAATTCAATAAAATCAACAGCTTCTGATACTTCAACATCTGTTTCTGTAAATACTTTACCAACTTCTGCAGCAGCAATACCGATTAAATCATCTCGTCTCTCTCTCACCTTAATAGCTGCTTGTTTTAGTACTTCATGTCGTTGTTTATTGGTTTTACTTCGCCACCCATCAACATCGGCTTTAGCTACTTCTACGGCTTTTTTGAGGTCATCAGCATTTGCTAATGCAAACTTACCTGCTAATACTCCCTCTTTAACTTGAGACTTATCAATAGCTTCTTGAACTTTTCTATCCGTGATATCCTCACCAGCAACCACAATTGGTGCAATTTTATGCTCAGTTTCTTTTGAGAACTTCCATTTAGTGATAATATTTTGAGCCCATTCATGATTTTTTGGTAATACGAAATCAGTATCTGCTTCAGCATGGTAATCACCTGTATCATATGATGAACCATTAAAATCATGCCATTTCTCGTCAAGTCTATTTTGTTGTCGTTTTGCACCAACAAATGATGTCTTCTCTGCTTCAAAAGACTTAATAAACAGTTCTTTTTGCATATTCCAATCTGCAGTTCCAACTTTTAGACCAAATGAGTACCGAATAAAGTTATTTGGTCCTGTATTTTCATCAAGTCGTCTTACTAAATAAGCAATAGCATTTGTAAACTGCTCTTTTGCTGCTGTTGGAGCATATAAAATTACCTCTTTAGAAATCTCTTTAATAGCTAATCGTGCTGCTTCACTCATCCCTTCTAACATCTCTAATGTATGGTATTCAGATACACCATTAGCATCAGCAGTTACCGTTGAGAATGCTAACTCAAATAAGTTATGAGAAGCAACCCCTAAATGTACATAAGGAGCGTTTTCTTTTTGTAATGCATATCGTGCCATTCTTTTATAGTTTGAATCTGTATCTGATTTTTCAGTATACGTTACCATTTCCCAGTGTTTTTGAGAGGCTTCTGTCTCTTCCATCTCCATGTTAGCGCCTTTTACAAGCCTAACTTTAATAGCTGCTCCACCGTTTTCAACTCTATTTCGTGCCCAATCTGTTAAATCCTTTTGAACATTAAATGAATCAGGTAGATACGCTTGTAGAACGATACCTGCATGGAAATCTTTAAATTGAGGTTTTTCTAAAGTTTTCTTAAATACTGCAACTGTGATATCTAAGTCTCGATACTCTTCCATATCAAGGTTAATAAATTTATTTGATTTCGTACCATCTGGTGCAATATATGGGTGTTTTTGTGCTTGTTCATAAATGCGAGTTAATTTTTGAACTAATACATCAACAGTATTATCAAAGTTTAGAGCATTGATTTGAGAATAAATTGTTGATATTTTAATTGAAATATAGTCAATATTTGGGTTTGATAATGCTTTTAAATATTTTTGAATTCGCTCTTCAGCTTCTTCTTCTCCAAGTACAACTTCACCAATAAGGTTAACATTTACTCGTGTACCTTCACCTTTTCTTTTTACAAGATGTTCATTAAAAGGTTTATCTTCACCTTTAATAACTACCGTTCTTGTATCTTCTCTAATTTGGTTAACAAACATCGGTACTGATAAATCAGGAAGAAACTTTCCAAAGTTTTGAAATAACCACAGAAGCATTCTATCTTGTGTTGTAAAGAAATTTGCCATACCATGTTTTTCTAATAAAAAGATAATCTGGTTCGCAATTCTTGCATTTGAATCTGCTCTAAAACATTGATCCATTAGCTCAATTAGAAGTGCTTTATCTTCTGGTTTTTCAAGCATCTTATTCATTTTGATATAAAATTCTCTATCAAAATCACTCACAAGTTCAGTAGCTCTGTTTTGCCAACGTTCTGCTAATGCAATGGCAGAATCAATAAGTTCTTGTTCATTTTTCATATGTAATCCTTAAAATTAATGCGTTTTTAAATAAATTTTAAGTAGCTTAACAAACAGGCTTCAATTGTCTGTACTCGAGGGGAGCAACTGCCAGGTATGCCCCTCATACTACTTTTCTTCAACTATTTCTTTTTATCTTTTTCTATCTAGTGTTTTTTACCTAAATATGCTTCTTGAATTGTCTTAGAATTTAACAGCTCTTGGGCTGTTCCTTCGTGCGTAATCTTTCCAACTTCAAGTACATAGGCTCTATCAGCTAATTTTAGCGCCGCTTTAGCGTTTTGCTCCACGAGTAAAACTGTCACACCACTTTGAGCAATCTCTTTAACTGCTTTGAAAATTGCTTTAATCAAAATTGGAGCTAATCCAAGACTTGGTTCATCAAGAATAAGAAGCTTTGGTTTTGACATAATCGCTCTTCCAATAGCAAGCATCTGTTGCTCACCACCTGAAAGTGTTCCAGCAAGTTGTGTTCGTCGCTCTTTTAATCGTGGTAAGATATCATAAATCCATTCTAACGTCTCTTTATCATGATCTTTTAATGTATATGCACCCATCATTAAGTTTTCTTCAACAGTTAATGTTCCAAAAACTCTTCTTCCTTCAGGAGAATGAGACATACCAAGACTAACAATATCATGAGCTTCAGTACCAGTGATATCATTTTTATCAAAAATAATATGCCCTGATTTTGCTTTTAAAAGTCCCGAAATTGTTTGAAGTGTAGTTGTTTTACCTGCTCCATTAGCGCCAAGTATTGTTACAACTTCACCTCGTCTAACTTGTAAAGAGATACCTTTAATGGCTGCAATTGCCCCATAACTTACTTCTAAGTTTTTAATATCTAATAGTATTTCGTTATTAACCATTGCTACTCCTCATCCTCATCGTCATCAGAACCAATATAAGCTTCAATAACGCGTGGGTCATCTTGAACAAATGAAGGCTCACCTTGAGAAATCTCTTTACCAAAGTTAATTACAGTAATATAATCCGTTAGGTTCATTACCATCTCCATATCATGTTCAATCATCATAATACCAATATCCATTTTACTAATATCTCGAATGATTTCAGTAAGCTCTTTTGTCTCATTTTCATTTAAACCAGCCGCTGGTTCATCTAAGATTAATAGTTCTGGATTTGCAGCAAGTGCTCTAGCCATCTCCACTTTTCTTTGATTCCCATATGATAAATCACCCGTTGGTGTTGTAGCATATTTTGAAAGGTTAAAAAATTCCATTAACTCTTCAACTTTTTTCCACGACTCCAGTTCGTCCTTTTTATAAAAAGGTGTATGAAAAATTGAGTGGTACCATTTTTGTTTAGACTTTGTATGATATCCAGCCATAATATTTTCTGCAACTGACATCTCTTTAAAAAGTCGAATATTTTGGAATGTTCTAAGAACTCCCATTTGTGCAATTTTATGTGGCTCAACACCTGTGATGTCTTTACCTTTATATTTGATGCTTCCTTTTTCAGGAACATAAATACCAGTCACACAGTTAAACAGTGTCGTTTTACCTGCACCATTTGGGCCAATAATTCCATAAATTTGACCCGGTTTTACTTTTATTGTTAAATCATCAATAGCAACTAAACCATGGAAAAATTTTGATACATTTGATATTTCTAAAACATAATCCATTACTTAGCTCCTTCTTTTTTTGGTCGTAAAAACTTTGGAATATTTCCAAAGCTCGCTGGCCATACACCATTTGGTCGTAAAACCATAGTAAGTACCATCGCAGCACCAAAAATTAGATATCGTGACTCTTTAAACTCTGTAAATAGTTCTGGTAATACAAACATTACAAATGTTCCAATAATAACACCAGGAAGTGATGCAGAACCACCAACAAGTACAATAGCAAAGAACATAACAGATTGCATAAAACTAAATGACTCTGGTGATACAGCAGAATACTGAATAGCGAACACTGAACCAGCAGCTCCAGCAATTGCAGCACCTAATGCAAAGGCAAAAAGTTTGTAATAAGGAATGTTTATTCCCATAGATTTTGCGGCAATTTCATCTTTGTTAATGTAATATAACGCTCGACCATATTTTGATTTATCTAAGTTTCTAATGATTAAGAATGTAATTAACAGTAATCCAAATGCCATATAATAAATAGCCGTATCAGAGAACAATTCATATCCAAAGATTCGAACTACATCAATACCAAAAATACCATTTGGTCCACCTGTTAATCCAAAGATATCGTTTGATAATACTTGTTCAAAGATAATATTAAATCCAATTGTTGCAACTAAAAGATAATCCCCACGTAAGTGAATAATTGGTCCAGCTAGTAGTACTGCCATAATTGCTGGAACAATAATAGCAAAAGGTAAAGTTGCAATAATTTCTAATCCAAAATGTACATTTAAAATTGCTGTTGTATAAGCTCCAAGTCCAAAGAAAATGGCATGTCCCATATTAAATACACCCGCTCGTCCTAAAATAATATCTTGAGAAAAAGCTACTACTGCAAATACTAAGAACGTAATACCAATAGATAACCATGCAGAATCAACTAGTAGCGGGAAAAAGGCCATTACTACCGTAAATAGTATAGCTATAAGTGTTGTTTTATTCATTATACTTTCTCCGCTACTTTTTCACCAAGAATACCTGTAGGTCTTACAATTAAAATTACAATCAGTAAAATAAATGTAAACGTTTCAGCCCATTCTGTTGAAATGTATCCTGCAATTAGTGCATTAAATAATCCTAACATTAATCCACCAAGCATAGCACCTGGAATATTACCAATACCACCAATAATTGCCGCAATAAAGGCATTTAAACCATAAAGCCATCCCATATCAAAGGTCAATGCTCTATAATAAAGTCCAATAAACAATCCACCAATAGCTCCAAGCATAGAACCAATCACAAAAATTGTCATAATAACTCTATTTACATTGATTCCCATTAGTTTTGCTGCATCTTGATCAATTGCAGTAGCCCTAATAGCTGTACCCATTTTTGTTTTGTTAATAAAAATATATAAAGCTGCCATTAAAACAGCAGATAATGCTAAAATACAAAGTTGTGTAAATGAAATAATTACACCACCAAAGTTCCATGAGGTACTTGGTAATAAATCAGCTGGAAAAATTTGCATATTTGGACCCCAAATAAGCATAATTCCATTTTGAATAACTAATGCTGCACCAAGTGCTGAAACAACCGCACTCAATCTTGGTGCCGTTCTTAAAGGCCTATAAGCAAGACGCTCAAGAAGAACACCTATAAAAGCCACGATAATTGCTGTTAATAAAAAGATAATAATGATATTAATAAATGAAGCCGCACTTGCTCCAAAAAATTGTGTAAAAATAGTCAGTCCTACATAAGCTGAAAAGGCCACTAGGTCACCGTGTGCGAAGTTAATTAACTTCATCACACCGTAAACCATAGTATAACCTAAAGCAACTAATGCATATAAACTTCCTATAGTTAAACCATTTATTAACTGTTGAAGAAAAATATCCATTTTTGTTTACCTTATTACTTTACTACTTCTTTAGTTCCATCTGCTTTCATATTATAAACAACAAATTTAGCTCCAACTCTTTCACCATCTTCTCGAATGTTGAATGGCCCAGTAATTCCTGGGAAGTCTTTCATTGTGCTTCTAATATAGTCAGAGATTTTTTTAGTATCAAAAGAGTTAGTTTTTTCAACACCTTCGATAACTGCTCTTAGACCATCAGCATTTGTAACAGGCCAAATTGATGGAGGATCCATTTTAAATCTAGCTTTGTAATCACCTAAGTATTTTTTAGCTTCTGGGTATGGTAAAATTTCTGGAGTTGGGAAGTTAATTAAAACTGTACCTTCCGCAGCTTTTCCAGCTAACTTATAGAAGTCTGGGTTATCATTTGAATCACCACCAACGAAATCAGCTTTGATACCTAATTGCGCTTGTTGTGCACGAATAAGTCCACCATCAGTGTAGTAACCAGAGTAGTAAATTACATCTGGGTTCATTGATTTAATTTTTGTTAATACTGCTGTAAAGTTTTGAGTTCCAGATTTAACTTTTCCTCTAAAAATTACGTTTCCACCAATTGCTTTTGTTGAAGCTTCAGTTGAATCTCCAAGTCCTGCAGAATAAGAAGAGTAATCAGATAATACTACAATTCTTTTATATTTTTTTACATTTACAAAATAATCTGCTGTAAAGTCACTTTGTGAAGAGTTTGGAAATGAGTTTCTAAAGAACGTCCAGTATTTTTTAGCAATTAAAGAATCACTTGTACCATCAGAAGTCTGTAATACTTTATTTCGGTAATATGTAGTTTGTGCAGCTTCAGTAGCTCCTGAAGTGTACGAACCAATAACTGCAAATACACCTGCATTAACTAATTTCTTAGCACAAACAGCTGCTTTTTGAGCTTTAGCTTCATCATCACAAGTAACAACTTCAATTTTTTTACCTAAAAGACCACCTTGAGCATTCTTTTCATCTACAATAAGTTTAACAAAGTTATCAATACTTTGCCCCTCATTTGCATACTTTCCTGTGATTGGTGCTTGAACACCGATCTTTACTGTATCAGCTGCAACTAGTGAACTAGCAACTGCTGCACTTAGTGCTAACGCACCAGCAATTTTTGTTAATTTCATATATACTCCTTTCAAAATTAACTACCTACAATTGTAGGTAATTGACAAATCTAACTAAAAAGTAGGTTCGATAATATAGCAACCTACACACCATTCACCGATGTTTTCAATTACGTTTACTTCGCCTCCTTTAAAATTAGATTTTAGATTGCTGTACTCTTTGACAATATCATCAAATGAAGTCACAATCTCTTCGATTCGTTTATCCGCTTTTTTTCGCGCGCTATTTGAGATATCTAAATAAAAAGCAAATATCCCATAGTCTAAGGTTGAATCCTCTTTTTTATCACGATTCAACATTTTACACATTCTGTCAACTTCAAATAGGTATTCACTTTGAACATTTCGTACGCCATTTTTCAGACTCATAATAACTCGTGAAACTGAGTCATTATCAGTTTTGTGTTCAAAACGCTCATCCAAAGTTAAACAAACAACATCTTGTGCTAACTTGTGGCTTTTCATAAAATCTTTAAATGCATCACGCTGGGGCAATGAACATCGTAAAATATCAGCAATAGTAGCATCTATGAAAATTTCAGGGGCGTCTTGTAGTTTGGCAATCTCTTGTGAGACATGAATTGTTAGGAACTTAGGAGGAGCATATGAAAGATACAGCTCATCTGCTGTCCAAAATTTATAGTTATTTTTTGCAGTTTTAATTCCAGTGATCACTGCATCGGTAATAGCTTCTTGTGTTGGAAATTGGTGCATTGTTAACCTACATAATTTTCATCAACTTCTTCTAAAATACCACTTTCATAAAGGATATCTTCGATGAGTCGGTTTTTTGAGATATTGATTTGGTTCGATAAGACAACTAAAGCATTGTCTAAACGCTTATCAATCTTGATGGTTAACTGGGAAATCTCTTTTTTACCATTTTTGGTATGTTTATTGATTACATTTTTAATAACAGCACGTGAGTTTTTCTGTTTTGCCATAGCATCTCTTTTTATAATATTTTTTAGTAGTACTTTTTGTACTACCTTTTTTATATTAGTCATTATTTCACATGAATTATTAAATAAAACTTAACTAGAATACCAATTTTTTATGAAATGAGTATGACTTTTGAATTATTTGGTGAAATGCTACGTTAATGCTACGAAACTATTTTTTTTGTTGAATTATTAGTCCGCTAATGATGAAGAGTAATCCCATTAAAGTTGAGATATAAATTGTCTCGTGAACAATGAAATAGATAAATATCAAAGATAAAAATGGCGAGATGAAAATAAGGTTGGCAATCTTTGATGTGTTTTGAGCATTTTGCATCGCTTTAAGCCAAAACAAAAAGGTAATTCCCATTTCAAATAACCCAACATAAGCTGCACCTAGGATTCCATTGAGCTCTGGTACACTGAATCCTTGTGTAAAAAACACATACGCAGTAATTAGTGGCATAGCAAAAAGAAAGTTTGAAAACAGGCTTACAACAGGGTCTGCTTTTGATTTTGTATTAAATATCCAATAAAATGACCACAATACAGTACTAAAAAGTGCTAACCCTACTCCACTTAAATCAGAGAAATTCATACTAAAAGGCTCACCTTTAGTTGCAATTATCAACACACCAAAATAACAAACAATCCCAGCAACTATATCAGCTAAGGTTAACTTCTGCTTTAAAAAGGGAACAGAAAGAAAAGCCAACATCAACGCCCATGTGTAATTAATAGCTTGGGCTTCTTGGGCTGGAAGTAAATCGTAGGCTTTAAATAAAACAAGGTAATACAAAAAAGGATTTATAGAAGCTAAAGTTAGTGTTAAAAGTGTATTCTTTTTAAGATGTGGTAAAACAAGACCTAGTTTTTTTTGATATAAAAGCACTAAAAAAAGTATAACTAAAGATGTAGCAGATGCATAAAAAACAAGCGCTTCAGGAGTAAGGTACTGTAATGATATCTTAAAGGCAGTCGCAACAGTTGACCATAAAAAGACTGATATAAGGGCATATTGATATGCTTGTTTTGACTCACCATTTTTCATGGCGGGCATTGTATCATGAAATTATTAAAACATTCGCTTACAAGCGTCACATCACTTTAAAATAGAGCTCTTTTTTTTCATTCTCTAATAAAACAATTCCCATTTGATTAAAAAATGCCTCAATGGCAAAAGCTAAATTTTTATAGATATTTAAATTCACCCAACCATTAGGATAAACATCTAACATGGAGTTAAACTCATAATTTAGAACTTCCCAAATATCTTTAAAATAGGACGTTTCAAGTACATAGTCTGTATCATAGGATAACTCTTCTAGACTTTTATTCATGCCATGTAAATATCCTAAAACATAAGAAGCTGTTTTTAATAATGCTTCAATATCATCTCGCATTGAGTGCAGTAAGTCCGTTCGAGTTTTATTGGTTTTAAATGCCATTACTTCTGTTCTAATATTATGTTCACGTTCTCTAATGTCAAGTTCAAAACTCGTAGCAACTAACTCTGGTAACATGGATTCTTCTGCACTAGAAGAGGATATATAATTAGCAATATATTCACTCCAACACACTTCTGCAATAGGATATAAAATAGAGTTTTTTCCTTCGTATTTCGAGTGTTGAATTTGTTCTTTAAACTTATCAATCTTATTGTTATTATCATGAATATGTCCTAGTTCGTGGTGAAAAACATGAACAGCATCCACATATGGCATTGTATTATCAATATGATTGAGAAGATTTTGAGCAAATGTTGCATTCATTACTAAAACCATCTTAAAATCATTTTTATTGGGCAAGGTTAAAACCTTTGCTAAGGTTTTCTTTTTATTTATATATTTATTTTTAAAATGTGCATTTTTAGTTGTTGTTAGGGATTCAATATCCCGTTCAAAATTTTCAGTAACAATAATAGAGTCTAAGCGTCTTAAATCTAAGGTATTAAAGCGTTCGAGAAGTCCAATAATAGCATTGACTAAAGTATCAGATTCATGATCATCGATACCGTTAATTTGAAGTTTTAAATCATTAAATAACATAACATATCCTTCTTTTACTACTTTTATTATAAAACAATGTTTTTTTAACAATGTAAGAGTTTTATTCTAACGTTAATACTTAAAATAACTTTAAAGCTATTAAAAGTTAACTGTTATCACTACTTGATGAATAGTCAAAAGAGTTGGATGTTGATGAACTAGAGCCTACACTGTTATTTGAAGAGCTAAAGCTATAACTATTCTCTTCTTTTGGAGTATAGGTTGTTTTACTATTCTCATCAGTTGTTGTAGTATCTGTTTTATCTTCTGTTGTACTTGGAGTGTATTCAGGAATATCCGTCAATAACTGTAAAACACGTTCTTGGGTTGTATTAGCTTGAACAATTGCATATTTACTTGATTCCACTAATAAATTGTATTGGTCAACAATAGCTTGTTCAGAATCTAAGTTAGCTTTGGTTAGTTGGTCTACTGCTGCTTGACTACCCTCTTGAACATTAGTTAAACTATCAATTGAGAGTTGCAATTCACTTTGAGTTAATGTAAAATTATCTTTGTATTCATCAACTGTTGTTAAGGCAGTTTCAACATTTGCTAACTCAGTGACAATATTATCATAAGTTAATTCTCCAGTAGTTAAATTTTTGAGATTGGTTAAATTAACCCCTTCACTATTTGACTGTATTGGCGTTGTTGTAACGGATGTTGCATCACTAAAATTAAGCGTTACCGATAAGCTTTCGCTAGAATCACTTGCAGAGTTTTGTAAAGTATAGTTACTGTTGTACGAAGTTGAAGAGGCAATTTCATCAAAATCATCAATCAAAGATTGAATATCAATACGAATCTGTTCAGCAGATGAGGCATCTGCACTTTTGGCAAAGGTTAATTTATCTTTTATGAGGTTTAAAATATCTTCTTGATTGTCTAAGGCTTTATTAGAAACGGCTACTAAACCTAAGCCTTCATTAGCATTTTCAACACCTTGAACCAAAGAGGAACTGTTTGCCGCTAAAGAAACTGAGATAACTGCAGCGGCAGAATCATCAGAAGAGCTATTGATTTTTAGTCCAGTACTAACTCTTTCAACAGCCTTTACAACCGTATCTGAGTATTGTTGATTGATAATATCATATAGACTATTTGTCGATGCTCCATTGATAGTCATATTTACACCTTTTAAACTAATAAACCTCTAACTATCATATTTTATAACTATTCAATTTGTAATATACTTAATTAATAAAACTAATGTACTACAAATAATAAATCTAATTCTTATTTTTCATTCATTTAGCTTGGTTTTTTAAGCTTATACCAATGATTTTTTAATACTATTTACTTACAAATCTCAAAGGAGCACTGATGATAAAAAACAGTAAATTTATTTTAGTTTTTTTCTGCCTAACACTAACAAATCTTTTGGCAAATAATTTGGACTTAAAAGGGGATGGTGTAGTTATTGAGACACTGGATCAAAATGATGAAAAAGTTGAATACGTTATCTCTCGAAATGTTCATCCTGAGTGCCGTAAAGTCAATGGAGCAGACCCTAAAATGGTTTGGGGAGGTGATTATGCAAACACCACAATTAATACAAAATGTGTTAAAAAGTTTCTGACCACTGCTGGAGTTATATCACCTATAAAAATCTCTGAAAAAATTGAAACCTATGGTGAAATTGAAGTAATAGACTTTATTGAAAAAGCATCAACAGATGAGAATCTCATGTTAATTGATGCAAGATTACCTGATTGGTATGAAAAATTCACCCTACCCACTGCTGAAAATATTCCTTTTAAATATTTTAATCCAAAAAATGGAAACTTTGAAGATATTTTAGAAGAGATAGGTGTGGAAGAAGATAATGGCAAATATAATTTCGAAAATGCTAAAACACTGCTTCTGTTTTGTAATGGTCCTTGGTGTCCCCAATCCATTTTTGCTATTAATAACCTACAAAAGATTGGTTATCCTGAAGAAAAACTCAAATGGTACAGAGGTGGTACCTACTCATGGAAAATGCTAAACCTCACAACAGTAACACCCTAAAAAAGATTTCAAAAGTTTAAAAGAGTAGTAACTCTTTTAAACAGCTAAAACAGAGCTAATATCCTCAACAATAGCTTTATCAAGTTTTCCTTCATTTACCATTTGACGCATAGTCTCAATAGTACTATCATGAGAAAATGCCTTTCGATATGTTTTTTCGCTAATTAAAGACTCATAAACAACTAAAGCACCAAGGAGTCGGTGTTTTAAACTTAAATCTTTTCCCTCTAAAGCATAGGGGTATCCATCACCACTCATTGATTCTTGAACAGCTCCAGCCCACGAACAGATGTCACTAAATCCTAAAATATTATTCAAAATCATTTTTGTAAAATATGGGTATGCTTTCATAACTTCATATTCACTTGTACTTAAACTCTCTTCTTTAGAGACAATTCTATCAGGGATACAGAGTTTTCCAACTTGACAAACACTTGCTGCAATCTTAAAAGTCTGTTTATCTTTATGCTCAAATTTATAATAATCAGCCATTAATGATGCTTTATCAATTAAAGCACTTTTTTCATCAACTATTTTTGTAAAAATAAAAGTTAATTCTAAGACTTCTTCAAAGGTTGGAGTAATCGAAAAGTCTTGAATCGTTGTAAAAATTGTATTAAGTAGTGCATTTTCATTTTGCAAATCAAGCCAAAAAGAGGTACATTGGCTAAACTCTACAATACACTCAACCATATCTGTTGAAAAGAGTTTATTTTCATTCTCTTGCAAATAGTTAACAACTTTTTCTCGATTTTCAATTGATTTATTAGATAAATCAAACTCTCTGTCTAAAGTATCTGCTACAAATATAAACTGGGAAAACAGTGGAATATCATCAGCTTTTAGAGCAAAAATTCCCGACCCATCATAGGATTCACAATGATATTTTATAACATCTTTTTCATCTGTTAAAAAAGGAAAGTTATTAGCTAACTCCTGCCCTATTTCACAATACTCTTTAGATATTCTACCCGTATTTTTTAATGCAATATTATGAATAAAAGAATAAGCACAAACATCAAATAGACCTTTTGCTTCATAGTTAAACTCTTTTGCTAACAATAACGCAATATAAGCTACTCGTTTAGCATGACCATCTTTAACATCATCAACATCTTTTTCCACACTATCTAAAGCCGTTGACATCGCCAATAAAAAATTGTTTAAATTAAATTGTATCTGTTTTTTCTTATCCATAAAAAGCCTTTAAAAGATTGTATTATAGGGTAATTTGTTGTATAGATTGATAAATATTAAAAAGAAAAATTACTAATATTTAGAAAAATGAAAACTACTCACTTAATTCCAGTTTTCTTCCCAAAGTCTCTCATATATTCAGCACCAAAGAAAACACTTGATAACCAAGCAATAAAAACTAGTAAAAGTGCTATATTTTCACTAACAATATTCAGTTTTCCTAAAACCAATATAGGAATAAGAGATAAAATACTAGCAAATGCAATTTTTGTTTTTGTACTTTTAGTCATACAAATTCTCCTACATCTTTCTTTTAATAACAAGACTTACTACAATAAGTACTAATCCAATAATTCTGATAAATGAATCTTCAAAATAAATCCAAAACCATAATCCTAAAAAACCAAATAAAAGGAATAGAGACATTTTCATTTTTTATACTTCTTAATATGATATATTAACATATTCTAGAATACCCTTGTCACAGTTTACGTCACAAAAATGAAAATATAAATTAATGGTTATTATGTGACTCCAAAAGTCATATTTTTATTAAGGTCAAGGAAGAGGATAAAATTTACGAGGGAGCATACACGCAGTATGTGACCGAATAAATTTTATTCTTTGACGAAGAGATTGATAAAAAGGTGGCTTTTATTTTACTCTTCTATAAGTTCAGTGAAAGCTTCGATGGCTTCATCCGTCATATCAAGATCAATATGCCCAGCACCCTCAACTTTAATAAGCGTTGCCTTTAAACCTGTCTCTTCTACAAGTTTAAAAAACTCAGTCGTTACGTCAGGCTTTGAGATTTTATCTTCTGTTCCATAGATAAATAAAAAGTTTGTTTTTTTACTAATACTCTCTATAACATCTACCATAGAAACAAGGTTTTTCGCTTTTGATACTGCATGAATATCATATCGTCCACCAGCTAGGGCAATATTTTGAATGAGTCTTGGTTTAAAACCTGTCAAGGTTGCCGCCATCATAGCACCTGCTGAGTGTCCAATAACATTGACTTTTTTAGCATTAAATTTTTCTTTTAATGCAATAATTAATTTACCTAAAAACAGCACATACTCTTTTGTTGCGGCTAAATTTTTATTTGTTTTATGAGAAAGAGGGTTTAACCTGTTAGTTGAAGAGTTCGAATACCCAGGAAGAGCAATAGCAACCGTTGTAATATCTGTCTCCATAGATAAAGACTCAGCAAAGGGTTCATAACGCCCTAGTGTATTTGTACCTGCATCCCAAGTACCGTGAACTATGATATTTAAAGAACCTGCTCTATCCCCTTCTGAAAGGACATATTGAATACACTCATTACCAGCATAAATGTACATCTCTCCTTTGTTATCACACATTTTTTGAGTAACTTTTTGAGCAAATGCAGTTACACTACAAAAAACAAAAAGAAGTAATAATATTTTTTTCATTTTATCCTACCTTTAATAAGCAATAATTCCAATAAACCCGTCAACTTGACGTTCAATCAACTCAACAATTCCTGCTTGTACATAACTTACATCATCAATGAAATCATTTTCCGTCCATTTCATGGTTTCCATTGTATTTCTACATACAATAAACTCCACATCATACTCCATAAGCGAATTAATACGAACCAAGGTTTTTTTATCATAATCTTTTTTCAAAGCACGAACACCATTTGCATATGCAATAACAACAACTTTTAAAGACTCTTGAGGATACTCTTTTAATATATTATAAAGAGTGCTGAGATTATGGTTGATTTTATCAAGGTCTGAATCGTAAATTTGTACAACAATTTTGCGTGGATTATCAAAAGTTGGTTGAGGGTCACTAAAAGTTGACTGGGCAAACAGACCAACACTCAGCACTAATATAACAAATAATTTTTTCACTTTTTTTCCTTTTTACGATGCAATTATTTTGCTGGGTTGCCATTGATTTAATACTTCAACTAAAGCATCTTTTTCAATAGTACCACCTTCTAAAATCTTACAATATAAACCTCTACAATCTTGAACTAATAGTGGTAAATCATCATCAAAAACAGCAAGATGATTACAAATAGTACAACTTTGAGTGATTTCTAGAACGGTTCCACCCACTTGAAAAACAGTTCCAACTGCATAATCGTGCGGATTAAAATCAAAAAGCACATTCTCACCTAAACTTCCAAGTTCTAGATTTATGCCATTCTCTTTTGCAATGTCATAAGCTATTTTTCCAACAATCATGACTGCTTTTTCTTCATCTTTTCCCGCAAACTTATCGTTTTTTATTCCAAAACCATACAGAAGTTCCAGTTTATTAGTTTTTGGTCTAGGTAGTCCACTTTGCCCTTTTTTAGCGCTAAAGGTCTCTATAACATTTCCACAAATTCTACTGTTTATCATAAGTTTTCCTTCATAATTTCAAAAAAGTCATCTTTTACCCAAGCTCCTGGATAAGTATTTAAAAGTGTTCCTTGTTCATCAAGCACAAAAAACGTTGGTGTCATACCCTTAAAGGCTTTTTGTAATCGAAAGGGTAATTTCTTAAAATCCACATCTACTTCAACAAAAATATAATTTTCATTGAGTTTTAATTGAACATCTTTTTTATCTAATACTTCACGTTTCATTTTTTTACAATAATAACAGCTTTGTGAAGTTGCATAAATCATGAGGTTTTTACCCTCTTTTTGTGCCCTTTTTAATAAAATGGCGTCATCACTTTTAACTTTTTCTTCTGTTGCTTGTTTTGGAGCATTTTTAAGTCTATCTTTTTTGTAACCCATAAAATATTGCGTTAATAATTCTGCCTCTTCATCGGTTATCTTCATTGGTTCTTTTTTTACATAATATTGCAGTGCATACGTATCACAAATACTATCATTGATATCAGGATTTTCTAAATAGTTTTTTAAATACTCCTCAATCTCAATAGCTTGCATCTCTGGGTCTTCTGGATCTCCAATCTTTTTTGAACTATCCGTAATTGCCCAAGCTAACATATTCTCAGTCGGAATTGTCAAATTTAGTAAAGTATTGTTTCTTTCAAAAAAATTCTCTTTTAGTTTTTTAAAAGAGATAAACTCTTTATGACAGCTCGCACATTTTTGTTCAAATAGCTTCTTACCCTCTTCGAAGCTAGCAAACAAGGTTACATACGATACGCATAATGCAATAACAATACTCTTGAACATTCTTTTCCTTTTATCTCGCATACTTAAACAAACGTTTCGCTAAACCTTTATTTAAAGACGCAAAAGCATAAAGGTTTCCCTTTATACTTTTTAAATGATTTTATTTTAAACTGAAATCTAAACGATTCCAGGATTTCCTTTGATACCAACAATATCTGGAGTATCAACTTTAAGGTTTGCAACATGTTTAACATTTTGAAGATAGGTTTCAACTGTTTCCCATACTGGCTCACCTGGTGATTTAGAACCAACTGTTGACCAACCTGCCACTTTATATGACTTGCTAGCTTCCAGCTTTGTTCCACTCTTGGTTAATGTGATATTTGAGATTCTTTCACCCATCTTTGCTTTAGGATCAATCTTATATGAGATTCCTCCTGTTCGCACCATATCACCACCTTGTTGATAGAATGGATCAACATTAAATAAATTGTCTGCTACATCTTCTAAGATAAGTTTGATATCTTTACCAGAGATATCTCTTGCGTATGTTTCAGGATATGTCATCGCTGTTTGTGTTGCTAAATCATCAAATGTGATTGTTTGACCTGGCATCACAGACGTTCCCCATCTAAATCCTGGAGATAACGAAATATCAGCTCCCTTAACATCAATTAATGCATCACAAATAATTTGATCCCATGAACCATTAAAGTTACCTCGTCTAAAGAGAGTATCTTCTGTTGTAGCAATTGGTCGCATTAACTCTTTTTTAAATGGAGCTCGTACATCTTCAATGTATTTTTTCATTGATTTATCTTCTGCAATTAAATCAGAGAAGATTGGAAGAAGTGTAAATTTAAAGTCTTTGATTTTTCCATTTTGAATATCTAAATCAAGTACATTTAAGAATTTACCATTTGACCCAGCATTACATACATGAGTTACTCCAGCTGCATTTTTAACAGGATAAGCTTCTGGAACACCATCATGAGTGTGACCACCCATAATAAAGTCAATACCAGTAACTACTTCTGCCATTTTTTTATCTGTATCATAACCGTTGTGAGATAATACGATAACAGCATCTGGTTTCTCTTCTTCTCTAACTTGATCAACCATCTCTTGCATAGCGTCATCATTTATACCAAATGTCCAATCAGGAATAAATCGCTGAGGATTTGCAATTGTTGTGTATGGGAATGCTTGACCAATAATAGCCACTCTTGCATTACCCATTTTTTTAATTGTATATGGTTTAAATGCATGTCCCGTATCTTCGTCATAAGCTTGTTGTGCAATTTCAGTCTCTTCCATCATTGCATCTTCTTTAACCATAACGTTTTGAGCTAAGAACTCTGCATCTAAGGCTTTAACATTATCTAAAACCTCTTGTGCTTTATAGGTAAACTCCCAGTGTCCAACAGCAACATCAACACCAAGTAAGTTCATGGCACCAACCATATCTTTACCTCGTGTTTGAAGTGCAGTCCAACTACCTTGCCACGTATCTCCACCATCCATTAATAGTGTCTTATCTTCGCCAAAGTTTTTTCGTAAGAAATCAACAACGGTTTTAATTTGGGCAAAACCACCTGTTCTTCCCATTACTTTTGCATGCTCTTCAAAGTTTACACATGAATATGCATACTCTAATCGTTTATTACCTTTAATTCCATAATAATCTAACAGTTTATCACCAACAATATGTGGTGGTTTACCAAAGTTACCATGAAAACCTAGATTTACACTAGGTTCTCTAAAATATACAGGTAGTAATTGAGCATGACTGTCTGTCATATGCATAAGTCTTACATTACCAAAACTTTTTAGTTTGTAGTAATCTTCGGCTTTATTAGTATTAGCCATTCTTGTATGAGAATTTGCAAATACAGGAGCAGCACCAAGTACTGCCATCATATATACAAACTCTCTTCTGCTTAATTTACTCATTCATTTATACCTTTGTAGTTTAAATAGTTAACTATTTCCCTGTTCCTGACACTGTGAACCCTAATGATGTCCAAGCTTGCATTCCACCTCGATAGTATTTGATTTTTTCCGCAGGATATCCCATCTTTAATAAAGAAAATTCTGCATTTTTAACCATACCTGGTGTTTGTCCACACCAATAACCATTACAATATGCAACAATTGTTTTAGCTTTTGTGAAATCTAATTTACCGTCATTTTCAACAACACCTAAATCATCTTCCATTGCTTCAATTGCATCCTCTTTTGAATCAAAGTTCGTAAATGGTACATTGATTGCACCTGGAACTCTTAATCGCTCATACCATCCTGGTTTTCGTGAATCGACGATAGCAATTGTTTCATCTTTTTGTGCTTTTTTCATATATTCAATGAATTCTAACTCACCTACAGTTTCAACACCTTTTTCTAAAATCATTGGTTGAGGAGCTCCCCTATGAGTTGTTTCATACAGTTCAGAAATTTTATTTCCTGCTTTTTGAATTCTCATAAGCGTAAATTTTTCACCATTTAAATCCATATCAATAGATTTAACACCCTTTGAAATAGCGACAAATTTACTTTTTGTTTCTGCTGCGAAACTTCCTGTTACTAATGTTCCAGCTAGTGCTGAGATAACTAATAGTTTATTTAATACTTTCATTGATTTCCCTCTTTCTTCTAAATATCCCGTGCTATTTATTGTGTAGTTTTACTGCTACAGCCAAGATATAGCTATCTTGACTGAACATCAATACAAATTAGTATTTGTATCCATCACCTGGAATAGCTAATCTCCAAGTTTTTTTAGCTTCTTGCGCTTGTGTTAATGCACTGATTGCAAAAGAACACGCTCGCCAAGCTGCATAAGAAGTCTCTAATTTAGTTTTAGACTTTTTCTTACCCTTAAAGTGCATTGGATTAACTTCTTTTGCACCTATTTTAATAGCATCTTCAACAGAAGCAATTAAATCAGAATTATTTACATTAAGTCGTCTAAACTCTAGACCAGCTTTTTTAGCTTTGTCGTTGTACATTTTTGCACTTGCAATTACTTTATTAATTCCATTTGCTTGTACATTACACTCTTTTTTTACATCCATTGCATGAAGTGATGTAGTTAATGCTAGTGCTGCAGTTGCGGCAACTGTTAAGTTAATTAATTTTTTCATTTCATCACTCCCTATTTTCTAAAGTCTGGACCATCAATTTTCATACCATTTGACATGTATGCCATAAAGTATAATAATTCTCGCATCTCTTTAGATGTATTTTTTGGAGGAACTTGCCCTTCATCTTTAATACAACCAGACATTCTTCTCTCTAATGTTCCTAGACCATCATTATTCTTATCTTTTACACCCCATTTAAGTCGATAAACTGGGAAATGTGTAGTATGACCAAGAAGTTGCGATAAAGATTCATTTCGAACTCTTTGACCTGCTCCTTGTACGTGACATGCTGCACATGAAAGTTTTAAGTACCCTCTTTGCGTATAGTAATACTCTTTACCTCTCTCATAAGCTGCTTGAGCCTCTTTACTCTCAATTTTTACATTAACAGTTTTTTCTTCTTCAGTAGCAGAATATGCGAAAAATGCTTGTAAATGTGCCATTTTCCCTTTTGTTGTTTTAAATGGTTTTTCACCATTTGCTTTTAAACACTCATTAATTGCTAGCGTTAAAGAAACAACTTCTTTTCTTTTTTCGTCAAACATTGGGTAGTTAGAACCTGCTGCAACTGGATCAGGGAAACATGTTTTAAATGATTTACCATTTGCAAATGCTTTACCATATAATTCTTCCCCTGCTTCAATCCACTCTTCAGTAGGAGGAAACTCTTTGATCTCTTTATAAGAAGCTTGTCCATTCTTAGAAAATGCATAGTTACCTAATGCAAAATCAGCATGTTTTAATCCACCCATGATGTTATTTTTTAATTCATCATCAGTCGAGTATGGAAAAAAAGTACTTCTATTTTTTGCAGGATCTGCAAATTTTGCTTCAAAATAATTAATTAAAGCTAATCTATCTTTCTCTGCTTGCGCATTAAAATTAGCTGCATTTAGTGTACATATTGTTAGTACTACTAATGCAGTCGTTTTTACAACTTTCAATAACATCATCTCTCCTTGTTAATTTCGCTTACTATTGTGTAGCACTTATTTAATTTTTCCCTTACTTGTTTGAGTTGTACCCTTCATGTCAACCCATGTGATTTCAACTTTATCACCTTTTTTAGCTCCAATTGCATCAGCATTGAATTTAAACTTCAGGTATGGGTTTTTTGATAAAAACTGAGATGTAGATACTTCAAATACTACGTTTCCATTAACAGTTGCTGTTAACTGAGAAATCCAGTTAGCCTCTTTTTTAGCTCTTTTTGCTTCTTGGTGAGATAACATAGCATGGTTAGCCATTGCTTTAACAGTTACGATTCCCTTTTTTAATTTTGCTTTAATTCTTGTTTTTTTAGCCATTATAGTTCCTTTATATTCTATTCTTTTATATTTTATTGTTTATGCTTGTGTTAGTTGAATTAAATCAACCACCACATCCACCGATAGTTACTTTAACTAATTTAGAAGCAGAGTATAATTTTCCACCCTCTTCAACGATTACTGTAACATTTCCAGTTTTTTGCATTTTAATTCTAATAGAATAATCAATGATTCCACCCTTTGGAACAGTAAATACTGCCACTAATGACTCTGGATTAGCATCTTGTAAAATTGCTACTTTAGAACCCGCTAATTTAGATGAAACTGTTACAGGAATAACTGCACCATTTTCAGCAATATCTGGAGCTTTTAACTTAACTTTTTTACTTTTAGTTGTTGTAGATGTTCCGAAAACCTCTTTTAACGCACCGTCAACTTTTTTTGCATCCCATGCTTTTGGTTTTGTTTCTCTAAAGTTAATTGCACTTAATGTTGTTGGAGCAACTGACGCTGCTACTACTGCACCTAATCCTAATCCTAAAAAATTTCTTCTATTCATTCTTTTCTCCTTCTCTTAATTCACTGTTTTTAAATAAGCAACTACTGCTTTGATTTCACTATCACTTAACCAACCATTTTTACCAAATGCAGGCATTTGTGAAATTGGGTTTGTTGTATAAGGGTCGTATACTTTGTCAAAAAGTGCTTGTTCTGGCCAAGCTGATAAATATTGTAGCTTTGGTCCCATACTTCCAGGTCCATCTAAATTTTTACCATTTACATCATGACATGCGATACAATTTCCTAATTTTTTAGTCATAAAGATTTTTTCACCTTTTTTAACTAAATCGTTAGCAGCTAAACCAGTAACTGCTAAACTACTAATTGCTGATGCAATTAATAACTTTTTAATTAATCTCATTAATTCTCTCCTTCTCTAGATTATGTAACTATTTACTCTCATTGATAATATAATCAACAATCTTTTTAAACTCATCAACAGATAGAGTCATTGCTGTACCCATTGGAGGCATAGCGTTAATACCGTCAATACCATTTGTATAAACTTCATCTAGCCCTTTTTCCATCACCTCTTCCCAAGCATCTTTATCGCCAAGAACAGGAGCGCCAATAGCTTTATTTGCATGACATGCAGAACAATATGTTGCATAATTATCTATAACAACTGGATCAACACCACTTGCAGTAGCTTTTACAGGCTCTTTCCATGATCTTTCAACTGACATAGGCTCGTTAACATTTGGCATTAAATCAACTTTTATTCTTAATAAAAGATCTTCAACAGTTTTACCTTTCCCAAATTGTTTTTCAATACAATCTTTCATACATCTTGTACCCTTACCGTATATAGTAGGATCAGAAAGAAGTTTCTGCATATTTTTTGGACCTTGATGAGGATCTTTAGTATCAACTTCAGGATAGAAACCTCCAACGTTAGGCATTTTGATTTTATTAAAATTAGATTTGCTTAAAACAAACTCTTCATCCATCTCTTCGCCATCAACTTTAATTCCATTAGAAGCTAATAAGAAAGCTGTAATAGCATAAGTTTCACTATTAGTTAATGTTTTTGGTGCTGTAAAAGGCATAGATTCTTGGATATACCAATAAAGAGTACTTGCATACGGCCAATAAGAACCAACGGTTTTTAATGCAACATCTGGATTAGGATTTTCATCTGCTGGATTCAGTCTTTGGATATGTAAATCATTAAAACTTCCACCTGCTAATGTAGGGTAACCTTTCCCACCAGCACCAAACTCACCGTGACACATAGCACACTGAGCATCATAAAGTTCTTCACCCCACTCAACTGAACCTTGTGCAATTTTAGGTTTACCATTTTCCATAACTGGTTTACCATGTTTCATGTCATACATAGGTAGACCTTCACCATCAGGTCTAACATCTAGGTTCCAAACTTTTACTTCTAACTTAGTAGCTTTTCTACCATTGTCATATTTTTTAGTATCTTGCATATTTAAATGATATGGTCCATACTTACCATCTTTTACTTCATACTTAATTGCTCCATCTACAGACACACCATTAGCAGCAGATAAAGATGTGGCTAAAAATACAGATAGTCCTAAACCAAGAAGAGTCCTAAGCTTTTTTGTGTTTTCTAATTTGAACATTGTTACACTCTCCTTTTTTATTAATTTCCCAAGTTACGATAGCATTTCTATGATAAACAGATTCAACACCCACAGCTGAAGTCTCTTCATCAATAGTTGGTTGAATATTTCCAAAATCATCTCTAGATCTAGAAGCTAATAATAGAGGTTTCCCATCCCATTTCATAACATATGAAAATCTTGTCCACGATTTTGGAAGAACAAGACCTTTTAAACTAGCTTCAATCCAGTTATCACCACCATCAAGTGAAATATCAACACCTGTAATAGTTCCATGACCTGACCATGCAATACCTTCAACTTCTACCATATCACCTTTCTTAAGATGCGTCCAAGGTTTTTCTGGACATGGTGATGTAATAACAGAGTTAACTTCATTTACCCAGAAAAATCTTATTGCTTTTCCACCAGGTTGTACCATAGTATATTTAGAAGTTTCTTCTTTAGAATGCCATGGCTTATCAGAGATTTCTAATCTTCTTAACCATTTAGTATTTAAGTTTCCTTCCCAACCTGGAACGATTAATCGTACAGGGTAACCTTGTTCAGGTCTTAATGCTTCACCATTTTGTCCCCAAACAATCATTACATCATCTAAAGCTTTTTCAACTGGAATAGATCGAGGATTTGAAGCATTGTCGCTACCTTCAGCTAACATCCATACAGCATCTTTCTTTAATCCAACATCCTCTAATACTGTCTTAAGCATAACTCCCGTCCACTCAGCAGCACTCATAAGTCCCTTTTGAAACTGCAAAGAGTTGAATTGTGGCCCTCTCCACTCTGGTGCTCCATTTGCAGGACACTCAATAAAGTAAATCCTACTTTCACTTGGATATCTTTTTAGATCATCAAGAGTAAGAACAATATCTTTTTCAACTTGATCTCCACAAATCATTAGTCTCCACTCTTTTGGATCAACATGAGCGGTACCTCCGTGATTTCTTGTAAAAAACAATCCATTTGGTGTAACTATACCTTCAGACTCATGTATTGGACACATAGAAACGGATGCATAATAATCTCCTGAAGAAAATATTGGATGTGTTCTTCTAATATTGTTGTGCTCAAACGGTGAAGGTAATCCATAAGGATTTTCATTTACTAAATCCCCAAGTTTCTGTCCCCATGGTGCTTCGTTTATGATAGCCGGATCATCTGCTTTTACTTTAACTGGTGCTAAAACATTCGCAGCTGCAATTGCACCCGCAGAGTAAATAGCAGTTTTCTTGAAAAAGTTTCTACGACTTAACTTTGGCTCAGTTGTAGTTTGTATCTCTTTTTCAGAAGTTTTACTTACTTTTGTCATTTATCCCCCTTATAACTTTTAGTTATATTAAATATAAGTATAATCCTTTACTTATAATTGTTATAACTCTAGATTATATAACTTTTTATTATATAACATAGGGATGATTATTGCTATTTTCTTGACGTAAGTCAATAAATTTTTGCCCAAATTTGACACTTTTGTCATTTTTTTGTCACTTTGACACCAATTGCTACCCTATTGCTACTAAACAAGTAAAAAAGGCAATTTTTATTAACCTAAAGTTAATTTTGTTATAACTTATGATAATATTTCACCAATATTTACGGAGATATATATGAGAAATTTTATAAATTATGACGAGTCTTTAAGGATACTAAATAGTTTAGAATCTAAAGCAACCTCTAAGGAAAAACTTTTTTTAACAAATGCCATAGGAAGAGTCCTTTCAGAAGATATAATTGCAGATCACAATAGTCCTGAATTCCCTACTTCTGCTATGGATGGATATGCTATTAAACATGAAGATATTGCAACAAAGAGTATCAAAATCATTGATAAGAATCCTGCAGGAACTGTTATTGAATCTGAAGTGAATTTAGGGGTATGTATTAAAACCTTTACAGGTTCACTTATGCCAAAAGGTGCCGATACTTTAATACCAATTGAAAATGTAGAAGTTAAAAATGATGCTATACATATAATAAAAGATGTACCTTATGGATTTGCCACAAGAGAAGTGGGTGAAAACTACAAAAAAGATGAAGTACTTATTAAAAAAGGTACCATCATTGGTTTTGCTGAAGTTGGTGTACTTGCATCACTTAATATCGCGCAAGTTTATGTGTATGCACAACCAACTGTTGCAATAGCAAGTACAGGAAGTGAAATCCTTGATTTAGGTGAGATGCAAACTAATGATGCACAAATTAGAAGTTCAAATCACTTAACTATTGAAGCTTTGTGTAAAAAAGCAGGGGCAAATACACTTCAAATGGGAATTGTAAAAGATGATATTGATTCAATTACCCAGCTTTTTGAAACGGGTCTTGAAAAAGCAGATATTTTAGTAACAACAGGTGGAGTTAGTGTTGGTGACTATGATTTTGTTCAAGATGTTATTAAAGATAGACTCAATGCTGAAGTTTTATTTCATGGAGTAACCGTTAAACCAGGAATGCATATTTTATGTGCACGTAAAGATAATAAACTTATCATTGCCCTACCAGGCTTTGCTTACTCATCAACAGTGTGTGCCATACTATATGTATTACCAATGATTTATAAACTTGAAGGGGCTAATAAACAACTTCCAATTGTTAAAGCTAGAATCAATCAAGACTTTCCTTTAAAAATGAAAAAAACGATATTTACAGCATGTAATGTTAAATATGAAGAGAATGAATACAAAATTGATTTTGAAGGTAAAAAAACAGGAACCAGTGCTATTTTAACCAATATGCTTGAAAGCCCTGCACTACTCATCCAAAAAGAGGATAGTAAAGATATTAAAGCAGGTGACCTTGTTGATATTTTACTACTTAATGAACTTAAATAACTAATCATTGATGAAAGCACAAAAAGTCTATATACTCTTAGCACTTTGTGTGCTTTTTTGGTCAGGGAACTTTGTCCTTGGCCGTTTTATTAAAGCAGATATTCAGCCTGTTGAATTAGCTTTCTTTCGTTGGCTTTTTGTAACACTTTTGATTCTCCCTAGTTTTTATTTTATAAGTATTAAAAAGCTTTGGAATGTTTTTACCCAAAATATTGTAATAATGCTTGTTTTAGCGCTCTTAGGAATTACTCTTTTTAATACCGTACTTTACACTGCACTTCAAACAACGACAGCAACTAATGCCCTTTTGATTAACTCTATAACCCCTATTATTATCTTAGTCTATGCGTACTTTATACTTAAAACAAATATCACTAAGATACAAGTTATAGGAGTAATATTGTCAACCTTAGGAGTGATTTTACTCATATTAAAAGGAGACATTTACTCCATACTTTCACTGGAATTTCAACAAGGTGATTTATGGATAATTGTTAGTGCTAATGTTTGGGCTTTATACTCTGTATTAGTTAAATTCAAACCAAAAGAGTTAAACTACATTGAGCTTTTTGTAGCACTTGTTTTAATTGGTTTCATTCTATTGTTGCCTCTGTATTTTTATCAAGGTTACTCATGGGAGCAAGAATTGCAAAAACTACAAGACTATTGGTATTTTTTCCTCTACGTTTCATTTTTTGCTTCCATATTATCCTACTATTTTTGGCACATTGGAATCGAAGAAATTGGTGCTGATAAAACGGGTCAATTTACCCATCTTATGCCCTTGTTTGGTTCTACTTTAGCGTTTATCTTTTTAGGAGAAACCCTTAAATCTTACCATATCATTGGTGCTATTTTTATTGCTGTTGGTATTTACCTTAGTCTTTTTCTTTCCAAGAATAAAGAATAGTCATTCACCCATAATCAAACTCTTCTTTTACTTTAGCTACAATTTCTACTTTAAAATTTAAACAACTATTACTATAGGATATTTTATATGCATTCTGAAAAGAGAGGTAACTTTTTAGGGATTACCGCTATTTTACTTTGGGCGACATTGGGACTTTTTACAGTATTAACAGGAGACATTCCTCCTTTTGAGCTTGTTTCTATCTCTTTTTTTGTGGCATCATTTATTGGTGTTATCATGCTAAAAGTTCAACGGCACTCATTTAGCTTACTTTTTAAGGTACCTTGGTATGCTTGGATTATTGGTATTACAGGACTCTTTGGATACCACTTCTTTTACTTTTTTGCCATTAAAAATGCTCCTGCTGTTGAAGCAAACCTATTAAACTACCTTTGGCCACTACTTATCGTACTATTTTCATCACTATTACCCAATGAGAAACTGCGATGGTTTCACGTGATTGGTGCTTTTTTAGGACTCATTGGTGCTTTTTTACTTGTGAGCAAAAATGGTAGTTTAGCACTGGATAGTCAATATACAGCAGGGTATATCTTTGCAATTCTTGCAGCATTAACGTGGTCAAGTTACTCTGTAATATCACGAAGGTTGGCTCATATCCCAACCTATAGTGTTACTGGATTTTGTATGGCAACGGCAGTGCTATCACTACTGTGTCACTTAGCCTTTGAACAAACTGTTATACCAACAACAGCACAACTTCTAGCTGCAATTGTTTTAGGTCTTGGTCCTGTTGGGGGAGCTTTTTATGTGTGGGATTATGGAATGAAAGGTGGTGATATTAAAGTTTTAGGGTCACTCTCTTATTTTACACCCCTACTTTCAACTTTTTTACTTATTCTTTTTTCCGATGCGTTAATGACATCAACCATTGTTATTGCATGTGTTTTAATTGTGTGCGGTTCACTAATAAGTTCTAAAGAGATGTTATTAAATATGTTAAGGAATAAATCATGAATTTAGTTGGTATCGACTATGTAAACCAAAACGATAAACTACTGGTACAAAAGTTTGTAGATGATTATGATGTACCAAAATTTATTTTAGGAATCAACAAACTAGGAAAAGCAGTACAAGAGTACGTACGAGTTGAAGGTGTTATTGATGACTTTACGCGAGTACAATCTTCACGAAAAAAAGATGTCTATAGTATCGAAGAGGTACCTAAAGAAGCAATTATCCTCTCTGTTGCCACAGGAAGCCCCCTAGAAGTCAAAAAATACTTAGATGATAACGGATATATTCATTTAAACTATTTGTCCCTATTTCGTTACTCATGGCTTGATTTAGTTGAACCACCATTTATGTTAGATTTTAGGCAAGACTTTTTAGAAAATGAAGCCCAATATCAAAAAACTTACGATTTATTAGCTGATGAGAAATCAAAAGAGGTTTTTGAAAAAGTCATCAACTTCAAAATGAGTTTCGACCTAAAATTTATGGAAGGATTCACTAATAATCACGAAGAGCAATACTTTGATAAAGAAATCTTACCAGAACTTAAAAACATTCGTTTTGTTGATGGGGGTGGGTATGTAGGAGATACAGTAAAAGAAGTTATCAAAAACTATCCAGACTTTGAAAAAATCTACTGTATTGAACCAAATGACCTACATCTAAAAATAGCTAAAAGAGATTTTGGTGACAATGAAAATATTGAGTTTGTTAACTGCGGATTAGGTGCCAAAAAAGAGTCAAATACAACCGAACAAAAAGATCAAAACAACTGTGACCACCACTATCAAGCGCAAAATATTGATACCATTGATAATCTGATCAACGAGCCAGTTGACTATATCAAGCTTGATATTGAAGGAGCAGAACAAGATGCATTAGATGGTGCCAAAGAGACCATCAAAAAATACCATCCAGTATTAGCAGTATGTGTTTATCATAAAGCCCAAGATTGGTATAAAGTGCCTCAAAGAATTCTAGAAATCAGAGATGATTATAATATCTATTTAAGACATTACATGGAAGGAATTTACGAGACAGTTATGTATTTTATTCCTAAGAAATCCTAAAAAGATTGAGGCAGTGTAATTATAAAGTTTGCACCATAATAGTTGTGTGCATTGTGTTCAAATGATATATTTCTAACTTCTATTGAACCTTGCATACTTTCATTGATTATTTTATATACCATAAATAGTCCTAAACCAGTTCCTTGAGATTTATGCTTTGTTGTAAAATATGGTTCAAAAATATTTTGGATTATTGTTGGTTTTATACCATTGGCATTATCTTTAATATCTAGAATAATCATATCATTCTTTTTAAAAATTGAAATTAAAATATAACGTTCTTTAATACTGTTTTCAATAAAAGCATCTTTTGAATTTTTAATTAAATTTATTATTACTTGTGTTAATTCATTTGGGTAATTCTCTATAAAGAATTTTTCTGAAATATCAACAATAACTTGAATATTATTGACTTTTAAATCTCCTCTAAGAATATCAAGATTTGTATTTATATTATCCAAAATACTAAAAGTCATTTTTTCTTTATCCCCTTTAATAAAATTACTAAAGTCATCAATTGTTTGAGATAAATTTTTTGTAGTAGTTACAATTTCATTTAATGAGTTTTCTATATCATCAACATCTAAGGTACTTAGTCTATGTTTCATTTTCAAGCCACTTGCACTTGTCGAAATCATACTAAGAGGCTGACGCCATTGGTGTGCAATATTACCTAACATCTCCCCTAATGAGGCCATTTTCATTTTTTCATTTACTAAAATATCTTTTTTTCGTATAGATTCAACCGCATTATCAACTTTTAATTGAAGGTTTGTATTTGTATTTAGCAGTTCTTTTTGAAAGTGCTGTATTTCTCTAACGCGACGTATAGAGTACCACATTAGTGCCACACAAAGGGTAAAAACAATTAATAGGATTTCATCAATTTCAAACTCTTCATGCTCTCGTGAATATTCCATTATTAATTCAAAGGCATCAATAGATATTAAAATAAAGCCACTAACTATTGTAAAAAGTAGTACATAGACTAAATCTTTTCGAGAAGAGCTTCTTTTATTTAGATTATTCATAAAAACCTCAATAAATAATTATATCATGTTTTTATGAACAACATGACGAGGTTTCACCTTTTTTTTCAGAAGATTCAGTTGAACAACATGACTCTTTCTTCTTTGCCAATTTAGCTTTTACTAAATGATAAACAATCAACATCAACATCAATAATGAAGCAATTGACTCATAAAGTGCAGGTTCTTCCATCTCATGACCTACATTAAGTATTTGTAACTCACTAAAGACTGTATCAAATCCAAAACCAAAAATAAGAGAAAGTACTGCTATAGTTCCCGTATAAACAATCAGTGATGTTCGCCCTAACATCTTATAAATAACACTCATAGTAACAGCCGAGGTTGCGGGACCTGCAGTTAAAAATACGAAAGCTGCTCCTCCACTCATACCTTGCATCATGAGTGCCGCGGCAATTGGTAATGAAGCCGTTGCACACGTGTATAAAGGCATAGCAAAAATAAGAATAACAAAGTACGTTAAAATTTGATTATCAAAAAGAAGCTTTGCGTACTCTTCTGGCATAAAAGTAGTAAATAAAGCACCTAATACAAGTCCAATAAGTAATGCTTTTGCCATATCAGCAAAGAGTGTTCCATATCCATACTTTAAAGCAGATACAATAGAGAACTTCTTTTTACTATCACACGAAGAAGTTCCACATCCACAAGAACTCTCTTCCTCTTTATTTGCTTGTGAGTCTACTTTTAAAGGAGAAAAAGCTGTAGCCGATTGCGGTGCTTGCATTGAAAAAGAATTTTGAGAAGCTAATGTTGTCTCTTGTTTTTTTGTTTCACCTTTTTCAATAAAGTTTTGCAAAAGCCCTACAATAATAGCAATAATCACAGAACTAACCACTCTAAAGAGAGTAAAAACTAAACCAAAAAACGAAAACGTTGCTAAAATAGAATCAACACCCGTAATTGGAGTAGAGATTAAGAAACTCTGAACCGCTCCTTTACTTGCACCCTCTTTTTTAAGCCCTTGCGCTAGGGGAATAACAGAACATGAACATACAGGTAGTGGAATCCCAAAAAGTGTAGCTTTGATAACTGATCCAGTTGAATCAGTCCCTAAATGAGAGGATACGAAATCATCAGGAATAAGTTGTTTTAAGATACCAGCGATGAGTAAACCTACCATCACGTAAATACTCATAGCATCTAAAAGGGTTAAAAAGTTGTTAGCAAATTGAAGCATTAAATCCATATTATCTCGTTTTTAATTATTTATCTAATTGTTTAATAATTTGGCACTATCAATTTTTTTCTTTGCTTTTACTCCCAATTCTACAAACTCCTCAGAACGTCTTAAAAGGTTTCCTTTTCCGCTACTTAGTTTATTTAAAGCAGCATCATAAGATTTTTGAGTACGCGTTATATGGGTACCTATATTTTCAATATCTTCAACAAAAGAGGCAAACTTATCATATAAATCTGCTGCTTTTTTTGAAATAAGTAAAGCATTTTCATTTTGGTGTTCATAGCGCCAAATATTTTCTATAGTTCGAAGTGTCACAAAAAGTGTTGAAGGAGAAACTAACATAATATTATGTTCAAAAGCTGTTTTAAACAAGTTATTATCACTTGAAGCAGCTAACATAAATGCACCCTCAATAGGAATAAACATTAAAACAAAATCAAGTGTTTTAACCGCTTCTATATCTTCATACTTTTTAGCACTTAAACCTTTTATATGAGTATACAATGATTTTATTAACTCTTTTTTAACCGTCTCTTTTACTAAGTCATCTTCACTTTCCACATATTTTAAATATGCCGTTAATGAAACCTTTGAGTCAATCACAATATCTTTTTCTTGTGGAAGATGAACAATAACATCAGGACGAAGCCGTTTTCCATTTTCATCAGTATATGAACCTTGGGTACTGTATTCAATCCCTTCTCTCAAACCCGTTTGCTCCAAGATTTTAGATAGAATCATTTCACCCCAGTCACCTTGGGTTTTATTTTCACCTTTTAAGGCATTGGTTAAGTTCACTGCATCTTGAGCGATTTGACCATTTAAGTCTTTGAGGTTTTTAATCTCTGTTAAAAGAGAACTTCGCTGTTTGGTTTCATCATTATAAATATCATTAACCCGTTTACCAAAATGATTAAGCTGCTCTTTAAAGGGTGTTAAAACTTGATTTAAATTGAGGTTTGATTTCTTTGAGTTATCATCAAAGAGTTTATTTGCCAATGATTCAAATTCTAGTTTCATCTGTTTTTTGGACTCTTCTAGAAGCTCTAATTTCTCTTCAAAGTTTTTACTCTCTTGAGCAAAACTCTCTTTGAGATTTTGTAGTTTTAAACTGTTCTCACTGTTTAATGAAACAACAGCTTCTTGATGCTGTTGTTGTTGAGTTTTGAACTGCTGTTGATAAACTGCTTGTTTTTCAATAATCTTTTCATCAAGAGCTTGTTTTTGTAAAGCAAACTTCTCTTCTAAAGCTTTTAAAGCTAAAGAATTTTCAGTTCTTAGTTGTTCATTAAGAGTTCTTTCACTTAACAGTTCGCTCTCTAAAGCACCCTCTTGAAGTTTTGCTTCATAGTTTAAGGCTGCTATCTTTTTATCATAAATAAGTTTTAAAATAAGCCACGTAAGAAGAATACTTCCTACAAGACTTGCACTTAAGATGATAATATCGTTATTCATTAATAATCTCTTTTATCTCTTCATCTTCTAAAGCTTTTGACGAGACTTCATGAATATCATACCCTAACTCTTTAAACCGCTCAACAAGCGGAGGATGAGAGTAATAAAAGAAAATATAAATAGGATGAGACAGTGGAAATGATTTATTTTCATTGGCTAATTTTAATAAAGCACTAACTAAATCCTCTTTAGTTTGCAAGTTTGAACCAAACTCATCAGCTGCATACTCGTTGTGTCGTGAAATAAGCGAAATAAGTGGCATAAGGAAAAATGATAAAATAGGCGAAAACATCAAAAAGACAACAATAATGGCGTACGGTTCATTGTTTAATTTCATTGATAAAAATAGCTCTTCGGGAAGGTTTCCAAAAATAGCAAAAAATACAAACATCACCACACCCATAATTCCAATATTCTTTAAAATATCACCATTTTTAAAGTGTCCTAATTCATGTCCTAAAACAGCCAATAGCTCGTTGTGAGAGAGTTTTTCAACCAATGTATCAAATAATACAACTCGTTTAGTACTTCCTAAGCCGCCAAAGTAGGCGTTTAGTCTGTTATCTCGTTTTGAAGCATCTACACTAAAAACACCAGAACTTTTAAAGCCTACTTCATCTAAGAGTCCTTCGATTTTAGATTCTAGCTCTTTATCTTTAAGTGATTCGAACTTATCAAAGAACTTATCTCGAATAACAGGATAAAGCATATTGATTAAAATAATTACTGCAAAAATAAATACAAATCCCCATATCCACCATGCACTAAAACTCTCAATAATAAAAGCAATTCCAGCAATAACAGCAGATCCAAAAATTAAAAATAAAATTCCACTTTTAATGGTATCTTTAATATATAAAGAAGCTGTCATATTTGAAAAACCATATTTCTTATCTAACTTAAAAGTACTGTGTAACTCAAAAGGTAAACCTAAAATCCAATTAATAATAATAAAAGCATCAATAAAAAGAACTGCTTTTAACCAAGCAGACTCTACTTGTATCATACCATCTAAAATTTCTAATCCAAAAGCAATCCACATAAAAAACAATACAAAATCATACAACGTCGAAGCAATAGAAATCTTCTCTTTTTCAATACTATAAGAAGCCGCTTCTTTATACTTATTATCTTCTAAAATAACTGGTGGAAAGTTCTTTGCTTTTGTTACAAAACCAACTTGCATAACTGAGGTATAAATATGTACTAAAAAGTAAATACAATATGCAAAAATAAATATCTCTAACACTAAATAATCCTTATAAAATTTTAGGTATTTTACTGTTTTAGAACTTGATTTTTAGTAAAGATTTAAAGGTAGTAAAAAAGTTAGATTTCTATGGATTCGCTAGGCTGCAAAACAACACAGTTTCGACCTGTTCGTTTCGCATCGTATAGGGCCAAATCAGCTCGATGTAAGATTGTTTCTAAATCTTCATCATCATAGGTCAACATCGCCACACCAACACTAACTGTATATTTAATAGTTTCACCCTGTAGGGTTGTAAAGGCATGAGCTTCAATATCTTTACGAATATTTTCAGCAACGGTCATAGCACCGCGTTTAGTTGTATTGGGTAAAGTTGCAGCAAATTCTTCACCACCAAGTCGAGCAAAGATATCACTTTTTCGTAAAATATTTCGTGTTTTTTGTGCCATTGATTTAATCACTTCATCACCAACTGCATGTCCATAACGGTCATTGATTTGTTTAAATCGGTCAATATCAATCATCAAAATAGCCAAACTACGCTTTTCTCGACGTAAAAATTTTATCATTGGGCCACATGACTCAAAATAGCTTCGACGATTGTTTACATTGGTTAAAGAGTCCGTAGTTGCAAGAACTTTGAGTTTTACATTTATATCATTTAACTCTTTTGTTCGTTTATCAACAGCACTCTCTAATACTTTTTGATACTCGTTGAGACGTCGTTGTTCTGCATTTTGTTTGATAGCTTCAAGAACAATTAGTTCAAAATCAATACGTGTAAAAACTTTAGGTATAACTTGATAAACAGAAGCATTGTTGATAATACGTGTTAAAACTTCCATATCAACAGCATCTTCAAATAGTATATTCTTTGTATGGGGTGAATTTTTATGTAGTTCTAAAATAAAGTTATCAACACTCATGGATGAAGAATCAGAACCAACAAGTGTGATGAGAATTTCATTACCCGCAATAATATTATTGTAGCACCCTATTAGCGCCTGCTCGGCATTAACATAACTTTCAATAATATAATCATTATCTACAATACGTGAAATTTTATTATACAATTCATCTAAAATATCCACATCATTATAAATACAAGCAATAATGTATTTCAATCAACGTTCCTAAAAAAATGTAAGAAAGAAGTATAACTAAAAATATATTAAATTATTAGTTTCAAAAAGTGACAAATTAGAGACAAATTAAGAATTTTAATTAATAATTTTTATTCTTTAAGTAAATTATATAAATGATTATTCATTTTTTTAATATATTTCTTGTTTTTCTCTATAATTAAAAATTCATGATTTTTGCTAAAGCTTGCTTTTGTCCAGTTTGTACTACCAAACACTATTTTTTTATTATCAAAAATAGCTACTTTTAAATGCATTTTTTTCTTAGCCAAAAAAGGTTCGATTCCATTATTTTTTAAATAATAATATTCAGAATTTTTCTCTTTTATTTTTTTAGCATCCAAAATCACCTTGATTTCAAGACCCCTTTTTTTCGCACGAACAAGTGCCTTCGCAAATTTTCCATAAGAAAAGTTATACATGGCAATAGTAATACTCTTTTTAGAATCATCAATTAGCTCAATAATCTCATTTTGTGCTTTTTTTGCCTCTTGTGGTAAAAGAAACATCTTTGCTTGTGATAGCGAAAAAAGAAGTGTTAAAATAAAAAATAGACGCATAATGACCTACTTGAACACATCAAAAAGTGATGCAGGTATTTTAGAGGGTTTACCCTCTTTTAAATAAGCAACTTTTACATTCATACTAAATAAAAGTTCTTCATCCCGAAAAATCTCTTGTAAGAAAACTAACGATGCACTCTTTTTAATTGTCATTGTAGTCTTAACTTCTAACTCATCACCCATAAGAGCAGGCTGTACATAGTTAGCTTCCAAAGACTTCACCACAAAAAACTCTTTTTCATTATGAGGAGACATCCCTTTAGCAAAAAAAAGCTCCGAACGAGCCCGTTCACAATAGTTTAAATAGTTAGAGTGATAAA
>LPNY01000132.1:227108-329235 GCA_001655195.1 Arcobacter sp. EP1
CATAATATACTCGTATTTTCAATATTTAATCCCTTATATTAGGTATTTAGCATAGTTTTTTATTTCAAAACATCCAAAATCATATCTTTTATCTTAATCTACTAAGGTAATATCTGTATCATATTATTATATTAAAAAGTTTTATTTTTCACTTTAATTTTTTTAAATTATAAAGAAAAAAATTTAAAATATTTAAATTCAAAAAATTCAGATATACTAAAGCACTGTCAATAATATTTGAACAATATTATACTTTTGTTTTTCTAATCCGATAAGAACACACAACTAAACTCTCAAACCTATAATGACAAGAATTAAAACTCATTAGTTTTTATCATATTTAAAATAAGTAGTATTTTATAAAGGAATATAAATAATGGTTATCGAAATAATTACAACACAGAATACAAAAAGCATTTAAAATTGAAAAAAAATTAACTTATAATAATGTTATTGAATTAATGCTCCATAACCCACTAAAAAGAATCCCTTTAATATAAAAATCTTCAATAATATAAGTGTAATATATTAAGTGATTTCTGCAATACTATTTCGTTGTTTTTTTGCTAAATATAAAGCCTCATCTACGCGTTTAAAACATGAGTCTACATCATCTTCAATATTTACTTCTATCACTCCTGCACTAATAGTAACACTAGGCAACTCTAAGTCTTTATATTTTTCAATATCATAACGAATTTCTTCTGCTTTAATAGAAGCTCCCTTTATGTCAGTTCTTGGTAATAGAATAATGAATTCTTCACCACCCCAACGTGCAAAAATATCATTAAGACGTAGTTTTTTCCTTATAAGTTCAACTACAGAAATAAGAACAAGATCACCAGTAAAATGTCCATAGTTATCATTCACTAATTTAAAATGATCTAAATCTATTAAAATAATAGAGAGTGCATCGCCATATCTTTTTTTATTTTCTAATTCTTTCAAAAATAATTCATCAAATTTCTGTCTATTAAATATTTTTGTTAGATGGTCATAACTTGCAAAGTATTCATATTCATTCTTCTCTAGAATAAATTTCGTAATGTCGTTAAAAACAATAATATATTCTGACTCATTTCTTATTTTTTTTAAAGTGATTTCAAAATCTCTTAAATCTTTATCAATGTTCATCATTGTAACAACACGACTTACATTAGAATGTGAAAACAAATAATCAGCCCAAGACTCATTATCTTTAAGTTCCGAAGAAGAGAAAAAACCATTATTTTTTATAAAAAGTGTATCCATTGAACTATAGGTCTTATTGAATTTTTCTACAGACGAAAGAGAAAAGAAATTTAAAAATGCACTATTTGCACTTTGTATTTTATTATCTCTAATTACAATGACAGGATTAGGTATTGTATTAATTACAGAAAATACAGTCTGTTCAATATAGTGCTTCATAATTTAAGTATATCATATATTATTGAATTTAATCAATTTTGAGTACACCTTTATAGTAATTAAAACATCTTTATGTTCAAATATTTTAGATACCAAAAAATTATATATGCTTCTTTCTTTAATGCCTAATTGATATAAAGTATTAAATCTATCCATCATCCCTAAGTTTAAAACATAAATATGTTAAAATCAACTTTTAAAACTATATATTTCAAGGTGTTTTTGTGTCAATTTTTGCGTTACAATCAATAGCAGGTGGATTTCTAGATGAAGATATGGAACATTTTAATAAAAATTTCGATGATTGGTGTATTCAATTTGAGGATTATGAAGAAGCTATGGATATCATGCAAACTCTTGAGAATCAAGAAACAATTGATATTGTTGAAATAACACCATTAAGTTATCCAAAATATTTTTTCAATGCTTTACAAGGTACCATTTATACAACACGACAGATTGAAGATGACATTATTTGTGTTGTAGAACCTGTTATGGGTGCTAGTTTTAGAATTGCTATATGTGATCTTAAAACAAAAAATGTAAGACTAACAAAGACTCGTTACAAAAGTATTCCAAGTATTGAAGGTGCTTTTGCTAATTTTGGAGAGTAATTATTCTACTTAGGATAAAACTTCAGCTGAATATGACTCTATATCTACTTATTATTCATGATGCAATAGCCTTATTTGAGACAACAACTCCCCATATTTAAACGTTAAATTTCTCTTTTATTTCATATAATATACCTATGAGGATACTCTGAACTACGGTTTTGAAATGATAAAATAGCATCATTTTGAATTATACCCTCTTCAATATTGATTGCTTTTCTAATTGTTTCATCTTTTTGCCAACTTTCACGACCAGCCAATACCGTTGATAAGTAAACAATTAAAGCACCTGATATTGATCTTGTTGCACTCTCCCAAAGATAACTAGGAGTATGATCAACGGCATAATAATCAATGGTTTTATATTTAAACATTGGTTTTTTAAAGGTTGTTGGTTTGGCAAAGAAAAATCCCATGCCTTCATCACAACTTACATCGATGATTAGGCTATTAGGTTTAAGACTTGCGCTTTCGTTTTGGGTAATAAAATTTGTGGGATTTTGCGTATCTTGGAGTACTCCATTTACAATAATATCAGACTGTTTAATCAAGTGTGTCAGTAGTTTGATTGAACCATCATGTTCGACTATTGTCATAGGTTCTTTATCACTATTACCTTTTTTTAAATTTACATAATGACAATCAAGTATCTCCTCACGCACTTCATGATCTGGACGCTGTACACAAATTGTAATATCTCTAAATCCATGTGCTTGAAGAGCATATACTGCTCCACGGCTCACTGCCCCAAAGCCAAAAATAAGTGTTTTACGTTGATTTCCATAGTGCCCATCAATACCTTTGAGTTGTAGTGCATGTTTAACCGCACAATAACCAGCCATTTCATTATTTTTATAAAAGGTGTGTCGACCTTTTCCATGGGAAGACCATGTAAACATATCCTCGAAAGCAATTAATGTTTGTTTACGTTTTATGGCTATTTGAGTAATATCTTGCTGTTGTACGCAGTGGACATAACCCCATAGTGTTCCTCCAATACGAAGTTCTTCTAAGTCACTTAATACTGGCTTGTTTATAATAACCGTACCAATTTTATTTAATAAATCATAACGGCTGGCAATTCCGCCAGTTTTAAAGGCAATTTGTTCATCTGTGATACCAAAAGGTATTCCATATCCTTCTTCAAATATCAACTGCTTACGAAGTTCTTCTGGAATACGTGATAGATGTGCTGGATGGATAGGATATCGTTGTTCATTCTCTTTTCTTGATGTACCAATGACACCAACTTTTAATTTTTTCATTATGATTACCTTTTTAGTGAAAACTTAAATATATATGATTTTTTGAACGAACTAATGATTTCGTCGATAATTCTGTTTATTCTATCTTGAATTAATAAGGTGAATTTTAGAAATAAGAAGGTGGTGAATCAACTTTAATGAACACCTTGAGGGACAGTATACGTGTATACGTAAAACGTTTATCTTACTACTATATCCAATAGTAACTTCAATATACTGTTAATTTAGTTTTTAAGCTTTTTTGTTATAAAAGGTCAATAGGATTTAAGAAAAAAAATCATCTTATAGTTTAGTTACAACACCCATTACCACAACAATTTACAACTCTCCAAGAACGATCTAGTGCAATAACATAATCATCCCCACTCTCTTGTAATATAAAACTGTGTTTGTCACAAAAAGTATTGTTCATTTGATTCAATATTTTCATTGCACGCATCACAGCACTCGTTTGTGAAGTAAAGGTCATATTGTTTTCAAGACCACTTTTTTTAAAACAGTCACACTCATTTTGAATTTTTACGGTATACAATAATGTTTCTCCCTAGAATCTATTTTTATGATAATAGCAAGTTTGATTAGTCTTTTTCTTTATTCATAATAGTTAAATTTTTTAATTCATTTAATATTCAACATCTTGTTAATTTAAACATCATCAATAAAATAGTATCCTTATTTTTAAACTATACGATAAGGATATCTATGAAAAAAATACTACCAATATTAATGCTAATTAACACCTACTTATTAAGTGCTGGGCTAGAAGGGTTCTTAGGAACAGAGGATAAAAACAGTTTAAAAAAAGAAGTAGCAGTAGTAGAATACCAAATTGTAAGATATAAAGATATTATGAATAATATGGAATCAGGAGCCAGTGGCCAAATAAACATAGGGAGAGGATTATCTAAGCTTCAAGACAGTGAAAACTTTAAAGATATTATAAGTGGAGATAAAAAGTCATTTTCAAATAACATTGAGAAAATAATCATCAAACATTTAATTGTATCTAATTCATTAATTGAGAGAGGTATCTATGAGAAGATTATTCTATCATTTGATATTGATAAAAGAAGTGATATTTCAAATATAAAAATTGTCAAGGGTTCTACATATAACGAAATAAATGAAAACTTTAAAGAGGCTATTTTAAAAGCAGCACATAAAATTAAAATCAAAGAAGATAAAAAGAATATAGTTGTAAAGTTTGACTTAAAACTTAAAAAACGTAAAAATATAAATATACCTATGAACATCAATAGAGATCAATATTAAAAACAAACATACTTACTCAAAAAATGAACTATAATTCATTAAATAATAAAAAAGTTATAGAGTTATAACATTTATTTTTATTAATAAAATAAAAATAAAATAACTAAAATAACTTTTTATTATAAAAGTTTTATACTATTAAAGTGCTAATATTTCCTATTATTTTTAATATTATAGTTATTTTAAAATCACTAAGAATATAAAATAACTATAAAGTAAAATATTATTTATCCTTATAATGAATAAATAATAATCAAAAAATAAAAATTAATAATTTAAAGGAATACGGTGAGTATTAACGAAAATATTAAAGTAAGTGAACTAGAACTCATTTCTGATGCTTATTCGAGTAGAGATCCAAAACAGTTAGAACTACTATCTAAATCTGTTTATATGAATGTACGAAAAGCAGTTGCTAGAAATCTACATACGAGCTCAACTGTTATTAATCAAATGGCGCAAAGGGAAATCACGGCATCAGTAGTTTATTGGTTACTTAAAAACCCAGCATGTCAGTCGAATAGAAAACTATCCCAAGAAGATTTAAATACAAAATGCGTTACCTGTGATTTACCAGAGATAAAACTACATAAGAGTTGTGCAAGCTGTACCTTATAGTTTTAAACCACAATAAGCTTGATACCCTATTGTGATTTTTCTCTATTCTGCAGTTCTATTTGCTCTAATTTATACTTCAAATAGGGTGTTGTCATATCATGAAATGGAGCTACTTGAGTAAAGTCTTCTTCTTGTGTCATCTTTTGAATTAAAGATTTAACAGCAAGAATACGCTCTTGGTCAAGCTCTTCATGAACCCCCACGTATTTATTAAGTAAGGTATCAAAGGCAAAATTATAGTGATAGGCTAACTCCCCCTTATCATTGAGTAATTTTTTCAAGAAAACCCATCGATCAAAGATAATACTCCATGCTTTTTTCTGCTCTGTTGTAAAACAGAGTTTGTTCACTAATGACTTCCAACTAAAAAGAGCAAAATAGGCTTGATGACTCACCCAAAGCTCACGTATCCACCAATCTTGATATTTGGGAAATCCAACAAACTCTATTTTGCTAGTCTGTTCTAGTTCAAACATCTCTTCTTCTGAACTATTTTCCATTAAATCATCTTGGTTTTTTTCTACTTTTTCATTATGTTCGTTGGTATTCTCTTTTATATTATTAGCTAAAATATAAAAATGTAAAATAACTATAGGAATTAGAAAATCAATAGTCGCAAACTCTTGCATGCTTCGATTGTCATTATCTTTTGTCATTTGTGAAAAATCTTTTCGTATCTCCTCAAGTTTACTAACAACTTCATTGAGTTCAGGTAATGACAATGATATAGATTTTGTCGCCATTTCAAAGAGTTCTTCATCTTCAAACTGTACATCAACAGGAAGTTCACCAATAATACGCAGTACTTCTAATTTTATATCGTTCTCTTTTTCAACATTGAGTTTTATACGAGATTCTTGTGCATCAAAGTATTTTTTACGCATAGCTGCTGTATGAAGACGCTCTTTTTCTTCTAACTCTTCAGGAGTAAACTGTGAGAGTCTTTCTAACATACCCTTATATTTTTCAAGTAGTTCGGTAGCTTCTTCAAGATTGGATTCAGTTGAGGCTAGTGCCATTGCAGAGAGGGGTCTCTCACCACTAAGGTGTGAGTCTAACTGCCGCTGTTGCAAGGCAACTTTTTCTTCATTCTCTTTGATTAACTCTTCTAATGCAATAATACTTTCCATGCTAACCTCTTTGCTCTTTATTAATATTATCCCATAGGATACATAGTGTTTTTTTGAATCTCTTCAATTTTTGCTAAAACTTCAGGACTTAAATCTAAATCCATCGCGGCTAAGGATTCATCTAATTGTTCTAAAACACGTGCGCCAATAATTGTTGAAGCGATAAAATCAAACTGCTTTGAATAAGCAACTGCTAAAGTTACAGGTGAAATACTAAGCTCTTGTGCTAATTGCACGTATTGTTCAGTTGTAGTTTTAGTTTTTTCATTTACAAAACGTGTTGCCATAGCTTGCACACGAGGGTTTTTATTTTTCATATAACTAGTAAATCGTGCCCCTTCTGGGTAAAATTTCCCATTATATTTCCCTGATAACATTCCTCCTCCTATTGGAGAATATGGTAACAAAGAAATCTGCTCTTTTTGACACACTGTTTTTAGTTCATCTAAAAATCTCGGATTGTTTAATGAAAAATTATTTTGAATAGATTCAAATCGCGAAATACTTAATCTCTTTGATGTTTCATTGGCTTTTGTTAACCCATAAGCAGTATCATTGGATGTTCCAAGGTATCGAACCTTTCCTTCACGAACAAGCTCATCAAAGGCTTTTAAAGACTCTTCAATAGGTACAACCGTATCAGGCCAATGCATTTGGTACAAATCAATATAATCTGTTTGTAATCGCTGTAAGCTCTGCTCCACCGCTCGTTTTATATGAAAAGAATCAATAGCAGTTAATCCATGTCGAATAGGCGGTACAAACCAACCTGAAGCTGCACCTGCAACTTTTGTTGCTAGGATGACTGAATCTCGAGGTTTTGTTTTTAACCACTCACCCACAATAACTTCAGTATCTCCTGCTAAATCTGCTCGTGGTGGTACTGGATATAATTCTGCTGTATCATAAAAATTAATGCCACTATCGTATGCTTTATCTAAAATTTTAAAGGCTTCTTCTTTTGAAGTAAAAGTTCCAAAGGTCATAGTACCCATACAAATAGGACTGACTCGTAAACCTGTTTTTCCAATATATCTATGTTTCATTTTATACCTTTATTACATTCAATAAAGAGGTATTATATCCTTTAAAAACTAAAGAGTTACTCCATAATACAAATCTCTTTTCTTGTCATGTGTACGATTGTTGTATATGCCACAATAGCGATAACAATAGTTACGAAGAGAATTAATCCATAAGAAAGATACAAATAAAGAGAATCATGAAGTTGTTCATACATTAACAGTGTTGCTAATGTAATCGTAGCTAGGGGAAAAGTAAATGCCCACCATGAAATAAAGAACTGAATTTTTAAAAATTTTTTATACATAAATAGAACCAAAAGGGTAAAAAACAGCCCTAAATTAAACAAAATCATAGCAAACATATCGATAGTTTGTGTCATTTTAAAATAGGCTAACAACCCAATAGATGGTGGTGCTATTAATATAAACAATGTTGGCATAAATTTTGGAGCAAACTGTTTATGAAAAATGATTCGATTTAAAATAATTGAGAGCATAATAATCCAAAAGAAAATACCAATAGAGAAATAAAACATCAAAATCTTATTACTAAAAAACCCTACTCCACCAACTGGTACTATTAAGTTTCCTACAATAGGAATAAACCAAGCAGGATTTGAGTGTTGTATTTCAACTGATTTATTAATCCAAAAACTCAACGTGTTAAAAGTAAAAAAAAGATGCAACAATGCCCCAATAACAAAGCATAAATAAGCAATATCATAGTTCATTGGTTTTGTTAGAATTGAAATTAAAACAAAAGAGATTGATATAGCTGCAAAAAAGTTAATACGAATAGGATGGGAAAGCTCTTGTTTGAACTGTTCCTTATATTTAAATATTTTAATTATATACGTTACTAAAATACTAACAAATAGAACAATACTCAAAACGGATAAAACATCAGCTATAACAGCACTAAATCCTAGTATTTCATGGGCCTTTTTATAAACAATTGCCAAACCAGAAACACCCATTACCATAGCAAACATCATAACTGGGAAAAACCGTAAACGATTGGGAACTAACTTTATTTCTTCATTATTCATTTTTTGTTATCCTTACAAAACTTTAACATAGGGGTTTTAATGGCTAAAAAAAGCGAAATCATTAACTTTTCAAAGCAAAATATTATGTACAGAGAAAATGATATTGAGTATAAAGTACTGCACCTCAAAAAACCTCAAATGACCGTTGAACTTGAGTTTACTCAAAACAACCAAAAAGAGAAAAAGACCATACCTTTTGCCCATCTTCCAAAAAAAATAAAACAAAAAGTCAAATCAAACTAATTTGGCGAATTGTACTCTTAAAAAAATTAATAATTGATTAGGAATATTATAAGTTTTACTTATAATATTCCCTGATAGTAGTTAGAGTCAAGACTCTAATATATTTGTAGAATAAAAAGTTTTTTATTGCGCCTTTACAAAATCAATAAACAGTGTCATGTATTTTTCAACATGCTCTTTTCGATAAGAAGAAATCGTCTCACCTTGATAATTTAGATTTTCAAAGGTGCATAACTCTCCACTTTGTGGAATATCTTCTGTACTCATGCCAATTTTAGGACGCATATAAACCGTCGTGTTAGGTACATTTTTTTTATGTAAAGGTACAATTGAAAAAGAACTATCACCCACACAAAGGGGCTTTTTAATTTTAGCAGATGCATCAGAAAAGGATGTCACACCAGGAATAACTTCACTATTTTTATAAAGCTCTGGGTTTTGTACCTCAATTAAATCTAAGAGATAATAAACGGTACTATAGACCGCGCTATCTCCTAAGGTAACGAAACTTAGAGTATCATACTGTTTAAAAGATTCTTGCAAAATATTGACTTGATTTTGCCAATCTTCAACTTTAAAACGCATAGGAGTATACATAGGAATGATAGGCTTATCAAACCCATGCTCATCCATCAACGCTTTGACAATTTTGTAGGTCATTGAACGTTTAAAACTATTGTCTTCACTTTTTGTTGGAACACAAATCGCATCAGCATTTTTAAGTGCTTTTAATGCTTTTAGTGTAATCAAATCATAATCACCAGGACCTAAGGATACCATATATAACTTCATCAATGCCCTTAGTACGTCAATTCTTTATGAGCAATTCCCATCATCGTGAAACTTTCTTCAATCTCTTTAAAAATAATCTTTTGAGTTGATTCTAACTCAATAAGATTAAACTCTTTTCCTTTTGTCAACGAAGATACAAGAGATGAATCAAAGTCTGAAGTTAAATCATCTTTGATCTCATACATATCTTTAATATAGTGATTTCCACTTACAAGTAATAATGGTACCACTTGCACTTTTTTAAAACCTGCACTTTTTATCTTTGCTTTTAAACTCTCACTAATTTCATTATAAGGCATTGCCCCTTCTAATGAACAAGTGAAATTTTTAGGGCTAATTGCTTCTAAAAATTCAGCTGTGTAATTAATAGAATCAATTCCAGGAGTATCTAATCGTGGCGTTCCATGAATCACATAAAGATTTGCTGTCTCTTCTTGTGAAATTGCACTATTTAAACCCTTTAAAAACGAGGTTGTCTCTTTTGTTTTAGTCAAAAGAGCATTGGTACAACGTAAATTTGCCAATGAAAAGTTTTTGAAGCCATCAACAATACGTTTTAAAAACTCATGTTCATCAGTTGGATAAATATTTACCGAAGAGATAACAACATGTTTAAAACCCATCATATCAACATCGGCTAAGGTTTGAGGCAGATTTTTATACACTTCATCTTTTTTCTTTAACATCTTTAAAACCATACGAGAAGAAAAAGAGATAAAAACTTCACAATCAGGAAACTTATCTTCTACAACACTTTTTAAATCAAGATACTTTTGCTGTTCAATAACTGAACCAAAACAAGCGAGGACGATTGCCCTCTTCTTGCTGTAATGTCTAAATCTTTTCATTATTTTGCTGAGTTATACAGTCTTTGTTCCACATAAGAACTGTTTTGAAATGAGCTTAATGTTTTAGCACCTGCTAATACAGCTAAATCTACTAGTGGCTCTAATAATACAACACTCATATATGCTGCTCCAAAAGAGAATACTGCACTTAAGTTCTCTACTCCAAACCCTTGACCGTAAAATGCCCAAAATGCAACCCATGCAACAATTCCACTTTGGAATGTTAATGATAACTTTAATGCATCTTTATAAGCAATATCTTTGTATGCAATATTTTGAGGAATAATTCTTTTTGCAAGTAAAGACATTGCAAATAAAGGCATTAATAATGTTGTTACATTAACCCCATATTGTGGTAAGTCAAACGGAGCAAAGAAAAGCCCTTGAAGTAATAGCCCTGCTGCTAATGCAAAGGCTGCTGGTGCTGCACCAAAAATTAAAAAGAGTGTTGAACCTAAAATGAAATGTACTTCAGAAACACCCACTGGATAGTGAGGTAATACTTGAAAAAACATAAACACTAAAACCGTAGCCATTAATGTTTTTGCAACCATAGGAACCATCCCTGATTGTTTAATATTATCCACTGCTAATTTTGCAGCAATACCAAATGAAACAGCAGCTGTTCCATAACTTAAAACCATCTTTGCACCTTGTACTACACCGGCTTCTATATGCATAACTTGTCCTTTATTAAGTAAGTTTTATTTTTTGTTAATTTGTTGTTATAAAAATGTTATTTGATTAAAAAAAAGTGGAGGATCTGAAGATTCTATCTTGTTTTCGTAAGCACTTTTATGGTATAACATGTTTGTCTCAATTTTTGATAACTTATTAATTGTCGAATACATCGCAATAGTTGACAATTTAAAATATCGTTTATTATACCCTCTAAGATTCTTCATAAGGCAATTTTAGCCAAAAAAAATTATAAAGAGGTAAAATGAAAGCTTTATGCGTAAGTGCTATAGCATCTAATCAAGGTAAAACTATACTTACCACAGCACTTTTATATCATTTTAAAAACAGTGTGCGTCCATTTAAAATAGGACCTGATTATATTGACCCCCAATTTCATAAAGCTATTTGTCAAACCCAATCAATCAACCTTGATAGTTTTATTATGAACAAGGAACAAGTGCAGTGGACGTTTAACCACTATAGTGATAAAAAGTTCTCTATTCTTGAGGGAGTTATGGGGTTTTATGATGGTATGGACAAAGGAAGTTCCGCTTATGATGTAACAACTTTTTTAGATATTCCTACAGTTTTATTATTGGATGGTAGTGGCTCATATATTACAATTAGTGCCGTTTTAAAGGGACTTAAAACCTACGAAAAAGACAACACCATCAAAGCAGTTATTTTAAACAAACTCTCTTCAAGTATGCACTATGCCCTTATAAAAAAACAAATTGAGAGTGACTTTGATGATATAGAAGTTTTAGGTTGGATTCAAAAAGATATTCAAGCACTTAAAGATACCCATTTAGGTTTAGACCTAATCAATGCTAATAAAACCATACTGGAAACCATATCTAAAGCGGTTTTAGAAAATATCGATTTAGAAAGACTTGAAACAGTATCAAGCTATAAAAAACAAGAAAACAGCACCTACCCTTTTTCAAAGTTTAAACAAACTGAAAAAAAACTAACTATAATAAAAGATAAAAATTTCTCTTTTATCTATTATGATAATATACAATTTTTAAAAGAGGTTTTTAAAACTGTTGAGTTTGTAAATCCAAGTTTAGATGAGACAATAAACAGCGATAGTGACGTGGTTTATATTCCTGGTGGTTATGTGGAAACACCTTTAGCATATGAGAGTATCAAAGATTCTCATAAGTTTAAAGAATCTCTCATAGAACATGCAAAAACAAAACATGTTTATGCAGAATGTGCAGGACTTTTATACTTAGGAAACAGGGTTGATGATAAAAAGATGTCATCTATTTTAGATGTTGATTTTACCCTCACACAAAAGCGTGCACGACTTGGATATTATTTTGCTAGTTCAGGTTTAAAAGGTCATGCATTTCACTATACCAAACCCGTCAATGAAGATAAACATGATGGTGTTGATATATTAAGTAAAAAGCCGCAAGGTAAAGGTGAGTATGGAAGTTGGCAAAACAACAACGTATTTGGAACCTACTTGCACACCATGTTTAGAAACAATATTAATACAATAAAGGATTATTTTGGAATTTAAAATTGAAGAACCACCAATTAATATTGGTGCTGATATATCTGTAAAATCATTTGAAATGATAGAAGAAGAGTTACAAGAGTTTGAAAAAGTAAAAGACTATACACCCGACCAAGTTGAAGTTATCTCACGATTAATACATACAACAACCTGTTTTGAAGAAGTATTAGAGAATATTTATTTCTCAGATAATGCTATTAAAAAGATTCAAAACTTGCTCCTTAATAAAGCAAAAATCATTGTTGATGTTAATATGATTAAAGTCGGTTTGAGTGATTTTTATCTAAAAAAATATGAAAATGAAGTTGTTTGTTACATCAATGAGCCATTTACTTATGAAATGGCAGAAAAAAACAAAACCACTCGTTCATACGCAGCAGTAGTAGAAGCAATCAAGCGGCATAAAGACGAACCTATGATTCTAGCATGTGGAAATGCTCCTACATTTATTTATGCAGCTATTAACACGTTAATTGAAGAGAAAGTTGATCTATCAAATGTTGCCCTACTTCTCTTTCCTGTTGGTTTTGTAAATGTTGTTGAATCAAAAGATTACGGAAGACGATTCTGTGACCATTTTGATGTTGCAGGAGTCATTATGGAAGGACGATTTGGAAGTTCTACTATGACCGTTGCTACGTTACATGCAATTTATAAACTAATCAAAGATTATGATGGAAAAGAAAAGTACAATGGAAAATAGCGTCAAAAAGGACGAAAAGCTTTATAATATTATGGGCAGTGAAGTGGTTGATGGCTTTACTTGTAAACCCAAAAAGCTCGACCCTGAAAAACCTATTATGCATTTTAAAACACAAATATTTATGTGTCATGACGAACGTTGTGGAGCAGCACATAAAAGTGAAAACCTAGCGGCTGATTTACGAGAACTTTTAAAAGATATGGGCTTAGCAAAAGGTGAAAATAGAATCAAAATATCACGAACAGGATGTTTTGGGGCATGTCGATTTAGAAGTGTTGCTAATATTTATGAAAACACACGTATCAATGGTCATGAAAACAATAATAATCTTTGGATTCGTAACGTTCATAAATACGACGAGTCTCAATGGCGAGCACTTTTCACTGCACTAGCTAGCAATAAAGATATTGATGATTTAGCCTTTGAACAAATTCCAATGAGTGAGCCAAAACGATATAACTAATGGAAAAAAAGATACTAAGAAAAGGCTATACCACGGGAACCCATGCATTTAATGCATTTTGTAAAACCCTTGAAGCCTACTTAGTAACCCGTGAAAAAAGTTATAGTAAAACGATAAAAGTAGACAATGATGATTTAGATGTTACCAAAGGGTGCGAAATTATCGTTACAATAAGTCATGATATCAATGAATTAGAGATTAATCGAACTGAGCATGAACCGCAAGTTTTTACTCAAGCTTCAAATAATTTAAAGCTCTATGCAGGATTAGGTGTTGGGGTAGTAACAAAAAAGGGATTAAAAATTAAACCCGGTTTTCCAGCTATCAATCCACAACCCCTAGAAGCTATGAAAAGTTTCTTCGAAAAAAAAGTTGCAGAGTTAAAAAACTTGCAGTTAGTTTGTACGATTAGTGTTGTAGATGGTGAAACCATAGCTAAACAGACCGCTAATGCAAAAGTGGGTGTTTTAGGAGGTATCTCAATTTTGGGAACAACAGGAATCGTTAAACCAGTATCAAGTTCAGCTTATATTGATTCAGTGAAAACAGAAATTGAGTTTGCAAAAGGAAATGAGTATTCAACCCTTTATTTTACCCTTGGAAACTCAGCATTTAAAGTTGCAACTTCAAAAATAAATGAAGAAGCAGTTATTGAAATAGGTAACTTTGTTTATGATTCCATAGAGATAGCTTCTCAGCTAAAAATAGAAAAAGTTGTTTTTTTGTGTGGAATAGGGAAAATGACAAAAGTATACCAAGGGTTTAAAAATACCCATAATCGATTTGGAACCATCGATTTTAAACAGTTACAACAAGATATTAAAGAAGAACTAAATTATAAAGTTGATATAGAATCAACGTTAACCGTAAAAGGAATTTCTCAAGAGCTTGAAAAAGTTGGGCTTTTAGAAAACTTTTATGAAATGATAACAAAAAAAGCAAACCAACAAATAAAAATATGGTTTAACAACTCAAATGTAGACGCCATAATACTTGAACAAAAGGAGGTTTTAGGATGGTAACAATTGCTGGAAATGGTATGGGTGCCTATGATTTTACCAATGTAAATCTTGACACCACAACTTACGACAAAATTATTTGTGATCAAAACTTCACAGAAAATGCACACAACATCTTGAAACTAAAATTTAAAGATGCAAAAGAGTATATACTTCAAAACTATAACAAAGAGAACATTTTATACATTGTTACAGGTTCACCACTATTTTTTAGTGCAGGAACACTGCTTGCAAAAAAGCTTCCAAAAGATGAAGTTAAGATTATAAATAATACCTCTTCAAAGAGTTATTTATTAGAAAAACTCTTTATTAGTGAGACCGATGTAAATGTTGTTTCACTACATGGTAGAACTGCCATTGACTTAACAACATTCTTAGTTAATAAATACACCTTTGTTGTTTGTGACAAGCTCTCAATAAAGCGTTTAAACGAAGCAATGGCTTATTTTAAAGATGACTCTATCACAACAACAATTGGTTATAAACTAGGATATGAGGACGAAATTATTCAAGAGGTGAATCTATTTGATTTTCCAAAAGAGAAGTTTGATTTAGACCAACCCTTTGTACTAATAATTCAAAGAAACTTTGAACACAAAAAGCATGTGTGTGATGATATGGAGTTTGAAACAGAACGTGGAATGATTACAAAAAAATATAAACGACACCTAAGTTTACAAAACTTAGATTTAGAGCCTAACCAACTTTTATGGGATATTGGAGCAGGTAGTGGGAGTTGTGGTATCGAGGCCTATAAACGGTATAAAACTCGCACACACTTTTTTGAAAAGAATGAGACCCGTGTTGAGTTTATAAAAGCAAATCTAACCAACCATTATGTATGTGACTGCCAACTCTTTATTGGTGAAGCCCAAGAGATTTATCCAAGCTTAGAAGAGAATCCACAACGAATTTTTGTTGGTGGAGGTGGTGAAAAAGTGATTGCAACACTACCCTATCTTTATGAACGACTAACAGAAGATGGGATTATGTTAATTAACGCCATTACATTAAAACATTTAAGTCAAATGATTGAGGTCTTAAATAGTGCAAATATTGCCTATGATACACACTCTATTTCGTTGACAACCTATAAAGGAAAGCTTGACTTAGTCGAACCTGAACGTCAGCTATTCCAATTAAAAATATATAAAAAAACTATCAAGGAATCATAAAATGATCTATTTTATTGGTGCAGGACCGGGTGATCCTGATTTAGTTACTGTAAAAGCACAAAAAATACTTCAAGTTGCTGATGCGGTACTTTATACAGGTTCACTTGTTCCAAAAGAAGTGCTCTCTTGGTGTAAAGAAGATGCAATTATAGAAGATTCTCAAGGTATGAAATACCCTGAAATCTTTGAGTTTTTACAAAATCATAAGGATAAAGTTGTAGCACGTGTTCATACAGGTGATCCTTCTATTTACTCAACCATTGCAAAACAAATTGAGTATTTAGAAGAACAAAACATTGAATACAGTGTTATTCCAGGAATTACAGCAGCATTTGGAGCGGCAGCCTCTTTAGGTATTGAATATACCATTCCAGGGGTATCTCAAACGATTATTTTGACCCGAGTAGAAGGAAAAACACCAAATCCTGAAAAACTTGAAAATATCTTAGCGTGTAAAAACTCTTCTTTGGCATTTTATCTATCTATTCTTTTACTTAAAAAACTTAAAAAGAAAGCCTTAGAGATGGGCTACAGTGAAGATACTCCATGTTGGGTTGTTGAAAAAGCCACATGGAAAGAAGAGAAGATTTACAAAGGAACAATTAGTGATATTGAAAATCAAGTATCTCATATCAAAGGGGTAGCGTTGATTTTATTTGGTGATTATTTAAATCAAAAAGAGACTGAAGAGTCACATCTATATGTAAAACCTCTTGTTAAAGAGTTAGAAAAAGGAAAAACAGATGCCTAAACTTAAAATTGCAGTTGTGACTATCAACCAACCAAGTTTAGACTCTGCATGTAGACTTGTTCCTTATTTACATGACTATGAGGTTGATGTTTACGGGAAAAAAGAGTTAGACCACAACTTGGAGAGTTTTACTACTTTTAACAAAATTGATGACATTCTACCAACTGCATGGGAAAATTACGATGCTATTGTTGCTATTTTAGCTATGGGAGCCGTTGTTAGAAAAATTGCCCCATTTTTAGAAGATAAAGCAACAGATCCTGCAGTTATTGTTATCAATCTAGCTCTAGATAAAGTAGTACCGCTACTAAGTGGTCATTTAGGTGGGGCAAATGAATTAAGTGATGTTATTGCTTCACGATTACCAGAGTGTATTAACTTTGTTTCAACGGCAACGGATCAAACTAAAACTCTAGCTTTTGAAATGTTTGCAAAGAAAAATGATTTAGAAATCCATAACCTAAAAGAGTTAGCTCTTATTTCAAACTCTTTACTCAATAAAAAAGAGGTTGAAGTATTAACTTATGAATCCATTTTTGAAACCATTCCTAATAAAAAGAATCTCAAACTTGTTAATGAACAATCAAGTGAGTTATGTGTGAACATAACTCCCTATGATAGTGAACTACTAACATTTAAACCTAAAGTTTATTTAGGTATTGGATGTAATAGAGATACCAGTTTAGAAGATATAGAAGCAGGTTTTTTATGGTTTTTAGACAAACACAACTTAAAAGCAGAACAAATCGAAAACATTGCCTCTTTTGAAGCAAAAGCAGATGAGAAAGGTCTCTTAGAATTTGCACAAAAATACAATTTTAATATCACCTTTTATAATGAAGCGCAAATTAATGCCTTACAAGGCGAATTTAGTCCTTCACAAGCAACCAAGTTTTTTGGACTAAAAGGGGTGGCTGAGCCCTCTTCTATTTTAGTATCAAAATATAACGAATTAATCATACCTAAAGAGGTATATGAAAAGAAAATAACCATTGCAGGAGCAGTTTAAATATGAAAAAATTATATATCGTATCAAGTGGAGCGGGTGGAACAAGCTACATTACACCGGAAGCAAAAGCAGCCATAGAGGAGTGTGAAGTTGTAGTTTCGTATAGTAAATATGCAAGAGAATTAAGTGAACTCATCGAAGGAAAAGAGCTTTATACATCAGGAATGACTCACGAAATCGAGAGATGTACCCAAGCTATACAATATGCCAATGAAGGTAAAACAACATGTATTATCTCAAATGGTGATGCAAACGTATTTGGTATGGCAACACTTGTCGTAGAACTGATGGATGAAAAGAATCTTTGGGATGAAATTGAACTTATCTCACTTCCTGGAGTAACGTCATTTTTAGCAGCCGCTGCAAAAGTTGGAGCTCCTGTATCTCAAGACTTTGCTGTTATATCACTATCTGATAGATTAACAGATATAAATATGATTGATAGACGGGTTAAAGGTGCTTTAGAGACTGATTTTATTTTAGGTATTTATAACCCACGTTCTAAAAAACGGGTTAAACCATATGAAAACTTCTTAAATGCTTTAGCAGCACAAGAAGAGAGAATCGCTGTTATTGCTCAACATGTAGGAAGAAGTGAAAAAGAAAAAATCACAATCACGACAACAACAGAGTTAGTTGATACTGGTGTTGACCACCCAGATGTAGGAATGTCAACACTGATTATTGTCTGTAATTCCAACACAAAATTAACTAAAAATGGTCTAGTATTAACTCCACGAGGTTATTTAAATAAATATGAACTCAGTGGTAAACTCAAATAACAATGAAAAAATTTGAACATGGAGGGGATATAAAATCATTTGCAAAGGAACTTAAGTGTCCAGCAAATGAGATTATCGACCTCTCTTCAAATATTAATGTGATACAACCAAACTGCAAAGTGGACTTTAATACGTTAAGCATATCCGCTTACCCTAACTATGAAAAACTTTATAAAAAAATTGCCAAACATTATGGAGTTAATAAAAATCAACTGGAACTCTTTAATGGAGGCAGTAGCGCTATCTTTACGCTTTTTAGGCATTTAGGACTAAAACATTGTACGATTTATTCACCTGCTTATTTAGAGTATAAAAAAGCCAGTGTGATTTATAACTACAAATTAAATCTAATTAATCGTTTTCAATCAAAATCATCAAAGATAAAAAAGAACTCTCTAGTTATATTTGTAAACCCATCAACCCCTGATGGACAATATTATGATATTAAAAAGCTTTTAAAACTTTGGAAAAAGAAAAATTGTACCGTACTTATAGATGAAAGTTTTTTAGAGTTTATCAACAAAGGTTCTAAAGCTTCTGCAGTTGAGTTTACCAAAGAATACGACAAACTCTATATTCTAAAATCAATGACAAAGTTTTATAGTAGTGCGGGTATTCGTATAGGAACACTCCTCTCTAATAAAAATAATATTGAAAAACTCAAAGCAAAAGAGCCCATGTGGAAGCTCTCCCAGTTTGATATGAATTATATTCTTAGTGTCATTAAAGATAAAGCCTTTGTAAAAAAAACCATACAAACCACTAAAAAAAATAGACAACAACTCAATAGTGCTTTAAAAAAATACACTTTTATTAAAAAGGTTTATAAAAGCAGTGCTAATTATCTTTTAGTTGAATTACAAGATATTGATGCCAACGCTCTTCAAGAAGATCTAAAGACATTTAAAATCATGATACGAAGTTGTGAGAACTTTGACTTTTTGAACAAATATCATGTTAGAATTGCCATCAAAGACAAACAAAGTATCAAAACACTTTGTGATGCTTTAGATACGATTATAATAAAGAAAGACTAGAAAACCCATGTACCTACTAATTGCGCTATTAGCCTATATTATTGACTATTTCTTTTCAGAATTTGAAAAAGTAAAGTTTATCAAACATCCAATTATTCTCATGGGAAATTATATTAACTGGTTTGAAAAGAGATTTTATAAAGACTCTATTTTAAGAGGTTCTTTTTTAACCTTATCCCTTATTAGTTTAGTTTTTTGTATCGCATTTTTATTAAGTCTTATTGATAATATTCTAATTCAAAGTTTCTTAGCCTCTTTTACATTAGCTGGTAAAATGTTATATGATAGTGTGTTTGAGGTCATCTCTTCAAATGACAAAAAAACAAAACTCTCTTATTTAGTAAGTCGAGATACAAAAGATATGTCTGACAGTGATATCAATAAAGCGTGTGTTGAAACCTACGCTGAAAATTTAAGTGACGGAGTTATTGCTCCTTTATTCTATCTTGTTTTATTTGGTATAGTTGGTGCATTTGTTTATAAAGCCATAAATACTTTAGATTCTATGGTAGGATATCGCAATAAAAAATATGAAAATTTTGGTAAATTTTCAGCACGACTTGATGATGTTGCTAACTATATTCCTTCACGAATAACCGCTCTTTTAATTGCCCTATTTTTCTTCTCAAAAAAAGCTTTTTTTGGTTTTTATAAAGAAGGGAAAAAGCATGAAAGTATCAATGCAGGACATCCAATTTCAGCAATGGCACTGGCTTTAAATATTAAGTTAGGTGGTCCAACTTCCTATTTTAACAAAGTTAAAAACAAACCCTATTTTGGAATAGGTGAAGTAAAAATAACAAAAGAGCATGTGCTTAATTCTCTGGTTTTTAAGCACTATTTTGATCTATTCATATTTATTATTTTTGTTTTATATTTTCTATTTTAAACTTAAAAGAATTTCAAAATTTAAATTATTTTTAAGAAATGAAGATTATTAAATAAATACATTATTATAATTCTATGCATTTTATACTATATAAAATTATATTTTTATATCTATTATACAACTATAGGTTATTTGCTTTGATAATTCGTTACAGGTAGAGCACTTTTATTATTTATTAAATTATAACCATTATATGCAGTAAAGAAACCAAATAAGACAACTAACACAGCAGCTACTTTAATAATAATGTTTCTTAACTCATTTTGTTTTAAAAGCCCTACAAAAAACCCTAAAGAGAACATGGCAGGGATAGTACTCAATCCAAAAATCAACATCACAATAGCACCCCAAAAAACACTAGCAGTACTGGCTGCTGTTATGGCAAAAACATATACAAAACCACAAGGTAATAATCCATTTAAAAGTCCTAAAAAATAGAAACTAAAAAAGCTGTTTGATGACAACAGTTTTTTAAATATTTTTTTGTACCATGGCATTTGAGAAATTGAATGTTCAATGTTTGTTAGAAATTTTAATTTACCAACAAGAGACAACCCTACTAAAATCATCAAGATTCCAGTTCCTAAAAGAAGTAAACCATTTGCCATAGAGGAAAAGGTAACAACACTTCCTACAAATCCAAAAATAGCTCCTAGAATTGTATATGTTGTAATACGTCCAAAAGCATATAATAAATGAGAAATACTTTGAGTCGTTTTATTCCATGAGTCATCCACTTTTGTTGAAGTATATGCCAAAACAATACCACCGCACATGCCAACACAGTGTCCAAATGAACCTAAAAAAGCAATAAGAATTATTGAAGCAAGATTGAGAGATTCCATAGTAACCTTTAAAAATGATAAACGAATTTTATCAAACTCAACCAAATTTAACTATAAAAAAAGCCCTACTTTGGTGTTAAAAGTAGAGCTTTTGTATCTTTATTTGAAATAATAAAGTTTGTATATAAACAGGAGGGGTTGATGTTACGATTAATGGAGTGTAACATCACAGTGTTAATTAAACGTTAAGTTTTTTAACTTGTCTTAGTTTTTTAACCGTTAATTAGTAAATAAAGCCTATAATACGCACAAGTTATATACTAAAAGGATACGCTAAATGAAGATGCTCATGTTTGATATGGACGGTACGCTTATTAACAGTGGTTCAATGATTGCAAATACGATTAACCATGTAAGACAAAACCTCGGACTATCAATTATGGAAAAAAACTTTATTTTAAAAAGTGTTAATGACCCTGATATTAACGCAGCAGAGTTCTTTTATGGTACTCACTATTTTACCGATGAACAAACCGTTTTATTTGAAGAGTATTACAATAAAAACTGTCTCAATGATTTAGAAATCTATGATGGTATTGCTAAACTACTTGATGAGTTAAAAAATGACTTTAATCTTACTGTTGCTACCAATGCTAGTAGTGATTTTGCCAACAAGATGCTCAATCACCTTGAGATTGGAAAATATTTTAATTCTGTTATTGGTTATAATGATGTTAAAAAACCAAAACCCCATCCTGAGATGATTTATAAACTTCTAAATACTCACAACATAAAAAAAGAAAACTCACAGCTCATTGGAGATAGTCATAAAGATATTATGGCAGCAAACAACGCGGGAGTTGATTCTGTTTTAGTTAATTGGGGATTTTCTGATCATGAAGAAAATGCCATTGAAACTATAGAAGAGTTACGAACAGCAATTTACAAAAAGTTTAACTAACAACAATCTTTTTTAAATCAAGATAGACGGTTGTACCCTCTTCCAAAGACTCAATTTTGATAGCAATTCCGTGTTTATCACAAAAGGCTTTGACAATATTTAAACCTAAACCAAAACCATCATTAGCACTATCTTCTTGGTAATATTTATCAAACACCATAAAAAGATTTTTTGTATCAATGCTTTTGCCACTATTATAAAAACTCAATAGACTATTCTCACAACTAATTTTTACAAAGCCATCTTCTTTGTTGTATTTAAGCGCATTAGAAATAAGATTATCAAGAACCTTTATAAAACCATTTTTATCAGTGTTTAGAGTTAGTTCTTCAACCATAACATTAATAGTAATACTTTGTTTAATATCCTCAAACTTTTGCAAAGACTCATCTAAGCTTTGCTCTAAGGAGAAGCTTTGTAGTTCAACTTTATCAATCTCTTTTTTAATAGAGTATTCCATTTCGTTGTAGAGTTTGATTAAATTTGCCGTTGCCTTTTGAATACGTTTTAACCGTTTTAGGCTCTTTTCATCCCGTAAATCTTTCTCAAGCATTTTAGCATTTAAATCAATAGTTGAAGCTGGAATATTTAGCTCATGAAGGGTCTCTTTAACTGCTTTTTGTAAATTTTCATCACTTTTAAACAGAGGTTCTAATAACGGTTTGGATAAAAGAAGATAAATACCCAATCCAAAGATGAGTAAAAAAAGAGTGATGAAGACAAAACTCTCTTGGTTAAAACCAAAGTTATCCATTAAAAAGTAGTTTACAACAAGAGTCAGTAATAGTACAAAAAGAACAACGATAGATTGTGAAATCAGAAAATTCTTCTTTTTAGAATTCAATTTTGTACCCTATTCCTTTGACATTTAAAATCATCTCTTTACCAAGAATCTTTTTTAGATTATTAATATAGACACGAATTGAGCCTTCGCTATACTCTTCATCAATACTCCATAAAGCACCAACAATCATCTCTTTAGTAACAATTGCACCTCGGTTTTCTAAACACAGTTCAAAGAGTTGAACCACTTTAATAGGAACATTCATATCTGTACCATCTTTTAAAAGCCGTTGTGTTACAGGATTATAACTCAATCCCTCGTGTAGTTCTACTTCTTGTACCTGTTTTCCACTACGTTTCAATAAAGAGTTAATTCTCAAAATTAACTCTTCCATATCTACAGGTTTTGTTAAATAGTCATCTGCTCCACATAAAAACCCCTCTTTGAGGGTCTCTTTATCTTTATAAGAAGTCAAATATATCGTTGGGGTTTCATCTCCAGATTCACGTAAAGACTGTAAGAGTTCAAGTCCTGTCATACCAGGAACGTTAATATCTAGTAAATAAAGATCAAAGTTGTTCTCATAATTCAATGCTAACGCCTCATCTGAATTTTTAGCAACACGAATAGAAAAGCCTTCATCCTCTAAAAAGTCTTCTAATGTTTCGCAAAAGAGTTCATCATCTTCTAACAATAAAATATTTATCAATTTCATTACCTAATTTTAGTTTCTAAAGGCATATTGTAGTATCTTTTCGTTAATTTTGAGTTAATTATTTGTCCTAATTATCCCTTGAGTTTAAAACATTCTAAATATTACTCTGTGTTATAAAACTTTTTCTTAAGTCAAGGAATAAACAATAGGTACCCGAAGTCTTAATTGTTCATTTACTTTAGGAAAAGCTTTCGAAGCTTTTATTATGGCTTGAATAGCAGATTTTTTTAAAAGCCTATGTCCCTGTATCGCTTCAAAGTTTTCAATTTTTCCATCTGTTCTAATGGTAAACTCAATCAAAACCTTTCCTTGTACATTAAAACGTTTAGCCCGTTTAGGATATGTGATGCTTTTTTGAATTAATACTATGATTTGGTGTAAATGATTTTCAATAAACTCTTTTTTATAATCCTTTTTGATAGCTGTTTTTACAAGTTTTTCTTGTTCAAGTTTTTCCTCTTTAACCTCTTTTATCTCCTCAATCTGGGGAACTGGTTTGGGTTTTTCTTTTTTTAAAACAGCTGTTTTTTTAACTTTGGTAGGGATGGTTTTAACTTTTTTAATTTTTCTAATTTTTTTGACAATACGTTTTGGTTTTTTTATTCTTTTTTTAACTTTTTTAGGGGGCTTCTTTTTTTCGACTCTCTTTTTTTCTACTTTTTTTATCACCTTTTTTTGTTGTACAAGTGAAATGTGGTTTAAGGAGAGTGTTTTTTCATTGTTTATAGTCACTTTCTTAACAAGATTAGTTTGATAAAAGATGGTAATACCTAACCCTATATAGAGCAAACTTGTGATGAAAAATGAGCTAAAATATCGTTTCATTTTTTCGTTACTATTGAGATATTTTCAAACTGATTGATTTTTAACATATCCAAAATTTGAACAAATACGTCAAACTTTGCATTCTTATCACTATTAATCAAAATAGGTGTTTTTGTATCAATAGTTTCAACACTGGCACGTAGTGCTTCTAGTGAAATATGCATCTTGTCCAAATAGATAGTATTGTCCGCTTTGATAACAATTTTCATATCATCTTTCATCTTCATATCTGTACTACTTTTTGCCGTAGGAAGTGATATTGGAATCACTCCCTTTGCAATAAAAGTTGATGTCATTAATACAATAGCTAAAAGTACAAGTAAGACGTCAATAAAAGGGATAACGTTAATAGAATCAAACTTCTTTAGTTTCATACTCTGTTACTTTCACTTCTGCATATCGGGATAAAATATTATAAAAAATCATTGAAACAATAGCAACAACTAATCCAACTGCTGTTGCTTTTAACGCCAATGCTAAAGAACTCATAATTTTAGTTGCAACGATATCCCCTTCACTCATAGTCATAAAAGTTAACATGATAGCTAATACGGTTCCTAACAGACCAATATAAGGCGAGTTTGATGCAATGGTTCCAATCGTTGTTAAATGCTTTGTTAAAGCAATTTCTAAAGCTTTAACTGATGAATAATTTTCAAGTTTTAACTTTTTGTAAAAAAACAATCGTTCAATGAAAAACATCACAGAGATAAAACTCATCACTAATAAAAGGACAATCACACCATAATCAACCAAATTTTTTAATAACTCAATGTCCATTATGCGCTCCTTTTTGAACTTGATGTTGAGCATGGTTATGTCCTCCACGTTTTTTCACACCATACTCTTTAAATACGTAAACTTTATAAAGATTCATTCCCAAATAAAACACTATCAACAAACTAGCAAAGGGTAATGCAATCGCTTTTTTAAACGTTGTCGAATCCAATAATTTAATTCTGGCAAACATAATCACAAATGCCCAAATAACAGCAATATGATTAAAGACTGTAAAAATATGTACCCACTTATCACGTCTCGTTGCTAAAGGTTTCATATACTCTGTCTCCATACCAAATGCTTGAATAAAAGCATTAACAATATCTGAAGCATAATGGTAAAAGAAAAATTCTCCCATATGAGAAAGACCACCAATAATAAACAGTGGAGCAAATGCATAACCCAACGTATAGAAGGTTTTTTCATAAGAGACATTCATAATCTTTGAAGCAATAAACATTCCAATAACACTTAACAATATACTAATTGCAACCGCATAAATAAAAGCGAACAGTCCTACGGTATCAATTGAACCAAAGTTTATAAAGCCTTCAAAATAACGAGCCGTTTGTACCCAAAAGAACTCATCAACTATGGCGCTACGACCAAGTGCATGATGAAACCCCATTGTGATTGTAATAGCCGCAGTAATTAAAATAAATGCCCACACTTCTGCTTTCATAGTTTTAAATTTTGAAACTAAAGAACCTGATGGTTTGATTGCTTTAAAGGCAACTGCTTCACAAGCACTACTACAATCCATACATAATGTACAATCTTCCATTGAATTCTTTTTTTCAAAAGTAAAAGGTTTTAGATTATACGAACATGCCGTTGCACACTCAAAAGTTTTACAATCTTGACAACTGCTTTTATAAGTTTCTAGTTTTGTAAAGCCAACTTTACTAAAAGCTCGTGTTAATAATCCAATTGGACATAACGATTTACAGTACGCCATATCTTTATACAGAAAAAAGAAGGTAAATGAAAAAACCGTCAGCACTGTAAATACCAATGCTGTGGCATAGGGTGTTTTATAAAGTCCTGGAAACATATAATAAACAAACCACCATCCAAAAAATAGAATCATTAAACCAATAAATGGATTATTCAATGATTTGGGCATCTTCTTTTTAAGTCCAAACCTTGTTATATACTTTCCTAAAAAACCGTGAGGACATATTCCACAAAAAACACGTCCTAAAAAAGCCAAGGTCAATACCATAAAAAAAGGCCAAAACAATCCCCAAAACAATCCCGTAGTAAAAACATTCTGCTCTTTTGTTGGATAAATAAACCCAAACACTACGGCATAAACAAACAACGCTGTAATAACAATTTTTAATACCAATAAAAAGTGTCTATTTTTAAATAAAAACCCTAATATTGGCATACCATAAATATCATTTTTGTCTCTTGTTACGAAATCAACCATTAAAAATCCCTAAAATTTGTATGTATATGTGATCATTGCAGTTCTAGGAGCTGCCGCTTTGTACGATTTATCACCATCAATATCTTTTTCAGCTTGCATTGCATAATGTTTATCAAATAGATTTTTAACATTTAGTTGAACAGTGTGCTGTTTTTTTGAGTATCCAATCATTAAGTCTGTTACAAAATCGTACCCTGAGTACTTTTCAGTATTAGCATTATCCATGTAATAACTGCCACTACTTCGCGTTTCTATTCGTGATTTAAACCCATTTTGTAAATTTAGTGTAGCAAACAGAGAGTATTTATGTTTTGGAATAAATGGTAAAAAATTGTTAGCTCTGTCATTAGTTCCCTCTTCCATAAACTCTTTAAATTTATAGTGAGAATAAGCATATGCAGCACCTAAGGAGACCTCTTTAGTAAGATTGTATGAACCACTAATTTCTAATCCTCTTTTTTGTGTTTTTCCCGCATTTTGGTAATAGGTTGTAAACCCTGATTTTGTTGCCGTGATTTCATCAGTTACATCATTTTGATAAAGTGCCACATCATAAGAGTATGCCGTAGTTCGCGCTTTTAAACCCACTTCATAGTTCACACTTTTTGTTTTTTCTAAACTTCCTTTATTTTCCACTCTATTTGTTTTTAACTCATTATCTGTTGGTGCTTGATTTGCACTAGCAACTGAAGAGTAAAGACTTAACGTATCACTTAAAGAGTAAGAAAAACCTGCTTTTGGCGAAACTAGTGTATAAGACTCATCAATTGAGTAAACACCATCACCCGTTTTATAAGCATTTGCACCAAAGCCACTCCAGTTATATTCTAGGATTTCATTTCCATCAACATCAAAAGAGACTTTATCTACTCTAAGAGATAAGTCAACCAGAGTTTTAGGAGTTGGTTTAAAACTCTCTTGAATATAAGCCCCATATAGTGTTGCTGTAGAATCTTCAGTATTCGCTAAATCACCTTTTCTATCAGAGAGTGTTTTTGTAATACTTCCCGTACCCGTATAATCAGCATAAGTATATTTTTTAGCATCTCGTGTTCTATCTTGTTTTGCAGTTACCCCAAAAACTAAAACTGCCTCCTCAGAAAAGAGCTTATGGTTATAGTTTGCTTCTAAATCTGTTCCAAAAACATTGTTATTATCACTGTCATTAATCATAGAAGTTACTGGGTGAAAATGCTCCCATGTATTAAAATAGATTCTTGGTTTAAAGGTCAGATTTCCAAACTCTTTTTCAAACTTTGAGTTTAAAAATAAAATCTTTGAATCTCTGGCACTATGTTGCCATGGTGAAGATGTATTGTTTTGTTTACCAGAACTTTTAAATGCTTGAAACTCTTCTTCTGTAGTCATTGTTGCTGGTAATTGCATATTTGATTCGGTATAAGCAATTTCACCCTCTATTGTTGAGTCATCTTTAAAGATATGTCCATACTTTACACTTAACTGTTTAGAGTCTATTTCATTATTATCTCGCCATGAGTTTTTGTTACCTGTAGTACTAAAGGTTGCAGAGATGAAGTCTTCATCACTAAGTTTTGTACCATATTTGATATTTGTTTGATAACTACTATTTGTTCCAAAACCAAATTTAATTCTATTTTCAGGCTCAGAAAAAACTGATTTAGTAAGCAGTTGAATAACCCCTCCTGTTGCATTTGCTGCATAAATAGAACCTGGTCCTTTTTGAACTTCTACGGCTTTAACATCTTGCATATCAATAAAATCAAATCGTGTAAAAGAGTCTGGGTCCGTCATAGGAACACCATCTTTTACAATCATAATTTCACGCACCCCATAACGTGCTTTTAATCCAGCACCACGAATTACAAGTCTTGGAGAAGAAGAGTTACTAGAACTTTCAGCAATAACCCCAGGAATTGTATTAATCGATTCAGACATCAACGTAATATTTTTATCATCAACTTCTTTTTCATCTATTACAGCGATACTTTGACTCACATCTTTTGTTGCTCGTTCAATTTTTGTTGCTGTTACTGATAACTTATCTACTTCAATTACATCACTTGCCATTGTAAAAGAAGAGATACATGCAATCGCACACAATGAGTACTTTAATTTCATTATTCATCCTAAAAAAAATTTCAAAATGATATGTCATTTTTGTTAATTTCCTGTTAAGTATCTGTTAAGTTTTTGTTAATTATTATTTTTAAGTTTTAGTAAAGTTTATATAAAATCTTCCATAAAGCGTCACAACTCTTGGTAGATTGGGATATTTAGTATTAATGAAAATATGAAAAAAAAAGTTTATAAAAATATATATTTGTTATAATACATAATGTTTAAAAAGATTTCAATACCACTACTCTTACTTATATTAGGTTATTTTGTTATTGCTGATGAGAATATTAAAACAATTCTATCAGGAATTGCCATCTTTATTATTGGTATGAACTTTATGGAAGATGGATTTAAACTCTTTTCTGGAGGAACTTTAGAAAAGCTTCTTGAAAAGTTTACAAACAACCTACCAAAAGCTGTTTTTACGGGCTTTATAACCACTTCTGTTGTACAAAGTTCTTCCTTGGTTTCAGTGATTGTTATCTCTTTTTTATCTGTTGGACTCTTAACTCTTGCTCAAGGAATAGGAATCATCTTTGGAGCTAATTTAGGAACGACAACAACCGCATGGTTAGTTACCTTATTTGGTCTTAAACTAAAAATTTCAGCTTATGCAATGCCAATGATTATTTTTGGTGTTGTATTTAAGTTCTTTAAACTGCGCACCTATAAAGGATTAGGAAATATTCTATTAGGTTTAGGGTTTATTTTTTTAGGTATTGCTTATATGAAAGAGGGTTTTGAAACTCTTAAAGATGCTATTGATTTAGCTTCTTATGCAATTGATGGCTACTTAGGTGTTCTTGTCTATATTGGTATTGGGTTTATTGCGACTATTGTTATTCAATCTAGTAGTGCAACTATGGCCATTATTATTACTGCTCTTGCGGCAAATCAAATTATCTATGAAAATGCTTTAGCATTAGCCATTGGAGCAAATGTTGGTACAACAGTTACTGCAATATTGGGAGCTTTGACCTCCAATGAAAATGGAAAACGTCTAGCAGCGGCTCATTTTATTTTTAATATTATTACAGGATTAGTTGCATTTATTTTTATTTATCAACTAAGCAGTTTTGTTGATGTTATTGCCCATGTTTTTGACGTAGAACAGAATAACTATACCATCAAACTAGCAATTTTCCACACAATATTTAATCTTCTTGGAATCCTTGTAGTATCACCTTTTATTCAGCAAATTGTTAAAGGAACTCAAAAAATATTTCAAGATAAAACCCAATCAATCTCCCATCCTAAATTTATCAATGATGTACTTATTGATGTACCAAACTCTGCACTTAAAGCCCTAGAAGAGGAACTTGATAATCTTTATAATAAGAGTCAAAAAGCTATTTTACACGCCATTTCTTTACATCGACACGATATTTTTAAATCAAAAGACATTAAAAAAACCGTTAAAAAATCAAAAACAAAAATTGAAACCAATGTGGATGATATCTATAAACGTAATTTAAAAACCCTTTATAGTGCTATTATTCGTTTTTCATCTCTTTCTCAAAAGTATATGAACCAAGAGCAGATGAATCGTGTTTATAATCTAAAAGTTGCCTCAAAAGAGATTATAGATGCTGTAAAAGAGGTGCGACGACTGCAAAAAAACACCACTTTCTTTTTAAACTCAAGCAATGAATCCATTCAAAAAGAGTATACAGCACTGCGAACTATTATTGCAGACACGGTAAAAGAGATTGAAACATTACGAGAAAATCATTGTGATGATATTGATAAAATGACACGTATTGAAACCCTCAAAGAGAAAATTAATCGTTTAGATATTATAGAAACAGGAAAAATTGATTTACTTATTCGAGAAGACAAAATCAGTTCTAAAATGGCAACATCGTTGATAAATGATACATCAACAGCCCATAATATCTGTAAAAAACTTGTAAGTATTGCAACAATTATTTATATACAAAGTGAACATTTACTTGAAATAGGAGAAGACGATGAGTATTAACAAAGTTATTGAAAAACTAAACAGTTATTTCTCTTTATCCAATAAAAAGAAAAAACAAAGAGAAGAGGAAATCAAAAAGATTATTGAAAAACTTGAAGCCAAAAAGAAAAAACTCAAAAAAGTATTAAAAAACACCAATAATAAACATGAAAAAGATATTGTAAAAATAGAGTTAGAAGCCGTTAGTAAGCTTCTTAAAAAATCAAAGAAGCTTATTTAGTTAGTTGAAGTCAGCAAAGTTTTGACGTAGTGCCTCGTAAGCAATAATTGATACAGAGTTTGCAATATTTAAACTTCGTGCATCATTGGTCATAGGAATAGTAATACAACCCTCTTTATGCATATGGAGCAGCGATTCAGGTAGTCCTTTATCTTCTCTTCCAAAATAGAGAAAATCTCCGGTGTTAAATGTGGCTTCAAAGTAGACTTTTTTTGTTTTTGTGGTTGCAAAGAAGTGTCGCTCGTTTAAAGGGTTCTTTGACCAAAAATCTTCGATATTTTCATACTCACGTACATCTAAATCATACCAGTAATCAAGTCCAGCGCGTCGAACCTCTTTTTCAGTAATTTCACCAAAACCATAAGGTTTAATAAGATGAAGTGTACAGTTCATGGCAAATGCAAGTCGCCCAATAGTTCCAACATTTCCTGGAATTCTAGGTTCTAATAAAACAATATTAAACATAGTAGTAATTGTCCTTTATAAAGTATTTATTTTATAAAATACTCCTTATTTTTCGTGCCGAACTATAACATCAATTTTATTAAATCGCATTTAATATTTTAGTTGAATATGTGACATAAACACATCACATAGGAATTATAAAAAACTCTATATGCATATAAATAATATTTTATCAAATTATTAAATAATTAATAATTATTTTTTACATACATTACAAATATACCATAATATGGTCAATTATTTGCAAACTATATAATAATTATAACTTTTATATTTAAAAATAATTTTATTTTTGTAATAAAAATTAAATTAAATAACTAAAATTATGCTAAAATAATTAAATCAATGTATTGGAGCTGATTATGAAAAAAGCATTTGCCGATATTATTTTACTTGGTTTTGTATTAGTTGCTGGTGTTATTGCACTTATTGGAACCGTATCAGATCAAGATATGGCAATCAATAAATCCTTTAATTTAAAAACTCTTTCTCATACAGCTACACGAGCTCTTGCTAAACATTACATCTATAATGAAAATATGAGTGAAGCAGAAGAAGTTTCTAATAACATACTAAGTAGATCAAAACTAGGAGCAGAAGTTGTTTCTCAAAATCTCGTAACCTATACCTGGACAGATACATCAGGAGATGGAAATCCAAATGTTGTTACGACAACTATTCAAGGATACGTACAAGATAATTTCTGGTTTCGCTTTTTTAAGGTAGATACATTTAGTTTGCCAAAAGTAGAAACTTCTTCTCATGTGACAAAAGAAGAGTCAGATATTGAATCGATTGTTATTAGATATGGAGGTTCAAATGCTGGGTATTTTAATATGGTTGGAACCTATGAGTTAGATGATAATGGATGTATTCGAAACCCACAACTTATACTAGCAAATAAAACAGACTACGATATAGGAGATAAACTCGGTCAAGTAGATAATATCGATACCCGTTTTTTTGTTATTGCAAATGGATATAATCTTTTTGGAAATCAAACTGCAACAGAAGATAGTAGTCTTTCTGTAAGTGGTTGTATAGGTGAGGAAGCAAGTGTAACAATCGATAATATAACAAATGCTGCTCCTACGTATTTCCAAGATACTAGTTTTAATAATGACAATGGCTATGATCATATGCATGAAATAGGAAAAACTTATTTTGATGATTATGAAGCTTTTATTAATACGCCAATTGAGTACTGTAGTCGATACAGAAGAGGTAGCTGTCGGGAATGGTCTGACCGTGATCCAACATGGGAAGATTGGGATGAATATGCTACAAACAATGGAATAGATTATAATAATGACCCAAATGATGAGTATATTATTACTATGGAAGATTTACCCGATGGTGGTGATAAGGATTTTAATGATATTAACTTAGATACAACAAAGGTTAGGATTCCCAGAAGTATTGATACAGATGAAATTAGTGGTGATGAAGTTGAAACATAATGAGTTATACAAATAATACTTGTATAACTCTAAACTGGTTTTATAAAATTACTGTTTTATTTCCATAAACGAAAACTTTATCTTCAAGTAAAAGCTCTAAAGCATTTGATAACACAACTTTTTCTACGTTTCGACCTGCACGTCTCATATCTTGCCAGGAGAAGGTATGATCCACTCGAACAACGTCTTGGGAAATAATTGGACCTTCATCTAAATCATTGGTTACATAGTGTGCTGTTGCTCCAATAATCTTAACCCCTCTATGATGTGCTTGTTTATAAGGATTAGCTCCAATAAATGCAGGTAAAAATGAGTGATGAATATTAAGAACTTGTTTTGGGAAGGTCTCCACAAAATTTGATGTTAGAATACGCATATATTTTGCTAATACAATGATTTCAGGGTCGTACTCTTTGATTTGTTCAATAACTAAATCTTCATGAGCTTCACGCTCCATACCATCAGCACTAATGTGATGATAAGGAATCCCAAACTTCTCAACTAAGTCTCTTAGGTAGTCGTGGTTTCCAATAACTGCTTTTATATTTGCATTAATTTCACCATCAAAATATCGAATTAATAAATCACCTAATACATGTGATTCTTTTGTTGCAAGTAAAACAATATCTTTTTTTGCTTTAGTTGTTAGTTTAATTGTTGAATCAACAGGGAGTACTTCTTTGAGTTCTTTAAGTAAAATATTTTGGTTTAAATCCCCAGAGATAACCGTACGCATAAAGAATTTTTTTGTCTCTTCATCAACATATTCTGAGTTTTGTTCAATGTTTAAATTGTTTGCAAAAAGTACTTTAGAGATGTTATAAACAAGTCCTTTTGCATCGGTTGTATCAATTAAAAGTATATATTCTTTCATGTAGTTGTGTGCCTTAACAGTATTATTCCAAATTTAATTCGGAATAATACCATTAATTTGATTAAATCATTTTAGAGAGTTCTTCTCTATAGGCTTCTAAGTCAAAGTTTTTCATTTTTGAAACACCTGAATCAATTGCTGCTTGAGCAACTGCAGATGATACTTCAACAATAAGTCGTTTATCAAATGGCTTTGGAATGATATACTCTTTTGAGTATCCTAAATCATCACCGAAAATAGCTTTAACATTTTCAGGAACTGGTTTTTTAGCTAAATCAGCAATAGCATATGCTGCCGCTTTTTTCATTTGCATATTAATTTTTTTAGCTTGAACATCAAGTGCACCTCTAAAGATAAAAGGGAATCCAATTACATTGTTTACTTGATTATTAAAGTCACTTCGTCCAGTTCCTACAATCGCTTTATCTCTGATTTTTAAAACATCTTCAGGGAAAAGTTCTGGCGTTGGGTTCGCTAATGCAAATACAATAGGTTCATTTGCCATAACAGCAATATGTTTTTCAGTAAATGTTCCTGGTCGAGAAAGTCCTAAAACAACATCTGCTTCTCTAAATGCTTCAGTTTTAGTCATGGCTTCACTAATAGAGAACTCTTTTTTATATTTATTTAAATCATCTCTTTGGTCATGAATAACACCCTTAGAGTCACACATAATAATATTTGTTACACCAACAGCTTTATACATTCGAGCACAAGAAATTGCTGCGGCACCTGCACCTACAACTACTACTTTTAAATCTTCTAAGTTCTTACCAATAATATCGCAGGCATTGATTAATCCAGCTGTTGTAATAATTGCAGTTCCGTGTTGGTCATCATGCATTACAGGAATATCTAATTCATCAATAAGTTTTCGTTCAATTTCAAAACACTCTGGTGATTTAATGTCTTCTAAGTTAACTCCTCCAAAAGTAGGAGAGATAGCTTTAACTATTTTACAAAACTCTTCAACATCAGTTTCATCAACTTCAATATCAAATGAGTCAATTGCAGAGAATTTTTTAAATAAAACAGATTTACCTTCCATTACTGGTTTAGATGCTAGTGCACCAATATTTCCTAGACCTAGTACAGCTGTTCCATTTGAGATTACGGCTACTAAATTTCTTTTTGCAGTATATTTAAATGCAGTTTGCGGGTCTGCTTCAATTGCTAAACATGGATGAGCAACACCTGGAGTATATGCTAATGATAAGTCTCTTTGTGTTTCCAGTGCTGTAGTTGTTGCAATTCCTAATTTACCTGGTTTATTAAATTCATGATAAAATAACGCTTCTTCTTTTGTTACATTTACGCTCATAATCCGCCTTTTAAATTTTAAGTTGCGAATTGTAACAGATTAAAACTTAATTTTAATTTGATATGATATTTATATGACATTAATCTTTATTTAAGTTAGTTTTTGACATGACTTTGACATTTTTTTTACATCACATTGACATTTTTAGCTCTCATGTAACATAATTAGCCCTGCAAACCGCCCTGTATGCTTATCTAGACGGTATGAAAAATATGGAGCAGATGAACATTTTGTACATATTTCACTAATTTCTACATGATTTACTCCCAAATCCAAGAGTTGTTTTTTATTGATACCTTGTAAATCAATAAGACGATTATTGACAAACTCAACCCCAAAAGAATTTGCCACAATAGTTGCTAATTCACTACTTACTTCATAACAACATTTTTGAATAGAGGGACCTAATTGGGCATGAATATTCTCAGATTTACATGCAAAAGTATCAATCATTTTGCCTACTGTTTCTTGAACAATTTCTTGAAAAGTTGAGTTTCTACCCGCATGAACTGCTGCAATTACACCTTGAATTTCATCCCATAATAAAATAGGAATACAGTCAGCTACCATTACCATTAAAGGTAGATTTTTTTCATTGGTTATTATGCCATCACATGACTCTATTAATAATGGAGAGGTTGAAGTAACAATTTGAACTGTGTTTCCATGAACTTGTTCCATATAGCGCAATTTATCGCCATCATAGTTGTATTTTCTTGCAATTATTTTTCTATTTTTTTCGACATTTAAAGGATCATCACCCACGTGAAATGCAAGGTTCCCATCATGGGTATTTGTAAACGTTTTCATTATTTTTAACATTGTAACCCTTTGTCATATCTTTATATTATATTCTTACTTTTGTAGTCATTTTAATATACTCTTATTTTACTTTAGTTAAAATCGCGTAATTATAAAAGAGTATCTTTTATACAAAAGGGAATTAATGGCAGAAAATAGTGAACAAAAGTTTGTAATATTTGGTAATCCAGTTGAACATTCAAAATCGCCACAAATGCAAAATGCAGGATTTAAACACTTAGGATTTGAAGCAAACTATGATAAATATTTACTTGAAGATGGAAAAAAATTAAAAAAATCATTTATATCAAATAAGATACAAGGTGCAAATATTACTGTTCCTCATAAAGAAGAAGCTTTTAAACAAGCTGATGAAGTAGTAGGAATCGCACAAAAGATTGGCGCAGTTAACACTTATATACTAGATAACGGAAAAGTAAAAGCTTATAATACTGACGCCCCAGGATTTATGAAAGCAATAGAGAGTTTTAAAGATGTTCAAAAAGTGCTGATTATTGGTGCAGGTGGAACAGCAAAAGCCATCGCCTTTGCTTTACAAGAAGCAGGAAAAGATGTAACCATATTAAACCGAAGCCGAGAAAAACTAACGTTTTTTAAAGATAATGGCTTTGAGACCTATACATGGGATAGCTTTAGACTTGATAACTTTGATTTAGTTGTGAACTCTACAAGTGCCGGACTAAAAGATGATAACTATCCTTGTAATAAAACACAGTTAGAAAATATTTTTATCAATGCAACAAACGCTTTTGACTGTATTTATGGAAAAGAGACTCCTTTTTTAGCCCTAGCAAAAAAAGAGGGACTTAAAACTAAAGATGGAGAAGATATGCTTTTATATCAAGGTGTACTTGCTCTTGAGTACTTTACAAACAAAGAAGCAAACTCGACACTAACTGAAATTATGAGACAAGCACTGAAGCAATAACATGCTTTAGTCTGTCATCATAAAATCTAACAACTATAGATTAACTTTTATTGCACTCTTTATAAAAAAGAATATAATTAAAAAAAAGCATCCATAATGAAAAAGATAAAAAAGTTATGTGACATAAAAAAATCAAACTTTCATGCCTTTGAAAAAGAGATTGAAAGTATCATAAAAACACCCAAGTTTATGTGCAAAAAATGCTTACGGGTTGCAAACCGTAAAAAACACCTCTGTAAAAGTAAAGCTCTCTAGTTTTTCTTCTATTTAAAACTTCCTTTCATCATTTTCATATAAACTATTTAGTAATATAAACACTTTAAATTTAATAATGAATCCAAATAAGGAATGACACTTGAAAAAAAGAAATCATATTAAAAAAATATCAGATTATGCAATGGTTGGAGGTCTTGGCGCTGCTTTAGTAGTTGGACTTGTGGGTTGTGAAGATAAAGGAACAGCTGGTCAACAACAAGGACAAAATAACGCTTTTACAGCTGCTAGCCAAGCGCAAGGAGCTTTTGTAGTTATTGAAGCACTTCCAAATGGTGGTTATACTATTGCAGATGAGTTCCCAGCAGCTAAAACTACTATTGTTTTGCGGCAAACAGATGGAAGTGAAAGAATTCTCTCTAAATCAGAAATTGATGCTCTCGTAAAAGAAGAAAATGCAAAAATTGATGCAGGAACTTCACAACTAACAAACCCTAACCAAGAACAAGTAAGTAATGGTGGTATGGGTCTTGGTGGTGTACTTATGTCATCAATTGCAGGTGCGATGATTGGTTCATGGATTGGAAATAAACTATTTAATAACCAAAACTATCAAAACCAACGTAAAACAAACTACAAATCACCACAAACTTACTCACGAAGTAAAGATAGCTTCTCAAAAGCATCTGCTGCAAAAAAAACAAGTAGTTCAAGTAAAAAAAGTGGTTTCTTTGGAAACAAAAGTTCAGGTTCAAAATCTACATCTGGTTTCTTTGGTGGGTAATCATGAAATTACAAAAACTTGAACCCTTAACCAATGACTATTTAGAGTCTATTGGATTTTTATGGCACACTGATGATGATAAAACCTCTTATGTAAGTAACGAAATTTTACAAATTAATGAAGAAGAAGCTAACGCCTATTACGAAGCAGCAAATGAACTGTATGATATGTTTTGTGAAGCGGGTGAATATGTTATTGAAAATGACCTTTTTCATGATATCAACATTCCATTTAACCTTGTAGAACTTATCAAAACTTCATGGGAAGATGATGTACATTGGCATCTTTATGGTCGTTTTGACTTTGCAGGAGGTATTGATGGAAAACCCATCAAACTTATTGAGTTTAACGCAGACACGCCAACATCACTTTTTGAAACAGCCATTGTACAGTGGGCAATGCTAAAAAAGAATGGATTAGAAGAAGCTAGCCAATTTAACAACCTATATGAAGCGCTCAAAGATAACTTCAAGCGAATTATCACGTTAGACAGCGATGTAGAAAAATTCGAAGAGTACTACAAAGACTTAGGTTGGAAGATTCTATTTACCTCTATTTCAGGAAGCAGTGAAGATGAAAATACTACAAAACTATTACAACACATTGCAAATGAAGCGGGATTTAACACTGACTTTGAATATATTGATCAAGTAAATTTCAATGATGAAGGTATTTTCAAAGATGACCAAAACTTTGAATTCTGGTTTAAACTTATTCCTTGGGAAGATATTGGTATTGATGAAGGCGAATTAGCAACAATCTTAACTGAAATTCAAACAAATAAAAAAGCAATTATTTTTAATCCTGCATATACACTTATGTTTCAAAGTAAAGGATTTATGAAAGTACTGTGGGACTTATACCCAAATCATCCCCTACTTCTTGAAACTGACTTTGAACCACTTTCATGTAAACAAGTAGAGAAAAAATGTTTTGGACGAGAAGGTGCAAATACATCTATTATCAACGAAGATGGAAGCATTGATTGCCAAACTGATGGTGAGTATGATGGACATAAATCAATCTTTCAAGAGTATGTAGAACTCCCTACAGATGAAAATGGGGATTCATACCAAGCGGGTGTTTTTTATGCTTATGAAGCGTGTGGACTAGGGTTTAGAAAAGGACCAAAGATTTTAAATAATATGTCAAAATTTGTAGGACATATAATTAAATAATTCAAATTAATAAAAGCCATATTTTTAAGTAAAATCAAGGCGGATAAGAAAATTTATGAAGGAGCATACAAACAGTATGTGACTGATTAAATTCTCTTATTCAACGCAGAGTTTGCTAAAAAGATGGCTTTTATTCACTTAGCCATTGTAAGGCTGGAGTTATCTCTTCAAAAGATTTCACTTCTCCACTTACAAACCATGTGCCAACCTTTGAAACCAATCCCATCCAGTTTTTATGACTAACCACTGCAATCTTTTCAAACTCATTACCATGTTTTAATCCAAATCTAAAATCATCCCACACAGCATGCATTGTCCAACCATCAAGTTCACTCATATCTACCAAGGCTTTAATATGTGGTTGTTTGAGTCCTTGCATGGCATTTTCAATCATAGGAACCATCATCTCATAATCTTCATGAGTAAGTTCACCTACAATTTTAATCCCTAAATAGAACTCTTCGTTCACTCTTTCAATCCCAATAGATAATCCATGTCGTACACAATTCATAACCTACTCCTTTAGAAAGAAATATCTACCTAATTATAACACTTTATAAGCATTTAATAACTTTTATAGATTTTGACTTATTATTGAGTTCCTATTCGTCATTTAATACTTGAATTGTTTCATATATGGCATCAATGAGTTTTTGTAGCTCGTTTTCTTTGGTGATATATGGAGGCATAATATAAATCAAATTCATAAAGGGTCTAATCCACACCCCTCGTTTTACAAACTCTTGGGTTGCTTTGGCTAAATCAACATTATCATGCAATTCTACAACCCCTATGGCACCAATAACTCTAACCTCTTTGACACTTTGTATCTCATTACATTTAGTTAGATTTTGTTTTAAATAGTTTTCAATTCGTGATACATTACCTTGCCAATCATTTTCAAAAAGTAAATCAATACTTGTAGAAGCAACTTTACACGCAAGGGGATTTCCCATAAAAGTAGGTCCATGCATAAGAATATTACCATCTTCTTCGATTCCTTTAGCAACTTTTGTGGTGGTAATCGTTGCTGCCATAGTCATATATCCACCGGTAAGTGCTTTACCAATAGTAAGAATATCAGGAACAACACCCGCATGTTCATAGGCAAATAATTTTCCTGTTCGTCCAAAACCAGTAGCGATTTCATCAAAGATAAGTAAAACATTGTATTTATCACAAAGAGCTCTTAAACCTTGTAAATACGCTTGATGATAGATACGCATTCCCCCTGCACCTTGAACAATTGGTTCAATAATAACAGCAGCAATATTTTCATGCTCTTTTTCTAAAACGTCTTTCATCTCATCTAAATCATGTTCATCAAAAGTTCCATCAAACTTTGATTTTGGTTCACTCACAAAATAGTTTTGCATGAGGTTTTCACTAAAAAGTGAATGCATACCTGTAACTGGGTCACAAACAGACATAGCACCAATAGTATCCCCGTGATAACCCCGTCGTACACTCAAGAATCGATTTTTTGTACTCACGTTTTCTTTATACTGATATTGTAGTGCCATTTTCATGGCTACTTCAACAGAAACAGAACCAGAGTCACTGTAAAAAATATGTTCTAAAGAGTCATCCAAAATAGTAAGTAATTTTTGTGTCAGCTCAATTGCAGGTTCGTGGGTGAGTCCACCAAACATTACATGGGACATCTTTGAAGTTTGTTCCTTGATTGCAGTATTTAGTTTTTCATTGTTGTAACCATGAATTACTGACCACCATGAAGACATACCATCAATTAACTCTTTGTTATCTTCAGTTGTTAGATAAACACCATTGGCACTTTTTATTTTGATTGTTTCTTTTGGATTTAATACACTAGCATAGGGGTGCCAGATATGATTTTTATCAATACTATTCATAGGTACTCTTTTGTATAAAATAAGGGCGTATTGTACCCTTATTTTAATTTATAACTATTTAGTTGATTAAACTTTATTTATTCCTGTTTAAACAAATTTATATCTATAGAATGTGTAAAATTTAAAACTATGCGTAGTGGTTTTGATATGCTTTGATAAAATCTTCAATGGGAGTCAAATCAACTTTATCATTTAATTGAAGCTCTAAATCCATCAAATAGATATCATTGAGGTTAAATTTTTTGAGTTTAACTAAATCTTTTGAGGTTGTTATTATAGAATACTCTGGGTATTCACTTAAAATTCTATCAATATCTTCTTGGGTAAACTCATAATGATCTGGAAATGCTTCCATTTTAGTAGTTTCTGGTAAAAAATCTAAAAGACGATTAGGTTTTGAAATTGCTGTTAGTAGAAGTAACTTTTGCGGTAAGATAGACATATTTTGTCCATTTAGTTTGTACATAACATGGCGTTGAAAATCTTCGCCTTCACGTAAAACCATATGTGCCATAGAGTACATCATCTTTGGTTCTCGATAGCCACCACTTGGCAAACACAAGATATTGGTAGGTTCCTCTTTTGGACGAAGTAAAATATCAAACTTTGCAATATTATATTTAGAAAAACCATCATCAAGAAGAACCAGTTTACACCCTAGTTCTTTGGCTTTTAGAATTCCTTTACTTCTGTCTTCACTAACAATTATTGTAGCATTTGGCAAGGTTTGAGCTAAAAGCATCGCTTCATCACCACTAACATCCACATTTTCTAAAATATTACCCCGTTTACTAATAACATAAAGTCCTTTGGATTTACGTCCATACCCCCGTAAGATAATAGCTACATTTTCTCTATTTTTTGCTAGAAAAATTGTAAAGGGAGTCTTTCCACTTCCTCCAACAATAATATTCCCAATAGAAATAACAGGCACTCCAAAGTCAACAGGTTTAGCACCCGCTCGTTTAAAAGCAATAATTATCATATAAATTAATGTAAAGGGAAGAAAAAGTAAGGAGATTAGTTTTTGGAAAGGTGTTGGAAAGAAGAGATACTCTTCTGCCCAACTATAAAATTTTTGATTCAAATTAGACCCACTCAGAGGCAATCTCAATTATTTTATCACAAATGTAATTCACATCATCATCCGTTAGACTTGGATAGATTGGAAGTGATAAAATTTGTTGATATGATGTTAATGCACTACCAAACTCAGTAATCTTAATAGAGTACTTAGTTTTGTAATACGTTAATAGATGTAATGGAATATAGTTAAGTCCCGTATTAACACCCTGCTCTTTTAAAGCTCTCGCAAAAGCATCTCTGTTTCGTGAAATTTTAATAATATATTGTGTAAAGATATGCTCTTCTTTATGACTTGGAACAGCAATATGCTTAACACCAGAGAGTCGTTCTTCATAAATTTTTGCAATCTCTTTTCTACGCTTGATAAATTTATTTGTTTTTTGTAGTTGTGCTAATGAAAAAGCAGCATCAAGTTCAGACATATCATATTTATGTCCAATATCAATCACATCATAAATATAGTCTAAGTTTCCATAATCATCATAAGTTGTTGTAACAGCATGCGTTCGTAGTAATCGCGCACGTGTTGCAATCTCTTCGTTATTGGTTACAATAACACCTGAGTTACTAATATCTGTTCGTCCATTTGACGGGTTTGTTGAAAAGATAGTCATATCTGCTCGTAATGCTCCAACAGTGTCATCTTTATAAGTAACACCCAATGCTGTAGTTGCATCTTCAATCAAAATAATTCCATACTTTTCACAAATATCATACAATCTATTTAAGTTTGGTGTTTGTCCTGCAATAAAAGATATAATAGCCCCTCTAAGTTTTTTAGAACTGTTCTCTTCTAAAGCTTTTTCAAATTTATTTAAATCAATATTCATATCATCAACATTAATATCAATAAAAATTGGCTCTGCATCAAAATGTCGAACAACCTCTGGAACATTAACAAAAGAGTTAACAGACATCAGGATTTTATCACCACGCTTTAATTTAATAGCACTAAGTGCTAAATGTAAAGCAGCTGTTGCATTACATGTTGCTACTGCGTGTTTAACACCAATAAAGTTTGCCATATTCTCTTCAAATTCAACAACTTTTGAACTATCTTTATCAGAATCAAGTACCACTTCTAGCTGATTTAACTCTTCTTCTCCCACCGAAGACTTATAAAATGCAATATCTTTCATTATTCACTCCATTGTATTTGTGCGATTTGGGGTAATTTCCCTTTAAAAGCGTTGGCTTTTATTCTATACTCTAACATATCGATTAACTTCTCTTGAACACCCTTCTTAAGAAGTTCATCTTTACTTTTACCCTCATCAACAAGTTGTTTTAAAACATCATCCATTTCTTTATAGGTATATCCAAGTTCCTCTTCATCACTTTGACCTTCCCAAAGATCAGCACTTGGTTTTTTATCTAAAATTGCTTGCGTAACACCTAAAAATTTAGCAAACTCAAATTCATCACTTTTGTACATCTCACCAATAGGATTAATAGCACAAGCGATATCTCCAAAAATTGTTCCATACCCTAAAAGAATCTCACTCTTATTAGAAGTACCCACAACTAATGATTTATCTCGTGCGCTTACATCATATAAAACTGACATTCGCATACGTGCAGAAAAGTTACCTATTCGCATGTTGTCTTCATCCATTTTATTTAAATAAGCGTTAACCATTGGAGCAACTTCAATCACTTCATACTCAATACCAAATTTTTTACATAATTCAAAAGCATCCTCTAAAGACGAGTCACTTGAAAATTGAGATGGCATTAAAACACCTGCCATGTTATCTCCAAACGCCTCTTTACATAAAATAGCTACAACAGCTGAATCAAGTCCACCTGAAATACCTACTGTAACACGTTCTAGTCCAGATTTTGCAACTTCATCTTGTAAAAAAGTGATAAGTTGTGTTTTGATATGTTCCCAGTTCACTAAAATCATCCTTAAAATGTCAAATTAAATAATTATATCCCAACTTTTTTTGTTTTTTCATAAAGTTCGTCTACAAATTCTTTAGAATGTTCCTGATAGTTCGTTTTTTTAACTAATAAATTATCTTTTATCTCTTGAAGTTCCTCAAAAGAAAAATAATCTAAATAGTTTGGATTGATTTCTACTACGTCACCTTTTGCAGATGTAATCAGCTCTTTTATTTCATTAATAATAATTTCTTTCTCTTCCATTATTTTACAAACTTCTTTAAAATTTCACTCAAATATAGTTCCATTTTTTCGGCACCTATATCTTTTTCGGGGCTTTGACAACATTTACACGAGGTTCCAGCATCGGTTAGTTCACCAATCTGCTCTATGGTTGTTGCACCTTTCTCCTTGATGGCATAAAGTATTTCACCTAAAGTAACATGCTTGCAATTACATACTTCATAAGAGTGAGCAAATCGTTTTCCCATTCTATTCCTTTCCCTTTGTATAAAATTTTAAAATTTCTTTACAGTAGAGTTTCTTTTTCAACTGTGAGGTATCTGCTTCTTCAAACATACAACATCGACACTCTGTTCCTGCACGGGTTGCGTCTTGTATCTGTCCGAGTGTTCTTGCACCCTCTTCTTTAATAGTATATATTATTTCACCTAAAGTAACATTTTGACAATGACATACTTCAAAAGAGTTATCAAATCCTTTCACAACTATAAACCTCTATCCTTTTTTATCATTTCATACGCTTCATTGATCTCTTGTAGCTTTTTCGTTGCTTCATCAATAATACTTTGACTTCCACCTTGTCCTGAAATAATATCAGGGTGATGTTTTTTCACTAAACTTCGATACTTTTTCTTGATAGTATTGTTATCATCATCGGCATTTGATTCTAAAATAGCGTAAGCTTGGTCTAAAGATACCGCTTGGTTATTAGCTTGTTCTTTATAGAATGTCTCAAATGCATTAATAAGTCGCTCAAAATCGGGTCGTTTTATTTTTAAAGCATTAGCAATATCTTCACAAATCATAAACTCTGTTTGTGAGAAATCTTTATCTATAAAGGCTAAGTTTAATAGATACTCCATCACTTTAACACGTTTAGTATAATCGCCTTTAGTTAACTTATAGAGTCGTTCACATATTTCTAAAGTATTTTCAAAACTCTTTTTTTGTTCACTATAAACACCTTTTAACTTCTCTCTAATTTCATCAGCATTTTTAAAGTGCGATGAGATATCACTAAAGGTATGTTTTAACATTTGTGCTTCTAGCTCACACACTTGTCCATCTGCTTTAGCAACTTTTGCCATAAGTGCGACTAAAAGACCAGCTTCATGGTGCATCAAGTCACCCGTAAAATTCTCTTTAACATCCAGTTTAATTTTTTCATACTTTTCTGTTTTATAGCCACGTGCAATAAAATAAAGAATAACACCAATAATTAATAAAACCAATAATTTCATTCAAATCCTTTGTTTAAGCCTTAAATTAATAGAGAGATTTTATCAAACATTAGGTAAAATCTTGGACTTAAAATTATATTACAGGATTATATATGTTTGGAATGGGATTTATGGAAATACTTCTTATCGCAATTGTTGCGATTGTTGCTTTGGGGCCAGAGAAGTTACCAAAAGCTATGGTAGAAGTAGCAAGGTTTCTAAAAAAATTTAAAAGTGGTGTTGAAGATGCAAAATCAACCCTTGATAATGAACTCAATATTTCAGAGATGAAAGAAGAAGCTAATAAATTCAAAGCGCAAATTGATAATGCAAAATCAACTGCTTCCTTAGAACATTTTGACTTAGGGGTTGATGACCTATTAAAAGATGAATTAGACGAAGATGAGGACGAAGCGCCTAAAAAAGATAAAAAAGATAAAGTATCTTTCAAATCACAAAATAAAAAAAAGCAAAAAGTAAAAGAAGAACCTGAAGAGATTATTGAAGTGGCTGAAGTCGTAGACGAGCCTAAAAGTAGTCCTGCTGATAAGTTCAAAGTTAATCAAAATGAGGAGAATGCCTAATGTTAGAAGATTTAAAACCTCATATTGCTGACCTACGTAAGAGGTTAATGTACTCTGGGATTGCTCTGTTTATTGGATTTTGTGCCTGTTTTTTCTTTTATGAACCTATTTTAGAATGGATGATGCTTCCAGTTGAGGCAGTACTTCCTCCAAACTCTACAATGGTTGCCGTTGAAATCCAAGAGACATTTTTTACAGCCCTTAAAGTTGCATTCTTTGCAGGATTCATCTTAGCATTACCTGTTATTTTTTGGCAACTGTGGCTTTTCCTTGCGCCTGGTCTTTATGACCATGAGAAAAAACTGGTTATTCCATTTGTATTTTTTGCAACATTGATGTTCTTAATTGGTTCTTCGTTTGCTTATTATGTTGTTGTACCTTATGGATTTGATTTCTTAATCAACTTTGGTAGTGCCGTTGTAACTATTTTACCAAGTATTGGTAAATATGTAGGGTTCTTTACAAAACTGCTCTTTGGTTTTGGTGTTGCTTTTGAGTTACCAGTAATCACTTTCTTCTTAGCAAAGATTGGTCTTGTTGATGACAAGATGTTAAAAGATTTCTTTAAATATGCAATTGTATTAATCTTTATTATGGCATCACTATTAACTCCACCAGATGTAATCACGCAATTTTTAATGGCGGGTCCATTAATCTTACTTTACATCGTTTCTATTTGGATTGCAAAAGTATTTAACCCTCACGATACAACGCTAGATGAAGATGAAGAAGAGTAATCTAGACCCTTTAAAAACTGCTAGTTATGATTATGATTTACCCAAAGAACTCATAGCTAGCAAACCTGTTTACCCTGCTGATAGTGCACGTCTTTTAGTCTATAACAGACAAACGCAAGAGATAACTCACACAACATTTAAAAACCTTTTAGATTTTTTACCTAAAAACCTTTCTGTTTTTTTAAATGATACCAAAGTAATCAAAGCACGAATCTATGGAACAAAACCAACAGGTGGAAAAGTAGAACTGCTATTTAATAAACCGCTGTTTATGAACCAATACCTAGTAATGATTCGAGGTAAAGTCAATGTAGGCTTAGAACTAGCATTTGATTTAGGACTTAGTGCAAAAGTTATAGAACTACATGATGACGATGGTACACGTACGGTTGAATTTTTCAAAGATGGCAAAAAACTAGAATTTTTAGAGCTGGTTGATATTTTAAATGAAATTGGGCACTTACCTCTTCCTCACTATATGAATAGAGAAGATGAAGAGCAAGATAACAAAGACTATCAAACACTCTTTGCTAAAAACTATGGGGCAGTTGCAGCACCTACTGCATCACTGCATTTTACGCCGGAACTTTTAGAAAAAATCAATAATCACTACGAAGTAAACTACCTGACACTTCATGTGGGTGCAGGTACATTTAAACCAGTAGATAGTGAAGATATTTTAAACCACCCTATGCACAGTGAATACTTTGAAATAGGACGTGAGGCAAAAAGTGCATTGGATAATGCACAAAAAACACTTGCTGTTGGAACAACAGTAACCCGTACCATAGAATACTATGCACGAATGAATAAAATACAAGGGGAGTGTGACCTATTTTTAAACCCAGCAAACACACCTATAAAAGTAGACCATCTGTTAACCAACTTTCACCTACCTAAATCCACACTAATTATGCTCATTGCATCCTTTGTAGGTTTAGAAAAAACATTGGAACTTTATGACATCGCAGTAAAAGAGAAGTACCGATTTTTCTCTTATGGTGATGGAATGTTAATCATATAAATAATAAATTAAATAAAAGGATTATAAATGCCTAAATATGTACTTTTTGATACAGAAACTACAGGAAACCAAGAAGAAGATAGAGTGATTCAATTTGGAGCAATGATAGTTGACCAAACAGGAGCAGTTGAAGCCTATGATGAGTTCTGTAGCAGTGATGTTGAAATCAAAATTGAAGCAATGGAAGTACATAATATCACTCCTAATATGATTGAAGGCAAACCACAAGCTACACAAACAACCTTTTACCAAAAACTATTAGAACTAAATAATGAAGAGAACTATTTAATTGCTCATAATATCTCTTTTGATATGGGAATGGTTAAAAAAGAGGGCTTTGAAAACAGCTATCAACTTATTGATACTCTACGATGTGCTAAACACCTCTATCCTGATATGCCCTATCACAGACTTCAATACCTAAGATACGCCCTAGAACTTTATAAAACAGAAGAACAAGAAGCAGCAAAACATAACATTACTATTAAAGCCCATGATGCAATTGGAGATGTTTTAGTGATGAAACTCTTTTTATCAAAACTTGTAATGAAATGTCGAGAAATTTATCCTGACTATAATCCAATGGAAAAACTAGTTGATTTAACCCGAACTCCAGTATTTATCAAAACATTTAAGTTTGGAAAATACCGAGGAAAAGATATCCAAGAAGTGGCTTCACAAGACGCTGGGTATTTAAACTGGATGAAATCTAATATGGATTTAGATGAAGATTTAAAATACACCCTGGATAAAGTACTTTCTAACTAAAAAATTAAAATTAATAAAATTTTCTACACTTGACTTTAATAGCCCATTGCTATAATTGTCAAGTTAGGAAATTAGGATGAGAAAACTTTACTATTTATTAATTTTTGCCTTACTCTTTCCCCTCTTTTTAAAAGCATCTCAATATAATATTTTAATTTTACACTCCTATCACCAATCTTACAAATGGACAGATGATATAAACCGTGGGATTAATGAAGTCTTCAAAAACAATATCAATCAGTTGAATTTTTATGTTGAGTATATGGACAGCAAACGCTTTATTGATAAAACCCACCACGATAATCTTTTTAAACTTTATAAACAAAAATATAACAACATCAACTTTGATGTTATTATTAGTAGTGATAACAATGCACTTAACTTTGTTAAAAAATACCACAAAACACTCTTTAAAAAAGCACCTGTTGTTTTTTTAGGAGCAAACTATTTTACAAAAAAAGAGATTGAAGGTTTTAGCAACTTTACAGGGGTTAACGAAGAAGCGAATATTCAAGCTAACTATGAACTTATCCAACAACTTCACCCTAATATAAAAAATATATATACAGTTGTTGATAATACAACAACGGGTCAAAAGATAAAACAAGAGATCAAAAAAATTAAACAAAAATTAAACAAACATATCAATTTTGAGATAATCAGTGAAGTAACACTTAATGAATTGAAAGAAAAAATCAAAACCTTACCTAAAAATAGTGCTGTATTAATAACAGTATTTTTTAGAAGTAAAGATAACCAAGTATTTGAGTATTTTGATATTTCATCTATGATATCAAAACAAACAAATTCTCCTATTTATGGTCTTTGGGACTTTTACTTAGGGCATGGGATTATTGGTGGTTTTTTAACTAGTGGTTTCTTTCAAGGAAAAGAAGCAGCCCTAATGGCAAAAAAGATTCTACAAAAGACACCACTATTTAGAATCCCAATTTTATATAAAAGCCCCAATAATTACATGTTTGATTATCAACTCCTTGAAAAATATAATATAGATAAAACTCTCCTTCCTAAAAATAGTTATATTATAAATGAACCGTTAAACCTATATGAGAGATATAAAAGAGAGATTCTATCTCTTGGTATTTTATTTAGTTTTCTCATTGTTATTATTATTTCATTATTAATGATTTTACGACAAAAAGAACTGTCTAAACTACACATCAAAAAAGAGTTACGATTTCAACAAACATTAATTGATACAGTTGATGCTCCAATTTATTATAAAAATACCAGTGGAGAATATATTGGTTGTAACAAAGCTTTTGAAACCTTTTTAGAGACATCAAAGGACTCTATCATTGGTAAAAATGTTTTTGATGTCATCCCCAAAGAGTTAGCCAATCTTTATACCCAAAAAGATGAAGAGATTATCGAAAATCCAAATCCTCAACAATATGAAGGACTACATATCTACCCAGATGGTTCACATAAAAACCTTATTTTTTATAAAAATGTTTATTATGATGAAAAAGGCCAAGTCCAAGGAATAGTTGGAACAATCTTTGATATTACACACCTCAAAGAGATAACCAAAAAACTCGATAATCTTAATAAACATCTTGAAGAAAAAGTTCAAGAAAGAACCATTGAACTTGAAGAAACCAACACTGAACTTGAACAAACCATTACCCACTTGGAGAGTATGCAAAAACGTCTTGTGGAAACAGAAGTAGTGAACAGTTTAGGAAATATTGTTGCAGGTGTTGCCCATGAAATCAATACTCCTGTAGGTATTGGTATTACGGCATCAACTCACCTTGAAGAACTGGTAAATAAAATAAACCTTCTTTTCAAAAATGATGAAATTAGTGAAGAAGAGTTTGAAAATTTTCTAATAAAAAGCCAAGAATTATCACAGCTCATTCATGCAAACTTTGAAAAAACTGCCAAACTTATTAGAAGTTTTAAACAAGTCTCAGTAGAACAACTCAAAGAAGAGAAAAGAAGTATCATATTAAAAGAGTACCTACAAGATATCCTTGTAAGTATCAAAGCCTTGACAAAGTACCCTGACGGTATTAGTATAAACATAGAATGTCAAGAGGAATTAGAACTTACTATCTTTACAGGAGCTTTATCAAAGATTATTACCAATTTGATTTTAAACTCAATTCATCATGGCTTTGAAGAAACAAATAGAGGAAATATTAACTTAATTCTCTCTCGTACCAATCATCAGCTTCATATCACCTACACAGATGATGGAAAAGGGATAAAACAAGAACATCTCAATAAAATATTTGATCCTTTCTTTACTACCAAACGTATCAAAGGACAAACAGGACTTGGGCTAAATGTTATCTACAATATAATCACCGCAACTTTTAAGGGTAAAATTAACTGTAGCAGCCAAGAAGAAAAAGGTGTCACTTTCACTATTACACTCCATATATAGGGCTGACTTAAGCTTATTTAAATTCTAAAAGTCCTTTTCATTTCACTTATCTTAACTATAATTAATCTATATTGAAAATTAGGAGATGTTCAGTGAAAATGAACAGTTTTAGCCGTGTAGGCTTTATCCTTGCTGCAGCTGGTTCTGCAGTTGGATTAGGTAATATTTGGAGATTTCCATATATTACAGGAGAGTATGGTGGTGGAGCATTTATTTTAGTGTATCTACTCGCAATTTTATTTATTGGATTAACTGTATTTCTTGCAGAAGCAGTTATTGGACAAAGTGGACAATCTGATGTTTCCACATCATTTGTTTCCCTATCAAAATCTAAAAACAAAAACTGGAAATTTGCTGGTTTTATGGTCGCTACTGGATTAATTATTCTCTCATTTTATTCTGTAGTATTGGGATGGATTTTAGATTATGTGATTACTTCATTTGGTACATTACCAACTGAGGCTAAAGTTGCAGGTGGAAACTTTGAAAACCTTATTACCAATGATATTGGTTCACTCATTGTTTATCATACATTAATCGCAGGTTCTGTGATTTTTATTGTATTAAAAGGAATTAAAGAAGGAATCGAAAAAATCAACCTTATTTTAATGCCACTTTTAGGGCTTATTTTATTTGGTCTTTTAATGTACGCATTTACCCTAGATTCATTCTCTCAAGCAGTATCATTTATGTTTACACCAGATTTTTCTAAAATTGATGGTGATGCGTTACTAGCAGCTCTTGGGCAAGCATTCTTTACGCTATCTCTTGGTGTTGGTACTATTTTAACCTACTCAGCATCTCTTCCAAAAGAAGCAAACTTTGTAAAATCATCATTTATGGTTGCTATTGTTGATACATCAATTGCTTTAATTGCAGGGTTAATCATCTTTACTTACCTTTTTGCTGCTGGTGCACAAAGTGCGGCAGGTCCTGGGCTTGTATTTATCTCATTACCTGTAATTTTCTCAGGTTGGGGAACATTAGGTAATGTTATTGCTGTTTCGTTCTTCTTAGCATTAATCTTTGCAGGAATCACATCAGCAGTTTCAATGATTGAACCATCACTTCGGTTCTTTATTGAACGATTTAAAATGACACGTCAAAAAGCAACAATTCTTTGTGGTGCAACATTTTATATCTTAGGTATCGTTGCTCTACTTTCAATGTCAAAATCATTTGGAGCAGAACTTACATTTTTTGGGAAAAATGCCTTTGATATTATGGACTTCATGTCATCATCAATTATGATGCCAATTGCGGCTATCATAATCTGTATCTTCTTAGGATACTTTGTTGACAAAGAGCTTCTTGAGCAGAAGTTTACAAAACATACATCATCAGCAGTATTTCATACATGGTACTTACTTATTCGCTATGTAGTTCCTATTGCTATTATCATTCTATTTTTAAATAAGTTAGGGGCAATTTAATGCAAACAGGTTTTTCAAGAATTGGTTTTATTTTAGCAGCAGCAGGATCTGCTGTTGGTCTTGGTAATATATGGAAATTTCCATATGTTACTGGTGAAAATGGTGGTGGGGCATTTGTAATTATCTATTTATTAGCCATTGCGTTTATTGGTCTTTCAATTTTTATTGCAGAGTCATACATAGGTAAAGAATCCCGAGCAAATGCAGCTTCAGGTTATCAAGTAATTTCAAAATCACAAAGTAAACACTGGCGATGGGCAGGTTTTCAAATCTTTGCAGGGATTCTTATTCTATCATTTTATGCGTTTATTATTGGGTGGATTATTGATTATATTATCATTTCAATCTCTGGACTTCCTACAACAATCAAAGAAGCAGAAACGACGTTTACAAATCTAATTACCAATGAAATTGGTACACAGATCTTCTTTCACACATTAGTTGTAGCAACGATGATTTTTATTGCCTTAAAAGGGGTAAAAAATGGAATTGAAAGATTAAATCTTATTTTAATGCCACTTTTAGCAATCATTTTATTTGGTCTTTTGATTTATGCAACAACTCTTGATTCGTTCTCACAAGCGATGTCATTTATGTTTAGTCCAGACTGGTCAAAACTAACCGTTGATTCACTCTTAGCAGCAGTAGGACAAGCGTTCTTTACACTCTCGCTTGGTATGGGTATTATTATTACTTATTCTGCTTCTATGGATAAAAAGGCTAACTTTATCAAATCGTCCGTATTTGTTGCCATCGTTGATACAGCAGTTGCCTTAATTGCAGGTATTATTATCTTCTCATTTCTCTTTGCAGCAGGTGCAAAAAGTGTTGCAGGGCCTGGATTAGTATTTATTTCATTACCACTTATTTTTAGTGGATGGGGAATCTTTGGTCAAGTTATTGCTATTGCATTCTTTTGTGCACTACTGTTTGCCGGTATCACATCAGCGGTTTCTTTATTAGAGCCATCAGTGAGATACTTAATTGAGAAATTTCAAATGACACGGGTGAAAGCAACCTTTGCAGCATCTGGGTTTTTATATGTACTTGGAATTCTTGCATTATTATCTATGAGTGCAGATTATGGTTCAATGTTAACATTCTTTGGTAAAAATTTATTTGATTGGATGGATTATACAACCTCTTCAATTGCATTACCAGTTTCAGGTTTTGTAACGTGTATTTTCTTAGGATATTTTGTGGATAAAAATGTGTTAAAAACAAAATTCACTTCTCATACAAGTGTTGTAATATTCAACCTTTGGTATGCTCTTATCAGATACATTGTACCTGTAGCAATCGCACTTCTGTTTTTAAATAAACTAGGGGTACTTTAAAGAAAGGATAGAGGCAGTCTGCCTCTATCTTTACTCTTATTTATAGAATCCTGTACCAATAAACATATCACCATCAATTCGTTTGATATACGATCGTTTTGGTGCGATTTTCTTTTTAATTGGATGTGACCATTTATAGTCTAACCAACCTTCTCCATCATTTTGTGCAATTTTAATTAACTCTTGAATAAGCATTAATCCAGTTGCATCTTTTAACTTATAAAGATTTTTTCCAACGAGTTTAGCATTTGATCCTAAAGCTTTATTTACACCTTTAAAATCATAAGCAAACATGTATAGTTCACCACGAATAAATTTCCCATTTGGGTCATTAAACTCTTTTAAACAGACTTCTGTACCTTTTTCTTGACAAAGTTTAACACCTTCATCAACAAAAGCTTTTACTTCCTCTACACTTGCAGCGTATGCAACAGATGCTCCAAGAATACAAGCAACAATAACCTTTGACAATCTTGCTAACATTTTAGCCTCCTTATGTTTTACTTAAATTAAGTATAACTCTTCAATATAATAATCATATGATATTTTAAATCTATAAAAAAAGATAAAGATTAAATCCCACAAATAGGATGTTAAGTAGAATAAATGCATATTTACTAATAATACTAAAAAAAGAAATAATAATATAGACGAGAAAAAACCACCAAGGAGTTAACACCTCAAATACAGTTAAAGAAGATGATAAAAGTACTAAAAGCACATCATCTAAAAAGGAACCATATCCTATAATATGTGCAAAAAGCTCTATTGGATAAAAGAGGGTAAAAAGAAGTGTCAAAATAGGTGAAAGAAGCTGCTCATAAGTTGTCTGAGAAAAGAAAAAGTGAACAATTGGATTAAAGCAAAAAAATATCCAAAAATTAAAAATAAATATGCTCAATATTTTAGGTAATTTTTCAAAGTATTTAATAAATAGGAAAATATAAAAGACCCCAGTCAAAGAGAACCAAAGAGATAAAGAGAAAAGATATTTAGGGAATAAAGCAATGATAATTAAAAAGGTAAACAACAGTGTCTCAAAAGAGAAAAGCTTAATATTATTTCTTAAAAGGATAACTCCTAGTACAAACATTATAAAGGCTCTTAATAGTGAAGGAACAATCCCTGTTAATAAAAGGTAGGAAAATAAAATGACAGATGTAACTACAATAATATCGTGCTTCTTATTACGATAAGGGAAGTATCTTTGATGTATAGGAGCATATAATAAATTGAATACTCCATACAATACAAAAGAGAGAACACCTAAATGAAATCCTGAAATTGCAATAAGATGTGAAAGTCCCAAAGAAGCAAAAAAATCACGCGAATCTTCCCCTAAGGGATGAGCTAGAAAAAGAGCATTAAATAACTCTGATACATTACTATGTATATGTTGTTCATTGATTTTTTGTGATAATTGTTTTGCGAAATCGACACGATTTTTAGGATAAATATTCAAACTTTGAGTATAGAAATTTTTTAGATAGTCTATAAAATCAACACGTTTAGTTAGTATCGTTAAATCAATAAAATCTTGTTTTTTAAAGCCGTGATTAAGAATAACCGAGGTAAAAAACGTGTAATCATTTGTTCTAACTTTTAAAACATCATAGTCATTTTTATGATATATGTTGACGATTTTACCTGAAGTTTCGATTAACTCTTCACTTTTAAAATCCTTGTATTTTACATACTCAAAACTAATAGTAAAGAAAAAAAGTATAAAAAGAAGTGTAATAAAAGATAAATATTGAGAGGAGGAAGAGAATAAAGGAAGTTTTTCTGCTTTCATAGTAAAAGCATAACATAATTTAAATTATTATTTATTTGACAACTAATCCTAGGTTTGGAAAAAACTTAACGTTTTTTCCAAACTGACATTTGAGAAAGTGTATGTTGATACTTTCGATTTGTCTCTTTTATAACAAAAGGAACATCAATTAAATCAACTAACTCAAACTCATTTTCAAGGTTCTTTTTTAAGGTATCTATTGTAGAGACCTCTTTATTGTCTTTGATAAATCCACCTAACCAGTTCTCTTTTGGCGTATAGGCTTCAAGCCAAGTATAAGGGCTAAGCAATACAAAAAGCCCACCACTATTAACCCGTTTTGGAACATCATCTAGAAACTTTTGAGGATAATAGAGGCGATCAATTAGATTTGAACAAAAGATAACATCATATCCTGTATAGAGGTCTTTTAAATTACACGCATCTCCTTGCATAAAGCTAACTCTTTGTTTAATATTCTCTAAACCAAAATCTTTTAAAGAGATACTATTTTCTTTAAAAAGTTCTCCCTCTGTAGCTATTTTATAAGTAAGTGATTCATATTTTTTAAGTTTAATACCAACATTAATAAAATTGGCACTAAAGTCAATCCCTAATACCTCATCAAATATTGTTGCTAGCTCAAAACTACTTCGTCCCACTGAACAGCCTAAATCGAGAGCTTTTTCTTTTTTAACATCTTGTAAATACGGTTTTAATAATTCAACACTGTTTTTTGGGAAATTTTTAACCCCAAAGTTCTCTTGTCCATAATGAAACTCACAATATTGAGAAATTTGTTCATCAGTTTCATAAACATTATCATTGAGTTTTTCACGATAAGGATTACTGGATTGTACATATCGAAATCCAGCGTGTTGAAAAAAGTGTTTTCTAAAGGCATAACGTGCACTTCTAAGGACTTCATTACCTAAACTAATAAATGAGCCACCTTTCATCAATGCATGTCTGTCATCAAAGGTAGGTGTCGTAAAATCATCATAAGCAGGATGCGCTTCAAAATCATCAAAAGGGTATGTTGGTGTTATGCTCCACTGCCATACGTTTCCTACGACATCATAAAACTCACTCTCTTCTCCCATAGGATATTTATCTACAGGAGTTTGATTAAAGTACTTAAATCCAATATTAGCTTCACACTCTTGGGCTCTTACATAATCATTTAAACGGTAAAACTCATCTTCACTAGGAAGTCGTACTTCAAAACCAAGCTGTTCACTTTTGTATTTACAAAAAGCTTCTGCTTCATACACATTGATGTCTACTGGGTAATTTAATGGTAAGGGTACAATACGATTAATCTCACGTAAAAAATACACACCCTCTTTCTCAATCCAAAAGGTTGGTAATTTTGCTTGTGTGAAGTCTAACCATTTTAAACCATCTTTAGTAAAGTAATGCAGTTTAGAGTAACCGTCTGCTTTTACAAACTCTAAATACTCTCCGTTACTCACTAAATACTTACTCGCTTTAAATGTATCGATATAACTTTTATGAAAACTAAACTCATTATCCCAGCCGTAATAAATAGGATTGGCTCTATCTTTTTCTAAAAGAACTTCTCCCTCTTCTACCGGTAATAATTCATTTTGTGGATATGTAGTTGAACCTTCATTATTATAGGTAAAAAGCTCCTCATCAATTAAGAACTCAATATCTAACTCTCGTAACAATACAGAAGAGGTCTCAATGTGAATATTCTCATGTTCTATTCCCATAAGTATAATCCACATAGGTGATTCCCAATTAATTGGCAGTGAAAACTCCATAGTATCAATCAACTCTAATACTAACTCTTTTACCTCATCTCTATATGCTTTGGTTTGTTCATATGTTGGCCACGTATAGTTTTCACTCTCTAAGTCATCCCAACTCATCTCATCAACACCAATAGCAAAAATAGCCTCATAGGTTTTATTGATACGGGTTTTAAGAATATTTGAAACATTAAGTTTATTCATAAAAAACGTTGCAGTGTGTCCATAATAAAAAATCAATGGATGACGTAATCGATTGGGTTGTTCGTATAAACACTGTTTGTCTTTTAATAAATCAAAAAGCTTTTCATCAAGTTCATAGGTTTGTAAAAAGTAGTCTCGTATCTCTTGCCGTTTGGACTCTATGGTTCCTTCACTTAAATTGATTGTATCTTTTATAAAGTTCATTCTATTCCTTTATCTTTATTCACTCTATGATAGAAAGTTAAAAGGTTTACATTTACCCTCTTGAACAAACCTATCATATATCAAACATAACTGCTCTTTTTCATAAGGTTGCATTAATGTCCATTGTTTTTCTAATCGTGCGGTTAATTCCACAGTATCTTCACCTAAAAGGCTTTTTGCAATAATATTCTCACACAACATAATACCTAAGCGTTTAACTGAATTGGTTACATCCAGTATTTTAATACCTTCAGTGGTTAATTCTATAACTTTTTGTAGAAGTTTTTTATCTGTAGTTTCTAAAACAACAAGTTTATATAAAATATTAAGTGCTTGATTGTGTAAAACAACTGGCATTTCATCCCTATCGCCAACAGAAGCTTTTAAGGCTACCCCTATACTTCCAAGTTTTATAGCGTTGTCGATAATATCAAAATTTTGTGAACTCTTTGTTAAGAACTTAAAACGATATGCTATAGCCATATTGACAAAGGTTGCTCCATACTCAAATGCACCCAAAGCAGGAATAGCTAAACACTTTTGATAATTGACAATAGCCTTATCATAATCTTCACTCCACTCTGCATAATTTGCTTTAATGTTATAGTAGTGCCATAACCATAAAGGTTCATTATCCTCATGGTGAGAAAATAAAATAGTCTCTAACTTTTTAAGAAGGTTTAACCCCTCCTCTTTTTTTACTGCTTCTCTTTGACTAACTATTATCCAAGACTTTCTTTGAAAATAACGAACTTGCGTATCCGTTGGTTTTTCAAAACTACTTTTTTCAATTTCCATATTTAAAGGCAGTGAATTATAAGCATTGTCAAATTGTCCCATACGTTCATATAAAGAACACTTATCAACAGCATATCGGTTAGGATTAATCTCATATAGGTATAACGTAATCAATAAAGCTTGTTCAAAATGACCATTTCGTTCAAATAAAAACTTGAGGTTATTTAATGCCTCAATACTAAGCTTTCGATAGATAGAGTCTCTGGTCAAATCAAACTCTTCAAGTTTTGTTGCATCAAACATCTCTCCTGCAATTTGAAACCAAAAGGTATTGACTAGGGTATATTGTTGTTTATTCTTAATGGTTAAAATAAGTTTTTCTAAAATTGCAATAGTACGTTTCTCATCCAAAACGATATCTTTAACATAATAGTACAATATAAGAAGAGATATAGGATTATCAAAGTAGTTTAAACACTCTTCAATATGGTTACGTAAATAGTAAGAGAGTCTTCGTCTCTCATCATATAACTCTTTAGGTTCAACACTGTTTGTAAAGAAAACTTGTGCTGATTTTTCTTGGGCTAAAAAATTAAAATCATCAAAAGAGCGGTTAATAAAGTTTTGAAAGCCTGAAATTAACGAACTTTCACTACTTTTATCCTCAAAAAAACTACGTCCGCAATACTCAAATAACTCCAAAGAGACAAAAGTTTTATCACATTGGGAATTTATATGAGAAGTTGAACTTAATAACATCAAACTGTACAAAGTTTGCTCTTTAGAAGAGAGTAGCATTTGCATGTTATTTGCTTTCTTTTGAGTTTGACTATTTTCAAAACTGACTTCAAGAACCTTAAAGTTTTTAAGACGATTATTAAGGGTTTTCTTTTGATCATTTCGACAATGAAAAGAGATATTTTGAAAGTAATTCACAAAAGAGGGAATAACTAAACGCCACATCCAATGGGATTCTTCCAACAAATCAATATTATAAAATGCAATTTGATATTTTTTATCCAAACTATGAAGTGAAACTTGGAGTCTTTTTTTCCGCCTAGTATCTTTATTGAACCACGATTGTAAACCATCTTTTAGTTGAGAACTCTCTCCATCAAGAATAGAAGGCATCATTAAAAGTCCAAAGAAAAAAAGTAATACAAAAAACATGGAGATGGTATCATCTGTACTCCATGCAAAAGGTGATTCAAAAATGACTTTTTTGAAAATATCTTCGTATAAAGAGGATGAAATCAAAGCAAAAAGAATAATCACAACGGAAATAACACTAAAAATGATAGTAGATAAACGTTTTTTCAAATGAAACAAGTCTGAAGAGTTTCCGCATAACCCATTGATATAGGCTTCAAAATCCTCTAGAGTATCATTTTTATTGTAAACAATTTCAATAGTATTATCATATTTTTTAACAATTGGCTCATTGATGAGTTGTCGCCTTTTTTCATGTAACGATTGGGTTACAACCGTACAGTTACTTTTCATTTCCTATTCCTGATTTAGCAAATTTGTTTTGTATGGGGTCACTAAAAGTGTACTTTCCTAATTTAATAGCAAAGGGGTAACTATTATAAGAGGTTACAAACTTCTCTTTAAAAGATTGTGAATAGGGTTTTATACCCTCTTCGAGTAAACCAATATAATTTTGAGGAATAAAACTATTTTTATCATCAGGTTGCGCGATTTTTTCACTGTTTGTTGTCATAAAGGTATAAACCTGACTTGGAGCATCAAAACCTATAATATCATGATTTTTAATTTCAATACAACTGTAGTTTTTTTCTCGTAATTTTAAAAACTCAAACTCTTCATCCGTAATTTCTAAAAGAACACCATTGGTTTGAGATGTCTCATTTTGACCTAAATTTAAAAAAACTCCATTAACAAAAGAGTCCTCATTCTCAAAATGAATATACTCAATAGCATTCCAAACTTTTTCATAACCTTTAACCGTTACTTCAATAAAATCTTTATGGGAAAGTTTTCGTTTAAATGATTTTTGGGCACTTGTTAGATTTACAAGTGACCCATAACCAAAGATATACATTAAACGATTTTCTCTTTTGTTAAAATAATTCCATCAGTATCAGCATAAACATAATCCCCGTCATTAAACTGTACACCACAAAAAGAGAGTTCTACGTTTCTTTGTCCTTGTGTTACTGGAATATATTTTCGAGGACAAGTCCCTAAAGCAAACAGAGCCACATCGATATCTTTGATTTGAAAAGTATCTCGAATATATCCGTTAACAATAATTGCTTCATAGTTATTACCTACTGCAAATTTCATCAGGTTTTCACCCACAACGGCAAAATACTCTTTGTCCACATCCACAACCACAACTTTACCTGTTCCATCTTCATCTCGAAGAATTTTGATAAGTTCACTATTGTTTCTCTCAAGCTTTACAGTAACTACTTCACCCATACATTTTGTTTTTGCACCATAATTTTTAAAATCATCATCAAGTACGTGAACAAGCTCTGGGTGCTCGTCACAAATATCTGCTGTAAAAAATTCCATTTTATTCCTTTGAATTTGTTCCCAAATTAAAAGGGAACCCTATATTATTAATGATTTCTTTTTAGCAGTGGAAATAAATTCCACTTAAAAGAAACAAAATCCTAAAGAAAGCAACGAATTGCTTTTAAATTTTAGATAAATATTATCTCATTTTGAAAGTTAAGTTTCACTTATTATGTACATAAGTTTCAATTTATCAAACTTTTACCTACTCTTGGGTATCCTAATGCCCCTTAATAAGAAAAATAAATAAATTTAGGCAATGAAATGAAAGTAGTAACTGGCGTAGTTGGAAATGATATCCACGTTGTAGCTAACAGACTTATTGAACTCTCCTTAAAAGCAAGAGGTTTTGAAGTATTTAACCTAGGTGTAAATACCTACCTTGAAGAATTTATCGATGCTGTTGTTGAAACCAATGCAGATGTTTTGCTCATCTCTTCACTTAATGGTGAAGCAGAAGGTTGGGCACGAGAATTAAAAATTTTATTGAGCAAGTATGGTAACCTTTTAGATAATGTCACCTTTATGATTGGTGGAAACTTAGTTGTAGGAACAGGAAGTGCAGAAGATATCGTTCCAAAGTTTAAAAACTATGGATTTGATTTAGTCTTTCACCAAGTGGATTTAAATACGGGGTTAGATGAGTTAGAAAAATATTTAGAGGACAATAAATAATGAGTCTACTACAAGAAGAACGAAATATTATATTAAACAATGAGTATGTAGATAATTTTGACTTCGCTGAAGTTGAAGAGTTTGTTAAAAATGCAAGCAAAGATCTCTTTATCTCTTATAACTTTAAAACTAAAAACAAAATGTTAGTACAACCAAGAGGTGGTTTTCCAACTTATGATAAGATGTTTGCACTTTATGAGTTTTTTGATGAAGCAGATGTTGATGTCTTGCCATGTACTATTGACTCAAATACACGACTCAATGATTATGCAACCGCAAAAAAGATGTTACGACTATCAGAAGAGAATGAAGTAGATATGCTAAATGGTTATCCATTAGTAAATCATGGGTACAGAACAACACGTAAAATGATGACCCACTTTAATAAACCAATCTCATTACGTCACGGAACACCGGATGCTAGACTACTTATAGAAACAGCAATTGCATCGGGTATCTTTGAGATTGAAGGTGGACCAATTACTTACCTTCTTCCATACTCTAAGAATTTCCCACTTGATAAAGCCTTTTTATACTGGAAATATGTTGAAAGAGTTTGTGCAAAATATTCTGAGCTCAATGAACCAATCAACCGAGAGTCTTTTGGTCCATTAACAGCAACCTTAGTTCCACCATGTATTACTATCGTAATTCAACTTCTTGAGATGTTACTCTCTCTTGAAGAGGGAGTTAAATCATTCTCAGTTTCCTTTTCACAAACAGGTTCAATGAATCAAGATATTGTCATGGGAGCAGTGATTAAAAAACTAGCTCGTTATTATGCCAATGAAATCAATTGTGGAGATGCAGATATACATTTAGTCTATCATCAATGGATGGGAGCTTTCCCACTTGACCCTAATTTTGCGGGACAACTTATCAATATGAGTACGGTTATTGCTTCAATGGTAGGTGCAGATAAAATTATTACTAAAACAAAACAAGAGGCTTCAGGTATTCCAACAAAAGAAGCCAATGCAGAAACCGTAGCAAACACCCAATACACCCTTCGCATTTTAAATGGTTTACCAGCCATTAAAGACGAAGAAGAAGAAGAAAATCTAACATTAGAAGTTATGGCGATTATGGAAGCAGTATTTAACGATAAAGCTGACACCTTATGGCGAAAAGTTTTTAACTCAATTAAAAATGGAACCATTGATGTACCATTTTCACCACATATTATTAATAACAATGAAATGATTACAATTCGAGATGCCAATAAAAATATTCGAATCATCAAACGAGGAAAAGTTCCTATTCCTGATAAATGTTTTGAATATGAAAAATCAAAATGTGACTTAACAAAAGACACAACATCAATAGTAAATGATATTATCCATGACATAGGAATTATGCAATGAGCAAAATAAAAGATAAATTATTAATAGACATTGGAAGTACTTACTTTAAAGTAGGAACCGCATCCAATGTAGAACAACACTTTAGAGATTTTAATAAAGATATTTATGATGACTTAACTTATAAATGTGGAGAGACTCTGCATAACTATCACAAAGATGACATCTTTATCTGTTCTTCTGCAAATGGAGGATTAAGTACTCTTATCATCGGTATTACTGACTCTTTTTCACTAAAATATGCAACTAATATTGCCTTTAATTCAGGTATTAATATCATCGATACGGTGTTATACAAAAATATTGAAAAAACATCGATTCCAAGTGATTTAATTGATGTAGTTATTGTTGTTGGTGGAATCAATAGTGTAGAAGGTATTTTTGATGAGAAACTCTACACTTTCTTAAAACAGATTAAATACTCAAATATCGTTTATGTAGGAAGCGAGCTTGATGCTCCAACCTTACAAAACAATATTGAAAATCTTGTTGTTTTACCTAATATTATTGATAATAAACTGCACATTATTGAAGAGAACTTAAAAGAGTATTTAACAAACCTTTACCAAGCTGATATTATGGGGAAAGATGACATCAAACACCTTTATGATATTACATCAAATCAAATCTATTCAACACCATATATTGTAAATAAGACCCTACCCTTAATCAATTCAAAGTTTTCAGTAGTTGACCCTTATTTACTCGTTGATATTGGTGGAGCAACAACAGATATTCACTACTCAAAAGATTTAGTGGATGATAATATAGTCACTGAAAATGAATATGACCGATTGGTTTTTAAAAAACTAGGTGTTTACAAATCAAAAGAATCACTTATTTTTGCCGCAAAAAACAATGAGTTTGTTTATGAATTACTTTCACACTTAAAAGTAACCGAAAATATTTTTGAAGAACAAAATGATAAAGCGCTTCGAGTACTCATGCAATTAGCAATCTTCTTAGTACTATGTAAGGTTTCTAACTATCGTAAAGCTTATGTAAATTTAAAGCTTTTATCGTTAAACTCACTGGTACTTACAGGGGGAATTACAAAAGTATTAACCCAAGAAGAGTGTGAAGATATTGTAGACTTTTTCTATAAAAAAATATTAAATTCAGAACATAATCCAACCATTGTTATGGATTCAAATTACGATATTTGGACGCTTGGATTAAACCAATAAACAGGCTTTATTCTTAAAGCCCTACAGAATTCATTTCTGTATTATATAATATGTTCTTTTAACAAAGAACCATTTAAAAGGATAAACACTATGTCAATTAACTGTATACGAACACTCATTGAAGATGCAAATGTTTCTCACCCAAACAAAGTAGCTATTGTACATGAACAAAAAAATATCACTTATAATGAACTCTTTACAAAAGTTAATCAAGTTGCTTACTATTTAAATGAACTTGATTTGCCAAAGGGAAGCAGAATCGGTATCTATTCTAATAAAGGTATTGATCAAGTTATTGCAATCTTAGCCATTCTTTCTACCAATTATGTGTTAGTACCATTAACAAAACTATTAAAATCTGAACAAGTTGAATATGTTATTAATGATTGTAATATTCGATGTATTATTACTGATAAATTAAAACTAGAGAGTATCGAAGAGATTAACTTTGATGGAGATATTATCTCTTATGAGACAGCCCACAAAGAGATTCCTTCATTTGAAGAAATCTTTAAATACTATAACAAACCTTTCTCGTGCAACATCAATGGACATGATAATGCTGTTATTACTTACTCCTTTGGAATCACAGGAACACCAAAAGGAATTGTGCTTTCTCATAGAAACCTCATTGATTCAGCACGTGTTGTTTCTCAATACTTGAATCTTGAAGAGAGTGATGTTTTAAGTGGATTACTTATCTTTAATCTCGATTATGGACTTAATCAAATTTTTTGTTCTTTATATAAAAGAGCAACTTTAGCACTGCATCGATTTATTTTACCTGGTGATTTTTTCAATCATCTTATTAATGATAAAGTAACGGTTATTGGTCTCATGCCAGTAAATATTACACAAATGTTTGATGAAGACATACACCGATTACCTAGTCCTGAACTCTTAAGCAGTGTTAAAACCATCACCTCTTCAGGAGGAAATGTAACAGCAAAAATGGTTAAAGACGTACAATCGTTCTTCCCTGAAGCTAAAATCTATTCAATGCATGGTTTAACAGAAGCCTTTAGATCAACCTATTTAGATCCATCACAAATTAATATTCGGCCTGAATCAATTGGTAAAGCAATTCCTGATGTGGAGCTTTATATCTTAAATGATGAAGGTAAAGAGTGTAAAACACGAGAAGTGGGTGAACTTATTCATCGTGGAGGATATATCTATAAAGGTTTTTGGAATGCACCCATTGAAACAGCACAGCGTTTTAAATCAATTAACATTCTAAAAGATGCTATTAACTTAGAAGGCGACCTAACTGATGAGTTAGTTATTGCAACAGGAGATTATGTCTATAAAGATGAAGAAGGATACTTTTATTTTGTATCACGACGTGATGATATGATTAAAACTCGAGGATTTAGAGTAAGTCCTTTTGAAGTAGAATCTGTTGTATCAAAAAATCTTCCAAGCATTGAACAGTGTGCAGTATTTTCAATAGACAACGAAGAGATTGAAGAAGAAATTGTTCTTGTTTACTCTGCACGAAGTGAAATTGCACCTAAAGAAATTACCTTCGAACTTAAAAAACATTTAGCCTCTTATATGATTCCTTCAAAAATTATTTATCGTAAATCACTACCACTTATTCCAAGTGATAAAAACAAAATCAATAAAGAAGAACTCAAAAAAGAGCTTTTAGAAAATAATTAATTTAGTACTTTGGTACTAAATTAGTTACGAATCTACAAGTTCGTTAAAAAAATTCATAAAACTTAAATATTTTTGATACAAATCAAGTACATTTTCAGATTAATTTATTAAAATACATACAAATTAAACAAAGGGAAATTATGAAAAAAATTTTACTAATTACGTCAATCTTAGCATGTGCTGCATTCGCTAACCCATACGCAAAATGTGCTGGATGTCACGGTGCTGATGGTGGAAAAGTTGCATTAGGTAAATCTAAAGTTATTAAAGATATGTCTAAAGCTGACTTCATTGCTGCAATGAAAGGTTACAAAGATGGTTCTTACGGTGGACCAATGAAAGGTTTAATGAAAGGTCAAGCTGCTTCATTAAGCGATGCTGATATCGAAGCAATTGCAAATCAAATTGCTAAATAATTAATTATTCTTAAGCTAGAAGCGTAAGCTTCTAGTTTATACTCCTATCTATTTTTTAAATCTCTTATTATTCAATCAAACTTTACACTTTTTTTCCACAATAAAAACCTAAAATTTTCTATGATATATTACAAAACTAAGTAATATACAACAAAAAAGGACTCTATTATGAAAAAAATCTTATTACTTACGTCAATCTTAGCATGTGCAGTATTTGCTAATCCATACGCAAAATGTGCAGGGTGTCATGGTGCTGATGGTGAAAAAGTTGCATTAGGTAAATCTAAAGTTATCAAAGATATGACTAAAGCTGAAATAGTTGCGGCGATGAAAGGTTACAAAGATGGATCTTACGGTGGACCAATGAAAGGTTTAATGAAAGGTCAAGCTGTTTCACTTTCTGACGCTGACATTCAAGCTATTGCTGATCAAATCGGTAAGTAATTCACCTCAAATAAAACTAGAAGCTCTCGCTTCTAGTTTACAAAACACCTCTACAATAAAAAATAACTTTTTAAAAGTCAATTTACATATCACTCAAACTTTAATCTTCATTAAATAAATATATTAGTTAAATTATATTAAAATTATATTAACATTAAAAAAAGGACTTTACGATGAAGAAAATATTTCTATTAACGTCAATCTTGGCATGTGTTGCATTTGCAAATCCTTATGACCAGTGTGTAGCTTGTCATGGAGCAAATGGAGAAAAAGCAGCGATGAGTGGGAAGTCAAAAGTCATCAAAGATATGACTAAAGCTGATTTTATTGCAGCCATGAAAGGATACAAAGACGGGTCGTATGGTGGATCAATGAAAGGTCTAATGAAAGTTCAATCTGACAAACTAAGCGATGCACAAATTAAAGCAATAGCAGATCAAATTGCAAAATAAGCATTAACAACATGAAGGATTCTTCCTTCATGTTATATTATCCTATCTCTATTCTATCTCGTCCATTCTCTTTTGCTTTATAAACACCCTCATCAGCAGTTTTAATAAAATTCTCTTTTGTTTTGCACTCGTCCCAAAATGCCACTCCCATTGAGACAGTTAACGATATTGGTCGATTAGGATTTGGTATCATCTCTTTTTTAATATCTTCACGCAATCGCTCTAATCCATTTAAAAGAAGTGATTTAGGCATAAAACATAATAAAATAAACTCTTCACCTCCATAACGGTAAACCTCACCATTGAGAAGTTTTGCATGTTTTTTAAGTTTTCTGGCAATATAACGTAAGGCATGGTCCCCTGCATCATGTCCAAAGTAATCATTGATTCCTTTAAATCTATCCGCATCCACAAAAGTGGCACTTAACACATTAGCATTACGTTGTCCTATAAACATCTCTAAATCTTCTTCCATCTTACGACGATTATAAACATCAGTTAAATGGTCTTTATGCATAGTATCTTGTAAGGCCTCTTTCTCTTTTAAAAGCTGTTTAATTAGATTGTCTTTATAGTCTTCTGAGATAAAAGTATTCTTTCTCTCTTCTATATCTCCAATAATAATCTCAAAAAGATTCTTTTTAGCATTGTAATTAATCTTCTCACATTGAGCAACAACTGTTGGCTTTTCAGAACCTAAACCATTAGAAATCTTTAGCCTATCAACATTTTTAATATCATATTTAATAGTATCATTAACAATACTAATTTCTAAAAGCTCTTTCTTCCAATAAGGTGTCATCTCTTTTTCAATCACCTTTAGTTGTGTCGTTAAAATATCATCAAATAGCTCTTTTGAAACAGAGATATGTAGCATAGTCATCCTAGAGATTTTTAATGAAGTGTATAATAGTTCCTATTAACCATCCATTAAAAGATTTTAAATTATAAGCTAAACTTATATTATCTCTTAGAATATTTTAAAGATTACTTGGCTAACATTTCAAAAATTTATTATAAGGAATTCTTATATGGAATTACGTGAAAAATTCACACCAATGTGTTTTCTCAGCGCTTTAGGAGCGGGTGGGCTATCTGTCTCTTTTTTTATGTATCTTATGTTTTTAGTGCCACACAAAGGCGTACCTATGGCGATATTTGATTTTGTTTACCCTGCACTTTTAAAAGGTGATTGGCTCTCTTTTATAGTCGCATTTTCTTTAGTATTTATTTTGGCTTTTGCATTTTTTCATTTTAAATTTCTTATTTGGAACACGAAACAGTTTAACCTATTTAAAAAAACATCAAATTATCAATCTTTAAAAAATTCAAATGTAGAAATAACACTCATGACAATTCCCTTAACCTTTGCAATGACAATCAATGTCTGTTTCGTTCTAGGTGCAGTTTTTATTCCTGGGCTTTGGAGTATTGTTGAGTTTTTGTTTCCATTTGCACTTATTGCATTTATTGTTGCAGGATATTTTGCACTTAAAATATTTTTTAATTACTTTACCCGTATTCTAACAACAGGAGAATTTGACTTTACAAAAAACAATAACCTCTCTCAAATGATTTCTATCTTTGCTTTTTCAATGATTTCTGTAGGGTTTGCAGCACCAGGGGCGATGAGTCACCATATCACAATAAATGCAATAGGGATTGCAGGTTCAATCTTCTTTGCAGCCATTGCAGTGTTACTACTCATTATTAAATTAACCATTGGGTTTACTAACATGTTTGAAAAAGGAATTGCACTAGAAGCTAGTCCTTCTTTGTGGATTATTATTCCAATCCTTACACTACTTGGTATTGCTTTTATTCGAATCTCTTTTGGGCTAGATCATCATTTTAATGCACCATTAGCAAAATCATCGCTGTTTACCTTTACTACCTTGATATTATCAATTCAGATAATCTTTGGAATATTGGGCTATAAAGTAATGAAACAACTCAACTACTTTGATGCATACATTGTGGGAGAAAATCGTTCTCCTGTATCATTTGCACTAATTTGTCCAGGAGTGGCTATCATGGTGTTTGGAATGTTCTTTATCAATTTTGGTCTGACTTTTAATGGGGTTGTTGAAAAGTACTCAATATTTTATTTTGCACTGATGATTCCTTTTGTTTTTATTCAATATAAAACTGTACAATACTTTTTCAAACTCAAATCTAAATTCAATTTCTAATATGCTAAAATCTTCATTAGACATCTAATGGAGATTTTTATGCAACAATTCACCCCTTTTATTCTTCTTTTTGTACTCCTATTCTTTAGTGCGTGTGCCAGTAAAAAAGCACCCTATCCTACAGAATTACAAGATATTAAACAATATGAACAAAAAGCCACCAACTATTTAAAAAATGTTCCCAATATTCAATACTATGATCAACTAAAGTTTGATAAAGTTTTCAATCAAAAATATTTTCAGCCATGGCATATCAAAAAACCCTATGCAACTAAAAAACAAGCCATGTGGGGAAATGTGTATGCTAAACGTAAAGTTTATGGAGATAACCACAAACAAATCTCTAAAGCATGGTTTAAACAACAAATCAACAATGCTAACTTTGATGAGTACAGCACTGTTTTACGCAAAGCCATTACTACTAACAATTCAGCACTACGAGTGTTTCCAACAAACTCTAAAATTTTCTATAATCCTAAAAAAGCAGGTGAAGGTTTCCCTTTTGATTACAACCAAAACTCAGGAATCAAAATAAACTCTCCCTTACTTATCTCTCACTACTCAAAAGACAGAGCATGGGCATATGTACAAGCCTCTTTTGCTTCAGGGTGGATACAAATCAATGATATTGCTTATGTAAGTGAAATAATCGCTAAAAAGTTTGAAAGTGGCAATTATTACATTGCTATCAAAGATAACTTCGCTATTTATAAAAATGGTCTCTTTAAAGAGTATATCAAACTAGGAACTCTTTTTCCAAAAACAAAAAGTGGTAAATATTTAACCATTGGCAAAGATATCAATCTAAATGGTTTTTTATCAACGGTTCAACTCAATGAAGAACAAATTGATAAAAAGCCTATCAAACTCAATAAATCAAATGTTGCAACTATCTTTAATGAACTAATCTCTGAACCTTATGGTTGGGGAGAATTGCTAAACCATAGAGATTGTTCTGCTTTGACGCGAGATTTTATTGCTCCTTTTGGTATCTATCTAGGCAGAAACTCTGCTGCTCAAAAAAGTCAAGGTAAATACTATAACCTATCTAAACTAACCAATGAAGAGAAAAAAGAGTACATAATTAAACATGCCATTCCTTATTTGACACTTATTTATATGAAAGGTCACATTATGCTCTATATTGGGCAAGAAAAAGAGGAACCTTTGGCTTTTCATAATATTTGGGGAATTAAAACCTTAGAAGAAGATGGTGAACAAGGTCGGTTTATTATAGGACGTGCCGTTGTTACGGGTCTTAACCCTGGAGCTGAATTACTAAACATCAATAAAAAGAAAACCTTATTGGAAAGAATTACAGGAATAACTTTACTCAATCAAAAGCGATAATTTACTACTATCATAGAGTAAAGGATATACATGAAAGTTTTACTAACTGGTTCAACAGGCTATATTGGGAGAAGACTCAAACAAAAACTTTTAAATGACACTTCCATTGATTTACGACTTTATGTGAGAAATAAAAGTAGCTTATCTTCAGAAGTACTTCAGAATATAGAAGTTATCCAAGGAGATACTTTTCATAAAGAACAACTCAAGATAGCATTAAAAGATATCCATACTGCTTATTATTTAATCCACTCTCTTAATAATAAGAACTATAAAGACCTAGACAAAATATCAGCTCAAAACTTTTTGGATGTGGCTAAAGAGTGTGGCGTAAAAAGAATCATCTATTTAGGTGGACTAGGGGTTAAAAACAAAGATACCAGTGAACATCTTCTTAGTCGTTTAGAAACAGGTGAAGTTTTAAGTTCATCAAAAGAGGTACAAACCATATGGTTACGTGCTGGTGTTATTATTGGATCAGGAAGTACAAGCTTTGAGATAATACGAAATCTAGTAGAAAAACTACCTATCATGACCACTCCAAAGTGGGTCTATACAAAAGCACAACCCATAGCGATCAAGGATGTACTACAATATTTAGAAGCATCGTTATATATAAAAGAGGAAGAAAACTGTATCATAGATATAGGAAGTGAACAACTTACCTATCGTGATATGATGGTACAAGCAGGTCAAGCATTAGAACTAAAAAGAGTTTTAATTCCCCTACCCTTTTTATCTATCAATCTTTCATCCTATTGGCTGAACCTTTTTACTCCCATTCCTTTTACCGTTGCAAAAGCACTTATTGAAGGACTCAAATCAGAAGTTATCATACAAAATGACCATGCAAAAAAATATTTTCCAAATATACAACCACTCTCTTATCTCAATGCCGTCAAAGAAGCAGAAAATGAAATTAAAAAACATCAAGTAATTAGTCGATGGAGTGATAATGGAGGAAAGGTTTGGGATAAAAATCATACTCAAGAGATAGCCGATGCTATTTTTGTAGATAGAAAAGAAAAAGATATTTCCAATCTAGAAATAGCCAAAGTTTATAAAAGTTTTACTAGCATAGGTGGAAAAAATGGCTGGTTTGATTATGATTTTTTATGGGTAATTAGGGGTATCGTTGACAAAATGATTGGTGGCGTTGGATTGCAAAGAGGAAGAAGAGATCAAAATAATTTGAGAATAGGAGAATCACTAGACTTTTGGAAGGTTGTTGACCTCAAAGAGAATGAACGTCTCCTTCTCTATGCACAAATGAAAGTTCCAGGAAATGCCTGGTTAGAATTTAAAATTGAAGATAATAAACTTATTCAATCAGCCTACTTTTACCCAAAAGGAGTATTAGGTCGTCTCTATTGGTATAGTTTAGTACCTTTACACTATTTAGTTTTTAATAATATGATTAATTCTATTATAAAAAAAGCTTCCACTGATCACTGAAACTCTTTTCAAAAGTTTTAAGATATTTTAAACAAAAATCAAAAACCTCTTGCTGACTAAAAATAAAAAAATAGACACGTGGAGAGTATGGTTTATGCTTTATAGCAATCACTTTTAAAAAGTTCTCCTTTAATCTATCTTTTAAAATCTTTATTTGTTTATCATGACTCATAGTACGATTTAAATGATGATAAATAATAATACTGAATCCAAGACTATAAAGGGATTCTATTTCATCAAAGAAGATATATTTACCAGCTTTTGAGCGCATTTGAAAATCATCATAAGTTAAAAGTTTGATATTTTTTGAATCTTTTTCTTTAATTAATTTTGTTGCAATTCCATTATCTGGGTCTACTAAAATAAAATCAGCACCATAAGCAAACATACAAGCTTTTTTAAACCAACTTTTACGATATATTAAATCATCTTTGCCATTTTCATTTACACAAGATGAAAAGTACTCACAATTATTAAGTAACTGAGCCTTTTCTAAAGAATAAACACTTCTATTAGTTTTAATAATACGACAAAGAGTCTCTTCTAAAAAAGGGTCAACCCCTTTTACTTTTTCAAAATAATTAATATATTGCCCATCATTGTTATGAAATTCATCAGGATACATATACCAAATTTGTTTTAAATTATATTCTGTATTGTTAAACATATACCGCAGAAGTTGAAATTTACCAAAATCTCCAATATCTGCGGCATACCTATCTTGCATTATTGATTAGCTTTTCTTAGATAAATAAGCCTGTAGACCATTGGAACATAATATAAGTTTAATATTGTTGCCCATAGAATACCAAATCCTAAAGAGATTGCCATTGGCTGTAAAATCAATGCTTGTCCAGAAGCAAAGAACATCAAAGTAGACAGACCTAAAATAGTTGTAGCAGACGTTAGTAAAATCGGTCGTAAACGCATAAGAGCATACTCTTCTAGTTCAACTAGGGTTTTACCTTTTTTGATAAAATCCATCATGATAATACCATCATTAACAATTACACCTGCAAGTCCAACCATACCTATTAAACTTGGCATTGTAATATTAATACCTATAACCGTATGCCCCACTAAAACACCAAAAATTGACAAAGGAACTGTTGAGATAATAATAAGTGGTTTAACAACAGAATCAAACATCCAAATTAACGCAATAAAAATCAATATAATAGCTAACAAAGCAGCTTGCATCATCTCTTGTTGTACCTTTTGATTTTCCTCTTGCTCCCCTTTAATATCAATAAGAACTTCTGTTTTTAAACTCTCTAAAACAGGTGTCAATTCTTCAAAAATTTCAGAAGAAGTCACACCACTGGAAGTTGCAGTAATAGAAACGATTCTTTTATTATTTTCTTTAAATATTTGAGAAAGTGCTTTTTGCTTCACGATTGTTACCACATCTTGCAAAAGCACTTTTTGATTACTTCCTGGAACTAAAACTTCAAAAGAATCCAATGACTTTAAGCTGTCCTTGTTTTTACTTTGAAAGACAACATCCACAATCCCCTCATCATCAAACATTTTTGAGTAAGCACCTTTAAAATACATTGGACGAATCATTGAGATAATATAGTTTTCACTAAAACCAAGTTCTTGACCATAAGGATTGACTTTAAATTTTAATTCAACATTACCTTCTAAAATATCATCCGTAACATTTGACACACCCTTAATAGTTTGTAATTTCTGTTTAATAACTTTTACAGCATTAGCGACCTTATCATCTTGTCCCGATATGGCTAGTTCAATATCATTTTTAACAATACCTGCTCCTGGAACAAATACTTTAAACTCTTCGTATTCTCCATTTGCAATCAAAGGTTTAAGCAATTCATTTAACTCTTGTTCTACTTGTTGTGCAGATTTTTGTCGAATCATATTGGTTCCATCATATTTAGGCGATAAATAAGGATTAATGTATTTATCAAATGCATTTTGAGGTGCTCTTTCATAAAGATTTACAAATATATGAAAATAAAACTCCTCATTTTGAGGTATATTTTTACCATCTAATCGCATTCCAATAACGGAAGAAACTGAATCTAAATTATTAGCAAAATCATACTCTTGTATGATTTTTTGTTCTATTTTAGCAACCAAAGCCTCTGTTTGCTCAATCTTTTTTCCAACACCAACAGAACCATTAATATAAACTTGAGTAGAATCAAAATCAGGCAAAAATTGAAATCGTGACTGAGAAGCTAAAAAAATGGTTGAACCAACTATTGAACCAACCATAATAAGAAGCGCTATAAAACGTCGTTGTAATAGAAAATTTAATATGGTTTTATAAATCTTTTTATTAATTTCCCAAATTTTATCTGACTTTTTAGCCTTAGTATGAACACTAAAAATTTGTCTTGCATGTAAAGGCAAAAAGAAAAATGCCTCTAACAAGGATGACAAAAGAAGTATCGCAATCATAATAGGTAATACTTTCATAAACTTCCCAACTTCACCCGTCATTAATAAAATAGGTAAAAAGGCAAAGATTGTTGTTGCAGTGGCAGTTAACACAGCAGGATAGACTTCAAGTGCCCCATCTAAAGCTGCCGTTAACCGGTCTTTTCCCATTTCCATATGACGATAAATATTCTCACCAACAACAATGGCTTCATCAACAAGCATACCAAGGGCAATAAGCGCACCAAGAAGAGATAACATATTAAGACTATATCCCATTGCTTCGGCAGCTATTAACCCAATCATAAAAGATGTAGGAATACCAATAGCAATAACAGTAGCAATACGCACATTAATAAAAAAGAAAAGTGCCAAGAAAAGTAAAAAAAGTCCAAATAAAATATTAGAAACAACTGTATTTAGACGGTTTTTAATCCAAACAGAAGTATCAGTATGCGTATCAAACTCTAAATGAGGATATTTTTCTTTGTAGAATGCAAGTGTTTCTTTAATCTGTTTTACTAACTCAATAGCATCACCACTTTCACTCTTATTAATACCAATAGAAACATCTCGATTTCCATTAAAATGAGAAATATTATTTACATCTGCTAGTTGAAAACCTACTTGAGCAATATCTTTTAAGTAGAGTCTTTGATTCTGTATTTTCAAAATTGTATTTTGAATTTTTGCCAGGTTTTTTTCTCCATTAAAGGTACTTAAATAGTAGTGTCGTGTTTCATCTTTTACAATACCTGCAGGAAAAATAGAACTTAAGTTCTGAACAGAAGTTATAACATCTTGTATACCTAACTCATAAGCTTTTATTCTATTTTCATCAAATTTTATAAGAAGCTCTTTATCACTATCACCCCAAATAGATAAGGAACTTAAATCTTTTAATTGTGCCAAAGAGGATTTTACATCTTTAGCTATTTTTAGTAATTCTTCTTTGGAATCACTTCCATACAAAACAACTGTAATTAAAGGAATTTCGCCGATAATCTCTTTAACAATGGGCTCATCCATATCAGAAGGTAAATTTGACTTTGTTTTAGTTACGATATCTTTTACATCATCAATTACATCAACTGCTTCAAATCCACTTTTTAGTTTTACATTAATTGAAAAATATCCATTTTTAATCACAGAGGTGATATCACTAGCCTCTTCTAAAGAGGTTAATTCATCTTCTAGTTCCTCTACTACCATTTTATCAAGTAAATCAGAACTTGCGCCTGCGTAACTTCCGGATATAGCTACTGCATCAAGAGAAGCAGGTGGAAATATTTCTTTGGGAATTTTAAAATAAGCAAAAACAGCCAAGACAAAAAGAAAAAAAAGTAAAAAATGATTTAATATTGGTTTACGAAGTCCAAACTCAATAATATATTTTATCATTTATCTTCCAAGATGATTAAGGAATCAACAATCTGATTTTTAAATTTCATATCCTCTAATTGTTGTTGTAAAAACTTATTTTCCTCTTTGAGTGATGTATAGTGAGCATAAAGTTTATTGATATCCTTACTCACATAATATATATTATTTGCTAAATAGATTTTTGGAAAATATAAAGTAAGCGCTAATCCTAATATAGAAAAAACAATAATTAATGATTTTTTTGCATTAAGTTTAATCAAATTTAAAGATCCTTAACTTCGAACTACGACTTCGAGGGTTTTGTTTAATCTCCTCTTTAGTAGGAATGATTGGTTTTTTTGTAATAATTTTTCCCAATTGATGTCCATTTCCACAAGTACATCGTGGAGCCTCTTTAGGACAAATACATGATTTAGTCCATTTTTTAAAATACTGCTTTACAATTCTATCTTCTAAAGAGTGAAAAGAGATGATTGCAATAATACAATTAGTAGGTTTATTCTCTTCTATAGAGTCAAAAAGTCGCTGTAATACACCCAACTCATCGTTAACTTCTATACGAATTCCCTGAAAAGGTAAGGTTGCAGGATGAAGTTTTCCTTTATGCATTTTTTTAGACAAAAAATCCGATAACTCTTTTGCACTGGAAAATGGTCGATTATTAACAATCAGGGAAGCGACCTTTTTATATTCACGAACTTCACCATACTCTTTAAACACTCGTTCTAAATCGTGTTGAGAATAACTATTAACTACCACAGAAGCATCTAAGCTTTGGGTTTGGTTCATTCTCATATCTAAGGTTTCACTATCAAAACCAAAGCCTCGCTCATTTTTATCAAGCTGTAATGAAGAAACTCCAATATCTGCTAAAATACCTCGTATATTAAAACCTCTAAAGGTTTCAATAACATGTTCAAAGTTTCCTTGGTTAAAAACAACCCGTGTTTTAAAAGGATCTAATCTTTTTTTAGAAAAAAGTAATGCCTCTTCATCTTGGTCATTACAAATGAGCTGTACATTTTCATTTTGCTGTAGTAAACCTTCACTATGTCCTGCATATCCTGTTGTACAATCTATAATATACCCTTCATTAATATCAGTAAAAGCATCAAGTGTTTCTTGAAAGAGTACAGGTATATGTGGTATTTGCATTAAAAAGGTCCTTAATATGTTTTATGTATAATATCCAAAAACATATTTGAGGCATTTTAAAATGATAAACCAAGATACAGTAAAACAATTAAGTGACCTATCGTTAACGCTTTTTAGAAAAAACTTTTTTGGTATTTATCATGGTGCAATTTCAGCAAAAATTGACCATAACTCTTTTATGATTAACACTGCAGATGCTATTTTTGATGAAATGGATGAAAAATCCTTTTGTGAACTTAGTACCGTTAAGCAAGATTATCGTTGGAAAATTGCTTCAATTGAAGCTCATATCCATGCCACTATTTATAATAACATCCATGAAGCAAAATATATTGCTTTTGGGGTACCAATTTATACAACAGCATATACTTTTGAACATGATACTATTGAACTCAATGATTACTTTGGAAAAACAACCTTTGGAAAAATCCCAGTAATTGACCCAGGAATTTTTTCAACCTGGTATGATCGAAATGCATTAGAAATTACAAAATATTTAAAAGAGACTAACAACCATGTTATGATTATTAAAGGAATTGGTATGTACGTCTATGACCGTGATATCAATGAATTGGTAAAAAAAGTTGCAATTATTGAGAACAGTTGTCGTCTTTTAAGCATCAAATCGTCATTTAATTAATAGCAAAACAATAGCATATAATATTTTTTGACTAAAAAAAAGTGATTTTTCTCTAAAATGCCCCAAAAACCCCCTACTTTTAGCTATTCTAAAGTTTAAATACTATAAAGTTTACGTGATATTAATCTTAATTAAGGAGTTCTTCTATGAACAAAGCTGAATTTATTGATGCAGTTGCTGCAAAAGCTGGTTTATCTAAAAAAGACGCAAAAGGTGCAGTTGATGCTGTACTTGATACTATTACAGACGCATTAGTTAAAAAAGAGTCTGTTAGCTTTATTGGGTTTGGTACATTCTCTACAGCTCCAAGAGCTGCAAGAACTGCCAAAGTACCAGGAACAGATAAAACTGTTAATGTACCAGCTACAACTGTTGCAAAATTCAAAGTAGGGAAAGCTTTAAAAGAAGCTGTTGCTAAGTAATTACAAAGCAAACTTTCTTTACAATACCCATCCATTTTTTATGGATGGGTTTTTTTTTGCCCGTGTGGTGAAACTGGTAAACACGTCGGATTCAAAATCCGATGACTTCACAGTCTTGTCGGTTCGAGTCCGACCACGGGTACCATCACATTTTCTCACTTTTTTTAATAATTAAAAAACAAAATAACTTTTATCACCATATTTGAATTTTATTCCATAACCTTTAGCAATTTTAGTCAATAACTTTAAACTAATAATTTAGTTTATTATATTAAACTTTATTTAATTTTACGATATAATATTGTCGTAATAATTTTTCAAGGTATTTAATGAATCAATCTCTATTAAAGACGTCTCAAAATATTAATGTATTAGCTTGTGTTCAGGAAAAAAACAAAGACTTTTTGAATAGTTATTTTGCAAACATTTTTTACAAAGAAAAATGTAGTGAGATAAATACAGAGCTTGAACAAAAACAGTATGATATGTTTATTTTAGATATCACCGAAATTCAACTCATTAAAATATTAAGAGAGCAATATCCATATCTTATAATAATAATTATTATTTATAACCAGTCTCAAAAAGAGTTAAATCAATTATTGCAACTTCCTATAGGCGCAATAGATATTAAAGAAGATTCTACTCTTTCACACCAAACCTTACAATATTATGTAAAAAAAATAAATACTCAAAAATCTACTCTTGAAAAAATCATATCCTTAGAAGATAAAATCGCGGAGTTTGAAAAACTTTTAAAAATCTATGGAGAAAATGTCATTGCCTCAATAACAGATAAAAAAGGGGTGATTAAGTATGCAACTAAGGCTTTTTGTAATATTGGAGAATATGAGATGAGAGACTTAATTGGAAAACCTCATAATATTATTCGTCATAAAGATATGGAAAAAGAGACTTTCAAAAAGATGTGGGAAACAATTCAAACAGGTAAAGTTTGGAAAGGTGAAATAAAAAACAAAAAGAAAAATGGTGGGTTTTACTGGGTTTATGCAACGGTTTCACCAGAATTAAATACCAGTGGGGAAATCATTGGATACAGTGCCATACGACAAGACATTACTGATAAAAAACATATTGAACAGCTCTCACTCACCGATGGATTAACTTTGCTTTATAACAGACGACACTTTAATAATGTTGTCAAACAGCAATTAAAACTAGCTAATCGATATGAACTTCAATTAAACTTTTTACTTTTAGATATTGATTACTTTAAACAATACAATGATACCTATGGACATGTACAAGGAGATACTGTACTAAAATCATTAGCCGCATGTATGAAGAATACCTTTAAACGCCCTAATGACCTTGCTTTTCGTTTAGGAGGAGAAGAGTTTGGAATACTCTTTTTTACCAACTCAAAGAAAAATGCTCTTAACCTAGCTAATAAACTAAAATGTAACTTTGAAAATATCAAAATTGAACACAGTCAAAATAGTGTTTCAAAGTTTGTCACGTTTTCTGCAGGGATTTACGCCATCAATACAAAAGATGAGACTCCTGAAGGTCTTATTAGAAAAAGTGATGAGTTACTCTATAAAGCTAAAAATTCTGGTAGAAATAAGATTGTTGCTTATGGAGAAGAGTCTCCATAAACTTAAAATGAGATTGTAGTTGTTACCCGTACTTGCTCTTTTGGACGTTTTGTAAATTTATGTAATCGTTTTCCATTATAAACGAAATAGTTTTTATACCCTTTTAAAACCCGTTTTGTATGGGTTGTACTATGTCTAATATTACAAACCTTTCGTTTTTTGGTTTCATAATAGTAGTCATCATCATAACTATCATCCACATGTTTGTAGTTTCGCATTTTATTAGCAACCGTACCACCTAAAATACCACCAATAACCTTTGCAGCCGTTCTTCCATTACCTTTACCAATTTGATTTCCAATAATAACACCACTTGCTACACCAATAATAGTATCCATTCCAATATTGTTTTCACTACTTCTGTTATTATAACGAGGCTTTTGAACATGGTATTCTTCAAAACAATCACTTGTATGACGGTGAGGTTTAACCACTTCAATCTCTTCATAAACAGGTTTTGAGTGAGTTACATTTATATATTCATAATGTACCTCTTCTTGAGCAAAAACTGAACCTGCTAAAAACAGTACTCCTAATATTATCTTTTTTCCTGTAGTCAGGATTTCATCTCTTTTTATCATAACAGCCCCTTTATTCTATAAATTCTAAAATACTCACTATTTTAATGTTGAAATATATTTAGCAATTGCATCAATTTTTTCATCGTCTAATTTTGCAGCTTGCCCTTTCATAACACCTTTCATAGGTCCACCATAAGTTCCATCTTGGTATCCCTTGAGCGCTTTTGTTGTTTTTTCGACACTCCAACCTTGAATAATCTCACTTTTTCCTAAAGCTTTTTTCTCAGCATTTGCACCGTGACATCCAATACATGATTTAAACAGAACTTCTCCATCTGTTGCAAAAAGGGAAGTACTTAATAAAATTGATGTTGTAGCTATAATTTTTGTTAACGTTTTCATTTTCATCTCCTAAGTTTTATAAGAGAAGTATAAAAAGTAATTGTGAAATGATTGTGGAGAGTATTGAGGCTGTTAAACTATTTTAGTTGACCAAAGACCTTATAGGTTTCCCAGTACTTATCAATGGCCTCTTTTAACTCTTTATTGGTAAGTTTTGTTGGCTTTTTTATTCCAAATCGACTGATGAAAGCCTCAGACATAACTGTTTTTTCTTTAGAGGGAGTTTTTAAATAACTAGCAATTGATTCTTTAACACCCTTTTCACTACTGTACTTTAATAAATAGTGGTAAAAGTACTTGTCAATGGATACAGGTAACTCATTGTGACAGGATACACAGTTTTTTGTATAACTATTTGCAAAAAGTGATGAGCAACAAAAAAGGGCTATAAATAAATATCTTACCATGAAAGCATTACCTTTGTTCCAATATTAACTTCTGATTTAATTTGAATATCAATATGATACTCTTTACATATTAATGAAACAATATTAAGCCCTATTCCAAAACCTCCCACACTTTTATCAAAACGTGAATAACGATCAAACATTGAATCAATCTTATCTTGAGCAATTCCTTTTCCACTATCTTCAATAATTAAAGATTTCTCTTTTAGCGTTACAGTAATAGAGCCTTCTACTTTATTATATTTAATAGCATTGGAGAGCAAATTATCCACTACTTTTGAAATCTTCTTTTGGTCACAAAAAAGTTCAATATTTTCATCAATTCCTGTTTTAAAAGAAATTCGTTTAACATTTGCTAATGTTTTAAAATAATCAACCCGCTGATGTACCAAAGAAGAGAGATCAAGCAGTTCATTTTGAGAGATGATTTTATTATTTAGGGTCAAATAGGTCAAGTCTTGATAAATATTTGAAACTGTTTTTGCTCCAACATCAATACGTTTAATCTTTTTCTTTAATTTCTCATCAGGAATGGTATCAATATCAATGAGTTCAATATTAGCAACGATAGCCGAAATTGGCGTGTTTAATTCGTGGGTGGTATCTTTTATAAAACGATCTAGAAGATGAAAGGCATCTCGCATTGGTTTTAAAAAGAGTTTGAGCAAAAAGAAACCCACAACAAAAAGTGCTAAAAATCCAAAAATGATAAAGATAAAAATCTCTTCTTTTGTACTTTTAAGCCATAGTTGATTATCTGGTACCTCTAGAATCACATATTTAGCCCCTAGGTAATATGAATCTGGCTCTTCAATAAAATGAATATACTTATTTGAGGTATAGACAACATCTTCTAAATTTACTTTAGGAGATTTTAGTGTTGAGAAAATTAGTTTTCGATCACTATCATAAATTGCTGAGTTAAAACGTTCATCCCTAGGATAAAACTTATATTTATCAAAGTTAATGTGAAGATCTTTTAGACGATAGATTAAATCATTTGAATAAGATTGCAGTTGAACTCGCTTGTCTTTAAGCATCAGCTCTTTTTGTAACTTAAAGTATAAAAAAGAGATAAAAAAAAGTATCACCACACAAAGTAAAGAGTAAAGACTCAAAAAGCCAATTAAAGTCTTTTTCTCACTCTGTGGTAAATCGATATCCAAGCTTTTTAACACTTATAATCCTATCTTTGCCAAATATTTTTCGTAAGTTCTTAATATAAGTTCGAAGAGAGTAATCACTGCTCTCCTCCTCATAATCCCAAACCGTATCGTAAATACGTTCATGGGATAAAAGTTCATTCTGGTTTTGCATAAAAAGATTCAGTAGTTTTAACTCTTTTAAATTGAGTTTGACAACTTCATTATCTTTATATAATAGATTTGCTTTCGTATCAAAGGTAATATTATCAACAATAGCTACCTTTGCATCACTTTTATGAAAATAACCTCGTTTGAGTATAGATTGAATACGAATCAATAACTCTTTAAGTTCAAAGGGTTTTCGTATATAGTCATCACAACCACTTTCAAACCCTTGTTCAAAAGAGTCCATTGAGTTTAGTGAAGTAATAAATATTGCTGGTGTTTTAACACCCTCTTCTCGACATCGTTTTAAAAGTTCAAAACCATTCAAGGAAGGAACATTAACATCAAGTAAAAAGAGGTCAAAATTTGATTCATAAATTGTCTCATTTGCATCATCACCGTCATACAAAGCAACTACTTCAAAATTATTCTCTTCTAAATAATCAACAATCGTTTCATTAAGCGTTAAGTCATCTTCTAAAAGTAAAATTCGTTTTTTCATTCTTATTATCTTTTTAATCGTTTAAGATTTTTCTTGTAACGTCGTTTCTCTTTATCACTCATGGTTGAGATTCGACTTTTTAACTCACGTTTAAATTTTTTTTGATTTTCTGGTTTAACATAACCCATTATTGCTATAAGTTCTTGAGTACTCATTTCAGAAAAATTTTCAGCAAATAAGGAACTTATAAAGAGGAATAAAATAATCATACATTTTTTCATAGATCAACTTTTTATTTTTTATAAAATCATACCATAATTATTGTGGAAGAATTGTAAAAGTAGTTTTAATAAAGAATCAGACAAAATTGTAAAATTTATATAAATTTTATCAATTTTACTATTATATATACATCTTTTTAACTATTTTATTGTAAAATTGACTTCATAAAAAATAGTAAAAACTAAATATTTATAAGGAAATACCATGACACAAGTTGGAAAACTCTTTCAGCAAGTTCCCTATTTTGTTAGAGATGTAAATAATAAATATAAATCACTTCATGAAGTTGAAGAAGTTATCGATGAGTTCTTAAGTAACTATATGATGAATATTGCAAACTTAGAAAGTGTTTCAACAAATAATCGAGATAGCGTTTCAAATTTTCATTTTATTGTAAATGGTAATATGCCAAAAGATTCTATTTATATTGAATATCAGCACAGTAATTATGAAATTACCTTTGAAGAGTATAAAGAGTCAAAAACAAAAGGTAAAAATGTAACCTCACTGATGTTCATTGATATTTTTGAACAACGAAAAGAACCTGAACTTCAAAAAGCTTTTGAAGATATGATTGGATGTGATGGAGATAAACTTTTCATATCCTTAAGTAGTGAGAGTTTTAATATCTATAGACCGGACTCAAATGCTTACCACAACCGATTATCTTTAATTGAAAAGAAAGCTATTGTAGAAGAGGTAGCAGATACATTTAATATCAATTGTAATCCATTATACGAAGATTTAAATCCGAATATAATCAAACAAGTTTGTAAAGATTTAGGGCTAACATACAAGAATTTAGCAAAAGAGATTGGATATAAGCCAGATACTATTAATAAATCAGCATCTACAGGAAAAGTGAGTGAACAGCTTCAACGTGCTATTGAAATGTATCTTGAAAACTTGCGATTACGTTATGAATTAGATGATTTTAATACAATGAAAGAAACCCTAAGAAAAATTTTAGGATAAGACTTTATAATACCATGATAAATTTAACAAAAGAGAGCAAATGATAAAACTACTATTAACAGCAATAACTGCCAGCCTACTGTTTACTGCATGTGCAGAAAAAGGTCCAGAAAAATGGACAGCCTACATCTATCCCGATAAAAGCAACAGTAAAAGAAGTATGGCTTTAAAAGAAGTTTTTCCAAATCTAAAAGCATGTCAAGAAGCATCTATTAAGAAACTAGAAGAGTTAGATTTAACGACACGAGGATTTTATGAATGTGGACTACATTGTGAATATCATGATGGCATGAAGACACAAATTTGTGAAAAGATGGCTAAATAAAACCTTCTTGGGTTTTATTTACATCAAATTCAAGTTTTCAGTACGATAAACTAAGGTCTCTTTTTGTTTTAAAAACAATTTATAAATATCTGACTTTTTAAACACATCTAAACTATTTTGATCTTGCCATTGTTCATAAACTAAAAATTCATTAACCTCTTCATCACATTGAAAAACTTCAAAACCAAGACATCCTGAAACATTTAAAGAATATGTTTTTAAATGGCTTAAAGCTTCACTGAGAGCTCCATGTTTTGATTTTCTAGAAATATATAGGGTTTGTGTTGTAATACTCATTGATTATCCGTGGTATGCAGTTTTGTATAAAATTAAACTCGTAATGTACTCAATAGTTGATTAAAAAGTGTTAAAACTATTCTATTTTTTCTAAAGGAAGATAAATTGAGAACTTTGCACCATTATATTGGGTATTGTCAATCATAAAGTTATCATTTTTTACCGTTAAATTACCCGCCATATGCTCAATAACAATTTGCCGTGTCATATATAGACCAATTCCTGTACCTTTATCTTTTCCTTTGGTAGTAAAGTATGGTTCAAAAATTCTATCAATAATATTTTCAGGAATACCTTTTGCATTATCAATGATTTCAATAATTGCAAACTCGCTATCCTTTTTAACACTGATTTGAATAATTTTTCTTTCATCTTTATTATTCTGTTCTAAAACATCTTCTGCGTTGTTTAAAATATTTAAAATTGCTTGGGTTAACTCTCTATCATAACCGTATAACATAATCTCTTCATTGATATCTTTAATAACTTCAAGATCATGGCTTTTAAACGTTGATTGCACCAGCTTTAAAGAATTATCAATAATCTGAGTCAAACTAAAGTCTGTTTGATCTTTTGAGGAGTGAAAAAAGTTCCTAAAGTCATCAATCGTACCTGACAAGTGTTGTGTTGCATCAACTATATTATCTATACTCTCCTCAAAATCTTCATCACTTAAAGTACCAAACTCTTTTTGAACTTTCATACCACTTGCTGCTGTACTAATAGAACTTAACGGTTGTCGCCATTGATGTGCAATATTTCCTATCATCTCTCCCATCGCAGCCATTTTTGACTGTTGAAAAAGCATATCATTTTTATCTTTTAACTCTGTAAACTGTTCTTGTACCCTATCTTCTAATGTTTTTGCATATTTTTCTTCATTTTTAATAATAATTTTAATCAGTAAATAAACTGCCAACATAAAAAGAACAAATACAAAAATACCCACTTGAATATTAATCATAAAATTCTGGTCTAATTTTTGAGTAACATCTTTTTTTGCAATGTCAATACTTATAATACCACGCAATTCACCTAATTTATAATCAAATGCAGTATCATATCTTTTTTGAATAATATCAACAGCATCTTCTTTTTTGCCATGGCACTTCAAGCATGTACTTTCAATATAGAGGGGCTCTGCATAATAGTATTCGCCGTCACCTTTTGCTTCAAAATATGATTTTTTATCTTTATTGCTGTTAAAATAATCAATAATATTCATCTCATAACTATTGGCTTTATTATTATGATTTCTTGGTCGATCTGATACCGTTCGAATAGTTACTCTATCACCAATAAGTTGGGCAAATCTATCAGATATTTTTTGTGTCGTACGTACAGGCAAAAGCTCAACTGTTTTATCATCAATTACAATATGATTTTCAAGGAATTTTTTTTGATAGACTTGTCTAAAAGACTTAAAGAGTGCAGTTAAAGACTTTGTTTCATCTTCTGCAATCATCTGTTTAACATTACTGAGTTCTTGTGATTCAATATAGAATTTAAACGAGAAAAGTGAAAATAATAAAATTGAAAAAATTAGAAAAATTCTAAAATGTTTAGCCATTACCACTTCCACTTTGAAATTGTGACGATATTATAGCAAATAATAAATTAAATAATTAAAGGCTGCTTAATATTGAAATGAACGAGAAAGCCTAAAAGCTTTCCCACTCATCATCATCACTATTATTTGCCGTGATTGCAGTTGTTGAAGCTTTTACAGGTTCAATTTTAGCTGGTGTACTTGTTGCAACTCTTGATTCTTTTCTAGTAGGAGTTGTTGCTCCAGTTGCTTTTTTTCTAGCTTCTTTTGCTTTTTGTAAATCAAAAGAAGAAGTTGAACCAGTCTCTAAAACTTTAGCTTTCACACTATCTTTTCCAATAAACTCTTTTTCGTTTGCTGAGGCAACAACCATTTTTGCAATTTCATCAGTTTGTGTTGCAATAGTATGAGTCGTATTAGAAATAGCTACATTCTCTTGCGTCTGTCGATCAAGTTGTGTTACAGCATCGTTAATTTGTTCAATTCCAGTTCTTTGCTCTTGTGAGGCTTCTGCAATAGTATTAATCGTCTCTGTGGTTTTTACAATACTAACATTTAATGACTCGTAACCTTGAATCATCTTATCAGCACCATCTTTACCTGCATTTGTTTTAATAGTTGCATTTTCAACTAACTCTTTAATCTCTTTAGCTGCTTCAGCTGATCGTGAAGCTAAGTTTCGTACCTCTTGAGCAACAACAGCAAAACCTTTACCTGCTTCACCTGCAGTTGCAGCTTCAACGGCTGCATTTAAAGATAAAATATTAGTTTGGAATGCAATTTGATCAATAACAGTAATAGCATCTGCAATGGCTTCAGTTTGGTCATTAATCTCATCCATTGCTTTTACAGTTGATGAAGCTAACTCTTGACCAACACTAATTGATTCTGATAACTCATTAGAGTATGAAGCCATTGTAGCAATTGAGTTTGTGTTATTAATAATTGTACTTGTAATCTCTTCTAAGGCTGCTGCAGTCTCTTCAAGAGCTGCCGCCGTTGATGTAGAGTTTGTATTTAACGTATCAACATTAGTTAATAAGATATCTGAACTACTATCTAAAGTTAATCCATTAGCTTTATTTTCAACTAACATATCATTAATGATTTGAGCTAAGTTATTAATCGCTATTTCAACTTTTCCTGAGGCATTATCAATTTTATCTCTAAAGTCTAACTTTCCGTAACTTGATAAAACATCTAAAATTGTATTAGTATGACTACCAATATTTGTTTCTAAATTGTTTAACATCTCATTTAATTGACTTTGTAGTTTTTGTAATGATTCATTATCCGTTGACTTTTGAACTCTATTGGTTAAATCACCTTCTCTTACTTGTTCAACAACTCTCGTTACATCATTAATTAATGCATTATCTTGTTCTATGAGTGATTTTGTTTTAATGACATTTTCATTTACTTTTTTTGCCATTTTACCAATTTCATCATCTGCTGAAGCGTCAAGCTCTTGAACCTCTGATTGCTCTTTATTGAGGTATCTAAAGAATCCTAGTAGTCCCTCTTGGAAATCATTGAGTGGTTTAAAGATTGCTTTGTTTGAGATCACTGCCATCATAAATGCCAATAACACCATAATTACAAAGATAATAACACAGTTTCGAACAATTACTGATAGAATCTGGTCTGCTGTCTCTTGCTCCATCTCAATAATTTTATCTTCGATGTCATCAACATAGACTCCAGTTCCGATAATCCAATCCCAAGCTTCAAACTTTTGAACAAATGAAAATTTTGGCTGTGGAGCATCTTTTCCAGGTTTTGCCCACATATATTTAACAAGTCCACCTTTTTTATCTTTATTAGCAGTTTGAGACATTTCAACAAAAAGTGGTTTTCCTGCTTTATCATTAATTGCTGTTAAATCTTTTCCATTTAAAGAAGGTTTAATTGGATGCATTACCATTTTAGGATGAGAACTATTAATCCAGTAATAGCCATTTTTACCATATCGCATATCACCAATAGCTTTTAAAGCTTCTTCTTGAAGTTTAGCTGTTACATTATCAACATATTCGCCTGTACCAACAACCCAATTATAAGGTTTAAAAAGTGTTACATACGATACTTTCTCTTGAGGATCATCAAAACCTGGCTTTGGCCATAAATAATCAACAAATCCAGAACCTGAACTGTTAACAACTTTTACAAACTCAGTAAAAAAGAACTTTCCATTTTTATCTTTAAGTTTTGATAAGTTTTTTCCATTTAATGAAGGTTTAATTGGATGCATAACCATATTCGTATCTAAATCATTAATCCAAAAATACCCACTCTTACCATATCGTGTTGATTCTACAGCATTTCTGATGATTTCTTTGAGTTGATCTTCAGGCATCGTATCCTTGTATTTTTCATACTCACCTTCCATGATAGAAAGGATAAATCCAGTTTGTTCTTTTAAGTAGGTTTGAACTTCTGCTTTTACTTTCTCTTTTGCAGTACGTGCATAATAAGACTCAACAGTTTTCATTGCTAATGAGACATAGTTTTGTAATTCTTCCTCTTTTGCTTTATATGCATCAGCTTTAAACTTTTCGATAACAACGGCTGATGTATCTTGTAAAGATATAATTGATTGCACTAACATTGCCACTGATACTATTACAATTGAACTAATTACAATCATTAGTAATTTAGCTTTAATTGAAATTGATTTAAACATAACTACTCTCCCAAAATTAATTTAAAACAATAATAGTATTGATTATAAATATTAAAAAATATTTAACCTATTTTTTAAAATAATACTATTTTTATTTTATAAAGTTATTTTTAAAAATCTTTCTAAGTTATTATAACAAATTTTCTGAAAACTATCCTTAGATAGGGTTTTGACACAATTTAAACATTAGTTTCAGTTTATTATTATCCTGAATGGAAAAGAGACTTTTGAATTGTAAAAATAAATTTTAATGTGACAGTCTACTGTTAGAATTTAGGCACAACTATAAGCCGAGTTTTGTATTAAACAATAATTTATCTAGTTGCCAAATTACTTAGGCAATCAAGCGAAGAGCAAAAGTTGTGAAGCTTAATACCAGCTCTTCTTGCTGCGGGTTGGGTTTACATAGCTGCAATGATTACTCAAAGCACTGGTAGGCTCTTACCCTACCCTTTCACCCTTACCACTTTCGTGGCGGTCTACTCTCTGTTGCACTGTCCCTTAAGTTACCTTAGCCATTCGCTAAATGGAACCCTACTTCACTGCAGCCCGGACTTTCCTCTTGATAGTATCAAGCTATTGTTTGTTGTACCTAAAGCGCAAGTATATCAAAGAGTGGCTTTAAAACTATTGTCGCACTATATCGTAATGTTCAGGGGGAAGAAATTGGAAACGATTATTAGGAATCTCACCGTTGAGTTTAATCTCTTTAAAAGAGATAGAGACGCTATTTTCTAAAGTATCCTCATAATTAATTGTAGAAAGTACATTATTGATAAATAATAATTTATATTGTGTGTCACCTAAAGTAGCAATATAACTATTTTCATCTATTTTTTTAGCTTTTTTAATCAATGAGAGTAGATTAATCTCACTTTGAAGGCGTGTATAAATAACTTGTTCTAACTCAGGTTCATCAACAATCGCCGTATTTGCAATAACATATACATTTTTAATAATTGGGTCTTTGTATTGCCACAAAATTTTTGCAGGTTCTTTAATAAAAACCTTACCCTTATAAATAATCTCTTTTCCAGAAGCATTAATAATTGTTTGATTAAAATTACCTTCAAATGTTTTAAAATTCAAAAAATCATTAGCACTTACATTTAGACTTAAAAAAAACGAAAAAATAAAAACTACTCTATAAAACATACTTTAACCTTAAATTGTATATAATCTTGCGATTATAACCAATAGCCTATTAACATTAACTTTTTATTGCTATTGAAAAGGAAAGAGATACATGATAAACATATTTGCGAAGATTTTTGGCACAAAAAATGATAAAGAAGTAAAGAAATATAGAAAGAAAACCCAAGCTATCAATGCACTTGAAGCACAATATGAAGCGATGAGTGACGAAGTATTACAAGAAGCATTTGAAGCACTTAAAAAAAGTGTACAAGCCGGTGAAAAAGAGCTCCAAGATGTTTTAAATGACTCCTTTGCAATTACACGAGAAGCAGGAAAAAGAACCCTAAATATGCGACACTATGATGTTCAGCTTATTGGTGGTATGGTGTTAAATGACGCACGAATTGCCGAGATGAAAACAGGTGAAGGTAAAACATTAGTTGCAACACTACCAGTTATTTTAAATGCTATGACAGGACAAGGCGTTCATGTTGTTACTGTAAATGATTACCTAGCAAGCAGAGATGCTAAAGAGTTAGAACCTTTATATAACTTTTTAGGTTATAGTGTTGGTGCCATTACTGGCGAACTAAACACTGATTTAAGAAAAGAACAATACGGTTGCGATATTACTTACGGAACAAATAATGAATTTGCTTTTGATTATTTACGAGATAATATGCAACTTGATGCAGATGATAGAGTTCAACGAGGACACTACTTCGTAATCGTTGATGAAGTGGATTCAATTTTAATTGATGAAGCAAGAACACCATTGATTATTTCAGGACCAACAAACCATAAAAGTTCTGACTATGAAAAAGCAAATAAAATAGCACTTGATCTTGAAAAGGGTGAAGTTATTGAAGCAACAAAACCTGAAGATAGAAATAGAACAACAGGTGATTTTATTGTTGATGAAAAAACAAAAGGAGTAACCCTAACAGAAGAAGGTATTGCAAAAGCTGAGAAAATGTATGATGTTGAAAATTTATACTATGCAGAAAATGCTATTCTTGCGCACTCATTAGAGCAAGCATTAAAAGCTAATAATACTTTTGAAAAAGACGTTGATTATGTGGTTCAAAATAATGAAGTAATTATTGTTGATGAGTTTACAGGTCGTTTAAGTGAAGGACGACGATTTAGTGAAGGGCTACACCAAGCACTTGAAGCTAAAGAAGGTGTAACTATTCAAGATGAATCACAAACCTTAGCAGATATTACTTTCCAAAACTACTTTAGAATGTACGACAGACTTGCAGGTATGACTGGAACTGCACAAACAGAAGCAACAGAGTTTGCACAAATCTATAACTTAGATGTTGTTTCTATTCCTACAAACGTTGCTATTGCAAGAGCTGATAAAAACGACTTAATCTATAAAAGCGAACGAGAAAAATTTGAAGCCGTTACTAAAAAGATTAAAGAGTACAATGAAAAAGGGCAACCGGTTCTTGTTGGAACTGCTTCAATTGAAAAATCGGAACACTTACATAAACTTTTGGCTAAAGAGAAAATTCCTCACACTGTTTTAAATGCTAAACAGCATGAAAAAGAGGGAAAAATCGTTGAAGACGCAGGTCAAAAAGGGGCAGTAACAATTGCAACAAATATGGCTGGACGGGGAGTTGATATTAAACTTACCGAAGAGACACTTGCAGCTGGTGGTTTAGCTATTATTGGAACAGAAAGACACGAATCACGAAGAATTGATAATCAGCTTCGAGGACGTTCTGGTCGTCAAGGTGATGTTGGTGAGTCACAATTTTATTTAAGTTTAGAAGATAACCTACTTCGAATCTTTGGTTCGGATAAAATTGCTGGTATCATGGATCGATTAGGAATTGAAGAGGGTGAACATATTGAATCAGGTATGGTAACACGTGCCGTTGAAAATGCTCAGAAAAAAGTTGAAGGGATGCATTTCGAATCTCGAAAACATATCTTAGAGTATGATGATGTAGCCAATGAGCAACGTAAAGTTATCTATAGCTTTAGAAATGATTTACTTAATGCTGATTATGATATTGCTTCAAAACTTGATGAAAACCGACAAGAGTTTGTAGCTAATCTTTTAGCAGATGCAGAGATTCTAGAAGGTATGCCAGCAGAAGATTACAATTATGATTACATTGTTAATAGATTAAAAGATGATTTACATTTAATTATTGAAAAAGAGGAATTTGTTTCAAATGATTTTGAGAGTTTAGAAGCGAAACTTGTTGAGATTATTCAAGCAGTTTATGAAGAAAAAATGTCAATAGCAGCAGATGATCAACGAAGTGAAATCGAAAGAATTATTTACTTACAAATTCTTGACAATGCATGGAAAGAGCATCTTTACTCTATGGATACTCTTAAAACGGGTATTGGACTTCGAGGATACAACCAAAAAGATCCACTTGTTGAGTATAAAAAAGAGTCATATAACATGTTTATTGACTTAATTACTAACATTAAAACAGAAATTATTAAAGTGCTTTTTACTTTACAACTTCGTCCAAAAGAAGATGAATCAGAAGAGAAAGAGGCTTTAGAAAAAATGAAAGCTCAAATGGAAACAGAGCATGAACAAATCACAACAAATTTAGAAGAACATGTTCCAGTAGTTGAAAAGAAAATTGCACGAAATGAACCATGTCCATGTGGTTCTGGAAAAAAATATAAACAATGTTGTGGAAAAAGTGGTCCTAAAAGAGGCTTAGTAGCAGGAAGTTAAGTTGAATAAAAAACTTATCAACTTTATTGTCAAAAAGTATCTAAAATTTGACAAAAAAAATCCATTTATATCTATAAGTGCCCTTTTGGCATTTATAGGTGTTGCTATTGGTGTTATGGTTTTAATTATCTCCATGGCTATTATGAATGGAACTGCAAAAGAGTTTGAACGTAAACTCTTTACCATGAACTATCCCCTTACAATCAATTCAAAATTCGGTAATAGCATTAATACTGACCTACTTACCCAGTTAGAACAAAAGTTTCCAAAACTTATCTTTTCACCTTATATTTCAACGCAAGCTATCATGCAAAATGGTGATAACATGGCAGGTGGAGTTATTTTTGGAGTTGACTATAAAAAAGAATCAAAAATTAATGATATCTATGCAAAAGCAGTAGAGGGTAAAACACTCAACAAATATGATGTCATTGTAGGTAAAGGTATTCAACAGAACCTCTATTTATTTAGAGGGGACAAAGCAACACTATATTTTACTTCACTTAATCCTAGTGGCTTTGCGATGATGCCAAAGATGAAACGTTTTACTTATCAAGGAAACTTTAAATCAGGACTTCATGCTTATGATAATGCCTATATTTATACCTCGGTAGAAGCGATGCAAACCATCTTAAAAAAACCAAAAAATAGTTTTGATGGAATTCACGTCTATTCAGATAATGCCTTTGAAGATATTAAGTTACTTCAAAAAGCTATTGGAAATGAGAACAGTATCATTGGATGGTGGCAACAAAATGGCAACTTCTTTGCAGCTATGCAAATGGAGAAGAAAGCTCTTTTTATTGTCTTGATGCTAATTATCCTAGTTGCCTCTCTTAATATCATTAGTTCGCTTCTTATGACCGTTATGAGCAGGCGAAAAGAGATTGCCCTACTTCTTTCAATGGGCGCAACCCAAAAAGAGATAAAATCAATATTTTTACGATTAGGAACCTATATTGGTTTTTCAGGAATTACGATTGGAGTTGGATTGGGCTTCTTAGGAATGTGGATTCTTGATACCTTTGATATCATTGCACTTCCAGCAGATGTATATGGTACCTCAAAACTTCCACTTGATTTAAGTACCATGGACTTTATTTCAATTATTATTGGGGCTATTGTGATTGTACTTTTATCATCATATTATCCTGCAAAAAAAGCAACAAACATCGATGTTATTGATGTATTAAGAAATGAGTAGTAGCCCTACTCACTCTTTTTAGTCTCTTTTTTTTAACTTCATTTGAATTAGCATCTTGTTTTAACTTCTCTTCTTATTTTTGTTTCTCTTGTTTTTCTTTAGCTTTACTTTTTTCATGAGCATCAATAAAAGGCTTAAATGGCAAGGTTAAAATACGTTTGATTACGTCAACAGGGGCACTTACAGAATCTTTTAAAATATTGGTTTCTATTTTTGGGTCATCAATTTTTCCTGTAATATTCACCTTTGTTGCAACACGTTTATCATCCCCTAAAAAGATATAACCAAGACCAGGAATAGCTCCAACTATTTTGCTATAATCTTTCATAAAAATCAAATCCATTTCAGAGTTCACAATATTTTGATCAAAACTCATGGTAGCAAATCCATCAAAGTCTACAGAACTTCCTTTTGTAAATATTTTATGCATATTTAGGTATTTTTTATCAAAGTTATAGGCAAAATCAACATAACCTTCAACAACACGATAACCATTTAAATTAAACCCTTTACTTGTCACGGCTCCAAATACTGCAGGAATAGCTAAAAAGGGGTTGATTAAAGCAGGTGTTGTATTTACAAGGGTAATAACGTTATTAAGTACTGCTAAGTTTTTTATTTTATTATCATGAAAAACCATTTTACCCGTTACCACATCATCTTTACCCGTTGCGTTAACATCAAGGGTCCCATCTTTGATAAAGTCCTTATCAAAGAAACGATTGATAAAAACATCACTGATTTTATTTGCTTCGATGGTTAGTTTCCCTTCTAGGTCTTTAAGATACTTCATAGTTGTTTGATTATGAACCAAATCAAAAGAAGTTCCTGCTACCTTATTTGAGAGGAAATCATACTTTGTTGCAAGGACATGAAACTTATCATTAATAATGATTTTAGAATTCTTCCCCTCAACTATTAAGTTATCAATAAGATTATTAGCGTTTTCAGTATCATAGTGTAAATCAATATCTTCAATTGAGAGATGTATTGTATTATCATTTGGCATGAAAAAATCAAGTTTTTCATCTAATGTTGAAATACTCACTCCTGAATTAATAATTTGCCCCTCAACATTCAAAGAGGTCGTTTTATTACCCTTGATAGAAAGTGGCAAGTTTAAGCCCTCAAAAAGCCCCTCAAAGGTAATGACTTCATCTTCAATTTTAGCATTTACCTGTTTTGCAAAATAGATACTATCTCGAATATGTAAAGTACTATCAATCAATACTAAATTCAATTTTTTAATTTTTTGTTGTTCATTCTCTTTTGTTTCATAAATATCCAACGATTTTAATGTTAATTGTATTTCGTCTAAAATATCAATTAAAATATCTTTTTCTTTGGAAATAATTTGAACACGTTCACCTATAATTTTTCCATCTATTTGTAATTGTGTAATATCTTTACCATCACGTTTTATTGGGAATTTTAAGCCTTTTAAGTCTGCCCAAAAAGTGATATTGTTTTCATCAAAAATAGCGATATTAACTTTCCCTTTTTTAATACCAAGTTCTTGCAGTAAAGGAGAATGGGGATAAATAGTCTCTAGTTTTTTGATATAAACATCGGTTGATTTATCACTTATAACAATTTTTGTATTGAGTTTGTCAATATTGATGGAAGTATTTTCTTTAAACTTCAGACTTATAGGAGTAACTAAGTTTTTAACCTCGGCAATCTTATCGTTTTTGTTTTTAATGAGAAAAGATTTTATTTTAGCTTTTCCTAAAGCTTCTAAGGTTTTGGTATTAATCACTAAGTCAACAGTAGAATCAAGCATCTTTTTATGTTTAAATTGACTATTTTTAATAATCACTTCATGATTTTTTAGCTCAACGGTTGCTTTTTTAGAATAAAAAGGGAAGCTTTTGATTTTAAAATTTGCGTCTTTAGCATCAAAGTTTCCATAGGTTTCCAATGGGGCATTATAGGGAATTTTTAGATATACAGAAGCTTTTGTTTTACCATCAAGCTGTTCAAGTGGTAAAGTGATATTAAAAGCAGTTAATATCTCTAGAATTACTTGGTTTAAGATTCCTGTATGTTTAATACGAACATCAACACGACCCTTTTTAGCACTACTTAAATTATAGATAGCAACGCTTGAGCCTTCAATACTCATTTTTTTATAGGTTGGTTTTGTCATATTAAAAAAGAGCGTATCCTCTTTATAGTGTAACTTTAAAGAAGAGGTTTTAACGGGAGCTGTCTTTTTATTAAAACGAATTTTAGCATCTAATATTGTAGCTTCACCCTCAATAGAGTTTAAAATAGGTTCTAAGGTTTGAGTATTTAATTTTCCATGCAGATAATTTAACTTCATTTTTCCCGTAACATTATCATACATCCACGCTTCCGCAATTTTATCAAGTCTAAAGAAGTCTCTTAAAAACTTGATGTTTTTTACCTCTTTGGTATTCACAAAAAAGTCGATGTTCTCTTTAGTAAATTGAGTGTTTATCTCCCCTTCTATTGTCTCTTTATATAAATAGTCTCCAAAAAAGTTAATAATCTCTTTATAATAATCAAGTTTGATTTTTCCTCGTAATATCAAATCTAAATCTTTTAAATACAATGAATATAGGTCTAAACTTACACTATTCCCTGCTGTTGAGTATTTTGAAGAGATATTGATAAATTTATTATCCAAATACAGATGGTCATGATCTAATAAAATTTTAAAGTCATTGCCATCAATATGTAGCTCTTCAATATCAATACGTTGAAAAAACTTTAATACTGTAGGAATTTTTGAAACATTGACTTTTAAGTCCTCATAGGAACTTTCGACCTTAGAATTTGTCATTAAATGGATTTTTTCGATATCTACAATAAGCTTTTTATCCAATTTTATATACAATTGCGAGATATAAATTTCACCAAAAGAGAATGATTTAATTTTTATGCCAGAAAATAAGAAAAACAAAAAAGCAAAAATTAGTGCAAGTATAAACAAAAATATACTAATTACTTTTCTAACCATTATTGATTTTTTCCTTATAGCTGTGATTGCGCTTCTTTTTTATGTAACAATACCTTTAAGTTCAACAAAAGTGCTCTTTATTCCTAAAGGTAGTACTAGTAGTATTGTAACGTACCTAAACAAAAAAGGTTATGAATTAAACATACTTGATAAAACCATTATTAAAAGCTTAGGATACCCACAAAGTGGTTGGATTGATTTAAAATCAAACTACATGACAAAAGGTGATTTTTTACATAAGTTAACCACCTCAAAAGCAGCACTAAAAACCATCACACTTATCCCTGGAGAAACTTCATATTTCTTTCTACAAGATGTTGCTAAAAAATTCAATCTCTCTTATGAAAAACTAGCAGAGGTTTATACCCGACACGCTTTTAAAGTAGATGGAAATATCTTAGCAGAAACCTATAAATTACCATATGGAATGAAAGAAGATCATCTTCTTTTTTATCTCTTTTCTCATACCAATAAAAAGTATGAAGCATTTTCTAAAAAAATCTTTGGAGAATACAATAAAAACAACTGGTACAAGTACATTGTTATCGCTTCTATTATTCAAAAAGAGTCTGCAAGTATTGATGAAATGAAAACAGTTTCTAGTGTTGTTCATAACCGATTGAAACTAAAAATGCCCCTACAAATGGATGGAACGCTAAACTATGGTAAATTTTCTCACAGTAAAGTAACTCCAGCTATGATTAAAAATGACACTAGTTCATATAACACCTATAAAAACACAGGATTACCTGATAATCCTGTGTGTGCAGTGAGTCTTGATGCCATTAAAGCAGCTATCTTTCCAGCCCTTACAGACTACTTGTATTTTGTAAAAGATGAGAAAACAGGTAAACATCGATTTAGTAAATCTTATCGTGGGCATATAAAAAATGTTAACGACTACCGTAACGATAAACGTGCTAAAAAAATAGCTCAAAAGAAAAAAGAAAAAATCATAAAAAAAGAGCCTCAAGTTTTCCCAGAACAAAAGAAAGAAACCCCTAAAAAAAGTATTAAATCACTTTGGAAAACTGTCAAATAATTACATATTAGTTGTGCAGAAATGAAACAAGAATTTTAAACCAATAATTTCTGTGCTACCTTTCACCCATTCTTGATTAAACTAATGATATTATATCCTCACATTTTTGGAGAAACAGGTTTTGAAATTAAACACTCAAACCTTAAACCTAACACAACTTAAGGAAAACATATGTCACAAATCATTTACACAAGAGTTGACGAAGCACCAGCTTTAGCTACATACTCATTCTTACCAATTATCAAAGCTTTTACAAAGAGTTCTGGTATCGAAATGGTAACAAAAGATATCTCATTAGCAGGAAGAATTCTTTCAACTTTTCCAGAGAACTTGACTGAAGACCAAAAAATTGCTGATCACTTAGCAGAGCTTGGTGAATTAACTCAAGATCCGAAAGTAAATATTGTTAAATTACCAAACGTTTCAGCTTCTATTCCACAATTAAAAGCTGCGATTGCTGAATTACAAGGTAAAGGTTATAATGTACCTAACTATGATGAGTCTGACGAAACAATCGCACGATACTCTAAAATCTTAGGTTCAGCAGTTAACCCAGTGTTAAGAGAAGGAAATTCTGACAGACGAGCTCCAGGTGCAGTTAAAAACTACGCTAAAAATAACCCTCATAGAATGGGTAAATGGACAGCAGAATCTAAAACTGAAGTTATGCACATGGATGCAAACGATTTTTATGGTGCAGAATTATCAACAACATTTGATGCAGCTGATGATTTAAAAATCTCTTTTGTAAGCAAAGATGGTGAAGAGAAAGTATTAAAAGCTTCAACAGCAGTAGAAGCTGGTGAAATTATTGATGCTACTTGTATGAGTGCTAAATCATTACAAGAATTCTACCAAAGTGCAATTGATAGAGCATTAGAGCAAGATGTTTTATTATCACTACACCTTAAAGCTACAATGATGAAGGTATCTGATCCTATTATGTTCGGATTTGCAGTTAAAGTATACTTCAAAGACTTAATCGCTAAACATGGTGAATTATTTGACTCATTAGGTGTTAACTTCAACAACGGTCTTGGTGACTTATACTCTAAATTAGACCAAGTAGATGTGCCTACAAAAGCTGAAATTGAAGCTGATATCGCTGCAGTTTACGCTAAACAACCTAGACTTGCTATGGTTAACTCTGCTAAAGGAATCACAAACTTACATGTACCATCTGATGTTATTATTGATGCATCTATGCCTGCTATGCTTAAAGGTGGTGGTAAAATGTGGAATGCTGATGACAAAGAAGAAGATACAATTGCAATGATTCCAGATAGATGTTACGCAAGATCTTTCCAAGCTGTAATTGATGATTGTAAAGCAAATGGTACATTAGATGTAACAACTATTGGTACAGTTCCAAATGTTGGTTTAATGGCTAAAAAAGCTGAAGAGTATGGTTCACATGACAAAACTTTCCAAGCGTGTTGTGAAGGTAAAATTGTAGTTACTAACAAAGCTGGAGAGACTGTATTTAGTTTTGATACTGAAGAGGGTGATATTTTCAGAATGTGTCAAGCAAAAGATGCTCCAATCCAAGACTGGGTTAAATTAGCAGTATCAAGAGCTAGACTTTCTAATACTCCTGCAATCTTCTGGTTAGACGAAAACAGAGCACATGACGCAGAGATGATTAAAAAAGTTAACAAGTACTTACCAGAACATGATACATCTGGTTTAGATATTTCTATTGCAGCACCAGTTGATGCAACTAAAACTTCTTTAGAGAGAATGAGAAAAGGTCTTGATACTATTTCTGTAACAGGAAACGTTTTAAGAGATTATAATACTGACTTATTCCCAATCTTAGAGCTTGGAACAAGTGCAAAAATGTTATCAATCGTTCCATTAATGAAAGGTGGAGGATTATTTGAAACTGGTGCAGGTGGATCAGCTCCTAAGCACGTTCAACAATTCGAAGAAGAGCAATACTTAAGATGGGATTCATTAGGTGAGTTCATGGCACTTGCAGCTTCTTTTGAGCACTTAGCAAATACACAAGACAACGCAAAAGCGCAAATCTTAGCAGATACACTAGATAAAGCTACTGGGACTTTCCTATTAGAAGATAAGTCACCAGCAAGAAAATTAGGTTCAGTTGATAACAGAGGTTCACACTTCTACTTAGCAATGTACTGGGCTCAAGAATTAGCAAAATGTGATGATGCAGAATTAGCAGCTGAGTTTGCTCCAATTGCTGAAGCAATGACTTCAAATGAAGAAAAAATCAACGCTGAGTTAGTTGCAGCTCACGGTAACCCTGTAGATATCGGTGGATACTACTTACCAAATGATGAGTTAGCTTCTGCTGCTATGAGACCATCAGCAACATTAAACTCTATCATTGGATAATTTTACATAAACTTGACAATGAGATAAAAGGGTAGGTTTAAAACCTACCCTTTTTTTATGTCCATTTTTTATATCAAACTCGATATAATTCAAAAAATTAAAAGCAAGGTCATTAACGTGATTAATAAAAAAGTTGGAATTATAGGTGTTGGAAACGTAGGTTCAACGCTGGCTTATACCTTAGCATCAAAAGGGATTTGTTCAAATATTGTCTTAAAGGATATTCGAGAAAACATTGTACAAGCAATGGCTTTAGATATATCACAATCAGCCAATGCGGCTAAATCACACACTGTTGTACGATCAGCCAGCTCAGGTAAAGACTTAGAGGGATGTGACGTTGTAGTTATAACTGCGGGACTTCCTAGAACGCCTGGAATGAGCCGCGATGATTTACTACTAAAAAATGCAAGCATCATGCAAAGTGTCATGGATGATATTAAAACCTATGCTTCAAATGCTATTATCGTAGTAGTATCGAACCCACTAGATGCTATGGTCTATTCTGCTCTTAAAATTTCAGGCTTTCCACGAGAACAAATTGTAGGAATGGCAGGTATTTTAGACAGTGCACGAATGTCTCACTTTATTTTAGAAAAACTAGGTTACGGTGCAGGTCAAGTTGAGTCTTCAGTTATGGGTGGTCATGGAGATGACATGGTACCACTTCCAAACTTTTCAACAGTAGCTGGTGTTCCATTGAGCGAAGTATTAAGCGCTGAAGATATTCAAGAAATTGTTGATAAAACAAAAAATGGTGGTCTTCAAATCGTTAAACTATTAGAAACGGGTTCAGCCTACTATGCTCCAGCACATGCTACTTCACTCATGGTTGAAGCAATCTTACATAATCAAAAGAAAATCTATCCGTGTGCAGTGATGTTAGATGGTGAATATGGGCATGAAAACATTGTTTCAGGAGTACCGGTTATGTTAGGTAGTAAAGGGGTTGAAAAAATCATTGAACTTAACCTCAATGAAGAACAAGCCAAACTTTTTGCTTCTTCTGTTGCATCTGTTAGAGAACTCACAACCACACTCGATACAAAATTTTTCAACTAAATAGTTAGGAAACCTCCTAACTATTTGCTCTGCATACAAATTTAGATATAATACAAACAAATAATACAAAAGGTCATACAATGACAAAAACTTTAGAAGTCCATAACGTAAAATGCGGTGGTTGTGCCAACACCCTAACAACAGCTTTAAAAGAAGAGTTTGGTGAGGTTACTGTTGATTTAGAGGTTATGCCACGGAAAATTACGCTTGATATTGAAGATGATAGAATGGAAGAGTTGAAAACGAAGCTTCGAGGACTTGGGTATCCGTTAACAACAGATGAACTAGGAACTTTTGAAACTGTTGCAACAACAGCTAAAAGTTTTGTTAGTTGTGCTATCGGTAAAGCTAACGTAGCTTTTAATTCTGAAAAGAAATAGCAGTTCATCATGAAAAATATTCCAAATGATGCTACAGGAGACGCTATAAGACAGATTATTGATTATGGTGTTGACTTAAACAAACCTATGGATGTTGATTTTTTCGTTGTTATTCCTAATGAAAAAAGAGGGTTATCATTTATTGAAGAATTGAAAAACGAAAATTTTACCTTTAGTCTTGAATATGATGATGAAGATAAAGAGTGGACATGTTATTGTACAAAATCAATGTTTTTAGAGCATAAAGACATAACTGAAACAGAAAGATATCTTGATAGTCATGCCAAACAGTTTGATGGATATATAGATGGTTTTGGTACATTTGGAAATATAAATTAACTTCACATGCAAAACTGCGTCTTGAATCTTATATGATAACCTTTAGAGAATATAGCTAATATATTTTCAAAGAGTTTAAGAA
>LPNY01000050.1 GCA_001655195.1 Arcobacter sp. EP1
TATCTTATGATAACTATACCACCTACACTCTCTCCCTCACCATCTAAATCAGCCATACCACGTCTATTAGAAGATGTAATATTGACACTTGCTATGTCTTTGATTTTAAGAGGAGTTGCATTAATGTTTTTAATGACTATATTTTCTATATCAACAACACTTTTAAGGTATCCTTTTGCTTGAATGATATGTTCAAAACCATTTTCTAAAATGATTCTTCCACCTTTGTCATCGTTGCTATTTGATATTATCTTTTTTATATCATTTATGTTTAAATTGTGTTGTACTAACTTATCTTGATTTATAGTTATTTCATAATTTTTTACAAAACCACCTATTGAGGCAACATCACTGACCCCATCAACTCCTAAAAGACCATATTTATAAAAGTAATCTTGTAAAGTTCTAAGCTCTTCTAAGCTTTTTGATTTTGATTTCAATGCATATTCATAAGCCCAACCAACACCAGTTGCATCAGGACCAATTGTTACCGAAGAGCCCTTTGGAAAAGTGGCAGAGAGTTGAGATAGCTGTTCTAAAACTCTTGTTCTTGCATCATAAATATCAGCCTTATCTTTAAAGATGATATAGATAAGAGCATTTTCAAAGCTACTCATAGCACGAACTGTATCAATG
>LPNY01000111.1 GCA_001655195.1 Arcobacter sp. EP1
AAAGCTGGAACAGCTGTTGCAAAAGAAGCTAAACAGGTATGTTTTGACACTACTGTTGATTGTTGAAACATGCCTTCTCTTTCTCAATGCTGTGTATATTTTGATGATAGTAATATTTTTTGATGGGATACAACCTTTCAACTGCTGCGCTATCATCTTATATTGCTAGCAATGACTCCAAGTCAAGAGGAAATAAGAAGTCTTCAAATAAAATTAAGAAACTATTCAATACT
>LPNY01000179.1 GCA_001655195.1 Arcobacter sp. EP1
TTTTTATTTTGGCGAGATTGCTGCTTATTTGTCTAGCGTATGTTAAATGTAAAATATATCCATTATATCGTCATAAAAATGTGTTAAATCTGTGTCTTCTGTCGTACATGTTCTTTTGGTTGTTTTTAATTGCAGTAAATGCTGAAGATGATCCTCAAAAATGCAATGAATTAACATTATATGATAAATGCTGTAATACTCAACTTATTCTATCAAGGAAAATGTTCATTT
>LPNY01000184.1 GCA_001655195.1 Arcobacter sp. EP1
ATAGTTTGCATTTAAAAAACATACATAACTTTCATTCACAAAACTACTATTTTTTAAAAACACTTCTATTCGTTTAATATCACTAAAAATTGAATCATATGTCTTACCCTTAGTAGTTAAAGTGTTTTTAACTTCTATTATTACATAGTCTTCTTCATTCCTCTCTACACAAATATCACATCGTCCTTTTCTTAATTCATCATCATTTTCTAGCTTAACCCATTCTTTTAACTCATCAGTACTTTGCTCTACAAATATACTTTCTATTTCATTTATATTCTTTAAATTAGAAATAACTTGAGCAATATTAGTTACAATTAAATACTCAGCACTATGCCCCAAACCAACTCCAGACCAATTTATATAATCTTTTTGTGCCTTAACTATTCCCATGTGAATACTATCTGATAAGTTGATCATTAAAATCCTTTCTAGTTTTTCAAGTATTATATCTGAAGAAAAAAATATCTACTAAATCTTCTCGCTAAATATAGTATCCGGTGAGGAAGAGGTCGCAAAGACCTATGAGACAATAGATATAGAGATTTGTTAAAAAGGGTGTGTCTAAAAAGTGTCTTATTTTGGGACTTTTTGGTAGATTTCATGGCAAAAAGAAGAAAATTGTGAAAAAAAATTGCAGAGGGGAAAGAGAGCAAAATTACTCTCCTCCCACATACGAGAAAAACAAAATACTAGGCTGTTAAACTTTCAAGTTCCTTTCTCACATCAGCTTGATTACTATTTCCCAAACGTAAATAATGTTTTTGAGTAACTTCAGTTCCAGCATGACCTAAACATCTACTAACCGTAACTAATGATATACCTTTTTGTATAGCAAGAGTAGTGAAAGTATGTCTAAGTTGATAAAGTCCGATATAAGGTATTTTAAGACGTTTTAGCATAGGCTTAAACTTGTGGTCAACTATAGTTCTTGAATCAGTATAAGGATTAAGCGTTTTTGGATTAGGAAATACCCAATCACATATAGCTGTTTCTTTATGTTTCAATAACCTATCATGTAACTCTTTTACCATTGGTATAGTCCGAGACACACCTGTCTTAGTTGTACTAATAACGCTTTTAGTAATAGAGCGTTGTATAGTTACAGTTCCTGCTTCAAAGTCTATATCCGAAAACTTTAAAGCTGATATTTCACCCGTTCTAGCACCTAACAACAATCCAACATGAACAAAAGTATTGATGTAATTATGATTTCTCAATTCTTCTTCACTATCACCTGAGTAAGTATCATTTAATATTAATTCTACTTCTTCTTGCGTATAGAATGCATCATCTTTAACTTCACGCTTTTTAAACATTGGAGAGGTCCGTTTAACATGTTGCATAATGTTTGAAACTGTATACTCATTTTCGTTAGCATAGTCTAATACACGTTTTAAAACATAGTGTCTTTTGTTGTATGTAGATTGTGAGATCTTCAACTCTCCCATTTTCACCATCCATGCTTTTACATCCTTAACCTTTACATCCTTGATTGGCATTTTACCAAAATAAGGCAAAACATGCTTTTTTAAAATAGACAAATAATTTTTTTTATCATCTGTCTTTCTTCTCCCTGATTCAGCTTCTTTAAGTGCTAAAAAAGCCAAGTCTTCAAACAAAACAACTTCTTTGTTTTCTAAATCTTGAAATTGACTTTCGTAATGCTCCAAAGCTAACTCAAACCTTTTTAAATTAGTTCGTTTAAAAGCTGTTGCACTGTATTCAACCCCTGTAGAATGTCTAAACCTATTTCCCTTTTTACCTTTAGGCAACTTGGCACTTTGCTGAACTCTATAATCAAGTTTGATAATAGAATTTTCCTCGTAAACCCTAACGGATTTTATATCATCTTTTGTGACCATTATTTTTCCTTTCAATGGAGTATTGTATTAACAACACTCATATAATATGTGGTTATTTTTTATAAATTAATCACCCATACCCGCCCG
>LPNY01000192.1 GCA_001655195.1 Arcobacter sp. EP1
TGTTATATAAACACCTCTTTCAGAAGCTAAATCGATCATATTTAATAACTCTTCTGCTTTATGCCATGAACCATATCCAAGTTTTAAGTGCGAGATATGTACATGAGCACCAGAACTTTCACCAATCTCAATAAGTTCTTTTACCGCCTCAAAAACATTTATGTTTTCATTTCTAATATGAGCGGATAATAACTTGTTGTGTTTCTTAACAATTTTGGCAAGTTCTATGTATTCCTTGGTATTTGCAAACATTCCAGGAGCATAAGCCATACCAAGTGATAAGCCATAAGCTCCTGATGAAAGCTCTTTATCTAACAAAGATTTCATCTCTTCTATTTGTAAATCTGTTGCAATAACATCTAAATCTCCAACAACTGATAGTCGTAAAGGACCATGACCAACAAGACCTGACCAGTTGATACTCATAGGTCTTTTAAACTTTTCAATAAATGTTGTGATTGATCTCGAATCATATTCTGTTAACTCAAGATTCTTTTCCTGTAATTCTATGCCCTTATCGGTATATGGAAAATAGGAAAAACCACAGCAGCCTGTTAATTCTGTTGTCACACCCTGATAGAGTTTGCTATCATTTGTAGGATGTAAAATAAATGA
>LPNY01000095.1 GCA_001655195.1 Arcobacter sp. EP1
TCTAAATCATAGCTTTGCCATTGTCTTGTCTATTGGATAGAATTAGTTCATATATCATATGCATATAAAATTCATGAACAAACTGATGACAAAATACTTTTCGATATCATTACATCTTGATGATAATAATAATGAGAAAAAATATGAATGAAAATTAAATTGAAACTGTTGTCACCAAAGTCCACCATCTGTCATTAACCTCCTCTATATCTGCTTTCATCAAAAAACCCAAGATGTTTTATTGTTTTTGATATCATCAGGGATTTTGCTCTGATAATATGGCGATGGAGAAGTCTTGGTTGAG
>LPNY01000215.1 GCA_001655195.1 Arcobacter sp. EP1
TTGAAAGGTGATTTAGGTAAGTTTGGCTATGAATCGATTGATTGTAAGAAGAAAAATGATTTGAATTTAGTTGATAAAATAATATTTGAAAGTGGTAAGATTGATGTTCCATGTCTTAAGTTAAATGATGATAATGCAACTTATTTTAATATTTCAAAAAAATTGGATCATGGTGTTTTGGTACCACTTCATTTTGTAGATAAGTTCTATAGATCTTATAAGCTAGTTCATATCACTTATGGCTTGTTTTCTAGTCATAAACTATATGAGTTTGGACAATGTATTAAGGATGTCGTAAACACTAGTGGTAGAAAAACAGTAGTAATTGCTAGTGGAGATATGTCTCATTGTTTGAAGGAGCAAGGGCCATATAATTACCATCCATCAGGTCCTATATTTGATCAAACGCTAAGAAAAATTTTAGAAGAAAAGGATATTTTATCAGCGATGTTTTTTGATGAGAAGCTACAGCAAGAGGCTGGTGAATGTGGGAAACGATCAATTGATATAATGCTTGGTACACTTGATGGTTACGATTTAGATGCAAAAGTATATGGCTATGATGGACCATTTGGTGTAGGCTATTTAGCAATGGGATTTGAAAATCTAAGAGATGATAAGAATCGTTTGTTTAGTAAAAAAATTAGTGCACAGTATCAATCACAACAAGCTGGTAAGTTGGCTAGTGAAAGTCATTTTGTTAAACTGGCTAGACGAGCTATAGAGCAATATTTTGGGATTAGAGATGACATAATGTTTGATACTTTACCTGCTGAAATGTTCGAAGCAAAAGCAGGAACTTTTGTATCATTAAAAAAACATGGCGCCTTGAGAGGATGTATAGGGACTATTGGTCCGACTCAGGATAATGTGGCATTGGAAATAGTATCGAATGCTGTAAAAGCTGCTTTTGAAGATCCTAGATTTCCAGCTCTTGAAAAAGAGGAATTAGAGGAGCTGGATATTACAGTAGATGTCTTGTTAGAACCTGAGAAAATTGAGGATGTAGTTGAACTTGATGTTAAGAGATATGGTGTAATAGTTACTTCAGGGTACAAGCGAGGTTTATTGCTTCCTAATCTTGAAGGAATAGATAGTGTAGAGGAACAAGTTCGCATTGCATTACAAAAAGGTTCTATTGATGAAAATGAAAGCTATGTGCTAGAACGTTTTGAAGTTGTAAGATACTATTAAATAGTTTGTGTGTATAAGTGTATAAAACTGTGTATAACTTTTGGGATACCGTGAATAAGTTGTAGATGATTGTGTAACTATTTATCCACATATACAGAATCCTATGTGGATAAATCCTGGACCCGTTGGAATTGAGCATGAAAAGTTTGATTATAGTTGTTTATTAATTTTGATTCGACAATAAGTTATCCACAAAAAAAGTTGGAGTAATCCAACTTTTGTTTTATTTAGGAACAATACTTTGAATCCATTCGAGTATTGGAAAGGAAGTAAATATATGTCCATACTTTGAATTTTTTATTGTTTCTGCGATAACTGGCGAAATAGTAATAGAATAAGCTTCCAATAATTGAAGTGATAAAGCAATTAAGCAAACTGCTATAAATAAACCAATTACTAAACCTAGAATTCTATTTGTAATAGCTAAAGGATATGAATCGTACTGCATTACTGTAACTGATATAATAATTGAAAAGATAACTTTTACAACAATGAAAATAAGAAGAATACTTAAGATTCCAATTA
>LPNY01000127.1 GCA_001655195.1 Arcobacter sp. EP1
ACAGACTCACTTGATTAATCAAGTGCTGAGTCGGATAAGATACTCTTGAGAGCATTGACTAAGAACATGGCTGCCTTTCACACGAGCGTGGTTAACTGAAAGGATTTGATAATTCAGCCAACATTGCCGATTGCAATAACCTGTTGGATACGTAAAGCAACAGAGAGCACAAAATTTCTTTTTAGGGAATAATAATCAAAAATGTGCTGCATCCAACACCATATAGGAATTGGAGCATAGTATTAAGCTATTGTATACACAGGAACTATCCATTTGGAAGAAGGGAAAATAACTTCAAATTTGTATACGAATCGGACAGCTATAGTTTGGCACTCGTATTCATTCACTTTCTGACAAACCTAAATTAGATTCAAAAGGATCACGATTTTGGTAGAGGCAATTTCAGAATCACTTCTAACAAATTCGTTTAATTACTTATTATTACACCTTAATTAGACAAACAAGGTGGCAGTGAAGGTGCAAGTGTTATAAAAAGTTGCGCATATTCGAGATCATATCAAAAAAATATCATGGGTAAGTAGACAGGTTATACTGATAATAAGAGGTCAAAGTATTATAAAATAAGAATCTTGAAGATAATCAACGAGAAAAGTTGAAATTTTTCGAGTTCTCTCAGCTAAATTAAACAAAAACAAGACCACTGAACTGTTTTTTTTTAATAGTCACCAATTTTCATTAAATTATATTATATTGGGTTTAAATAAAAAACAGACTCCTTAACCGTGAGAAAAAGAACTGATTATACCTAAATTAGATAAACCAAACGGTGGTCAAAAGGTTTCATTAAAAAACAGCCCAAAGTCAGGCACAAGCACAACCAAAAATAAAAAAACACTTAATTATTGAATTAAACCGCCTTTAAACCATTTCTTGTTGTCTTTTGAAGCCAAAAGCTGATCAAATTGTGACAAGTCTCCTAACAGAAACAGAAAGCTTAAGATGCACTAAATCTGGAGCTTTGATCATTCTAATTATCACCAGTCTCTTGTAATGTTTAACAACAGCTTTGATTACATGTTACATTACTTAGAATTGGATTACATTATATTTAATAATTAGGAGTATAATAGTGGCAAACATAAGTTTGAATAATGATGTAAAGTTCGTATTCTGATGTAAGAGGCTACACAGCAACTACAGCAAGATATGATAAAACTATGAGGGCAAATGAGCGACAAGCACCTGACAGTTTTGACATTCCAGGTGGGGAAGGGATGATAGTAATGAAGTCGCAGGTGGCTCAAATAGATAGGTGGCACGGTAGACTTCAAATTCATTTTAGTTGAAAATTTTCCAAGGTCTGAGACAATTCAAACACCCTTCTA
>LPNY01000113.1 GCA_001655195.1 Arcobacter sp. EP1
TTATGATTTTTTTGAAGTTCAGTTCTCACTTTCCATATTAGGCAAGTCAAAAATACATATAAAAAAACAGCCATTTTTTACTGAATTTTGACCATTACCAACTGCACTTTTAAAAAATAATATTGTTTTGGAAAAAAATATTGTGGAATTCCTTATCATATACAGTGTTTTATTTCTATAAGTTGTTATAAGCACTATTCAGTCAAATATTTATTAAACATGGGGCGTATTAAGTCCAAAAGTTGGCATTTAATGAAAGGTGAAGTAAGCGGTTTGGCACGTGTTGGAGTTGGAAAGTGAAGGTATTGTGCTATCTGAGTACATAATGCGATGCAGACTCAATAGCGCTAGATATCACTGCTTCAAAGCAAGGAAGAAGCCTTGGATATCAGCCAAGAATCGTACTCTTCGATACG
>LPNY01000112.1 GCA_001655195.1 Arcobacter sp. EP1
AGAAGCAGCAATTACCCTAACATCTATTTTTCTAGATTGAACATCACCTACTCTTCTAATTTTACCCTCTTGAAGAACTCTTAAAAGCTTAGCTTGTAATTCCATAGGCATGGAATTTACCTCATCTAAAAATAAAGTACCACCATTAGCAATTTCGAATAAACCTAGCCGATCAACAGAATCTGTAAAACTGCCTTTTTTGGTACCAAATAAAATACTTTCCAAAAGAGTTGATGGTAGCGCAGCACAGTTTTGAGCAATAAAAGGTGCACCTGAACGCTTACCTGCATTATGTATACTTTGAACCAAGAGTTCTTTACCAGTTCCTGTTTCACCACTCACTAAAAGATGCATATCACTTCTTGCAGCTCGTGTTGCACGACTTTTTAGTCTTTGCATTTTAGGCTCTATTGATAAAATGTCTGCAAATGTATAAATAGCATCATCATCAACAATATCAGACGGTTTGTTAATCGTCTTTTCTCTTAAAATATGAACGGTCTCAGATAGTTTCTTAACATCCGTGATATCTTTAGAGATCTCTACAGCTCCAATGACTTCGCCATCCTTGATAATTGGTAAAGTTGTATTTAAAGCATGGATAGTTTTACCTTTATATGTTGAATAATCCTGCTCAAAGTCATAAATCGCTTGACCTGAATTTAAAACTCTGAGTAGAGTAGAAGTCCCCGCTGTCAATGATGGATAAACCTCTAACAAATGTTTGCCCAATGAGTCCTTGATATTAATATCATCCAACATGGCAACAATGCGGTTAGAAAAGATCAACTCTCCATCTCTGTTTATGGCTTGTACACCA
>LPNY01000075.1 GCA_001655195.1 Arcobacter sp. EP1
TCTAGTGGAGGTGCGCCTATAGAAGTCATAAAAAAGTATATCGAAAGTCAAGGAGAACATCGATGAACAAAGCTTACAAGTTTAGGTTGTATCCAAATAATGAGCAAAAGAAATTGATTAACAAGACATTTGGATGCGTTAGATTTATCTATAACAAGATGCTGAGTGACCAAATAGATTATTATGAAGATACAGGTAAAAGCTTAAATAACTCACCAGCTATGTATAAGACCGAATATGAGTGGCTAAAAGAAGTAGATAGTTTAGCACTAGCTAATGCTCAATTGA
>LPNY01000149.1 GCA_001655195.1 Arcobacter sp. EP1
TTTCTCTGAAGCTGTTAGGTTTACTGTTTATCAGAATAATGATAAAAACATTTTTAGTTTTGCTGAACATCCTGATGATGCTAGCAACAATATTTATGTGGCTGGTAAACTTAATAAATATAAATTTATGATCCATTATATGGAACTTGTCTATGATGAGATTCATCTTACTGAAGAGTATATGACTAAACTTAAGGCTTATCAAAATAGAGGTAACTCAATTGTTAATGTATTTAACACCATTAGTTATAAAGATAATCTTAATTTCTCATCTCAAACAGCTGATAATCATGAGTATACAATTGACGATATTAAACTTCCAAGCGCTGTTCTTTTCGGTTTTATGCCTTTCGATAGTGCTGACA
>LPNY01000157.1 GCA_001655195.1 Arcobacter sp. EP1
GCCAAGAAGTTATAGAGATCTACCTATAAAGTTCTTTGAATATGGTGTAGTTCATAGACATGAGATGAGTGGAGCATTACATGGACTTTTTAGAGTTCGTGAGTTTACTCAAGACGATGCACACATATACTGTACACCAGACCAAATAAAAGAAAATGTAATAGAAATCCTTGATTTTGTTAATGATATTATGAAAACTTTTGGTTTTGAATATGAACTTATGGTTTCAACAAAACCAGAAAAAAAGTCTATCGGAAGTGATGAGTTTTGGGAAACTTCAACTCAGGGACTAAAAGATGCCTTGGATGAAAATAATATAGCTTATAGTATAGATGAGGGTGGTGGAGCATTTTATGGTCCTAAGATTGATATTAAAATCCTTGATGCTCTTAAGAGAAAATGGCAATGCGGAACTATCCAAGTAGATTATAATCTACCGGAAAGGTTTGAACTAGAATATACAGATGCAAACAATGAAAAACAACAACCTGTTATGATTCACAGAGCGATACTTGGTTCATTTGAGAGATTTATTGGAATTTTAACAGAACATGTAGCTGGAGAATTTCCATTTTTCATTGCACCAACACAAGTTGTTATTGTTCCAATCAGTGAATCTCATCAAGATTACGCTAAAGAATTGGGACGTGAATTGATAGCAAATGGCATTGATTTTGAGATTTCTTCTAAAAATGAGTCACTTAACAAGCGTATCAGAAACGCTGAAAAAATGCGTGTGCCGATGATTTTGGTAATAGGTGATGAAGAAGTTGAACAAAAAACTGTTGCTTTAAGAGATAGAAGAGAAAGAAAACAGTATAATCTAACAAAGGACGAATTTATGTCCATAACAAAGGAAAAACTTAGTGAGGTACACTTTTGAGTAAAAAGCAAGAAGCAGTTCTCAATGATGAGATTAGGGCTAGAGAAGTAAGATGTTTAGGTGATGACGGTACACAGTACGGTATTATCTCTCGTGACGAAGCACTAGACAAAGCAGATGAGCTAGGTTTAGACTTAGTTCTTATAGCACCTGATGCAAAACCACCGGTTACAAAAATCATGGACTACGGTAAGTTTAAGTATCAAGAAGAGAAGAAGAAAAAAGAAGCTAAGAAGAAGCAAAAGACTATCGAAGTCAAAGAGATTAAACTCTCTGTTAAGATTGCTGATAACGATATTAGCTATAAAATCAAGCATGCAAGAGAGTTTTTAGAAGCTGGAAAGCATGTAAAGTTTAGAGTATTTTTACGTGGTCGTGAGATGGCAAATCCTGATGCTGGTAAAGCTGTACTTGAAAGAGTTTGGCCTATGGTTGAAGATATTGCTGTTCGTGACAAGCCTCCAAAATTTGAAGGTAGATACGTAAATATGCTAGCTCTTCCTAAGCAAAAATAAAAATAGACTTTATAATTTACTCCCTCTTAAGAAACTTTAAGATATAATCGCAAGTTTCTTAGACAAAACAGAGGGAGTTCTCTCGCTTTTTATCTAATAATGAAATAATTTTTACAAGGAGTTACTATGCCTAAAATGAAAACGGTACGTGGTGCAGCAAAGCGTTTCAAAGCTAGTAAGAA
>LPNY01000038.1 GCA_001655195.1 Arcobacter sp. EP1
TAACTGACATATCACAAGATGTTCAAAACAAAATAGATACTACTGCTACTATTATGGATGAAGCTACAAAGATGAATGATGAAACAGTAAAAGATTATATAATTACAGGTAAAAAAGTAGAAGATATTGTTCATAAAATAGAGGAAATTCTTACAATCTCAACTGAAAATGCAAGAAGCATAGAAGAGATTGCAGGGGCAAGTGAACATCTAAATGAACAAACAACCAAACTCAA
>LPNY01000058.1 GCA_001655195.1 Arcobacter sp. EP1
CTAAAATGGGATGACCTACCTCTTATAGAATCAGCTTAGATAGACACCCCTTCGGGGGTTCCATTATATACTCAAAAAATTAATACTTACTCAGTATATACCATGATACTATGCGATGCAAGCACTTTTTTTTGCAAAAAACACTGATTTAATTTATTCATATACCTTGTTAATCCAAGAGATTATTGCAGCATTTGAAACAAACGTTTTCATAACATCTTTACAAAAACAAAAAAACCTCAAACTCTCGTTTGAGGTTAAATTCTATTCTAGAACAATAATTAGATCCGCTTCAAATAATTCACCTGAAACCTCTACACCATAGATATAAACAGAATCATCTACAGTATAATCATTGATATTTTGATCTGATCCTTCTAATGAAACAATCCATACTTTATTGTTTGCATCAACTGCTTTTATTAAATTGATGTTCTTGTGAATCTCAGTAATTTTTGCATTAAAGTGTGTTTTTTCAACTGATTGATTGATCGATATTCTATCTACAGCCATTCCTGATAATTCTAAAGTTACATCTTGATCAAGTCTTAATGAGTAAAGACCATTGCTATCGTCTGTACCTAAATTATTAACTACCACATTTGATGCAATGTTAAAGTTCTTAGTTTCACCAGCTTTTGTCATAATTGATACTGATGGCGAACTACTGATAACGATCTTAGTGATTCTACCAGTTGCCTCAGTTGATAATCCAGTACCTTCAACAGCAGTTATTTTACCTTTTTCTAAAGTAATTTTTACGATATCACCTTTTGCTAAGTCTGAAGTGATATTAACTTTACCAATGTTACCATCAATTGTCTGTTCAAACAACTTACCATTTGAAAGCTTGATACTAACAACATCACCATCATTAAAGCCTGTCGATCTT
>LPNY01000152.1 GCA_001655195.1 Arcobacter sp. EP1
AATACTACTCTTTCATGAAAATCCAATAACCTTTTAAGCTTTGAGAATCAGTAGTTACAACCAAATATGTATCATCTTCAAGCGTTAAATATAGTTTTTTCTGAGCAGAAGATCTATATATTAATAGAATGCAACTCAAAAATAATTAAATAACAAATGCAATGCATTTGTTATTCATAAATGGCAACAGCCATTCCAAAATATGTCGGCACTTCATAAGAAAGAAGTAGACCCTTTTTACTCTTTCCAATGATACCAAATAAGATGAGCATTTGCCATATACTATCAGGCTTACCCTTATCAATTAAACTTTCTTCTATATAAAGAAGTTTTTTTAGGTCATCAACCTTTACAATCTCCATAATTTTATCATCTAATATTCTTGACGCTTCATGATAACCATAAGGGCCATTTTCATCATGACAATGGCCTTGATCAGCACTGGCAATCACAGCAATCTTTTTATTACTTCTATTTAATACGTTCCCTATAGTCTTACCAAACTCAATTAGTTGTTCTTTTGGAATCTCTCTTGTTGGGGCAATTACAACAATTTCAGGCTGATAATCACTTTTACAGAACCAGAGAGGAATCAAGGTGCCCCAATCCATTTCAATATTAGATAATTCACCACTTAAAGCACCATAATTACACCCTACTACTGGAATTGTCGTTCGACTAACTGCCTCAAGTATTTCATTTGAAAGTTCTAAATCACACTTATATTCCAACGATACAGTTTCTTCGAACTGAGACAAAGATCCTCTGCAATTATTGCTTGTATAAATACCATTATAACCTTTTAATCGAAGTCCATGAGGTGTTAACACTACAATGGTATCGGGTCTATCTTTCATTAACCTTTTTCCCATGTCAGTCATGGCCTCTCTAGTAGGTTTAAATAAATCTTTCTCAGTTCCTGCAATCTCTTCTATAATAGAAAATCCATGTGGTGCAACTGAACATGTTGTAATCATACTCGCTCCATTTCAAATAATATTATCATCCTCTATTATTATATAACAAAAAAAGTAAATACAATTGTATTTACCTTAAAATTTTTTGTGCAACCTCCACAGAAGCTTTTGCATCTTTACAATAAAAATCTGCATCTATTTTCTTTGAGTATTCTTCCGTTAAAACCGCTCCACCTACAAATACTTTTGTATCTGGACATTTTGCTCTAATAAGTTTGATAGTTTTTTCCATACTTTCAACCGTTGTTGTCATTAAAGCACTTAAACCAACAAGTTTTATATCATGTTTAATAACTGATTCTACAACTGTTTCAGGTGGTACATCTTTTCCAAGGTCAATAATCTCATAACCATAGTTTTCTAATAGTATCTTAACAAGGTTCTTACCTATATCATGTACATCACCATATACAGTTGCCATAACAACCTTACCTTTAGAAATCTGATTATTTGAGTTAAGACGTGATTTAATTTCTTCAAAAGCCACACCAATGGTTTCAGCAGCTCTTATCAATTGAGGTAAAAATATCTTTTTCTTATCAAATAGGATACCAACTTCATCTAAGGTTGGAATCAACTTATCGTTAACAACCTCAATAGGTGATAACAATTCTAGTTGGCCTTTAGTATATTCTAAAGTCTCTTCCCTATAACCTTTCATAATCATTTCTAAAAGATCCGATTTTTCTACTGACGTACTTTTAGATACTTTTTTAGAGGTGATTTCTTTAATGTTCTCTATATAATCTTCTCCACCCACATCTTTATTTAAAAGTACATTCATCGACAAAATGGTGTTGTATAATTGATTATCCAACGGATCCAAGATTGCCGATGATAGTCCTGCTTGCATAGCAAGACTTAAGAAAGTTCTTGTTAACAATGGTCTATTAGGCATACCATATGAAACATTGCTGATGCCAAGTGTAGTTTTAACTTTATATTTAGATGTGAGTGTTCTAATCGCTTCAATAGTTGACATTACCTGAGATTGTTGCGCAGATACTGTCAATACGAGGCAATCTATTATCAAACGTTCTTCTGAAATACCATACTTCTTAGCTTCTAAAATCATTTTCTCTGCAATTTTAACACGTGCTTCATAAGTATTTGGAATCCCATCCTCAT
>LPNY01000019.1 GCA_001655195.1 Arcobacter sp. EP1
CTCAACCAAGACTTCTCCATCGCCATATTATCAGAGCAAAATCCCTGATGATATCAAAAAAAATAAAACATCATGGGTTTTTTGATGAAAGCAGATATAGAGGAGGTTAAATGACAGATGGTGGACTTTGGTGACAACAGTTTCAATTTAATTCAAGATGTAATGGTATCGAAAATTATTTTGTCATCAATTTGTTCATGAATTTTATATGATATATGAACTAATTCTATCCAATAGACAAGACAATGGCAAAGCTATGATTTAGA
>LPNY01000123.1 GCA_001655195.1 Arcobacter sp. EP1
CGTCGTTACAACTATATTAGTTTAGAGGTATCATAACAAACTAAGCTTTGAGGAAATACAGTTGGGCAAAATACTCCCAGAACTATTCTTGGATTTAGAGGCTAAAGGGGAAGTATTGATGGTCTGGAATTTGGTTTTATTGCTATTTGAGGTTAATGAACAGAAATATAAGCATACTAAAGAAACAATGGACATTTGGCATACCACTCCAATACCCACTCTTGTGGTTCTTTAAACTGCTACAAAATGCCTGCTTAAGAGTTTAAGGACGGCTAGTTGGGAGATACACCTATATTCATGGGATTCAAACGATTCAGAATTTGATTTTGTACTTATTTAAAGCTAAATAACAGAATAAATAAAATTTGAA
>LPNY01000196.1 GCA_001655195.1 Arcobacter sp. EP1
CAGCAAGAAGGCAAGCTTTAGGTACATTTCTTAATAAGGAAATTTCAAATTTAAATAAAATAGCTCCAACATCAGGTTTTATTACGTATGGAGAGTTCTTTCATGATCAAATTTATTGTAATATCTCCTTTTTAAATCTCTCTACAACATATGTTGTTCTAAATGAAAAGAAGTCTACTTTAAAATTAGAACTGATAACAAAAAATATTCAAAAAGATAAAAATGAGATTCGCCTTAAAGCATTAACTAATTTTATCACTCAAACTGGTAGAGAACTTGATGAAAATATTCACTATTTAAGTCAATTTAAAAAATGTGTTGATGAAGCAACTATCCTTTCTACAACAAATAAAGATGGATTTATTACTAGTATTAATAAAAACTTTGTAGAAATTTCAGGTTATCAAGAAGAAGAGTTAATAGGGGTTTATCATAACATAATTAAACATGAAGATATGCCAAAAGAACTTTATCAAGATATGTGGCAAACTATTTCTAGAGGAGCTATGTGGAAAGGGATTATTAAAAATAAATGTAAAGATGGAACAGCTTATTATGTTTTAG
>LPNY01000106.1 GCA_001655195.1 Arcobacter sp. EP1
ACATTAAATGGTGATACAGGTGTTGCTGATTATAATGCTGCATTTAAGATTGCATATATTTCTATTGTAATTGGTTTTGCTGCAATATTCTTTGTTAAAGAAACACATTGTAAAAATATATATAAAGGTTAAAAGTTTATCTGTGTGCAGTAATAGTGCACATAGATGTTTTATTTTTAAAATAGCCTTTAATTACCTAGACTTAGATAATTCATGAGTGGTATAATGAATTTGTTATTTAGTGAATCGAAATAAAGGGGGAAAGCATGTTATTTATTAAAAATGGTAAAGTATTAACTATGGCAGGCGAAACTTATGATAATGGTTCAGTGCTTATTAAAGATGGTAAGATTTTAGATGTTGGTCAAATTGAAGCGCCTGAAGGTGCAGAAATCATTGATGCAAAAGGTCATTATGTCTTACCAGGTTTTATTGATGCTCACTGTCACTTAGGTATGTGGGAAACAGCAATTGGTTTTGAAGGTGATGACGGTAATGAGATTACTGATCCAGTAACGCCACATTTAAGAGGTCTTGATGCAATCAATCCAATGGATGAGAGTTTTGAAGAAGCTAGATCTAAAGGTGGTGTAACAACAGTAGCGACAGGTCCTGGTTCAGCTAATGTGGTTGGTGGTCAGTTCTGTGTTGTAAAAACTGTTGGTAATGTTATCGATGAAATGGTTGTAAAAGAGCCACTTGCTATGAAGATCGCTTTTGGTGAAAATCCAAAAAGATGCTATAACGGTAGAAAAGAAACACCTACAACTAGAATGGGAACAGCTGCAAAACTAAGAGAAACGTTATTTAAGGCAAAAGAATACAAAGAAAAATTAGAATTAGCAAAAGATGATGCAAGTAAGAAGCCTGCTTTTGATATGAAGTTAGAAGCACTTTTACCAGTAATTAATAAAGAGATTCCATTGAAATCTCATGCTCATAGAGCTGATGATATTATCACATCACTTAGAATTGCTAAGGAATTTGATGTTAATATCACTTTGGAGCACTGTACAGAAGGTCATTTAATTGCAGATTATATAAAATCACAAAACGTTTCTGCAGTAGTTGGTCCAACATTTGGCCATAAGACAAAGTTTGAACTTCAGAACTTATCGTTTGAAACACCAAAAGTTCTTCTTGAAGCAGGTGTTAAAATTGCTATAATGACAGATAGTCCTGTTATTCCTCTACACCATTTAAATATGTGTGCAGCACTTGCTATGAAAGCTGGATTAAGTGAAGAAGATGCATTAAAGTGTATTACAATAAATGCAGCTGAAATATTAGAGTTAGAGGATAGAGTTGGTTCTTTAGAAAAAGGTAAAGATGCAGATGTTGTTATCTGGGATAGACATCCATTTGATTTACAATCATCACCACTTTACACAATTATCAATGGTGAAATCGTTCATAAATTATAGAAAGTTTTATTTCTATTACGATAATAATCAACCTTCGGGTTGATTATTTTGTATTTTTTGACAATAATCTTAATACTATTCCCATGGAGTCTTAAGAAAGCTTTAATAAGTATTTGATAGAATCCAATATATAGCTTGAAGTTCTTCAAAAAATTATATAGTA
>LPNY01000185.1 GCA_001655195.1 Arcobacter sp. EP1
TTGTTTGTTTCGTCACTTTTTGGTTACGGAACAGCAATTAAATGGATGTCAACATTAGAGGGTGCAAAGGAGATAGCAAAAGTTGAGAAAAAACCTATTTTACTCTTCATTCACTCAACTGCTTGTTTTTATTGTACTGTTTTGGAACAAAAAGTTTTTCCTGATAAGGGATTGCAAGAGCATTTACAAAAAGATTTTATACTTTTAGCTTTAGATGCGTCAACTGATGCAGATGCTTTTGAGGGGCAAGATGGACAAGCACCACCTAGATATATCACCAGTGTTACTCCTGCTTTTTTCTTTATTGGTCCAGATGAAGAAAAACTTGGAGGAAGAGGAACTAAACATATGGTTATATATGGATTTTGGACGATAGAAGAGTTAAAAGAGTGGTCAGATGATGCACTTAAAAAGTTTAAGAGATATTATGGTGAGAAGTATGCTAAATAAAGTGTTTTTTATCTTTACATGTAGTTTTGTTTTTTCATCATCTTTGTTTGCTTTGGAGAATATAGCTGGTCAAAAGTACTACTTAAATAACTGTTCTGAAGGTCATGGAGCTGGAAACCGTGAAGGAGG
>LPNY01000216.1 GCA_001655195.1 Arcobacter sp. EP1
AATTTAAAATTTAACTAAGACAGTTATATATAATTGAAAAGGAACATTATGAGCAATCATAGTGTTCCTTTTTTATTACAGTTTTTTTTCTAGACTATAAGATTCATAACCTTTTGGATCATTTTCTTTTGTAAAAGTTATTTGATAACCTTGCTTTACATAGAAATCCTTTGCTTGAAAAGAACAAGTCCCAGTTGTTAGATTGTATAGATTAAGCGCTCGTGCTCTCTCTTCTATTTTTGCCATCAATTGTGAACCAATATGATGATCTCTATAGTTTGGATCT
>LPNY01000155.1:0-1694 GCA_001655195.1 Arcobacter sp. EP1
GGCATCTCAGATGCGCTTCCGTTAGGCGAAATGATTTGACAGAATAAAACGCGACGTCCTGTCGCTAAAATATGGAGAACACATGAAAAAATATTTTATCTTAGTAATAGTCATTCTATTACTTGGTTACTTCTCAATCGAAGATGGAGAATCAAGTATTGAGGATGCGTTAGACATTAATTCCAAATATAATTATGAAATAAAGCATATAGAGGAAATAGGAAATGACTATTTGGTTTTCTCTTTCTTAGATGATTACATTCATATATCTCATATTAGAAAAAATATTAGAGGCTTTAGAACTATTTATAGTGGTGTTGCTGGAGATATTTCAAGAGTCTTAGAGACTAAATCGATTTTTGATTTCACAATGCCAGGTTTAGATAATAAGGAGTCCTTTAGATATTTAGGTTTATTATCATCAAATGATGCTAAGAAATTAACGCTAATAGATACAAAAAATAATGAAGAAGTAACTACAAGAATAATTGATAAGGATGGATTTATGTTTTGGATATCGGAAAGTGATATTCAAAATAGGGAAAGAGTTGTTGCAAGAATTACACAAGTTACAGATGAAAATGAAATAGTTATAGACTTAGATTTGTTTGTTTTCAATTAACTTAAAATTGTCGTCCTGATAATTTTAAAGTCAAATCACCACGCCTAACACTACATCTGAGCAGAGGTCCACAGGTAAAGTGAAAGTATGAGTTTGATTTAGCCACTAGTACAAAAAGAGTACTAGGGCATATACATACTCGTGTGATTATGGACAAACCTTCTCACTAACCGAGTCACCAGCTCATTAGCTGTTCGCAGGCTCATAAGCATGAGAGCTGGTTGTAAGTTCGAAGGCATCTCAGATGCGCTTCCGTTAGAGGAAATTCTAACTTCAAATCTACTATGTGTCATCAAAAAAAAATAAGAGGAGCAAACATGAGTGAGATTAATTTTCCTGTATTGGAAACTGATAGATTAGTGCTAAGAAAAATAGAGTCAACTGATAGAGAAGCATTATACAAGATTTTCTCATCTGATAAAATAATGGAGCATTATGGCATGTTTCCATATAAAGATATTAGTGAAGTGGATATATTGATTAGTAATTTTTCAAAAGCATTCGAGGAGCAGAAGTCAATCAGATGGGCAATCGAATTGAAAGAGGAAAGGATTGTAATAGGAACCTGTGGATTTCATAACTGGAATAAGAAACATTTAAGAGCAGAAGTAGGTTATGAGTTAAATGAGAACTATTGGAGAAAAGGCTACATATTTGAAGCAATTACAAAGCTATTAGAATATGCATTTTTTGATCTTAACATGAATAGAGTAGAAGCATTGGTATATCCAGAAAATGTAGCTTCCCATTTGTCATTGAAAAAATTAGGGTTTCAGGAGGAAGGTTTATTAAAGGAATATTGTATCTTTAGAGATAAAAAACAAGATTTGATTATGTATTCTTTACTGAAAAACTAAGTACTGAAGTGAGAACTTCCTCTAACACTACATCTGAGCACAGGTCCACAGGTGAGTGATTATAGTAGCATGTTTTACTAGTAGCATCAACATTGCTTCAACTATCATGGACAAACCCTCTCACTAACCGAGTCACCAGCTCATAAGCTGTTCGCAGGCTCACAAGCATGAGAGCAGGCTGTAAGTTCGAAGGCATCTCAGATGCGCTTCCGTTA
>LPNY01000155.1:1704-3052 GCA_001655195.1 Arcobacter sp. EP1
AATATCAAGTTCTTAATAATTCTATAATCTGATGATATAATTAAGGAAGTACAATTCAAAAAGGAGAATAGTAATGGATAATAACTTATTACAAAAATCAGAAAATAGTTTGTATATTGAAATAAAGGAAATTTTAGATTCTGCAAGAGGTAAAGCTTCAAGAGCGGTAAACTATGCTATTGTAGAAGCTTACTGGAATATTGGAAAGATGATATATGAAGAAGAACAAAATGGTGCTGAAAGAGCAAACTACGGAGATTATCTAATCAAAACCCTCTCTAAAGAGCTGAAAAAAGATTTTGGTAAAGGGTTATCAGTTACAAATCTTAAGTATATGAGACAATTTTATAAAGCTTTTCAAAAAAGTCAGACACTGTCTGACCAATTGAGTTGGAGTCATTATTTACTACTTTCAAAAATAAAAGAAAATGATAAGAAAGAGTTTTATTTTAATGAGGCAATAAATTCTAAATGGTCAGTTAGAGAGTTAGAAAGACAAATATCGTCATTACTATTTGAACGATTAACTTTAAGTAAGGACAAAAATAGTGTTATGGAAATTGCTCAGAAGGGGCATGAAATAAATCATCCCAAAGATCTAGTAAAAGATCCGTACGTTTTGGAATTCCTTGGATTAAAGCAAAACCCAGCATTGTATGAAAGAGATTTAGAGAATGCATTAATTAATCACTTACAAGATTTCCTATTAGAGTTAGGGAAGGGATTTTGCTTTGTTTCAAGACAACAAAGAATTACCTTAGATGGTGATCATTTCTATATAGACTTAGTTTTTTATAACAGAATTGCAAAATGCTTTGTGTTAGTTGATTTGAAAATAGGAAAAATAACTCATCAAGATATAGGACAGATGCAGATGTATACTAACTACTACACAAGAACACAAATGTTAGAAGGTGAGAATGAACCTATTGGAATACTTTTATGTTCAGAAAAGAATGATGCAGTCGTGAAATATACGATACCAGAGGGAAACGAGCAAATTTTTGCATCAAAATATCAATTGTACTTACCTTCAGTTGAAGAACTTAAAGAAGAAATAATAAGAGAACGTGATATGGTTGAAATTGAAAAACATATTAAAGAATAAGTAGAAGTTATCAAAGCACTTCTCAATCACATAACACTACATCTGAGCAGAGGTCCACATGCAAGTGACTTGAGAAGTTTGAATTGAAAGGTACACTCACATGGTTTTGTTATCATGGACAAACCTTCTCACTAACCGAGTCTCCATTGCATTAGTCCAAGCGAGTTGTACATGAGCAAAGGTTGTAAGTTCGAAGGCATCTCAGATGCGCTTCCGTTAGAGGAAATTCTAACTTCAAAT
>LPNY01000066.1 GCA_001655195.1 Arcobacter sp. EP1
ATAAAAGCTCCAAAATGTTTTGAAATAGAAGAGAAACTTCAAGAGTTAGTAGATATTCCTGTTATGCATGATGATCAACATGGAACAGCAATGATAACAACTGCAGGGCTTATTAATGCTCTTGAAATAAGTGGTAAAGATGTAGAGAAAATGAAAATAGTAGTTGCTGGAGCTGGTGCTGCAGGAATTGCTTGTGCAAAAATGTATAGAGCATTAGGAGCTAAGCATATAGTTATGCTTGACTCTAAAGGTGTTATTCATTCAAAACGTGAAGATTTAAATAAGTATAAAGCTGATTTTGCAATTGATACTGAAGATAGAACATTGGCAGATGCAATGAAGGGTTCTGATATGTTCTTAGGACTATCTGCTCCTGGTATCGTAGATAAAGATATGGTTGCTAGTATGAATCCAAATCCAATTATCTTTGCACTATCAAATCCAATCCCTGAAGTACTTCCTGAAGTTGTAGCTGAAGTTAGAGATGATGTTATGATGGGAACAGGAAGAAGTGATTATCCAAATCAAGTTAATAATGTATTAGGTTTTCCATTTATTTTTAGAGGTGCCTTGGATGTTAGAGCAACTAAGGTAACTGAAAACATGAAAATGGCAGCAGCAAAAGCACTAGCTGTGCTAGCTAAAAGAGATGTACCTCAGTATGTAAAAGAAGCTTATGGTGGAGAAGATTTAAAATTTGGTATTGAATATATTATTCCAAAGCCATTTGACAGAAGAGTACTTCCTTGGGTAAGTACAGCAGTTGCACAAGCAGCTATTGAAGATGGTGTTGCTAGAGTTGATGAAAGTTTTGATATAGATGCATATAGATCTAAACTAGAATGGCAAATCGATTCAGAAAAAAAATAATTAAAATAGAGGTGGGTTATTCCCACCTTTAACTTCCTTCTCTTATCTCTTATTAAATACAATTTTTATATACTACGACAAACAAAATAAGGAGATTATTCTCATGAATTTAATGGTATTTGGCGCACCAGGTGCGGGCAAAGGTACACAGGCTAAGTTTTTGATAGAAAAATATGACATTCCACAAATCTCAACAGGAGATATCTTAAGAGCTGCAATAAGCGAAAAAACAGATATGGGAATGGAAGCAAAAAAATTTATGGATGAAGGAAAACTAGTTCCTGATTCTACTATAATTGGGATTATTAAAGACAGATTGGCTGAGGATGATTGTAAAAAAGGATTTATTCTTGATGGATTTCCAAGA
>LPNY01000020.1 GCA_001655195.1 Arcobacter sp. EP1
TATCGAGTATTCCATTAGGTGAGTTTACATCAGGTGTTTTGATGGGTGGACTGATCTTCTTTGTTACAGTTTATATGCAGATCTTCGATATGGGTTTTATCATTTATCAGTTTAACCATGCTGAGTTTACTCTAAAATTGAATTTTGTAGAGTTAGGAGCAATTGTATTTGCATCTGTTCCAATGATCTTAATGATTTCTAATATAATGTTGTCTAATAATATATGTGATTTAGAGGATGATATCATCAACAAGAGGTTTACTTTGCCTTATTATATGGGCAAGGAAAAGGCTCTAATGTTGTATGAATGGTCTTACTACTTCTGTTACATCACAATTATATTTACTGTAATTTTGAATTGGATACCTGCTACGGCTTTATTGGCTTTATTAACTTTTATTCCGATTCGAAAAAACATTAAAGAATTTAAAGAAACACAAGATAAGGCAACAACTTTTTCATTAGCGATAAAGAACTTCTTTTTACTAGGATTTTCATATATCTTTTCAATCGCAATTTCTTTATTCGGTATTTTATAGGATTGGAGTTATGATGAAACTTAAAATTGGCGATATAATTGTCTTATGTGTCGTTTTGTTGTTTACAACAACGACATTTATAATCAATGCTGAAAGAAGCTATGTGTCAAAGAACATGGAAGTTCTTGTTAGAGTGAATGGTGAAGTTGTCGATCACTTTGATATAGGAAGTGACATAATTAAATTATACGATACAGAGCTTGGTTCAAATGAAGTTACAATTCATGATGGGCTGGTATCAATCAGTGATGCTGATTGTCCAGACTCTATTTGTGTTCATACAAAACACGCAGAAAATAATGGGGATTCAGTTGTTTGTCTACCTAATAGATTTTCAATAGAAATACTTGGCAGAAGAGAGGGAGAAGTAGATGCAATTTCGCAGTAAGACACAGAAGTTCATATTCTTGTCCTTGTTAGCAGCAACAGCTATTGTATTAAGTTACATGGAAAGAATGATACCATTTCCTTTTTTTCTACCAGGCATGAAACTTGGATTGGCTAACATAATTACCTTATCCGCTTTATATTATTATGATTTTAAGGATGTGCTTGTGGTAGTACTTGTAAGAGTGTTTGTAACATTTCTAATCGTAGGA
>LPNY01000122.1:0-15583 GCA_001655195.1 Arcobacter sp. EP1
TGCCGCCGCTGCAGAAGCTGCCGCCGAGCTTTTTAAGAATTCTCTTCTTGAAAGCGCCATGTGTTCTCCTTTTTAATCTTTAAAATTGGCTATAAAAAATAGAATACTTTTTCCCTAAATATCCTATTTTTTGGTAGTTAACTACTCAAAGCACTATCAAATTTTATGGTCATTTTTTTCGATATTTCTTGACTGAAATCAAAAATAGGCGGTGAGAAAAAATCTCAAAAAAACTTTTGTGCAAAAAAAATATAATGCATTTTATGGGAAAAAATAATTTCTAAATATGAGATAATAAAAAATAGCAATAATGCCTATCCCCTTCGAAAGATTAAACAAAGTACTTAAAAATAGATTTGAACAAAAAGAGTATAAAAAAAGTATAAAAAAGTTTGAGATTTTTTTGCCTTTAATCAATAAAATATTTTTAGATTCATGATATTATATGGGAACAGTGCTATTTTGATTTGATTATTGATGAATTTTGAAACTATTAGGCTTTAAATCAATGATAGGGTGAAACTAAAATGTACCGTTTTTAACAATCATAAAATGAATATTTCTAAACGGCCTTAAATAAGCCCATGCTTAGGCTTATTGTATTAATATTTTGTTAATAAAAAATTGTTAATATTTTTTTACTTTTTTATTCTGTGAGAATAAAACAACTGTTGTGATTTTATATTTTTAGGATGATTATGCAAAAAACTCTTAGTGCAACTTCTATTTTGCTCTGTTTTATTGTTGCTGCAACTGCAACATTAGGAAGTCTTTTTTTTAGTGAGGTAATGGAGTTTATTCCATGCACCATGTGTTGGTATCAACGAATATTTATGTATCCATTAGTGGTTATTTTTTTAATTAACCTTTTATATCCAGATGATAAACTTTTTAAATACTCTTTTCCAATTGTTTTAGTGGGAATGTTCTTTGCTATTTATCATAATCTTTTAATGTTTAAAATTATTCCAGATAGTGTTGTTCCATGTGTTCAAGGAGTTCCATGTTCAACTGAGTATATTAATTGGTTTGGATTTATCAATATTCCATTATTATCATTAACAGCATATACAATTATATTTTTAGTCCTCTTATTTGGACGAAATCAAAGGGGAATCTCGTGAAAAATCTCAAAGTAGTAATCATAGCGCTTGTGGCTTTAGCAGCCATATTTATTGGTGCAAAATCTTTCTATCAAGAGAGTGAAGTAAAACGTGTGCAAAAATTAGCAAAAGAAGATGGAGCGCCATTTGTGCGTGAACATTCAATGAAACTTGGAAAAAATGGAAGCAATATTGCAGTTGTTGAATTTTTTGATCCTATCTGTGGCGCTTGTGCAGCCTTTCATCCTATGAGCAAAAGAGTCTTTAAAGAGTATGAAAATGATATCTCATTTGTTATTCGTTATTTAGCACGACACCCAGCTTCAGTCTATATGGTACGTCTTTTAGAAGCTTCACGAAACCAACAAAAATATGAAGAGGTACTAGATACTGTTTTAAGTACACAAAGACTTTGGATTACTAATAATAATCCAAAACCAAAAATGATTTGGCAATATTTAGGACAAATTGAAGGATTAAACCTTGATGTGTTACGACAAGATTTTGAAAAAATTGATGTGAGTGATATAATTAGTAAAGATATTGCAGATGCAGGAGCATTAGGCGTTAGAGGAACTCCTAGTTTTTTTGTTAATGGTAAAAAACTTGAAAGCCTAACGTACGAAGGGCTTCTAGATTTAGTTGAATTAGAATTATATAAATAAGGAATAGTATGAAACATTTATTAGTAGGTTTAAGTGGTTTATTTGCACTGTTAGTTTTAACTGGGTGTGGAGAATCAAATCAAGCTAAAACTATTATTGAAGAGGGACCAAGCTTTAAAGAAGCAAAAGCAATTGCAAACCCTATTTACGAACTAAAAACAACAGATGGTGAGGCTTTACCAGTTCGAATTGAAGGCGACCGATTAACATCTGAAAAATTAAATGGTAAATTTGTTTTATTAAACTTCTGGGCAACTTGGTGTGCTACGTGTAAGGAAGAGATGCCAATGGTTAACCAACTTCACAAAGAGTATGGTGACCAAGTGACAATTATTGGAGTTCTGTATGAAGAGCCTCTTGATAATACAATGCTTAAAAAGTTTATGGAAAAATATAATATGAAATTTATTGTTGTTAATTCAGAGGATAATATGCGTTTATCAAAAAATATTGGCTTAACTGGTGTTCCAGAGTTTTATCTTTACTCTAAAGAGGGAAAACTATTGACAAAATCAATTGCTTCAGTGGATATCCCTACTATTACAAAGTATTTAGAGGTAAAATAACTTTTTAAAATCTCTATTGTTTTCATAAGTTTTAATGAACTTGTTGTACAATTGAACCATGAATATGATAGAGATTATATTAATTAGTTGTTATATAGCTGTTATTTCTTTGGGAACCATATGTTTATACATGCGTTTCTTTCATCTCCATGAGTTTACACTCAACTCAACACAAAAGAGTATTCAAAACCTAAGTGCTATTTCTTTAGTACTTTCCATTTTTTGGGCAATTGCTTATTTATCACTTAATGATATTTTGATGTTTACTTTGGTTCCCATAGGAAGCTTATTAATTTTATTAAAATTCATTTCTCGATATGATAGTTTTTTTCTTAAATACAAATTTATTCTTGATACGCTGCTTGTTTTTCTAGGCATTGTATTATGGGTTTTTTCATAGATTTTAAATAGGATTTATTATGGATATGTATACAATTATATTGGCAATATTACTTTGTTTAGCGTTTGTTTTAATTGTACAACGAATTTTTGCAAAAGGTGGAGATTCTAAACCAACGGGGGTTAAAAAAAATGAAATTATTGAAGCCTATGAAGAGCAAATGAAAGTACTAGTGGAGCGTTATGCCAACGATAAAGAGCTTTTGAACTCTCAAAAAAAGATTTTTCTTAAAAGTGTGAGTTCGGAGTTACATCGAAATATTTTCTTTGATGAAGAAGAGGTTAAAGCCGTGATTCAACATCTAGCTTCTTTGTAGTAGTGCGAGAAAAAACTTAAAATATATTATTAGTTTCAAATTATTTTTTATTTCTTTTACTTTTTTAGTATAATTTAATATCTGATCATAAGGAGTCTGTTATGGAACTACAAGGTGTAACAATAGATTTTGATGATAGAAAGACCTGTGGTCTTTTGCCAGAACTTTGTCTTCAATGGGATTTTAGAACCGATGAACTTGAAGATAATGAAGAGTTGATTAATTATTGGGAAGACAACTTAAAAAAAGTCTTAGCAGTATCTCAAAACGTGGTTGCTGGTAATGTAGGTACAAAATCAATTCTGTATTCTGCTGATCAAAAAGCAATTGAGGCAATTAAAAGTACATTTAAAGAGTTAGAACTTTCACATATTGATTATAAAGAGATTATGAAGTGTGAAAACTGTTTACATCATGACTATTTAGATGAAAACTTTAATGCTTAAACAGTGAAGGAAAAACAAAAAGAGAGCTATTTAGTCTTCTTTTTTTCTTTTTCCTTCTTTTGCTTTTTCTCTTTTTTTTCTTTCTTTTGCTTTTTCTCTTTTTTCTTTATATCATTTTTGTCTTCAATGATTTCAAGCTCCATGACTTCTTCATCTACTTGCTTGATGTTTTCTTGAGCTATTTGACTGTTACTATTCATTGAAGAGATGAGTTTCGTCTCTTGTTCACTAGTTAGTTTTCCCGAAGCAATAGTATCTAGGATTTTATTGGCAACTTCTAGTTTTGCTTGATTCTCTTTTGATCGGAAATATTTTTCTAAGTTATCTTCATAGGCTCTTAATTTGTCTTTTCTTCGGTTATAAAAATAAACAAATAGGGCAATACTAATAACTAAAAGAATAAACCCTGCTAATAAAATATAGTATTTTTGAACTTCTAGTTCATTGGTGTGTTGTAGAGTTTGTAGTTTATAGTTGTTCTCTTTTTCTTTATTTTGAGAAACGAGTTTCTCTTTTTCTAAGTCTGTATTGATTTTGGCTAGCTCTAAATCTTTTTTAAGCTTTAGGGCATTTTTGTCTTGTTCTATTTTTGCATCTAATGCTTTTTGTTTGAGGCTCTGTTCTTGTTCTAGTTTTTTCTCTTTGAGTGTTTGCTCTTGTTGTAAAGCTTTCTCTTTAAGTGCTAACTCTTTTTGAGAAGGTGAAAAGGGTGAACTGATTTCACATCCAGTAAAAAGAAAAACTGCTAAAATAAGTAAATAAAAATGTTGTATAATTCTCACGTCTAATCCTTGAAAAAAATCCTAGCACAAATGTAGTAAATAATCATTTAAAACTCTATTTTAGACGTATTTTTTTATGACAAAATAGATATGCTATACAAAAAGGAACAGTGATGGAATTGATTACTTTAGAGTATCACGAAGTTATTGATAAAAAAGTCGTCTCAAAAGAACTACAGTTTTCAAAAGAATTATTACAAAATCCCTATAATTTAAACTCTCTTAGTGTTATTAAAGTTGAAGGTGAATCCATGCAACCTATGATTTTAGATGGCGCTTTAGTGGTTGTTGATATTTCGCAAAAACAGATTGAACATAGTGCTATTTATATTCTTGAACATGGTGATAAAATGTGGATAAAACGCGCACATATCGAAAAAAATGAAACAATTTTTATTTCAATTAATGAAGCTTTTAAACATCTCGTTTATAAAGAAAAAGAGGTTCGAATTATTGCAAAAGCACTTTTAACCTTTACTAATCTGTAAAGAAACTGTCTTTTATGCATAAAAAATGATAAAAAGTGAATTAAAAATATTGTTTTAACTTATGATTGCTATAATTTAGCATCACATTTTTAGGGAAAAATTTGTTATACGACAATGAAAAGCAATTACTCAATTTTATCCGATATTCTCCAGTTGTTTTTATAACCTTTATAGCAATTTTACTAAATATTTTAATTTATGTTGAGAATAGTGTTAACTTTCAAAAAGAGATAAAAAAAGAGAAAGAAAACTTTATACAAACACAAAAAGTGATTGTACAAAAAGAGGTTGAAAAAGCCTATAATATGATACTTTTTGAACGTGCTGATATTGAAGAAAATCTTAAAAAAGATATTAAAGATAGAGTATATGGTGCTTATACTATTATTGAAAGTATTTATAATAACTATAAACATTTGGGTGATAAAAAAGTATTGGAGTTAATCAAAAATGCCTTACGAGATATTCGTTTTAATGAAGGGCGAGGTTACTTCTTTATTGATGATATTAATGGCGTTAAACAACTACAACCAATCAATCCTGAGTTTGAAGGAAAAAGTTTTTTAGAGTTTAAAGATGCCAAAGGCTATCAGTTTGTAAAAACTATTTCTCAAACAATTAAAGATAAAACAGAACGATTTGATGAATACTATTGGACTAAACCACAAATAAAAGATAAAGCTTTTAAAAAAATCAGTTTTTATAAAACCTTTGCACCTTTAAATTTTGCAATCGGGGCAGGAGAGTATCTTGATGAATTTACAAAAAAAGTTCAAATTCATCTTTTAAATAATCGTATTAATAAAATACGTTTTGGTGAAAATGGATATGTATTTATAGTCAATTATGACGGAAAGTTTTTAACCCATATTCAAAATAAATTAAAAGACAAAACCTATCTTGACTTAACAGATATCAATGGCGTTTTTTTGATTAAAAAAATTATTAATATAGCTAAAGAGGGTGATGGTTTTTTAACTTACACAGATGTTGAAATGCCGCAAACAGGAAAAGTTGAAAAGAAAACAACGTATGTGAAAGGATTAAGTGATTGGAACTGGGCAATAGGAGCTGGTTTTTATGAAAAAGAGCTCTCTCCTCGAATTGCACAAAAAGAGCTTGAACTTAAAGAAGTCAATCAAGACTCTTTTAATAAAATATTATTAGGAAGCCTATTAACGTCCATCTGTTTTATTATACTATCTGTTTATATCTCTAAAATTTTGCAAGGATATTTTATCCGTTACAATAAAAGAATTGCAAAAGAGGTGGATGAAAATAGGCGAAAAGATAATGTACTGTATCAACAATCAAAAATGGCTGCAATGGGTGAAATGATTGCAAATATCGCTCATCAGTGGCGACAGCCTTTATCTGTAATAACCTCATTATCAACAAGTATGCAACTTCAAAAAGAGTTAGATATTTCCGATAAAAAGTCAGAAATTCAAGGCTTAGAAAATATCACTAAAAATGCAGAGTATCTTTCCCATACTATTGACGATTTTAGGGACTTTTTTAAATCCCATAAAGAAAAAACTAATATTGATGTCAAATCAATTATCGACAAAACATTGACACTATTGAATTCAAAGTTAATAGATAAAGATATTAATATCATTCAAAATATTGAAAATGTTCAGTTAAATGTTATTGAAAATGAGCTAATTCAACTGTTAATAAACCTAATTAATAATGCCGAAGATGCCTTGGTCGATATTGAGGGGAAAAAGATTGTTTTTGTTAGCACTTCCATTAAAAAAGATAAATTTATTATAAAAATCAAAGATAACGCAGGTGGAGTTCCTACAAATATACTACCACGAATTTTTGAACCATACTTTACAACGAAACATAAAAAACAAGGTACTGGTATAGGATTGTACATGGTAAAAGAGATTATCTCTCGTCATATGGGTGGCTCAATTGATGTGAAAAACACCTCATACTCTTATGAGAACAAAGAGTATAAGGGTGCTGAGTTTACAATTACTTTCTTAAGTAGTAGTTTTACAAAGCTTGAGAATTAAAGCTCTAAGTTAATATTAAATCCATTACGCGTTTCATAAATCTCAAATGAACGCGTAGAGATATCTAGTTGAAGTTCAATATTTAGTGGGAATTTTGTTATCGAGATGTTTTTTTCAATAGCAAGTTCGACAATATAGTCAATGGATTCTTCAATTTGATCTTCTAAATGGTTTAGCCATTTAAACATCATATCTGAACTATATTTTACATCTAAACTTGTATCTTCTGAGTGGTTCCCCTCGTTTAAGAGCTCTTTTTGGTACTTGTGAAACTCTAAAGAGAGTTTAATTATATCATCACTATTTAGATGGGATAAATCTATTTTTTCATTCTCAAAAAAGCTTAATATTGCACGTTTATAATCATCTCTAAAATTAATCGTATATTCGGTTTTCATTATTCCCTCATTGTTTTTTGCTAGTTTAACGTAAATTTCATAAAAAAAGTTTTGCCTAATGTTGAAGAAGTTGGTTTTTGACAAACTCTTTATAGTGTCCATCTCTATACTCTAACTCCTCATGGGTACCACTTTGTACGAGTTTCCCCTCGTTGAGTACAAAAATCTTTTGGGCATTTTTAACTGTACTTAAACGATGCGCAATAGTAATAACTGTTTTATTTTCTAAAAAGGGTTTTAAAGAATCGAAGAGTCGATTTTCCGTATCCACATCTAAAGCTGATGTTGATTCATCAAAGATGACAACCTCTGGATTTGCAATAATCATGCGAGCAATGGAAAGACGTTGTCGTTGACCTCCTGAAAGCCGTATACCATGGCGTCCAACAATAGTATCTAAACCATTTGGCATATCTTTGACAGTTTGACAAAGTTGCGCGATACTCAAGGCTTCAAAAATTGTTTTATCATCAATTGTATCATTCCCCATGGTAATATTAAATCGTAGGGTATTATTAAAGAGTATGGGCATTTGTAGTACTAAAAAAAGATTTGCTCGTAATGAAGCTTTATTGATATTTTCTAAACTAATAGTGTTATAGTGAATATGTCCACTCTTTTTTTCATAAAATCCAGATATAACTTGAGCGAGGGTTGTTTTACCGCTTCCACTGGCTCCTATAAGTGCAATTTTTTCTTTTGGTTTAATTGAAAAACTAATATCACGTAAAAGAGGTTTGTCTTCACTGTATGAAAAATAGAGATTTTCAATGGAAATAGTAACTCCTTCTTTTGGTGCTACGATTAGTTCTTCTTCGCCATTTTTTTCTAAACTAAGATCAAAAATAGCGTTAATACGTTTAAGTGCTGCGTTAGCGTTGGCATAAGAGTACTGTAATGATAAAATATCTTGAACGGGTGTCATCAAAAACCAGATATACCCAAACATAGCAAACATCATACCAATAGAGAGGTCACTATATGCAACCATGATTAAGCCAGAGGCTCTTAAAATTTCAAAAGCAATTAAAAAGATAGTAAAAGAAAAGCGCTCATAAGCAATACTTTTATAGTTAAATTCGTTTGAGGTTGTTTGTACTTGTTTTGCTTTTTGAATTGCATTGTCAAAAAAATAGTTCTCTTTGTTACTGGCTTTTATCTGTCCAAAGAGTTCTAATACTTCTCCTAAATTATCTTGAAAATCTTCAATGGCTTGATTTTCATGTTTTTTAAGGGTTCCCACACTTTTAGATATCTTTTTTGAAAGTAACATAATGAGTGGTTGTATAAATAAAATCATCAATCCCAATATTGGATGAATTGCAATAATCACACAAGATACTGCAATAACAGTAAGAACGGAAGCTACTAGTTTACTTGCCCCTGTAATAATAAAAGCATCTAAAGTATTTACATCAGTCACAAGGTTTGATGTGACTGCGCCACTACCTAACCCTTCGTACTCATTCATACAGACTTGTTTTAGATGTAATATTAATTTTTCACGAATTTTGAAGGTAACGTGTTTGGCAATGATAGTAAAAATCTTTGTTATGATAGCACTTAACAGAAAATGCATCAACCGCAAGAAGATGACAATAATGGTTACAATTGCAATATAATAAAAAGCATTACCACTTCCAAAAGCAGCATCAATAATATTGAGTGTGACGCCTGGTCTTTCAAGTAGAATTTCATCAACAAGAACTGGTAACATAAGAGGAATAGGTACATTTATAAGAATAGCCAACAGGGTGATGAGTTGTCCCCAAATAAGATAAGATCTTTTTTCAATAAGCAAAGACCATAATGATTGTAAACTTAATTTTTCTATTTGCATTGTTACTCAATTGTTTTTATAGTTATAATACTCATTTAAACTGTATTCTTTTTTAAAAAAATAACTTGAATAAATAAGATAATATGCTACAATAATTTACTAAGAGAGATAAACAATATGAATAAATCATCACAATATATAAATAAACTTCGCCTACTTTTTATTGCAATTTATTGTCTTGCTTTTACAATAATTTTTATCTATATCACAGCAGATAAAAATAGGAAAGTTCAAACTATTTTAGATGCACAATTAGATACGTTAAAAAACAGTATGGAGTTGAGTAAAATTGCTTTTTCTTCTTTAGCAAATCATATTCATGGGGTTATGTATAAAGATAAAAATATTCAAAAACTTTTACAAGAAGTCAATAACTCAAATGAAGCACAACAATCTATTTTAAGAGATAAATTATATGAGCTATTAAGAGATGAATATAATGAACTATATTCAGCAGGTGTAGTAGAATTGCAAACAATACTAGCAGATAAAACTAACTTTTTAAGAATGCATGCACCGAGTCATTTTGGTGACAAGGTGAGTCAAAATCGTCATATTATTAATAATACATTTGAAACAATGAAAGAGACTTCTTCTTTTGAATTGAGTGCTTATGAACATGCCTTTCGATATGCTTATCCACTTACAGATATAAATAATCAAATGTTAGGTGTTGTAGAAGTTGGGTTTTCCACATTAAAATTAAGCCAATATATTTCAAAGATATATGATAGAGATAGTTATTTTTTACTGCGTAAAGAAGAAGTTAAAATTCATGATAAATATGATTTTTACGACGAGTGGTATAGTTTAAGTTCAGAAAATAAAAACTATTTATCTTTTAGTTTTTTTAAAAACAGTGATCCTTCGTATAATTCACTTTTTACTCCTGAGAACAAATTACTAATTCAAAAAAATATGAAATTATTTAAGGGCTTTAGTGTTTATTCTGAGGATAAAGACAAAATGTTACTTGCGACATTTTACCCTATAAGCGATTTTCGTGGACATCAAGTAGCCTATTTAGTATCATACTCTTCCAGTAAACAGTTTTGGGATATTTTAAATACTTATAAGATTTTAGTTTTATTAAATCTTTTAGGAATTGCGGCCTTGTGTTATTTTATTTATAAAGTAATGTTGTACAATCGACAGTTAAAATTGGATGTTTTATATCGCAAAGCACAAGAAAATATCATTAAAAAGGCACAAGAAAATATTAAACAGTATCAACAACTTTTTCAAGAGAGTAAAGCGGTCAAGCTCCTAATTGACCCTAAAACAAAACGTATCACTGATGCTAATAAAGGCGCCTTGAAATTTTATGGTTATAGTTATAATGAGATAACTTCTATGAAAATAGGTGAAATTAATACCCTAAATGAAGAAGAAATTCAGGAAAGAATTAATGAAGCACTTGTTGAGCATAGGGATTATTTTGTATTTAAGCACCGTTTATCATCAGGTGAAATACGTGATGTGGAAGTGCACTCGGGTCCAATTACGCTTAATGGAGAACAACGTCTATACTCTATTATTCATGATATTACTATTGCAAAACAACAAGAACAAGAGATACGAGATATTAAAAATAGATTTCAGTTAGCAATTGATGGTTCAAAAGATGGTTTGTGGGACTGGGATTTAACAACAGATAATGTCTACTTTTCTCAACAATGGAAAGAGATGTTTGGATTTAATGAGAATGAAATTCATAACAATATTTCAGAAATGAGAAAGAGAGTACACCCTGAGGATGCGGAAAGAACATTTAATGATTTAGAGACGTATTTAAAAGGTGAAGTGAAAGTATTTGAAAACGAACATCGAATGCAACGTAAAGATGGTAGTTATATTTGGGTGTTAAGTCGAGCAAAAGCACTCTTTAATGATAAGGGAGAAGCTTACCGAATGGTTGGTTTTCATAAAGATATTTCTCAACAAAAAGAGTATGAAAATAACTTACGAACAATTGTTGATTTTCAAGTAAAACAGTTACGAAAAAAAGATGAAATCCTTCAAGAACAGGCAAAACTAGCCAGTATGGGGGAAATGATTGGTGCAATTGCTCATCAGTGGCGTCAACCGTTAAATGCTTTATATATTAATATATATATGCTCGAAGATGATTTTGAAGATGGCTTAATTAATAAAGAATTCATTGAAGAGTTTATTCAAAAAAATAGAGAGATTGTAATGTTTATGAGTCGTACTATTGATGACTTCAGAAACTTCTATCGTATCGATAAAGTAAAAAAAGAGTTCTCAATTTTAGAAGCAGTTAATACAACAATGAATTTACAATTAGCACAACTTAAAAATAATAATATAGAAATTGAGCAGTTAGGAGATGATTTTATTATAAATGGTTACCAAACAGAGTTTCAACAAGTAATTTTAAATTTAATTAACAATGCTAAAGATGCTATTTTAGAAAATAAGATAAAATATGGAAAAATCAAGATTATTTTAGATAACAAACAAGTAATTGTTGAAAATAATGGGGCACCGATACGAGAAGATATTATTAATCGTGTTTTTGAACCCTATTTTACAACAAAAGAAGAGGGTAAAGGAACAGGAATGGGTCTGTATATTTCAAAGAAAATTATTGATGATAATTTGGGTGGAAAACTTACTGTAAAGAATATGCAAGATGCTGTAAGATTTATTATTGATTTAAAAGGGTTAGCTAATGTCTGAATATCTAGGAACGGCGACAATACTTTATGTGGAAGATGATACCTTAACTAATGAAGCCTACACAAGAGTTTTGACTCGTTATTCAAAAGAACTCTATGTGGCTTATAATGGTGAAGAGGGATTAGCACTTTATAAAAAACACAATCCAGATATTGTTATTAGTGATATACGAATGCCTAAGATGGACGGTTTAGAGATGGTGCGATTGATTCGAGAAATGAACAATGAACAAGTTATTATTTTTACTTCAGCTTATAATGATTCAGAGTATACTCTAAAAGCTTTGGATTTAAATGTCAATGCTTATATATTAAAGCCTGTAGATAAACGTGTTTTAAAACAAAAAATTGATACTTTTTCTAAAAATATTGCTTTAGTCAAAGAGAATACTATTCAAAAAAATATTCTTAATGCTATTATGGATAATCAATCTACAATGACTTTCTTAACGGACTGTAAATCGATTATTTACTCTTCTAACTCCTTTTTAGACTTTTATAACTTTAAAAACAATAGTGAGTTTTTTACGATTTACAATGATTTTTTTAGTGCTTTTATTCCTCATGAAGATTACTTACATGCTCAAAATATTGAAAACTTTTTAAAAGTATTTAGAGAATTAGATAAGAGTAAAAGGGTTGTTCTTTTAATGGGTAAAGATTTTACCCCAAAGGCTTTTCAAATTGATATAAAGCCCTTATATATTGATAATAAAGAGGTCTATTTATTTAGTTTAACAGATATTACAGACTTACGCGAACAACAAATCAAGATTGAACATAAAGCCTATTATGACAATTTAACAGCAATTTACAACCGTAATAAACTAGAAGAGTTTTTTCAAGCAGAAATGATTCGTGCAAAACGTTACAAAAGAAATCTCTCTTTAGCCATATTAGATATTGACCATTTTAAAAAGGTTAATGATACCTATGGTCATTTAGCTGGTGATGAAGTTTTAATAGCTTTAGCGCAAAGAGTCTCTAAAAAATCAAGAGAGACTGATATTTTTGCTCGTTGGGGTGGAGAAGAGTTTGTCCTATTAATGCCAGAAACAAGTACTCAAGAGGCGATGGAGATGTGTGAACATTTACGACATGAAATCACTTTATTAAACCATCCAACAGTCGGAAAAATTAGCTGTAGTTTCGGAATAAGTCAAGTTAATGAAGATGATACAAAAGAGTCTGTGTTTAAACGTTGTGATGATGCTTTGTATAAAGCAAAAAACAATGGTAGAAATAGAGTGGAAATTGCATAAAATTAAAAAAAAGGGTCTTCTTATAATTTAAATCAAACCCCTTTTAAGTTATCATTTCACCATGAAAATTATCTACAATAATGCACACATGCGATCAAATTTTTTAGAACTTGCTGAAAACATCTCTAATGAGGAGTCAAGAGCACTTATGCACTTAGATAATCTGGATGATTTAAAAGAACGTTTCTACGAATATTCAACACCTGATTTTCCTATTGATAAGATTATGTTGATTTTTCATCGATATGCTTGTATTGCATATTTATCTGCTGAGTTTATTGTTAATGCTAAACTCTTTTTAGATGGGCAAAAACAAGACTATATACTGCTCTCTTATATTAAAGAGAGTGAACCTGATGCTATGTCTATTGTTTACTCAAATATTAGTGGTCTAAGCCAATATCCCACTTTCCCAATAACGGTAAAAGACTTAATTGCTTTCATGGAATCAGATAATGTTGTTTTTGATTTAATCAACTATTATCGTGAAAATGCAAAAAAATAATTTTCTTTAATTTAGATTATAAAGCCTATATTATTCACTTATTCAAAAAAATTGTAAAAATTAATAATTTTCTTTAAATGATTAATCCGATATTATATTTTTATGGAAAAGATAACAGATAAACAGACTCTAAAGATGAACTTTTTAGAGATTTGGAGAGGGATTTCTCCCCAAGATACCATAGCATTATTAGAGTTTGATAAAATGGCTGTTATTGAACAGAAACTCAAAAAATCATGTACAAAAGAGTATCCTGTTAAAAGAGTATTATTACTCTACCATGCTTACGCTTCTATTGCTTATATTACTGCAGAACTAAAAGTTAACGCTAAAATTTATTTGGACAGTAAAAAAGAGAACTTTATGATTCTCTCTTATAAAAAGAACAGTAATCCTGATACTTGTAGTATTGTATATTCTAATATTCAAGAGTTATGTAATTATCCTTTTTATCCAGTTCCTGTTAAAAATATATTTGAATATATGGAAGAAGACAAGACAATAGAAGGGCTCCTCTCTTTTTATGAACAACATGCTAAATAGATAAAACTACCTAAAAAAACTTCTTTCTCCTAACAACTCTTTGGTTATAATACATTCAATTTAAAGATTTTAGGAAAATAGATGCGATACGAAAATATGAGTTCTTTTATAGTTATGGATATTGTAAGAGATGCTTTAAAATATGAAGATACAATACATTTTGAAATAGGACAACCTGATTTAAACCCTTCTCCTAAAGTGAAAAAATCACTTCAAAAAGCATTGGACAATGACAAGTTCTCTTATACAGAGAGTTTAGGTTTATTAGAACTTCGTCAAAATATAGTGAACCATTATAAAAAGATTTATAATGTATCCATTGACCCTTCACAAGTTTTACTAACACCTGGTACCTCAGGGGCATTTTTAGTAGCATATACCTTAACACTAAAACATGGAGAAAAATTAGGATTAAGTGACCCTTCATATCCTTGTTATAAAAACTTTGCACATATGTTAGATATTGAACCTATTTTTATGAATATTGATAAATCATGTGATTACCAACTTAATGTAAATCATTTAGAATCAAACAGTATGCAAGCGTTACAAATCTCATCACCTAGTAACCCAACAGGAAATATTTATAGTAAAGAGAATCTAAAAGAGATTATAGAGTATTGTGATAAAAATGGTATTGCTTTTATCTCTGATGAACTTTACCACGGTTTAGTTTATGAAAAAGAGGCATCAACCGCATTAGAATATAGTCAAAATGTTTTTGTTATTAATGGGTTTTCAAAGTACTACTGTATGCCTGGACTTCGTTTAGGGTGGATAATCGTTCCAAAAGAGTTAAGTAGAAAAGCAGAGATTATTGCTCAAAACCTTTTTATCTCTGCCCCAACACTTTCTCAATATGCAGCATTAGAAGCTTTTGATTATGATTATTTAGAGACAATTAAACAGACTTTTAAAGAACGGCGTGATTATTTATATCATGAACTTAATGAAATATTTGAAGTGGATGCTAAACCTGATGGAGCATTTTATCTATGGGCAAACGTATCAAAATATACCAATGATAGTTTCGCCTTTGCAAAAGAGCTTTTAGAAGAGATTCATATTGCAACAACACCTGGAAAAGATTTTGGAGCTAATAAAACAGAATACTATTTGCGGTTTGCATATACACGAGATATTGAGCACATGAAAGAGGGAATAACTCGACTAAAAAAATATTTAAAGATATAGATACAAATTTATCATAATAGTATTGTATTTTTTTGAAAGTAGTTTGAAAAAGTCATGTTTAGGGGATTTAAAAATACATGGTGCGAATGGTGAGAATCGAACTCACACTCCGAAACCGGAATGGGATTTTAAGTCCCACGCGTCTACCTATTCCGCCACACTCGCACATGTAAAAAATAAAGTGGTGGCTCGAGGCAGAATCGAACTGCCGACACAAGGATTTTCAATCCTTTGCTCTACCGACTGAGCTATCGGGCCACAACTTTCAATAATGGTGGTGAGGGAAGGATTTGAACCTTCGAAGCCGTAGGCGGCGGATTTACAATCCGCAGGATTTGACCAC
>LPNY01000122.1:15593-23100 GCA_001655195.1 Arcobacter sp. EP1
CGTTCGCTTAACGTTTAAGCGGATGGAATAATATTCTTTATTTATTTAAACTTTAATTAAATTGCTAGAAAAGTAATAAATTTTTTTAAAATTTTAGATTACTTTTATATTTGGCCTTTTTTTTAAATATGTTATACTATTTTTTTCTAAAGGAGTTTTATCATGATGAGGACTTTACAAGACAAAACATTATTAGATGAGTTACTAGAAGCAAACAATTATCTCTTTGAAAAATCAAAAGCTTTTATCTATAAGCACCATTATATTTTAGGATATTTCTAAAATACTTTATTTAAGTGATATAATATTCACTTTGAAAACCTACATAATACTAAAATTTACAAGACCTTAATTATAAATAATATCTCAATTCCTATCTTCATTTAATGTGTGTAAATAATTTCTATTATTTATTTTTTTACAAATTTATTATGAAAAGTAATTTTATAATTATAATTAAGTTTCTTTTTGATAATATTTTTTCTTTAATTTAAAGGAGATTAAATGTATAAAATATTGAAAACAATAGTTTTTGTATTTATTATTACACTTATTACTACAGGGTGTACTCATAAAATCGATATGGGACCTAATGTTGATAAAGTAACAGATTCAGTTCTGAATGTCAAAAAAAGAGATTATAATGTTGCTTATACTATTCGTAGTTTTGATCAAGATAAGTATGTTGTTACGCCAGGTGGTGGAGGGGATGATGTTGGTTATAGTCCCTATAATGATACTGAGACAGCATTTAGAAGTGTACTTGTAAAAGTATTTAAAAAAGTCTATAAAATAGAGTTGAATGATAAAAAAACAATGATAGATAAAGATATACGTTTTGTCTTTACTTATTCTTTAGAAACTGATTCTTCTTCTGATAGTGCCTTTACTTGGCCTCCTACTAAATTTACAATTTCATTAAATTGTAAAGCAGTTGATAAAAATGGTGAACAAGTGTGGGAAGATACCATCTATGATGAAGGAAATGCAACTTTTAATGAATTTAAGTCTAATTTTTCACTTGCTGCACAACGTGCATCAGAAAAAGCCTTTTCTCAGTTGTTAGAAAAAATCAATAACAGTTCAAATTTTTAAATAAGGGTATTAGATGATAAATATTAAAAATACGCTGTTTTTACTTGTATTAGTAGGATTGTTTAGTGGTTGTTCTTTTAAAGGGTATGAGTATAAAGCAGATGTTGAAACAATAAATAGGCTAAATGATGAAGATTTAAAAGCAGTGAATATTAAGTCACCATTAAAAAGTAGTATTGAAAATGAAGTGAGTATTCCTTTACGAGCGGCAAAAATGACTTCACCATATGGAAGCAGTTTTTCAGACTATATCTCTTATTCTTTAGAGAATCAATTGAAACAAAATGACCTTGTAAGTGCTAATTCAAATATTCAGATTAAAACGATGCTTATGAAAAACAGTGTTGATATTTGGGGTTTTTCAACGGCTCATTATGAAATATCAAGTCAGTTTATAATTGAAAAAGACGAAGAGATTGTTTATGATAAGCTTATCAATATTAAACATACCTTTCCTTCTCATTTTGTAGGACAAATTGCAATTGAAAATGGAATGACAAATTATCCAGTTGCAGTTAAAAAACTAATTGCAAAGTTTTTAAGAGATGAAGACGTAATCAAAATTTTAAAATAAGGTATAAAATGAATAAAATTAAAATGGGTGCAATGATTGCGCTAGGAAGTTTATTACTAGCAGGATGTGCTTCAAAACCTGAAGAGATACAAGCAAATTATGTTTCACCGTTAAAGTATAAAGAGTATAGTTGTAAACAAATTTCTATGGAACTTGAGCATGTATCTAAAGAGACAGGAAATTTATACATGACATTAAAAGAGAAAGCAGACGATGATGCTGCGCAAATGGGAGTTGGACTTATTCTATTTTGGCCAACACTATTTTTTCTTGAAGGTGGAGATGGTCCTGAAGCTAATCAATATGCTACTTTAAAAGGTGAGTATGAAGCTTTACGTAAATCTGCTGTAAATAAAGAGTGTTCAATGGCAGAAATGCCTCCTTCTCCTGAAGATATTATTAAGGTTAAACGTGAAGAAGCTAAAAAGAAAGAGAAAGAACTTGCTAAAGAGAGGCTAAAGAACTTTGATAATAATGGTTAATTAATATGTAGATTATATAAAGAGTTTAATAACTCTTTATATAATATGAAGTAGTTCTTCTAAGGATTCAATATAATAACTTGCTTTTGAAAAATCATGGGTTTTTGTAAATTCATTTTTAACAATGACGCATTCAATTTCGGCATTTACTGCTGATGTTAATCCTCTTTGAGAATCTTCGACTATTAGTGTCTCTTCTTTTTTTGCATTAAATTTTTTTAAACCAGCTAAATATGGGTCAGGGTGAGGTTTGGCTTTTGCATACTCTTCCACACATAGACTAAAATCCATATAATCTATAATGCCACGATTTTGATGAATTAAATCAAAATCAACTCGTCTAGAAGTTGTAATGATTGCCATTTTATGAGTTTTTTGAAGTTCTTTTAAAATCTTATGAACCCCTGGAATCTCGATATTTTTTGTTTGTAAATAGTGTTGATAGAGAGTATCTCTTTTTTGACGAAGTTTATCAATTTGTTCTTTTTTAAAACCATGTTCGAAAGCAAGTTCCCATGCGGTTCCCCCTCGTGCCATGATCTTTAAATAGTGTTCCTCTTCAAGTGTGAGACCAATGGTTTTTAGCATCTCTTGGTTGGCTTTAAAATACCAAGCTTCAGTTTCTACTAAAACACCATCGTTGTCAAAAAGGATATATTTTTTGTTTTGTTTATTCATAGGGTACGATAGATGGTGGTGTTGTCTCAAATGATTTTTTGATTGCATTTGCAATACTATTTTTATATTTTATATTTTGCATTGGGTGTGAAAATTGTAAGAGACTAATTGAACCCTCTTTTGATTTTTCACGTTTATAAACAAAGGCAACTTTTTTACCTAAACTGTGGCATCTGTCATAAAGTGCTTGGGCATATTCTTGAATATATGGGAACTCTTTTGAATTGATTTTTTCTCCCCATGAAAAGAAAATAAATTTTCCATTTGGAATAATGTTTTGTGCATCTAAATACATGATATCTCTATCAAATTCGGTATTTTGAGAGGAGTTGTATTTTTCTAAATCGCTATTAAATTTCATTAGTAGTTGACTTGCATCGATATTTTGTTCATTGAGATTAAAGAGATTTTTAATTTCTACAATTTTTCCTTCGCACTGTTCTCTCATGGCTTGTTTAAAAATTGTAATATAGGTTTCTGCTTTTAATTCAATGAGTTCGTCAAACTGATTGAACTCTTGATCTAAAAGAAATTTGTTTGAATCAAATCCTACAGGTGTTACAACAGGGCTATAGAGAAAAATTGTGCCTGCAATGTTCTTTTTTCTATCTTTATTTGTTTTGATTTTTTGTTTTATATCTTTTGCTGTAATGACTTCATCTTCACGATTAAAGTAAAGATAACTTGATGTTAAGAAAACTTCATCATATTTTGTTTGAATTTCACCGAAATATTGCATGGTAACCCTTGAGTTGATTTGCGCAATAGTAACTAAATTTGCCTTATTATTTAATTGTAAAAAGAGTGGCTAAGTTTTGGTGTCACCTTATAATATACAGGTTTTTTTTCCACCATCTCTTTTTGATGAGCACAAGCTGTGAAAACAAATAGGGTAGTTATAGAAAGTAGTAGAATTTTAATCATATTAACTCCTTTTATCAAGTATTGTAACATACAAGAAAATATATCACTCTTAAATAGAACTTAAATAATAAAGTAGTTGATATTATGCTCATGTTTTTTTATGTAAACTATATAATAATTTTCTAATGACAAAATTTGTCCAATAAAAATAAGGAGTGGGTATGAAAAAGTTAGTTTCACTTTTAATGGTGGTAATGATGAGTCTGTTTATTGTCGGGTGTGCAGCTTCAAATGGTGCTGAGAAACCAGCAAATATTGATAAAAACAATGTAGGTGTTACTTCAGCTGAAGAACCAGATCAAACTGACCCAACTCTTATTGAGGGAAACCTTGAAAAAAATGATTTTAAAAACTAGAGGTTTCTCTAGTTTTTGATTCTTCTAACCGTCACACTTTCAGTTATTTCATTTCATTTTACATTTTTTAATACTCTTTTGATACTCTTTTAGTGTATTATTATATAATTATTTGATAGGAGTGGGTGTGTATAAACGTATAGAGTTAGATAGAATTTCTAGTTTAGTACTACGACAAGATTATGCTTTTGATTATGCTATTTATTATAATAAACATGAAAATATTTTTCATAAGTTAATTGAGGAAAATGACTATTTTAGTAATAGTGTTAAAAGTTTAGTTGCTGAAGAGAAAATTGATCACTTTTATGTTAAAAAAGAGGATCGGTTTAAATATAAAGATGATATTCAAGAGTACTTAACTTCAATTATTAAAGATGATGCCGTACGCACTGAAGAAAAAGCAGAACTCATTTATAACCTTGCTTATGAAAGTTTAACAGATCTCTTTGAAAATGATGTCACTGAACAAAAAATTAATAAAGTCAGTTCCAATATTGATAATACAATTCATCTATTAAAAAGTGACGCCAATGCGTTAAAACTACTTTTAGATGTTAACACTTATGACTTTTATACCTATGCTCATTGTATTGATGTGGCAACTTATGCCATCGCTTTTGGAATTTACTTAAATCTTCCAAGTGATGATTTAATGACCCTAGGAAAAGCTGCTATTTTTCATGATTTGGGTAAAAAGAATATTGATTATGAAATTGTGACAAAAGATAGTGTCCTCTCAAGCGAAGAGTACGAAGTGATTAAATCCCATCCTAAATATAGTGTTGATATGTTAAAAGAGATAGAAAGTGTAGAAGCGAGTCTGCTTATGGTGATTGAGCAACATCATGAAAAGCTAAACGGTACAGGATACCCTTATGGTTTACAAAATGAACAAATACACTATTTAGCTAAAATTCTTTCTATTGTGGATATTTTTAACGCATTAACAACGGTTCGAAGTTATAAAGATGCTTTGAGTTCAGTTCAAGCGTTTGAATTGATGTTTAAAAGTATGAAGGATGAAATTTGTTTTTCATATTTAGAAAAATTTGTGTGTTTTATGGGTGATTTTAAATAGTAATATAGACTCATTTTTAATGCAAATAAGAGTATAATCCCAATCACTAATAAATAAAACTTATGAAAGTTCTGGATGTTAAAAAAACTTTTTGGTTCGAAAAAATATACTTCTTGGGATTTATTAAATGAACTTCTAAATGCTACCTTTGATGAATCAAAGCTCAATACAATATTAAACTCAGGTCTGAATCTAAAATGGACCAATGATAAATCAGAAAGCTATTTACATATCTGTGCCATGGAGAATAAACCCTCTTCAATTCAATGGTTACTTAAAAAAGGTATGGATATAAATATTCTAACAGGGGAACAACAAACACCTCTGTTTTATGCTGTTATTCATGGTTCATATGAAGCCACAGAACTCTTAATTTCAAAAGATGCAAAACTAGACCATCTCAATAATCGAAGTCGTACAGTATTACAAGAAGCGGTCAAATATAACCGAAAAGATATTATTGGTTTATTGATTAATCAAGTAGATTATATTAATAATATTGATGATTCTGGACATAATATCATTTTTGATGCAATTGAAACGGGTGATAAAAATACAATTGCTTTTGTATCAAAACAAAAGAATCTTGATTTAAACTGTAAAGACTTAACAGGAAATAGTGTACTTTTTTCTTCTATCGTTGCGAATGATATCTCCCTTGCAATGTTACTTATTTCAAACGGTGCAGATGCATCTGTTAAAAATAGTAAAGGAAAAGATTTTATTTTTTACTCTTTAGAAAAAGAACTTCTCTCAAAAGAGTTACTTCAAGAGGTCATTGGACTGGGGTATGATATCAATGTAAAATGTTTAGGTAAAACACTAGTTATGGCTGTGTGTGAGATATTAACAACAATTCCTCTTGATGAACTTGAACAAAGAACTCCCTATGTAGAACTATTAGAATTACTCATTTTTAGGGGAGCATTAATTGATGAAGTAGATAGTTTTGGTGAAAATATACTCTTTATTGCCGTTCGAAATAATGATTTAGAATCAGTCAAACTAATACTCAGTAAAAAAGCCATTAATATTAATCACAAAAATAATGAAGGAAATACAGTCTTAGTAATTGCTGCTTTAAAAGGTGATGAATACATTCCTTTGATCATCTATTTGCTTTCTTATAGTGCTAATCCAAATGTAGCAGATAATCAAAAAGCAACACTAGTAGAAAAACTCATTGATGTTATTTTGTATACGAAGAATAATAAGAAACTCTCTCCTTTGTTTTTAAAACAGATTAACAGAGAAGCAGAGTATTTAAGTGTTTTTAAAACGATTTTAGAAAATTCAAAAGTCTTTTTACGAAAATTAAACTCTCAAGGAAAACCGTTGTTTTTTGAGGCAATCTTTTATCAAAACGATATGCTCTTTAAGCTACTTAGAAACCATGGAGCAGATATAAATCATAAAGATAGTGAAGGGAAAAGTATTTTACATAATTTATTGATGATGTCTGATTCCCCGTTACTTCGAAACGAGAAAAAGTTTACTAAAATTTTAAGAGAACTTATTTTTTACGGGGCAGATGTTAATAGTAAAGATGCAACAGGTAGTACGACAGTACATAACGCAATTTTAAACAATAATATTAATACGGTTAAAGTTTTACTCGATTCCAAAGCAGATATGAAATCTGTGGATAAAAAAGGGCGTAGTTTAGTGCATAATTGTGTTTGGGATGCGAAGATAAAACACTTTAGGTTAGTACACTCTTACAACGAAAATATACTTAACGTTCCTGACCAGTATGGAATCCTACCAATTAATTATGCTGCTTTTATTGGACATGCTGACTTAGTTTTGGAGATGATTACTGCACGATCCCATGTGAACAATCCCCACAAAAAAGACCAAGCAATGGTAGATTTCTTTAAAAAATTTTATGAAAATGTTTATAGTTTATCTCAGAAAACCCAAGATGACTTTGAAAAAAAGAATATTAGAATGCTGATTGCTAATATGGAAAAAGAGTTTGGTTTAAGTAAAAATTACAAATAATTCAAATAATTCAAATAATTCAAAAAATAAAAAAATTAGTTACTTTATCTTTTAAATAGTACCTTCTTAGTACTTTGTCATAATAATATAATGATAAGATATTATAGTATTTACTTTTGTAGTTATATGTTATGATGGTTTTATGAAAAAGGAGAAATTATGAAACGTTTATTAATCTTAGCGATACTATTAACTAGTTCATTGTTAGCTAAGGAGATAGTTTTAGGAGTTGTCCCACAACAAAGCCCTTTAAAACTCTCAAAAAAATGGATTAAAGTAACAAACTATCTTTATTCACAAACAGGAATAAAAG
>LPNY01000122.1:23193-113071 GCA_001655195.1 Arcobacter sp. EP1
AACCCTTATCACTTTATAGTTGCCAATCAAAAACAAAATTATGAAGCATTTACACGAGCAAAAAAGAACATCGTTGGTATTTTGTTAGCCAAGGAAAAATCAGTTAATTTTGATTCTGAAAATCTTAAGGGTAAAACATTTCTCTTTCCTGCACCCAATGCATTTGCGGCGACACTTTTACCAAAATTTGAGTTAAAACAAAAATATGGTTTTAATATTGATGAAGAAGCAAAAGTGATGTATGTAAATTCACATGATTCTGTTTATAAAGGAATTGCAAGGGATATCGGATATTTAGGTGGTGGTATTATTCGAACCTTTAATAATTTTAATGGAAAAAAAGATAAGGGTAAAATCAATATTGTTTATAAAACAAATCCATATCCAAGTCACCCCATTGCAGCACACCCTAGAGTTTCAAAAGAGGTTGTAAAAAAATTACAAGATGCTTTTTTGACAATGCCTAATGATATTAAAAAAATACTGAGTATTAAAGCTTTTAAGGTGACTAGCTCAGCAGAGTTTGATGTTATTAAACAAATAGGTGTAAAGAAGTAATTAAACGAGGCGATTATGTCATTTAAATACCGATTTATACTCTCTTTTGTACTGTTAGAGATATTTTTTATTATTTTGATTGTAACGGTTAACTTCGTTGCGATTAAAGACTCATCTGAAAAATTAACTAAAGAAAAACTTGATTCAAATATCACTTTTTTGGAGGAGTTAGTTAAAGTTCCTTTGAGTGTATATGATTTAGCAAGTTTAGATAATATTGTTGAGAACTCTCAGAAACTTGATTATATTAACTCATTTGTTATTGTTGACGCAAATAATAAAATTATTTCTGATTCTTTTCAATATCAACATGACTCTTTAGAAAATATACTTTTAAAAAAGTCAAATAGTGTAAAAGAAATCAATGATGAAACATATGAGGTTCGTTATGAAGAGGTATTTGAAGAGGAAATATTTTTAGGAGCAATTTACCTTATCTTTGATTTAACAGAGAATAAAAACTTTATTTATAAAAATAGACAAAATACAATCTTGATTGTTTTCGTAGAAATACTTATTTCTACGTTAGCCTCTTTCTTTATTGGTAGTCGATTAACCAGTATGTTAACTAAACTTTCAGAAGTTGCAAAAACAATTGGTGCAGATAAAAAAGTTGATATTCCTTATCAGGATAAAAGAGATGAAATTGGTTTATTATCAAAATCAATGAATCAAATGCAAGAAGATTTAGGTATAAGAAATAAAAAGCTTAAAGATTTTGCAATAGAACTTCATCATCAAAAGAACCAGTTACTACAAGCAAATCAGTCAAAAGATGACTTTTTGGCAAACATGAGTCATGAGTTAAAAACGCCATTAAATTCAATCAATGTTATTAGTTCAGTTATGATGAAAAATAAAAAAGGAAAATTAGATACTGAACAGGTGAAGAATTTAGAGATTATTAACAGCTGTGGTAATGACTTATTGTATTTAATTAATGATGTATTGGATATTTCAAAACTAGAAGCTGGAGAAATTGAACTAAATAAATCAACGATTGATTTTGAAAAAACTATTTTAAATATTAAAGAGATGTTTAGCCCGCAAGTAGAACAAAAAAATATAAAATTTAATTTTTCATATGATTCACAGGTGAAGTTGATTTATAGTGATGAACAACGTATTAAACAAATTATTAAAAATCTTTTAAGTAATGCATTAAAGTTTACATTAGATGGTGAAATTGGTTTATTTGTTTCAGATAATAATGAGTTTATAGAAGTTATTGTTCAAGACGATGGTATTGGAATAGCAAAAGATAAGTTAGAACATATTTTTGACCGTTTTAAACAAGCAGATGAAAGTACTACAAGAAAGTTTGGAGGTACAGGACTTGGTTTATCTATTTGTAAAGAATTAACTACATTACTAGAAGGTGAACTATATGTTAATAGTAAAGAGGGAAAGGGTACATGTTTCCATTTATTACTTCCTAAAAAGTCATTATCTGATATATCAAAAGAAGAACAATCTATTTTGAATAAAGGTGATGAAATACTTCTTTTAAATAGTGATATTGTTGGATTAATGTCTTGTGTGATTCAACTTAAATCTAAATTTACAATTCATCAAACTCACAATGTTAGTGATTTTAGTGAGGCTTTGGACAAATCCTATAAATTAATAATTGCAGATATTAAAAAAGAAGATTATGAATATATCATCTCTTTATTGTCTCATAAAAGTATACCTATTTTTTTTATTGTGGAGAATATAAACAATCTTCCTCAAAAACTAAAAGATATCGGTTCTATAATTATTGAGAAACCCGTAGATACAAATGAGTTTTTAGAAAAAATTAATAAATATAATAATTAAATATTTAATTTTAGTACTTTTTTAATACTCTTTCTTTTTATAATATAGATTAAGAACATTTGTCGTGGTATAAAAAGGATTGTTATGACTGCACTACCTGATTTTACAAAAACATTAAATATTTTACTTGTTGAAGATGATGAACTTACACGTAAAAAGTTAATAAAATCCCTAGGAAAATATTTTAATGTGGTTTGTGAAGTATCAAATGGATTGGAAGGTTGGACTTCTTATAAGGATGCGCTTAATACTAAAAATGCATTTGATTTAATAATCAGTGATATAAATATGCCTAAACTTGATGGAATAGAATTATTAAAAAAAATAAGAGAAAATAATAAAAGTATACCCTTTATATTTATTACGGGACGTTGCGAAAGTGAAAAAATACTTGAGGCGATAGAATATAATGTAAATGGATATATTCTAAAACCACTTGATTTAGATTTGATTACTATCAAATTGAAAGAAGTTTCAACGGAAATTTATTATAAAAAAGTTTACGATAAACAAAAAAGAGAAAATGAAGACTATTTCTCTCTTTTAAATAAAGAAGCCATTGTTACAAAAACTAATACAGAAGGACAAATTATTTTTGTCAATGATACTTTTTGTCAGGTTTCTGGCTTTAAAAGAGAGGAACTAATTGGACAACCTCATAATATTGTTCGTCATCCAGATGTTCCAAAAGATGTTTTTAGAAATATATGGGCAACAATACAAGAAGGTAAAATATGGGAGGGACGTTTTAAAAGTAGAGCAAAAGATGGAAGTAGTTTTTTTCTAAGTACGAAGATAATTCCCATATATGATGATTTTAGCGAAAATATTGTTGAGTATATGGCAATACGTTTTGTTATAACTGATGAAGAGACTAGAAAGAGAGAGTTTAATAAAAAGGTAATTGAAAGTCTATCTAAATATAAAAAATATATTAGTGAACTAAAGCAGGAAAAAAATGCTCTTTTATTAAGCCTTCAAGCGGTAGAGAATGAGATGGTGTTTTTAGATGAAAAAAATAAACAAAATAGTAAAAAGGTTCAGCGTTTATTAACTCAAGTAGAGAGTTATGAACGAAATAGTTTAGAATTTGATAAAGTTACTCTAATGTCAAAACAAGATAAACAAAAACAGTTTGATGCGATGTATAAATCTTATCAAAGAACAAATTCTATGAATGATAGTTTGTTATTAAAAATTGAGCAATTAAAAAAGATTAATAGTGAAAAAGTAGAAGAACTAGCCAGGTATGAAAAGCTTGATATTGATAATAAAAAACGAATAGATGATCTAAAAGATTTGGTGACACACTTTCAAAAAGAGAAAGAAAAAATGGAAAAAAGCGAATTATATGATGAAGAACAAAGCGTTAACAAGCCAGTTTTTAGTTGAAATTAAACATAAAGGACAAATTATAAATAATAGTTTTACAATGTTACTTATTGATGATATTCCTTCCAATATTCATTCCTTGAAAATGATTATTGAAGAGAACTTTGAGAAAGTGAATATAATCACTGCGTTAAGTGCTCAAGAAGCTATAAAAAAAATTATGCAATATGATGTTGATTTAATTTTAAGTGATGTTCAAATGCCAGATATAAGTGGTTTGGAATTATCTGCTTACTTACATGCAATTGAACAAACAAAAGATATTCCTATTATTCTTATTACGGGTATTCATAACACATTAGAAAATATAAAAAAAGGCTTTGAAACAGGAGCTATAGAGTACATATCGAAGCCAATTGATGATGAACTTTTATGTTCAAAACTACAAGTTTTTATTAGGATTTATGAAGCACGTAAGCAAGATAAAGAGATAATAGTCAATAAAGACAAACTTTTAGAAGATCAATTAAAAGTGATAACTATGATAAATAATTTAGAGTATTTACCCGAATCAAGTAATTCTTTAAAAAAGCTTGAAGAATACCATACTTTGGTTAATACAGATGATAGTCTTGTTGATTTAAGTAATCTTGATAATTTTAAGAAAGAGGTTTAATATGGAAAAGTTTACCATACTCTTAGTGGATGATATACAAGAGAATATTCATTCCCTAAAGATATTAATAGAAGATAGTTTTGATGTTAATATTTTAAGTGTACTAAGTGCTCAAGATGCAATGCAAATTTTGATGAAAGAGAAGGTTGATTTGATATTGAGTGATATTCAAATGCCAGAGATAGATGGATTTCAGTTTGCAGAGTATTTAAAAGATATTGAAGAGACTAAAGATATTCCTATTATTTTTATCACTGGTATTTATGATAATGCTGAGTATCAGAAAAAAGGGTTTGACTTAGGCGCTGTTGAGTATATTCAAAAACCCATAGATGATACTGTTCTTTGCGCAAAACTAAGAGTTTATATTGATTTATATGATGGTAAACGTAAAAATGAAAGAGCTCTCGATAAAAAAGATGAAATAATGATTCATCAATCTAAAATGGCAACTCTTGGAGAGATGATTGGCGTAATTTCACATCAGTTAAAACAACCTCTTAATATTATGTCTTTGTATTGTAATGATGTTAAAGATTCTTATAACCATAATGAGATTGACGATAAGTTTGTAGAAGAGTTTCATACCAATACTAAAGATCAAATAATTTTTATGACACAAACTATTGATAGTTTTATGGACTTTTTTAATCCTAATAAGATAAAAAAACCATTTTATATTAAAGATACTATTAAAAAAACACTTCAATTGTTGGATAAGCAAATGGAGAATAATAATATTACTATTAGTTCAAATTTAGGAGAAGAACAGATTTTTGGTGTAGATACTGAGTTGCAACAAGTTCTGTTGAATCTCATTACTAATTCAAAAGATGCTTTTATTGAACGTAATATTGAATCTCGAACAATAAGTATCACTACTATGAAAAAAGATAAGTATGCAGTACTACTTATTGAAGATAATGCAGGTGGAATTCAAGAAGAAAACTTACAAAAGATATTTAATCCATATTTTACAACTAAAGAGCATGGTACTGGTACGGGATTATATATGGTTAAGCTTGTTATTCAGTCAAGTTTTTCTGGAGATTTAAAAATACAAACATTACCAAATGGTTCAAAATTTATTATTGCAATACCTGCTTACTCATTTGTTGAGTAAGCTTGGATTTTCTAAAAGTATCTGAGACTCACGAAATTTCAAAAGATCATCTAAATCAAGGATACGTTTATCTTTTGTTTCAATAATTTCGTAAAGTTTTTTTATCTCTTTTGCTCCTGCTATGACTTGGGTATCAAGTTGAGAGGCTCTTCTTTTGACAGCCTCTTTTTCTTGTCTTAGCTGTTGATTTTCAATAGAAGTTGCTTTTATTTTTTTCTGAGCATCCTGCAAAGAAAGGGTACGATTATCTTGTGCATTATCTAACTCATTTTTATAAAAATAAAGCTGTTGTAAGTTGTGAGTATTTTTTTTGTTAAGTTCATCGTTCTTTTGTTCAAGTTCAAGAATATAGTTTTTTAACTGTTCGACTAAGTGTGATTTTTCTTGAACAATTTTTTTTGACTCTTGAACTTTAAGATTATTTTCTTTGATATTGAGCATGACTCTTTTATGAAATTCACGCTGTTTAATACTTTCTTGGGTTGTTATAAAACCAATTGTGATAAATTCATCATCATTGTAGTTATCATCTTGTTTAAAAATAGTGATATTTAAATAAAATGATTCGTGTTTTTTATTAATATATTTAGTATTACCTTTCCATGATTCACCATTCAAAATATGTTTCCATGTCTGCTTGATGTATTGTTTAGCAATACTAGGGTGCAGAATATCTTGAAGGCTAAGGTTTTTAGCTTCTTCTTGTGAAAATCCAGTAAGTTCTAAGAAACTATTATTTACAAAAGTTAATTGACCATCTGTGTTCATTTTATAGATTACTGCAACATGGTTAATTGCACTGAGATAGTTTTTTAGTTCATTTTGTTTATTATTGAGTGCTTCTTGATAGAAACGTTTTTGACATACCTCTTGAATGCGTTGAATAATATCTTCAAAATCAATTGGTTTTAGAGCATAGTAGTTTGCATTAAGTTCTATGGCTTTTGTTAAATATTCCGTTTCAGAACGTGCTGTCGTAAAAATAAAGGGAATCTCTTTATTGGTTGTTCTGATTTTTTCTAAAAGTTCAATTCCGTTCATCTTTGGCATATTAATATCACTTAATACTAAATCAATAACTTGTTTCTTCTCTTGAGCTTGAGAATAAAGATTATAACCTTCTTCTCCATTAGTTGCTTGAATTACATTTTTAAAGAGGCGTTGTAAAGCCTTGCTTAATTGCATACGCGCAATATCATCGTCTTCTACATATAAAATTGTAAGTTGTTTCAAAAAATCTTGATTAAACATGTTGCACCTCACTTTTGAGATTTATGTTTTATTATATGTAAATAAAATTAAAACTTATTTGATTGTAGTAGTATATAGTGTCAGAATAGTATCAATTAATTACTATTTTATTTGAAAGGTGTTTTTTTATCTTCTGTCAATTTATCATGTATATAAGCGTAACTAACAAGTAACGCTACTGCACATACAATTGCGGAAGGCACAGTCACAATAAAATCCATAATCACTCCTTTTTATAAAAAATAGTATCATACAAAATGTATAATAGATTATAGGCAATTTTGTATAAGTAGTTTTTTAACCCTATAGGTTATAGCTTTTTTCTTAAGCTAGGATAGGGAGTTTTTATTAGAAAATTAGCGTAGCTACTACGGTTAGGTTGTTTGGGTTTTTAAGTTTAGTTTATTATTTGAAAAACTTTTTTAAATCCCTTAAAAAGGCAACTTTGGAAGCTTTTTTTCTTTTTATAAATAAAAATAATTTCTTGTTAAAAAATTAAATAGTTCTATAAAATGCTTAGATTAGGTCATGAGTAAATATGTTAAGAAACATAGGTTAGTAAAAAATAATAGCCTTTTAATCCCATTTTGGTTTTGGTGGTACATATTGTATAATTTTATTAAAGAGAGAGTCGATATTATCGCATTGAAGTAGCATATTATTATGTTCTTTCTTGACAAATCCTTCTTTTGTTAGTTGATTTAAAAGCTTAAAGAGGTGATCAAAAAAATGATTGACATTTAAAACAGCACACGGTTTTTTATGATAACCTAACTGTCCATACATGAGCACTTCAAAAAGTTCATCCATGGTTCCAAATCCACCTGGCATAATGATAAAGGCATCACTTAAATCTTCCATCATTTTTTTACGTTCTAAAATATCATCAACTATATGTAAATATGTTAGTGAGTTATGTGCGTGCTCTTTTTTTGAAAGGTTTTTTGTAATCACACCGGTTACTTCTCCACCCTCATTTAGAACAGCATCAGCAATGGTACCCATTAGACCAACACAGCTTCCCCCATAAACAAGATGAAATCCACGTTTAGCAATCTCTTTTCCTAATGTTTGTGCCAAAGTTTTATATAAAGGGTTATTTCCAAAACTAGAACCACAAAAAACAGCTATCTTCATAAAGTTCCTTCTTTTTTATTACTTTTGTTGAGTTGATTGAGTATTTCTAGAAGTTGCATAGGATCAACTTGTACCCCATGAACTCTTGCACTAAAATGCAAATGTGGACCCGTTACTCTTCCTGTGGCACCACTTAAACCTAAGAGTTCATTCTTTTTTACTTGTTGTCCCACTTTTACCTTGATTTTACTTAGGTGAAAGTAACAAGTATAGACACCTTTACCATGGTCAAGTATAACTGAGTTACCCGCATAGTAACGATCACTTGCAAGTCTTACAACACCAGCATTAACAGCATGAATCTTTGTGCCTGTTGGGGCTTTAAAATCTGTACCACTGTGATAACTTTTTAAGAGGTTATTATAAACACGTTTAGTACCAAATGCACTGGTGATTTTTGATGTCATTGGATAAACAAAATCACTGTTCCAATACTGTTTTGGCGTATAACGTTTATAGATATCCATAGCCTCTTTGTACTCTTTTTTTGTACGTTGTTTGTTTTTATTATTAGGTTTTACTTTTGATTGGGCAACCTGGATGGTTTCACTTTTATAATTTCCCTCTTTAACATTGAATTTAACTGATTTAAAATACTTTTTATTCTCTTGTAAATAGGAGATAATAATTTGATGTTGTTTGAGCTGTGCATAATAAGAGATAGGAACAAGCGCATAATATTCATCAACTTTAAATGGATTTACCTCAAAATTGAGATTCATCTTTCTTTCACCCATGAGAGTGAGTTTTGGCTTTTTGATGTTGGATGCTTTTAAACTGAGTAGTACCGTCTGGGCATTGGCAATATTTTTTGAAGCTAGTGTTAGTTGTACATCTTTTGCAAAGGTAATGGAAAAACAAAATAGTAAGGTTATAAGGAATCTTAAAATCATGCGTTATTGTAACTAAAAGTTTTTCAATATAAGCTATAATGTTCATTATTTTTATAAAGGCAGATGATGACAAAAGCATACAGACTTGAACACGATTTATTGGGCGAAAAAAAGATTTTAAAAGATCATTACTATGGAATACAAACCTTACGTGCAAAAGAGAACTTTCACATATCAGGAATCACACTATCAAACTATCCTAAACTTATTATTGCGCTAGCACAAGTGAAAAAAGCATCTGCTTTAGCCAACACAAAACTAGGGCTTTTAGATGAAAAAATATGCCAAGCTATCTGTGCAGCATGTGATGAAATCTTTGCAAAAAAATATCATGATGAGTTTATAGTCGACCCCGTTCAAGGTGGTGCTGGAACATCAACCAATATGAATGCCAACGAGGTCATTGCAAATGTCGCTTTAGAAATTATGGGAGAAGAAAAAGGTAAGTATTCTATTATTCATCCAAACAATCATGTAAATATGTCTCAATCTACAAATGATGTTTATCCAACTGCTGTTCGATTAGCTTTGTATGAGTATCTTTGTAAGTTACAAAATAAAATGCACATATTAAAAGAGTCTTTTGAATTAAAAGCTGTAGAATTTAAAGATGTTATTAAAATGGGAAGAACCCAGTTACAAGATGCAGTGCCTATGACTCTAGGACAAGAGTTTCGTGCATTTTCGATTATGATTTATGAAGATATTGAAGTTTTAGACGTGGCAAAAACTTTAGTTGCTCAAATGAATCTAGGTGGTACAGCGATTGGAACAGGAATTAATTCAGACTCTAAATATGCAGCACTTGTAAAAGAGGAGTTGCATAATGTTACTGATCGTCCTTTTGTAACAGCATGTGACTTAGTAGAAGCAACCCAAGATACTTCTACCTTTGTTCATGTATCGGGTGTACTAAAGTCAATTGCCACAAAAGTCTCTAAAATTTGTAATGACTTACGATTGCTAAGTTCAGGTCCAAGAACAGGGTTTAATGAAATAAATCTTCCTGCTGTGCAACCTGGAAGTTCAATCATGCCAGGAAAAGTCAATCCTGTAATCCCCGAGGTCGTTAACCAAGTTGCTTTTCAAGTAATTGGGAATGATGTTACTATTTCAATGGCAAGTGAAGGTGGTCAGTTACAATTAAATGTTTTTGAGCCTATTATTGCTTTTAATCTTTTTCAATCAATTTCGATGATGTGTAATGCTTTTGAAACTTTAGCTGAAAAGTGTGTTGATGGAATCACTGCCAATGAAGAAAGATGTCATGATTTAGTTTTAAACTCCATTGGTCTTGTTACGGCACTTAATCCATTTATTGGGTATCAAAACTCAACAATGGTAGCTAAAGAAGCACTAACCACGAATCGCAGTGTTTATGATATTGTATTGGAGCGAAACCTTTTATCAAAAGAACAACTAGATGAATACTTAAAACCTGAAAATATGATTCACCCTAATTGGAATCATGAGTGTAAAGTATAAACTTTAAGCTTAAAAAGCATTGCCATCAATGGCATGATAAGTGAAGTGATAAACTCTATTAGAGTCCACTTCATAAGAGATTTCAATAGGTCGACAACACACTTCACAGTCATCTACTATTGACATCTCTCCTTCAAAACCAGTATCTAATAAGACTGAAACTCTTTGTAAACAATAAGGGCAGGTGAAAAATTTCTCTTCCATGGAAAACTCCTTTTATTTGAATAATATATCAAAAGTGATATAATCGCGATAAATTTTAAAATATAATAATAGTTATTGGAGTAATTATGGGTAGAGCCTTTGAATATAGAAAAGCGTCAAAAATGAAACGATGGGGAGCAATGTCTAGACTTTTCCCTAAATTAGCAAAAGCTATTGAAATGGCTGCAAAAGCTGGTGTTCCAGATCCAGAAATGAATTCAGCACTTAGAACTGCAATTTTAAATGCAAAAGCTGAAAACATGCCAAAATCAAATATTGAAGCAGCTATAAAAAGAGCTAGTGGAAAAGATTCTGCTAATTATGTTGATGTAAACTTTGAAGGAAAAGGTCCTCATGGTGTATTAGTTTTTGTTGAAACAGCAACTGATAATAATACGCGAACAGTAGCAAATGTAAAAATGCATTTCAATAAAACTGGTGGTTCTTTGGCTCCAACTGGTTCTTTAGAGTTCTTCTTTGATAGAAAAGCAATCTTTGAATTTAATAAAACCGAAGAGATGGATATTGAAGAATTAGAGTTGGAACTTATTGATGCTGGTCTTGAAGAGATTGAAGAAGAAGAAGGAATTGTTCTTGTAACTGCTGATTATAAAGATTTTGGAACGTTAAATAAAGCATTTGAAGATATGGGTGTTGAATTAACTAAAGCAAAATTAGAAAGAATTTCAAATAATCCATCTGAATTTTCTGAAGAACAACAAGAAGAGATTGGTAAACTTCTTGAAAAGCTTGAAGACGATGATGATGTGCAGGCAGTTTATACTAATATGGCATAAATAAAAAGTAGAGAATCTCTCTCTACTTTTACTACTTTCTAGCTAAAAAATTCTTTTTTAATGTTGACATTTTTATGACATTAGTTATAAAATTATGGCATAATATTTATATCATTGTGACGAATGGGAAAATATGTTACTATCAAGAATTTTTATTATCTGTTTTACTTCAAGTTTTCTTTTTGCTATTGAACCAATCAAGATTGTTTATAATACTGGAACTCCTCCTTTAAAATTCACTGATGAAAATAAACAAGCAAATGGTATGCTTATTGATATATGGAAACTCTGGGCACACAAGAGTAACATTAATATAGAGTTTGTTGAAGCTCCTTGGTCACAGACGTTAGAGATGATAAAAGATGGACGTGCTGATATTCATGCTGGAATCTACTATACAAAACAACGAGATCTTTTTTTGGACTATCCCAAAAAACCTCTTTATACAAATAAAAATTATTTTTTTTATGATAAAGCATTAGAGCCAATAAGTGGAGTTGAAAGTATAAAACCCTATGTTATTGGAGTAGGTAATGGGTACCCAAATACTTTTATAAAAGAAACTTTTCCAGAACTCAAAACTTACACCTATAAAAGTGCAACACAAGCGAGTGAAAAGTTTGTACAAGGGGAAGTGAAAGTTTTACTTTCTGCTGTGCCCACACTTATATACTACTTAAAAAAAAATAGAATTGATGAAAGAAATTATCGTTTTAACGAAAATACTTATGCCTATTCAAAAGATTATTTTGGTGCAGTAAAAGAGGGGAATAAAGCTTTATTAAAACGCATCAATGATGGCTTTGAACTTATAACAAATGAAGAATTGAAAGGTATTGAAAAAAAATGGACAAGTGAGTTAGACAATAACTATTTGCGTTACAAACCAAACCATTCAGTACTAACTAATCTACAGCAAAAGTATTTATTGAATAAGGGTGAGATTACTATGTGTGTTGATCCTGAATGGTTACCTTTTGAGGCAATAGATAATGATGTACATATTGGTATGGTAGCAGATATCTTTAAAATGTTTGAAAAACGTTTAGGGGTACCAATACGTCTGATTAAAACCTCCTCATGGGAAGAGACTCTTTCCCATGCTAAATCTCGGGAATGTGATATTTTAAGTGCTGCTGCTCAAACACCCTCCCGTGAAAAGTATTTGGATTTTACAACCCCTTATTTGAAATTTCCTGAAGTTATAGTAACAAGAGATCAAGAGGTTTTTATTAATGATTTTGAAGATGTTGTACGAAAAAAAATAGGAATTGTAAAAAACTCGGCAATATCAGAGTTGTTAGCAATAAAATATCCAAATATTAACTTAGTAGAGACAAAGAATATTGTAGAGGGTCTCTATAAAGTTGCAAGTGGAGAACTCTATGGATTTGTTAATACAACGGCTGCTACCAGTTATATTATCGCAAAAAATGGAATGACTAATCTAAAAATAGCTTCAAAAACGGGAATTGAGTATTTTCTTCGAGTTGCCACAAGAAATGATGAACCTCAATTAGGAATAATCTTTAATCAACTTATAGGAAATATTAATAAAGAAGAAGTATCAAAAATAAAAGATAAATGGCTGACAGTAAAAATGGAAGAGGTTGTTGATTATACTATTGTTTATCAAATTCTTTTTTGGTTTGCTGTAATTGTTGCCATTATTATGTTTTGGAATAGAAAGTTAAAAAAAGAAGTAGAAGAGCGTAAATTAGCCCAAGAAGAGGCTAAAAAATTTATGCAGATTATTGAACAAAGTAAAGTATCTATTATTTTAACTGATATAAATGGCGTTATGCAATATGTTAATCCTTGTTGTCTTGAAGAGACAGGTTATAGCCAAGAAGAGTGTTTAGGTAAAAAACCAAATATTTTTAAATCTGGGAATCAAGATTTACTCTTTTATCAAGAGCTTTGGGAAACAATTCTTTGTGGAAAAACATGGAATGGTGAATTTTCAAATAGAAAGAAAAGTGGTGAAATATTTTGGGAGAGTGCAACAATAGCACCTATTTTTGATGATAATAAAAAGATAAAGTTTTTTGTATCAATCAAAGAAAATATCACTGAAAAAATTAAGGTTCAAAAAGAGTTAGTAATTGCACAAAACGAAGCACAAAAAGCTAATCAAGCAAAATCTGATTTCTTGGCAAAGATGAGTCATGAGATTCGAACACCTATGAATGCTATTTTAGGAATGCTTTATCTTTTAGAAAAAACGAATTTAGAGCACACTCAAGAAAATTATATAACAAAAGCAAAAGGAGCAGCAAACTCCTTATTGGGCGTTATTAATGATATTTTAGACTTTTCAAAAATAGAGGCAAACAAGCTAGAAATAAAAGATGCAAAATTTGATTTACACATGTTAGTTAATGAGATTCTAAGTATCATGAGTGTTAAAGCAGAAGAGAAGAATTTAGAGTTATTAACCTATTATGATAGAGATTTCCCGATGTATGTAACCAGTGATAGTTTAAGACTCTCTCAAATTCTAAATAATTTACTTTCAAATGCCATTAAATTTACGCAAGAAGGCGAAGTTTTGGTCTCTATGAAATTGAAATCAAAAACAAAAAATGATGCAATTTTACAGTTTAGTATACAAGATAGTGGTATTGGAATATCACAAGAGAATCAAAAAAGACTCTTCCAAGAGTTCTCCCAAGTTGACGATTCAGCAACTCGTAGTTTTCATGGAACAGGGCTAGGTCTAGCAATTTCAAAATCTCTTTGTGAACTTCTAGGCGGTGATATTTGGATTGAGTCTTCACAAGAAGGTATTGGAACTACTATTTGTTTTACAATGCAAGTAAAACTTCCTAAAAAACATCATAGTATTAACTTTAATTTACCAACATCAATGAGTAATTTAAAAGTTCTTGTGGTTGATGATAATGAAATGGCAGCAAAAGTTTTACAGGAGATACTGCTCTCTTTTGAGTATGATGTTGATGTTGTGAACAGCGGAACTGAAGCAATTCAGATGGTTCAAAAAACTGCTTATGACTTGGTATTACTTGATTATAAAATGCCATATTTAAATGGGATTGAAACCTATAAGTCCTATAAGAAGAACCTTGAAAATAAAACACCTAAAACACTTTTAATAACAGCATATTCTCAAGAATTAGTTGATAGAGATATTGAACAATTTGGTATTGTAGGAATACTCACAAAACCAATTTCACCTTCATCGTTATATGATTCTATTGTTGAAAGTCTTCATGGAACACTTAGTGTCTCTAAAAAAACTAATAAAATGAATAGTAATAATGCCGTTTTAAATGGAACAAAAGTCTTATTGGTTGAAGATAATGAAATCAACCAAGAGTTTGCGGTTACAATGTTAGAAAATTATGACATGAAAGTTTTCGTAGCAAATAATGGACTAGAGGCGATTGAGATGATTTCTAATGAAATGTTTGATTTTGTATTAATGGATATTCAAATGCCAAAACTTGATGGTTTAGAAGCTACTAGACGTATTCGAAATATGGAAGGTGAGTATTATAAGAAGATACCTATTATTGCTTTAAGTGCAAATGCCCTTGTGGGAGATAAACAAAAAAGTCTTGATGCTGGTATGAACGAGCATATTACGAAACCCATTAATCCTCATCAACTTTTTGAAACTTTACGAAGTTACCTTAGTAGTGAAAAATTGGCTGTTGCTGAATCTTCTACTCAATCACTTAATAACACACTAGAAAATATTGATGTCACCATTTTAAATACTAAAGAAGCAATGTACCGAATGAATAATAACAGTGCAGGGTATATTAAAATTTTGCAGCAGTTTGTTAATCGTTACTGTAATGTTTTTGATATTCTAGATAAGGCTTTACACAGTGAGGATATTGAAACCTTAAAAAATAAAATCCATGAACTCAAAGGTGTTACTGGTAATATTTCGGCAAATCTTTTATATGAAGATTTCTGCCTCATAAATGAACAGTTGCTTCAAAACAATATACCAGCGGCTGAATTATTTGAGCAAAGTAAATTAAATTTACAGCTTGTATGTAGTGAAATTTCTAAACTTGAGATTATTTCAAATACTGAGAAAAAGGCATTTGATAAAAAAGAAGTTCTGGTTTTATTAGATGACTTAAAAAATAATTTGACTTTGGATATCGTTAAATGTAGTGATAATCTTGAACTACTGCGTTGTTATTTCGAAGATAGTTATAAAGAATTTTATTACTCACTAGAAGAAGCTTTAAGCGAGTTTGATACGGATAAAGCAAATGCATTAATAGAGAGTTTTATAAAGGAATTAAATGAAGAGTAAACCACGTATTTTAATAGTTGATGATGTTTCTTCTAATATTCATCTGTTAATGAATATTCTAAAAAATGACTATACAATTATTGCTGCAACAAATGGACAAAAGGCTTTAGAATTAGCTAAAAGTGCTCCACACCCAGATATCATTTTATTAGATATTGTTATGCCTAATATGGATGGATATGAAGTGTGTAAACAATTAAAAGATTCCATTATAACACAAGAAATACCTGTGGTTTTTGTAACCTCTTTAAATTCAGTTGAAGAACAAGAAAAGGGCTTAATAGTAGGTGCAGTTGATTTTATCAGTAAACCATTTTCAAAAGAGATAGTCTTACATAAAATCGCAACCTATTTAAGCTTCAATCAAAACCCTGCTTATAAAAAAAATGAATTATTGTCCATACAAAAGGAAGAAGTTATGAGTGAATTAAAATCAAAAATCTTGGTTGTTGATGATTCTCCTGAAAATATTCAAGTTATTATTGAGAGTCTAAAAGAAGAGTATATTGTAAGTGTTGCAACAAGTGCTATGAAAGCGTTACGAATGCTTGATGAAGGATTAAAACCTGATTTAATTCTACTTGATGTTGTTATGCCTGAAATGGATGGATATGAACTTTGTGCTATTCTTAAAGAACGAAAAGAGTTTAAAAATATACCCGTTATTTTTGTCACGGTTTTGGAAAATGAAAAAGACATTGTTCGAGGTTTAAAACTTGGAGCAGTGGACTATGTTGTAAAACCTATTGAACCGATGGTACTTCATGCTAGAATTGATACGCATTTAAAATTAAAGAATTATCATGATACATTAATTCAAGATATTAAAATAAAAGATGAGCTTATTTATAGTCAGTCAAAACTAGCTGTGATAGGTGAAATGTTTGAAAATATTACCCACCAATGGAGACAGCCTTTATCTGCTATTAGTGTTTCGACTAGTGGACTCTCTTTAGAAGTGGAATATGGAAAACTTAATGAAGAGAACCTTCTTAAAAGTTTGACAACAATTGATTCATCTGTTAAATATCTTTCCCAAACTATTGAAGATTTTAAAAACTTTATTGCAAGTGATACTAAAGAGCAGAAATTTGATATAAAAGAGCTGGTTGATAAAACATTACAACTTATGGAATCAAAATTTAAAAATAGTCTTATTTCTATTGAAAATGATGTTAAGTCTATGCAAATCTCTAGTTATAAAAATGAGTTAATTCAAATTTTAATGAATCTTATATCAAATGCACAAGATGCACTGCTTCTTAAAGAGGGGAATCGTGTACTTAAAATATTTTCTACTTTAGATAAAAATATATTAACGTTGTGTATCGAAGATAATGCAAATGGTATTAAAAGTGAATCCATCGAAAAGATTTTTGAAAAGTACTTTACAACAAAAGGGGACAAAGGTTCAGGTCTGGGTCTTTTTATGAGTCGTAAAATTGCAAGGGAACGTTTAGGTGGGGATATTAAAGCTCATAATATAACAGACGGTGCCTGTTTTCAAATTATTATTTCATTAGCATAAAGAGTAGTTTATTCTCAGTATAAGCATATAGATAAAGCAGCGAGGAAATTCGCTACTTTTTAGTTTCTAGTTCTATCTTTTGTATGGTTTTTGTAATATTTGCAATTCTAGTACTTGAACTAGGGTGTGTTGAAAAGAATTCTGCTGTCTCTTTTTTTCCAGCACTCATATTTTTCCAAAAGTTAAGGGCTTCACTCATGTTGTAACCTGCTTTGTGCATAAGATGAATCCCTATTTCATCCGCTTCACTCTCTTGCATTCGTCCATAAGGCATTAAAATACCATATTGTGCTCCTGCTCCGTAAGCTACATTAAAAGCATTTGTATATTGTGGTGCTTGTGAACCTAAAATGATATTTCCAAGTAATTGTACCCCTTGGGCAACCATACCACTACTCATTCGTTCCGCTCCATGACGAGCAAGTGCGTGGGCAATTTCATGGGACATTACTGTTGCTAATTGGTCGTCATTTTTAGCTACTTCTAAAATACCCGTGTAAACAACAACCTTTCCTCCTGGTAAACAAAAAGCATTTTTCGCTTTATTATCAACAAGGTTAAATTCCCACTTAAAGTCATTGTTAACTACTTTTGCTATTTGGTATCCTATCTCTTTTACTCGTATTGAGTCTTTTGTACCCGTTACAACTTTAGATTTTTTAAGGGTATCTTTATAAGACTTTTCACCCAGAGCCAGCTCTTGTGATTGAGAAATCAAAATCATTTGTGAACGGTTAGTTACGGGTGCTTTACTTGTACATCCTATAAAAACAATAGCAATTATAAAAACTAAAATACTTTTTTTAAACATTAACTTTCCTTGATTTCAAAATTGATCATTTCACCTACGATGTCCCCAAAAATCAGCACATCTTTTAAAACAGCTTTATTACAAAAACCCTCTTTATTTAGAGAGATATAGAGTTCCCCATTTTTACTTGAGAAGATTTTTTGATTAATTGAAGCAATAAACTTTGTATTATCTGTTTGTAGTGCACTACTGAGTCTATTAAACTCTTCTCCTTTAGGAACAAAAATCTTAAGATCACCATTTTTTGCACCAATGGCTTTTAAATCATAGTGACACCCTTGTTCAAAGTTTGGCACAATTTGTTGAATGTTAAAAAAGAGAGAGAGTAGGTCATTGCTAGCAAAAAACGTTGTTTCCTCTTTTGAACTTTCATGTTTCCATGTTTTTTCTGGTTTTAAATTACTATCATAGGTGGTTTGTAATCTATCGGTGGTTTTTTCTAGTATTATTTTGTTGTTACTATAATCAAAACTATAGGATTTAAGACGCTTTTTATAACTGTTTTGGGAATATTTTGTAAACTTATAGGGAATGAGTTTTTTATTAGCAACAATACCACTGCTTTCATAGAACTCTTCTTTTCCAGAACTTAATACTTTTGCAACACCTGTTGCAAATGCATGTACTTTTATTTTGTAGGTATTATTATCAAAAAATTCCAGAGTAGTTTTTGCCATGCCAAGTTCTCCAAAAATCCCATAACTTATTTTATAGGTAGCTTCTATTGTTTTGGCATTAAGAAGGGTAAATGATAAACAAAGTAAGAGTAAAATTGTTCTTTTCATGGGGTAGATTATACCATAAAATCACGCTATTACTTATAAGTTAATGTAATTTAATAACAAAGGTTCCTTCAAATTCTACACATGTTTTTTCATTTTCGATTATCTGAGAATGAATTTTAATGGAACCACTTCCTTTTTTTTCTATCTTTTTTTGTAGTTCTTCAATCTGAGTTTTCGTTGGGAAAAAAGTGTGACATGACAGAGCCTTCGTAACAGGATGTAAAAACTTGGTCTCATTTTTGATAATAACAATAGAGCTATTTTCAAGATTTAACTCTTGAGAGAGTAAAAAGCAAACTGACCATGCTGAGATAATTGTTTGAGTACTTAAACTTCCGCCAAATGCGGTTCCTTTATCATTGATATTAACATCTAAAGGAGCTGTTGTAATAAGCTCTTTATCATTGATATGGTCAATACAAAGTTGCATGAGTTGCGTGAGTGGAATTTGGGTATGAAGTTTAGTTTGTAACTCCTGAGGGGTCATTTTTAATCCTCTTAAATATTTTTTAAAAGTGTAGTTAAAAATGCCTAAGTTTTGAGTAAAAACTTATGTATCTCTTTGTAGAGTTGTTGGGTGTTCTCTCCTTTGACTATAACATGATTATCTAAATCAAGCATAATGATATTTTTTCGTTTAGATTTGATACTATCATAGATTTCATAGGCTGAACTAGGATTTACTACTGGGTCATTTTTAGCCTGAATTATTAAAATTGGACTTAGAATCTTTGGAAGATTCTTTTGTGTTTTTTTCATGAGTGCATTGAGTTGTTCTATGGATTGTACGTAGTGTCTGTCATAGTTTATATCAGGATTCTCTGCATTGTTATCCACATATTCTTTTACAAGTTCGTGGGCATTAAAAGCACTGACTACATCATTCCACATAGAAACAGCAGGCAGTACTGTTTTCATTCGAATATCATTTAAGTGTAAAGCTGCATTGATACACACAATTCCAGCAAACTCTATGTAACATTTTTTGGTACTAAGAAGTGCCAGTAATCCACCTGTTGAGAAACCAATAATATAGACTTTTTTATATTTTAATGTAGCAATAGTAACTGCACGGGAAAGTGATAGATACCAGTCTTGCCATGTGGTCTCTTTTAAATCTTTGGGGTTAGTACCGTGTCCTTTTAAGCGTGGTGCGTAAACATTAAAGCCTTGTTCATGAATGAACTTGGACATTTGAAGTACCTCTTTAGGAGCTGAAGAAAATCCATGTAGGGTAATCACACAAACATCAGACTCTTTTTTTTCAAAACTAAATGGCATACCTATGTTTCTAGGTTTTACTTTTTGGGTTGTAAATTTAAGATAATCATTTTCATACTCGTATATCTCTTCAATTTTAAGCAACTCTAAAAGTTTAGTATTGATTACTTCAGGGGATTTAGAGACGAGCTCTTTTACAATATCATTAACTTTATCAATGATAAGAATCTCATTAAGAATAACGCGTAAAATATTTTTTAATCGTATTGTATGATGCGTATAAGAGTTCAGTAACGTTTTTTTATGAATAATATATTCATCGTTAGTTTCTTCTACAATATGATCTTTGATAGCTAATGCTAAAACATCTTCAAATGGCTCAAACTTTTCATAGGAGACCAGCTGAATAATACGTTTCTCTAAATCTTCATCGTAGAGTAGACAGTTCGTTTTAATTGCATTTGCAACAAGATAAACAATACGTTTAAAATGCTCTTTAGAGACTCTTTTTTTAGGGTATAAAAAGAGCGTCAAGACAAAAATATGATCGAAGTTTACTGTTAACGATTCATAAATTTTTGTCATAAAATGGTGGGTGAGTTGATATCTATTGGCATTGATGATTTTGGTGTGATTTTCCTCTTTATCATAGAGATCTTGAATTACTCTTCTTGTGCTAATGGGTCTAAGGATTTGAATGGTGATTTTAGAGTTTAAAACAATATTACCTTCAATCTCTAACTCCTCTTTAAAGTGTTTCCCAATATCTTGCAAAAACTTTTCTGCCATATCGATAAGAAAATTCTTCCCTGTTCGTAAGTTTGAATAGGAGATGTTTATAGGAACAATCATGGTCTCTTTTTCTTGGATTTCCCTGCACTCTTTAATGAAATACTTACGTTGAAACTTTTTGAGGTTTTTGATTTTTTCATTAAAGTAGTCTTCTCTCAAAAGTTGTGAAGTCAAAGCAAAAAAAGCACTTCCTGTGTGAACTCTTTGGCATGCACCATCAATTTTTACACAGTAGTGGTTATCTTCTCTTGATATATCCTTTGCTTTTACCATACGGCCTTCAGGAAAAATCATCCAATCTTTACATCCTGTTACTAAATCTCCGACAATAATGCTGTTTCGACAAGGATTTGATTTTTTCATGGCTCCAATTTGAGATAAAAAATCACCAAAATATGTTTTAAAAAGGCTATCATCAGCTATAACGCCCACTTTTTTCCCTGTAATATCATACAGAGCATATGGAACTAACATAGCTTCTGTACGAGTAAAGTGATTGGCGACAAAAATACGAGGATTATCTTTTGGAATATTTTCTATCCCTTTTATCTCTATATTTGCATCAAGAATTTTCTCCAAAAGATTTAATACAAATCCGCTGGAGTTGATTAATAAATCTTTTTTCATAATATATCCTTTCCTCGTTTACTGTTTTATCGTAAAGACTTATAAGTCTTTATCTTAAATGAATCAACACTAATAACTTCTTGTTTGAGTTTATAAGCTTTTTTCATATGATTGGATTCATTTTTTGTAATGACACCTTTTTCTAAAGCACTCTCTAACATCTCTAGTAGAGGCGCTTTAGTAATTGTTCCAGCCTTCACAGCCTCTTTAATTTTATCAAAACTTTGTGTACATCGGTTTGCATGAATAACTGCTTGATGCATAACATGTAATCTGTCTTTATTATTTTTAGAGACAAAAAGGTTATGGGTCAAATCATTGAGGTAACTGCTGTTTCTTAGATTTGTTAAAATCTTTGCATTGAGGCTATCTTTTGGTTTGACCCCTATGGCATTTAGTTTAACAAATGGAAGCAGAAGTTTAAGCAGTGGAAGATTTAACATAATATCTTCACGTGCTATTTGAATCTGATTAAAGGCGTAGTTACAAAAATAATCCACTAATGGTTTATCTTCTTCTTTTGGATTGTTTTCATATTCTCTTAGTGTTGCAGTAATTAAATAACAGTATGACAGAATGTCTCCAAATCGAGCACTGATATTTTCTCTTTTTTTAAGTGCTGGTCCTAAAAGTGCCAATGCAATATTACTTAGCAAAGTAAAAGAAGCACTTGACCAAACGAGTTTTTGTTTATATCGTTTAAATTCTCCCGTTGTTTTGATAAAGTACCCACGAGTAAAGTAGTAAGTAATACTTTTACATAAAGCATTAATAACCAATCCAACATGGGAGAAGAAAGAGTCATCAAAAGCTTCCACATCTTTTTTCCCAATGGCTTCAATCTGTTTAAGAATATATGGGTGGGATTTAATTAATCCTTGTCCAAACTGCATAAGATTACGGGTTAAGATATTAGCCCCTTCAACTGTAATAGAAATAGGTACTGCAAAATAAGCATGAGCTAAGAGATTTTTCTCACCTCGTATAATTGCAGCTCCTCCTAATACATCCATAGCATCATTGATTACTTCTCGAAACTTTTCTGTTGCATGGTATTTCATAACGGAGTTAATCACCCCTGGTCGTACACCATTATCAATAGCATCTAGGGTATAGTTACGAGATGCATTTAGCATATAGGTATAAGAAGCAATTTTCGCAATTTTTTCTTCGACCCCTTCAAAGCGACTAATACTAAGACCAAATTGTTCACGTAAATTTGAGTAGTTTGATACAACATTAAGTGCTAACTTACTACCACCTAAAGATACACTAGGTAGTGATATGCCTCGTCCAATAGATAAAGACTCAACAAGCATTTGCCAACCATGACCAATACCATCTATTCCACCAATAACATCTTCTATGTTAATAATGACATCTTTACCTTTTAAAGGAGAGTTAACAAAAGGAATACCTAGTGGATCATGTCGTCGTGAGTTATCCACCCCTTTGAGTTTTGCATCAATAAGTCCAAAGGTTATGCCTAAGTCCTCTTTATCCCCTAATAATTTATCAGGGTCTTTTAATTGAAAAGCTAAACCAATAAGTGTTGCAACATTGGCTAAGGTAATATAACGTTTTTCAAAGTTGAGTTTGATTTTTAGATTACCTTCTTCATCTTTAATAACAACCCCTTGTGAAACTAACGAAGTTGCATCACTCCCTGCATTTGGTTCTGTTAAACCAAAACAAGGAACATGAACTCCATTGGCTAAATCTTTGAGGTATCTATCTTTTTGGGTTTGTGTACCATGTTTGATTATAAGTTCTGCAGGTCCAAGTGAGTTGGGTACCATAATAGTTATGGCTAACACTTGTGAACGTGAAACTAGTTTTTCTATAATATGAGAGTGTGCTGTAGCACTAAACCCTAATCCTCCATACTCTTTAGGAATAATCATTCCAAAGAACTTTTTGTCTTTAATAAACTGCCACACATCAGGGCGTAAATCTCTATCTTGAAAAATCTCCCAATCAGTCGTCATTTCACATAATTCATTAACTTCATGATTGATAAAGTGTTGTTCTTCTTTTGTAAGCTTCGTAATCTTTTCATTTTTTATGGCATCAAAATCAACTTCAGCTTTAAAGAAATTTGACTCTACCCAATTTGTACCAGCTTTTAGTGCAGCTTCTTCTGTTGAAGAAATCTTAGGCATAAGTCCATTTTTTATAATCATATTCACTAAGTTAGAAGATAGTAGACTAATACGTATGGAATCAACCAGTAAAACCACTGCTAAAACAGCAAATATAACCCAAAAGAAAACTCCTGTATGAAAGAAGACTAATGAGTAAATACCTATAAAGGCAAACCATAAGGCTTTAGGATATTTGTAATATCCAAATATTAAAAGTATGATAATAAAAATTAACGTTTCCATAACTCTCCCCCTGTATAAAATGTTTTGTTATTCTCTTGAAGTTTAAGTAGTAGATCACTTGGCTTGAATCGTTCACCATAGAGCTCTTCTAATCGTCGTAAATCTGCAACGATTTCTGCAATACCAACTTCATCAGCATATTTGAGTAAACCTCCCTTGTAAGGAGGGAAACCAGTTCCTGCAATCATCGCTAAATCAACTATTTCAGCTTCAGTAACAATATTCTCTTCTAAGATACGACTTGCTTCATTTATCATGATATAAATACATCGTGTGACAATTTCCTCTTTAGTAAAGATAGTGTTCGATTTTTGAAGTTTATAAATCTCTTTATTAACGCTTTTATCTTTTGTTGCATAATCATAAAAGCCTTTTTTACTTTTAACTCCAAGAAGTTTCATATTATAGATTTTGGTTAAAATATCTGCTATTGGCATACGAGTACCATAAGATTTTTTGAGTATGGTTGCTACATGAAATCCAATATCAATACCAACTGTATCAGCTAAGGTAAAAGGACCCATTGGCATTCCAAAATCTTTTAGGGTTTTATCAATATCAGGTATAGTTGAACCTTCTTCTAAAATAAAACCTGCTTCATTGATATAAGGTAATAAAACACGGTTAACTACAAAACCAGCACAATCACCAACAAGTATAGGTGTTTTACCGCAAGCAATTAGCATCTCAAAGAGACGATTGATTGTTTTTTTAGATGTGTGACTTGAAGGAATGACTTCAACTAACGGCATTTTATTAACAGGATTAAAAAAATGCACTCCGACAAAGTTCTTTTTATTTTTTACTTCGCTACCTAAGGTCTCAATGGAAATTGATGAGGTGTTTGTGGCAATAATGGCATCTTTTGGAAGTTTATTTTCCAAGGATTGGTATGCTTCTTTTTTTGCTTCTTCATTTTCAATGATTGCTTCAAGTGCAAGTTGCGTTTTGCCTAATCCATTAAAGTCGTCGGTGTAACTAATTTTGTTCATTTTAAAACTGACTTGACTTTTTGACATTTTTCGAGTTTTGATAAAAAAGTCGTAGAGTTTTGCAATATCTTTAAGCATTGCATTGATTTGTTCAATCTTTCGTACCTTGACTCGCACTTCATTTAGGTATTTTGAAAAGAGCCAAATAATTCCTTTACCCATCACACCATTACCCATAACCGTTACATTTTTTATAGGGTTATCTGTTTTAGTGTAATTTTTTTTCATCTTTTCAAAGAGGAAAAAAAGTTCAATTAAGTTTTTAGACTCTTTTGTAATAGCAAGTTTTGCAAAGGCACGGGCTTCAATTTCAATACCTTGGTTAAATGGCATTGTATAAGTCTGTTTGATAATGTCTAAAGCAATATACGGTGCTGTAAAATCAGGATTAACTTTTTGCTCCAACTTCTCGAGGGTTTTTTTATAGACAATCTCTCGTGTTACTGAGAATTTCTCCATAATCCTATGAAGAAGAGGCAATTTTGTTTTTTTAACTTTATTTGTTTGTACGGTTTGAATAAATGCTTTTAACTTAGACTCTTTTTGTCCATGGTCAAAAATTTCATTGACTAAACCCATACGTTGTGCTTTTTTAGCATCAATGGTTTTTCCACTTAGAATCATATCTAGTGAATTCATTAATCCAACACGTTTTGGCATACGTTGTGTTCCTCCAAGACCTGGAAAAAACCCGAGTTTTACTTCAGGAAAGGCAAACTTTGTTGCACTATTCGTTGATGCAACAATATAATCACAACATAATACAAACTCTAAACCTCCACCCATACACGCGCCATTGACATAAGAAATGGTTGGCACTGGTAGATTTTCAATTTTCGTTAATATATCATCTCCACGAAGAAGTTTTTTAAAAGAGTCAGCTTCATTGCTAAAGGTTTTGATTTCATTAATATCAGCACCAGCAATAAAAATCTTTGGTTTTGCACTCTCTATTACAAGCAGTTTAATTGACGTATCATTTTTAATAGTATCAAGTATTGCATCTAACTCTTCTAGGACCCCAAATGAAAGTTTATTGACTTTCTCATCTTTGAGATCGAGAATTAAAGTAGCAATGCCATTGGTTGTTGTTAAATTCATATTTTCCATCTTACACCTCCACTAAAAATGATGCGCCTTGGCCGCCACCTACACACAGTGTTGCCAAACCTTTTTTTAGACCACGTCGTTTTAACTCTTTTAGTAAGTGTAAAACAATACGTGTTCCACTCATACCAACAGGATGTCCTAAGGCAATGGCTCCACCATTGACATTGAGAATTTCAGGATTGATTTCTCCTAGGGGGTCTGAATTAAACTCTTTTTTTGCAAAAGTTTTTGATCTAAAGGCTTGCATGTTAGCTAGAACCTGTGTTGCAAAGGCTTCATTAAGTTCAATTAAATCCATATCTTTTAGTTTTTCACCTGTTTTATCAAGGAGCTTTTTAGTTGCATGAACAGGACCTAATCCCATACGTGCCGCATCTAGACCTGCATAAGCGTAGTTAGTAATAAAACCAAGAGGTTCAACACCTAGCGCTTTTGCTTTACTTTCACTACAGATAATAAGCATAGCTGCCCCATCAGAAACCTGCGAGGCATTTCCTGCTGTTACTGTGCCATTTCTATCAAAAATAGGACGTAGTTTTCCTAAGGCTTCGCATGTTTGATTAAAACGAACCCCATCATCATCTACGATACTGGCATTGTGTGTCATAATTGGATGTATCTCACTTTTAAAAATTCCTTCTTCAATTGCTTTTTGAGCTTTGAGGTGAGATTGTACGGCATATTCATCTTGAGCATCTCTGCTAATATTAAACTCGTTTGCTAAGTTCTCTCCTGTAACTCCCATGATTTTTCCAGAAATTGGATCAGTTAGACCAGCAATGAGTCCAATAGTAGGTTTTAAAAAGTGTAATCGAAATTTTGTGAATACTTTGAGTTTATCCATAGGTTTTCGCGCGCTATTTAGTTCCATAAGAAAGTCTTTGAATTTTTGGCTAAAAAGAACAGGGATATTACTCATGGATTCCATTCCACCAACTAAATAAAGTTCCCCTTGTTTGGCATAGATTTTTTCAATACCACTGGAAATACTTTGCATTCCTGATGCACAGTTTCTATGTACTGTATAAGCAGGGGTATATTGTGAAAACCCTGCAAGACTTGCTGTAACGCGTGCCACATTTGCACTTCCTACTGGTTGTGAGACATTTCCAATAATAACTTCATCAAAATCATCATAATCTAGTTTACTGCGAAGTACTAACTCTTTTGCGATAATTGCTCCAAGAGTATCAACTTCAACGTTATTTAACTTGCCATTGGCTTTGGCAATAGGACTTCTAAGTCCATCAATAATTGCTATTCGTTCCATAATTATTTTCCCCCTTCCTTAATTTAATACATTTCTTCTATTATCTCTTTATATTTCTTTTCAATAAATGCCCGACATATTTTCATTGATGGGGTTAATTCTCCTCCTTCAATAGAAATATCTGTGGTAATAATCGTATAATCAATAATTTTTTCCCATTGATTTACTTTTGTGTTTACCTCTTTAATTGTCTCTTCAATACTTTGTAGAACTTTTTCACGATGAAAATACTCTTTTATTGTTAACTGTTTATATTTAGTATCTGCTAAATAGCGCTCTTTATCAATAAAGAGTAGGGCAGTTACGTATTGGCGGTTATTGGCAATAATCGTTGCAAATTCGATATAACGATTTTTTGCTAAACCTTGCTCCATAGGTATGGTTGATACATACTCTCCTGTGGAGGTTTTATAGATATCTTTGATACGACTTTTTATAAAAATATAACCTTCTTCATCAATGGAAGCAATATCTCCTGTATGTAACCAACCTTCATCGTCAACTGTTTGTGTAGTTAGTTCAGGTTGATTTAAATAGCCTTGCATGATTGAATCTCCACGTGCAAGTAATTCATTATCTTGTGTAAGTTTGACTTCAACACTTGGCATTGCTTTACCACTTGAACCAACTTTTGATGCACCAGGGTAATTGGTTGAAATAACAGGTGAAGACTCTGTTAGTCCATACCCTTGGTAGAGGTTCAGACCAATATTGTCAAAGAATTGGTAGATTTCAGTTGCAAGTGGTGCTCCACCTGTAACCAAACGAATAATACGACCACCAAAGATAGCACGTATTTTACTGTAGACAATTTTGTCAAAGAGTTTATACGTAAAACACTCTTTGTCCATATTAGTTTGCATTGCGTACTCAAAAGCACTTCCTGCAATCATTTTTCCAATAAACCCTTTTTGTGCAATTCCCATTTTGATTTTGTTAAATATTTTTTCTAATAGTCTTGGTACAACAGTCATCATTGTTGGACGAACAACTTTTAACAAATTTGACACGTTTGGAATCTCATCAACAAAATAGACAGATACCCCACGGCTTAAATAAAAACTCATTACGGTTCGTTCAAATATATGTGCTAGTGGAAGAAGTGAAAGTATAGTTTCATCCTCTTTTAAATCAATGAGTCGTGTAATATCATAAAGTTGATTGATAATATTTTTATGACTTAGTTGTACTCCTTTTGGAGTTCCTGTATTTCCACTGGTATAGATAATCGAAAAAATATCATCTTCATTTGGAATTGACTCTTTTCGTAAATCCAATACATTACAAGTTGCTTGGGTTGCAATAAAAATTTCATCTACATTATAAAAGTTTTCACCCTTTATACAGAAGTTATGAGTAATAAAAGTTATTTCTTTTGAATGAATATCTTTAATTCTAGCTTCATTGTCAATAAAAATATGTTTGATATTGGCATCTTCAATTTGAAAATTAAGATTCACTGTAGAGATGTTTGCAAATATAGGAACAGATACTGCTCCAATTTTATGAATCGCAAAATCAAAAATAAGCCAAAAAGGAGAAGAGTCTGCAAAAATTGCAACCGTATCACCTTTATTAACCCCAATTTTTTGTAATGCAAGGGCTAAACAGATGACTTTCTCATTGAAGTCTTGTGTTGATATTGATTTATATTGACCATTAGACAGGTAGTTTAAAAATGTAGGATTATTATATGTTGAACTAATGTAGTCAAACAATCCATTATAAGTAGTAAAGTTATATTCTCTCATAATCAATCCTTTTTAATTGAATCCAGACCATAACTATTTATACAATTCTAACATTATAACGCAAATAAAAGAAAAATAATTTTTTTACATGCAAAATTTAAGAAAAAAATTATTTTAACAGATTTAAGAATTTAGCTATAATGAAGTATAGAGGATTGTAACATGAAAAACTTTAGAGTTGAAACAGATAGTTTAGGTAAAGTTAATGTTCCTAAGCAAGCCTTATGGAAAGCGCAAACTCAAAGGAGTATTGAAAATTTTCCAATTGGTATAGAAACAATGCCTTTTGAAATTATTAAAGCCTTTGCTTATTTAAAAAAATCATGTGCAAAAGCAAATCACTCATTAAAACTTTTGGATGATAAAAAATATCATGCAATAGGTTTAGCATGTGATGAGATTATAGAGGAAAAACTTAATGAACAGTTTCCTTTAGTTGTTTGGCAAACTGGAAGTGGAACACAATCTAATATGAATGTGAATGAAGTAATCTCATCTCGTTCTAATCAAATTTTATCTAATGATACTGTACATCCTAATGATGATGTTAATAAATCCCAAAGTTCAAACGATACTTTTCCTAGTGCAATGCGTATTGCTTTTGTGTTAGAACTTCAAAATAGACTATTACCAGCAATTCAAACATTACAAGCTACTTTTTTAGATAAAAGTAAGCAGTTTGAAAGAATAATAAAAATTGGTCGTACGCATCTACAAGATGCAACACCTTTAACCTTGGGACAAGAATTTAGTGCTTATGTTGAGATGCTAAAAAAAGCCTTAAATCAAGTTGATGATACCATGAAATATCTTACGGAATTAGCTATTGGTGGAACAGCTGTTGGAACAGGAATGAATGCTCACCCTTCATTTTGTTTTATGGTATGTGATGATTTGAATAAAATTACACAAACTAAATATTCCTTTGTATCCCATCCTAATAAATTTCATGCATTGACCTCTCATGATGGTGAAGTAATGTTAAGTGGTGTCTTAAATGCACTGGCTTCTAATTTAATGAAAATTGCTAATGATATACGTTGGTTATCTTCAGGACCTCGTTGTGGCATAGGTGAGTTAGAACTTCCTGCTAATGAACCAGGTTCTTCAATAATGCCAGGGAAAGTAAATCCAACGCAAGCTGAAGCAATGACAATGGTTGCAATTCAAGTTATGGGAAATCATACAACGGTGTCCATTGGTGCTAGTCAAGGTAATTTTGAATTGAATGTTTTTAAACCAGTTATTGCCTACAATATTCTTCAATCAATACGACTCTTATCTGACACTATGTTAGCCTTTAACAATAATTGTATTGTTGGGATAATGGCTAATGAAAAACAAATTAGTGAGTATCTTAATAATTCACTTATGTTAGTAACTGCCCTAAATCCTTATATTGGTTATGAAAAAGCTTCAATTATTGCTAAAAATGCGCACAAAAATTGTACAACACTAAAAGAAGAAGCTATTAAGCTCGGCTTTTTAACTGAAAAGGAGTTTGATAACTACATGAAACCAGAAGAGATGATAAAGCCTAAAAAAGCGTAAATCCTAATACTAAAGAAATTTATTTACTCAAATTTGTCATTTTATGTAACTTTACTTTACATAATTAAAAACTTGTACATCTCCTTACAATAATTGTACATAAGCTAAAGGATACATTATGGTATACTATGCCTACAAATTTAATAGGAGATGTATATGAGTTTATTAGCTACTTATAAAGCGCATACTGAAGAGAGATTAAACGAAGGTGGATTACCACCATTAGCATTAACTGCTGAACAAACTGCAGAATTGGTTGAATTATTAAAAGCAAGTTCTGTTGAAGAAGCAGATTACTGTTTAGATTTATTCAAAAACAAAATCAACCCAGGTGTTGATGATGCTGCATATGTAAAAGCTGCATTTTTAAATGATGTAGTTCAAGGGAACGTTACATGTTCAGTAATTTCAAAAGCTGATGCAATTGAAATCTTAGGAACAATGATGGGTGGTTACAATGTAACTCCACTAGTTGACGCATTAAAAATTGATGAAGTATCTGCAGCAGCAGCTGATCAATTAAAAAACACTATCTTAGTTTATGATGCATTTAACGATGTAAAAGATTTATGCGATGCAGGTAATGCAAAAGCAAAAGAAGTTATTGAGTCTTGGGCTAACGCTGAGTGGTTTACAAACAAACCAGCATTAGAAGAAGAAATCAAATTAACTGTTTACAAAATTCCTGGTGAAACAAATACAGATGATTTATCTCCTGCAACTGTTGCATTTACTAGATCAGATATTCCATTACACGCAACTGCGATGTTACAATCAAGAATGGAAGATCCATTAAACAAAATGATTGAACTTAAAGAAAAGGGTAATCCATTAGCATACGTTGGTGATGTTGTTGGTACTGGTTCTTCAAGAAAGTCAGGTATTAACTCAGTTCAATGGCACATGGGTAGAGATATTCCCGGTGTTCCAAATAAAAGAACTGGTGGTGTTGTAATTGGTGATATTATTGCTCCAATTTTCTTCAATACTGCAGAAGATTCAGGATGTTTACCAATCCAAGCTCCAGTTGCTGCTTTAGAAACTGGTGATGAGATTGTTGTTAAACCATACGCTGGACAAATTACAAAAGGTGGAGAAGTTGTTTCTGAATTCAACCTTGCACCAAATACATTAACTGACGAAATGAGAGCAGGTGGAAGAATTCCATTAATTATTGGTAAAGGTCTTACTGCAAAAGCAAGAGAAACTTTAGGATTAGGTGCATCTGATGCATTCGTAGCTCCTGAACAACCAGCTGATAACGGTAAAGGGTTTACTCAAGCACAAAAAATGGTTGGACGAGCTTGTGGTATCGAAGGTGTTAAACCTGGTATGTACGTTGAGCCAATCGCTACAACGGTTGGATCACAAGATACAACTGGACCAATGACTAGAGATGAGATTAAAGAACTTGCAGCATTATCTTTTGGTGCTGATATGGTTATGCAATCATTCTGTCATACTGCTGCTTACCCAAAACCAGCAGATATTAAATTAAGACATACTTTACCTGATTTCATCAACTCTAGAGGTGGTGTTACATTAAGACCAGGTGATGGTGTTATTCACTCATGGTTAAACAGATTATGTTTACCTGATACTGTAGGTACTGGTGGAGATTCACATACAAGATTCCCAATTGGTATCTCATTCCCAGCAGGTTCTGGTCTTATTGCATTTGCAGGTGTTACTGGTGCTATGCCATTAACTATGCCAGAATCAGTTCTTGTTAAATTCAAAGGTGAAATGCAACCAGGAATTACTTTAAGAGATTTAGTTAACGCTATTCCTTACCAAGCAATTCAAGATGGTTTATTAACAGTTGAAAAAGCTGGTAAGAAAAACGTATTCGCTGGAACAATTATTGAGATTGCTGGTTTACCAGATCTTAAAGTTGAGCAAGCATTCGAATTATCAGATTCAGCAGCTGAAAGATCAGCAGCAGCTTGTTCTGTTCAATTAGATAAAGAACCAATCATTGAGTACTTATCTTCAAACATCGCTTTAATTGAAAAGATGATTGAAGAAGGTTACGAAGATGCTAGAACACTTCAAAGACGTGCTGATAAAATGAAAGAGTGGTTAGCTAATCCTGAATTAATTACTCCAGATGCAGACGCTGAGTACAAAGCAGTAATCGAAATTGACTTAAATACAATTACTGAGCCAATCTTAGCTTGTCCAAACGATCCAGATGATGTTGATACATTAACGAACATTTTAGCTGACGATAAAAGAATTAAGAACATTGACGAAGTATTCGTAGGTTCTTGTATGACTAATATTGGTCTATTTAGAGCACTTGGTGAAGTTCTTAAAGGTGAGGGTGAAGTTCCTACTAAACTATGGGTTGCACCTCCAACAAAAATGGATGAAGCTCAATTAACTGAAGAAGGTTACTATGCAACATTCGCAGCAGCTGGTGCAAGACTTGAGTTACCAGGTTGTTCATTATGTATGGGTAACCAAGCGCAAGTTTCTGAAAATGCAGCAGTATTCTCTACTTCAACTAGAAACTTTGACAACAGACTTGGAAAAGGTTCTCAAGTTTACTTAGGATCTGCAGAAGTTGCTGCTGTTGCTGCACTTCTTGGACGTCTTCCAAGCAAAGAAGAGTACATGGAAATCGTACCTAAGAAAATTACAGAGCAAAACAAAGAGGGTGTTTATAAATACTTAAACTTCCACCAAGTAACTGCTGAACATTTAACTAACTTAGTTCACTCATAAGAACTTAACTTGTAACACTTAAGCCCAATTTTGGGCTTAAGTACCTACTTTAAACGAATTTTCATTCACTCTTAATCTATTTTATATTATCATTATCAAAATTATACTTTTTATTAAGGAAACAGTTTGTCTGCAAAAGAAGCTAAAAAAAACAGTATTATAGAAAGTGCCTTAAAACTTTTTTCTCAAAATGGATTTTATAACACCACCATTCCTGATATCGCAAAATCTATGAAGATGAGTGTGGGAAATATGTATAACTATTTTTCCTCAAAAGAAGAACTTGCAAAATATGCCATAAAATATTCAACTAACATTATTGCTAAAGAGTTACGTGAAGTAAATAATATGGAAATCTCTTCAAAAGAGAAACTCTTTGTTTTTACTCACAAATACTTTGAAAACGTAAAAAAATCACCGGAAATTGTAGAGTATTTCTTACGGGTTTACTTATCAAACAGAGAAGTGTTTGCACAAGGGTGTGAAGGTTTCCTTTGTGTGGGAGATTTTGTCACCGAAGTAATGATTTTACTTGACGAAGGTGCTCAAAATAAAGAGTTTAGAGAACAAGACTTTTTCCCAGCATTTGGAATGTTCATGGGGGCTTTAGGTGGATTTGCATTTTTAAGTGGCGAAAATGTCCTTGAAAAAGATCTACTAGAGTACTCAGATGCTATTGCAGATAATATTTATCGAGCATTAAAGCATGAGGAAGCATAAACCAACAGTTGTCTGGTTTCAAGCGGTTACCTGTAATGGTAACACGCACTCTTTATTATGTTCAAACTCAAATCGTTTGGAACTGTTTTTAAATAGTTTTGAACTTCTTTACCACCCCTCTTTAACCGTTGATATAAATTTAGAAGATATTCTTAATCTGGATTCTATTGATTACTTATTAATTGAGGGTGCCTTAACTGATAATACAAACTTCTTTCAAATATCCAATGAAAGTGTTAAAAAAAACCTCAATAACCTAGCCTCAAAATCAAAATTTATAGTTGCTGTTGGTTCGTGTGCTTCCTATGGTGGAATTCATGCCCAATTTGAGCTTAATGACGATTTATGTGGAGTGAGTGATGCAATTACACCTAATATGAAACTTCATCACCCAATCATTAACTTAACAGGATGTCCTGTTCATCCTGAATGGATTTTACAAACACTTTTTACACTAAAAAAAGATGGAAAGATTATGTTAGACGATGAACATCGTCCTATAGAAATCTACTGTCATTTAGCCCACCATGGTTGTACAAGAAATGATTATTTTGAATGGAAAGTAGAAGCAGATTCTTTTGGATTAAAAGAGGGTTGCCTGTTTTATGATTTAGGGTGTCGTGGTCCTATGACACACTCCAATTGTAACAGAGTTCTTTGGAATGATGTGAATACTAAAACACGTGCAGGTATGCCTTGTATTGGTTGTACAGAGTTTGATTTCCCAAGAGAAAATATGTTAGAGACAAAAAAACATATTGGTATTCCATTTGAAGCACCTGTAGGAGTGCAAAAACGAGCCTATTTGTCCTTAGCAGGTGTTGCTAAAACCTTTAAAATAGAACGATTAAATAAAAAGTTGATAGAGTATGAAGACAGTTGATATTATAGAAAGAATTGAAGGTGAAGCCCGTTTACGTTTGTCATGGAAAGATAAAAAAGTATCTCACTCACAAATTGAGTTTTTAAACTTTCGTGGATTTGAATATATTTTACAAAATAAACCTATATTAGATGCTCTAATATACAACCCCAGAATTTGTGGTATTTGTGGACAAGCACACCTTTTAACAACAGTTAATGCTATTGAAAATTTATATGCAAATGCAAATGTCGATTTAGAAATCTCTCCTAAAGCAAAAATATTAAGAGAATTAGGTTTAAGTATAGAAATTTTAGACTCTCATTTTAAATGGTTTTACATGTTTATTATGCCTGACTTAGTCAGCTTAAGTGATAAAATTTATCATGGTTATGATCCTTTAAAAGGCGAAAAGTGGTTACGAGCAAATAAGGTTGCAAGTGAAACTATTAAAGCACTAGCAATTTATGCAGGACAGTGGCCCCATACATCTTATATGGTTCCAGGTGGAGTTATGAGTGATCCTACCTTGTTAGATTTGGCAACCATCGAAAACTATATTGACCAAGCAATTATTTATACTGAAAATAATATTTTAGGTGTGAGCATTGATGATTATTTAGCTTTTGATAAGGTGAAAGATTTAGAACAATTAACTGGTGATTTAAGAGACTTTAGTGATATCTCTTTTGAAACCTCAATGCACACAAAGGGTCAAAGTTTTGATAGACATATGGTATTAGGCGATAGTTTAGGTTTTAAGACAGGAAAAATCACTAATAAAAATGTCTATAAAGTTAACAAAGAAAAGATCTCAGAAAGTGACGAGTTCTGTTTTGATCCCCAAACAAAAGAACAATCATCCAGTAAATATGGTTGGGCAAAAACCGTTAAATATAATTCTGAAGTTTATGAAGTAGGCCCATTATCAAGAGCTCTTGTCTCCAATCGAGGTTTTGTAAAATCATTACACAAAGAGTACAAAGATTCAGTTTTAACGCGTGTATTTGGGCGTATGGATGAATTAGTTTTCTTATTAGAACATACAAAACAGCTATTAAAAAAAATTGATGTGAGTGAACCCTCTTTTATTGAACCAAAAATTTCACTAAAAGAGTTTGATGGCATAAAAGCCAATGCAACAGTTGAAGCCTGTCGAGGTTCACTTTTTCATGAACTCATAGTAAAAAGTGGAAAAATTGTAACATATGATGTAATAACTCCAACCGTTTGGAATTTAGGACCAGGAACTGCTGAGAATCCTGGTGTTGCACAAAAGGCACTTTTAGGTTTAAATTCCCTTAAAGAGGCAACCGTCGTTCTTCGGTCGTTTGATGTCTGTTCTGTCTGTACAACACATTAGTAAAAAATAGTTTACCATCCCATTTTATCGACTTCGTAGCATTAACGTAGCATTGAAAATTTACTGAATATTCATTCGTACTTTAAGTCAATTTTAAGTATACAAACGTTACCTTTTTAAGACTAAATGAACATTCATTAATACAAAAAGGAGATGCTTATGGCTCAGGATTCTCAAGAAATGGTTAAAAAAGTTTTTAGCCAAAAGTCTGCAAGGGTTGATACAAACAGGGGTGATGAATACTACGGCTCGCTGTTTGAACAGACAAAACAACGATTGGCAAGTTTACGTAAGTCACCAAAACTAAGTGACACGGATTATATGGACGTCTTAGAAAGTGAAGGGGTAAATAGACGAGATTTCATGAAGTGGGCAAGTGCAACAACTGCTACACTTATGTTACCTCCTATGTTCACACCTTTAGTGGCAGAAGCAGCTGAACTTATGAACAGAGTTCCAGTTATTTGGATTGAGTTACAAGACTGTGCGGGGAACACAGAAGCCTTGTTACGAAGTTCAACACCAACTGTTGATGACTTATTATTTGACGTGTTAAGCTTAGAGTTTAACGAAACTATTATGGCGGCTTCAGGACACCAAGCTGAAGAACAACTAGAAGATGCTGTTCATCATTTTAAAGGTAAATATTTACTATTTGTTGAAGGTTCAATTCCAACAGCAATGAACGGTGGATACGGTACGATTGGAGCTTCTGGTGAAACATTTATCGAGCATCTAGATAGACTTGCTAAAGATGCAGCTGCGATTGTTGCTGTTGGTACCTGTGCTACTTACGGTGGTATTTCAGCTGCCTCTCCAAATCCAACAGGTGCTGTAGGAGTTATGGATTTAGTAAAAGGTAAGCCTATTATTAATATTCCAGCATGTCCCGCAAATCCAGCAAATATGGTTGGGGTTGTATTACACTACGTATTAACAGGACAAGTTCCTGAATTAGATTCTCTTCTTCGACCTAAGTTTGCTTATGGTTACCGAATTCATGATAACTGTGAAAGAAGAGCACACTTTGATGCAGGTGAGTTTGTAGAAGAGTGGGGTGATGAAGGTGCTAAAAATAACTTCTGTTTATATAAAGTTGGTTGTAAGGGACCTATGACATTTAATAACTGTTCTATTATTAGATATAACGAAGGGGCAAACTGGCCTGTTGGTGTTGGTCGAGGATGTATTGGTTGTTCTGAACCAGATTTCTGGGATAAATATGCATATGAAAGACCAATGGCTGATGCAAATATCAAAGCACCTACTGGTGGCGTTGAAAAAACAGTTGATGAGTTTGGACTAGGATTATTAACAGTAACAACTGTTGGTATTGGTGTGCACGCGGTTGCAAGTGCAGTAGCAGGAAAAAGAACAGTACATAGTACAGATGAGGAAGCGTAATGAGTAAACATGTAGTAATTGATCCAATAACAAGAATTGAGGGACACCTTAGAATTGAGGCGGTAATTGATGACAATAATGTGATTACTGATGCATTCAGTTCTTCAACAATGTTTAGAGGTATTGAGGAAATTCTTAAAGGACGAGATCCACGAGACTGTGGACTATTAGCAATGAGAATTTGTGGTGTTTGTACAGGTACACATTACCAAAGAAGTATTGAAGCAGTTGAGCATGCATTTAATGTAACAATTCCTAAGAATGCAAGAATTGTTAGAAACTTAATGCAAGGTTCTTTATATATTCATGACCATATTGTTCACTTCTATCACTTACATGCACTTGACTTTGTAGATATCACTGTAGCACTTAAAGCTGATCCAAAAGCAGCAGTTGCTGAAGCACAAAAGTGGGCTAAAGCAGCAGGTACAAGACCATGGAATGCAAGTGAAGATGGCTATGCAGAAGTTCAAGAAAGAGTTACTCGATATGTAAAACAAGGACGACTTGGAATCTTTGGAAATGCATACTGGGGAAGTAAAGCGTATAAATTAACTCCAGAGCAAAACTTAATTGCACTGTCTCACTATTTAGATGCATTAGATTTACAAAGAGATATTGCAAAAGCACAAGCTATTTTTGGTGGAAAGAATCCACATCCACAATCAATTGTTGTTGGTGGGGTAACATGTGTTCAAGATATCAAAAACCCAATTAGAGTTGCAGAGTTTAAAGATATTATTCAAAAAGCAACGAAGTTTACTAAGCAAGCATATGTTTCTGATGTATTAATGGCAGGAACAATGTATGCTGATGAAGCCTTAGCTGGTGTTGGTGGTGGTATTGGTAACTTTATGTCATTTGGTGACTTTAAGTTAGATGATACACCATTCTATGAAGCAGCAGAATTATTCCCTCCAGGTGTAGTAATGAATAAAGATTTATCTAAAGTATATGAATTAGATCAATCAAAAATCACTGAAGATGTAACACACGCTTGGTATGAAGGAACAACAAACCTTCACCCATATGATGGTGTAACAAATCCTAACTATACTGGTTTTGGTAAAAAAGAAGATGGAATTGCTTACTTAGATACTGAGAAGAAATATTCGTGGATTAAGTCACCATTATATGATGATGAAAGAATGGAAGTTGGTCCACTTGCTCGTATGATTGTTGGAGTTGCAAAAGGTGATAAGAAGATTACTAAATATGTAACTGATTTCTTAAAGAAAGGTAACTTACCAGTTAAAGTTCTTTTCTCAACAGTTGGACGAACAGCGGCACGTTGTGTAGAGACTGAATTAATGTGTGATGAAGTTCTTAAATGGTGTGATGAATTAGCTGCAAACGTTGCTGCTGGTGATTTATCAACATGGACAGAGTTTGACTTTGATAAAGTTGCTAAAGATGCAAAAGGTTACGGTATGGCTGAGGCTCCGCGTGGAGGTTTAGGTCACTGGGTTAAAATTAAAGATGGTAAAGTTGCAAACTACCAAGCAGTAGTTCCTTCTACTTGGAATGCAGCTCCGCGAGATTACAAAGGAAGACTTGGTGCTTACGAAGCATCATTAGTTGGAACAAAAGTAGTTAATCCTGATGAGCCATTAGAAATTATTCGAACGGTTCACAGTTTCGACCCATGTATTGCTTGTGCGGTACATATTGTTGATACTAATGGTAAAGAGTTGGCAGTATACAAAATTGATCCTGTAGGAGGAAGCCGTGCCTAAAATGAAGCGGGTTGAACGTATGACTGGGATCATGCGGACCATTCACTGGATGAATGCGTTCTGTATGATTATCGCAGTTGCAACCGGGCTATACATAGGTCATCCATATTATCAATCATTCATTGCAGATCCTGCAGTGGATAAATATGTGATGGCTTGGAATCGTTGGGGACACTTTATTGTTGCGATTATTTTTGATGTAACCGCAATTTTAATTGGTTACCTATACCTATTCTCAAACTTTGAGAAACCGTATAAAAAGATTTTACCTACAAAGAAAAATTTTGTAGAGTTTTGTGAAGTGTTCTTTAACTTAATTACATTTAATAGAAGAAAGAAATTTGATTCAAGCCATAGTGATAGTTATAACATTATGTTCTTTACGCTTTTTCATATTCTATTAGTGTTTATGTTATTAACAGGATTACAGTTATATGTTCATGGGTTAGCATCAGGTGAGAGTTCTATTGGTCAATGGTGGCCATGGATTTTACATGTGTCAACTGATTGGACATTGGATGTATTTGGTGGAAATATGGGAGTTAGAATAGCTCACCATACAGCAATGTATATACTCCTTATGTGGGTTATGTCTCATATTTATTATCAAGTATGGCGAACAATCTTCTGGCGAGAAGGCGATATTAATATCGTGTTTGGTGGAACTAAATTCTACAATGGAAACATTGTGAATGAAAAAGGTGAAGTCGAAAACGCAAAAAAGAAAAGCTAAACTTTAGTTTAGGTTTGTAAAATTATGTGTGTAAAGGCTGTAGCTTTTAGCTACGGCCTTTTTTTTAGAGTTTAAATAACTCAATGTGGTTGAGTTATTTAAACTGTAAATGAGAGGTTTATATGAAAAATATTGTTATTGGCGTTGGAAACGTGCTATTTAAAGATGAAGGTGTTGGTATTTATGCTGCACACTATTTAAAAGAGAATTATGATTTTGAAGGTGATATTGAGATTATGGATGGGGGAACTTTAGGGTTTAAACTCATGGCATATTTCCAAGAGTATGATAATGTAATTATCTTAGATACGGTTTCTGTTGAAGATAATCCAGGAAGTATATTTAGACTGCCATCAGATGTTTTATTAGGGATGGGACAGTACCGTAAAACTGCTCACGAAGTTGAAATTGTTGAGATGTTAGAGATTTGTTCTGTATTAGAAAAACATGCGGAAGTGATTATTTTAGGAATTATTCCTGAAGATATCGAAAGTGTTAAAATTGGTTTAACGCCAAAAATTGAAGAACATTTTGTGGATTTAATCAATCAAGCGTTAAAAGATATTGAAGCCCTTGATGTAAAAATAACTGCCAAAGAGAACCCTAAATCAATTTCAGATGTTGCCAAAGGTTTAATGGGATCATACAATGATGAATATGATGAAAGAATTCCTAATGATGAGGATACTACACGATGAAATTAACCTACAAAATTGATTTTAATTCAACGAATAGTTACTATAAAGATATTATTAATGATTTAATAAAAGAGTTTGAAGTTAACGCAACATGTGTACAGTATAGAAGTTTTTTAGCAATTAATATTGATGAAGAGGAAGAAAAACTAGAGGCATTTTTTAAGTTTTTAGAATCAAAGCTTCCTTTATCAATCTTTTTAGGAAAAAGTAGTGTTGTTGATAATATCGAAGACTCTTTCGAGCCTTTAGCTAATAATGATGAACAACAAAATATTGCTATTTCTGCTGATGAAATTATGGATATTTACCAAAATTCGGCGAATTTTAATACAGAAGCAAAAGCTATAAAATCAGGTGAAATTGTTACTGTTAAAACTTCAAATGGTCTAAAAAAAGTAGCAATACCAAGTCTTAAAAATCGTATTACATTAGGTGAAGATGTAAATCTAATGGTTATTAATTTAAATGCCATTAATAATTTATTAGCAGTCAACCAACGAGATATTCAGCTGTTAAGTTCTATTGAACGTCCTTTAGTGAAATTGAAATTTAATATTCTAAGAAACAGTGAAAAAGAGTATTCAAATACAAACTTTGTAAATACTAAATTACCTGATGATACAGTAAGTTATGAATTAGCAACAGCACTAAGAAAAGAGGGTATTGATTTTGTTATTTACACAGAAGAATCATCTGAAAATGATTTGGAAGTAACCTACAATGATGAACAAGCTTTAATTGTTAGAGGAGATAAAGCACTTTTCCCTAAATATGATTATACCCTTAATGAAAGATTTGACTCTTCAAAAGAGTATTTTGAAAAAAACGGGGGAGTTTATAAAGCAACCTTGAGTCAGCTAAATAAGCGGCTTGAAAAATCAATTGGTGTTTATATGTCAACGCAAAGTTATGAAAGTTCAATTGGGGTAAATGTCCCAGGAAAGGGAATAAAAGAGATTATTAAAATCCCTAATGTTATGACTGACTTTGATATTTGTATGGAAGATATTGAAGGTATTGATGAAAACACTGAGCGATTAATCAAAAACTATAAAGAGAAGTTTCCTGAGATTTTTGAGAGTAAACCACTCCTTGAAGGAACTCATGGCTTTGAAACGATTTTGAATTTAACTGCTCATATGATTGGTCTTAGAGATGCCAATGAATTAGAGTCAAAAGCACATGAATTTAGCGCAAAAAGTGGTTTAGATGTTGCCTATAAAGTAGCTAAAATTGATGATGTTAATTACTTAGATTATCGTAAAGTAGTACAGTCAATCATGAGTTATAAAATAGCTGGTGTTGAAAATAATATGCTTGCTTTTTCAGTTTTTGAAAGCTTAAGTGAGTTTATTGTTGATCAAGTAATGAAGATTAATAGTGAGCTAAAATGTAGAGATGTTATTCTTTGTGGTGATATGTTTGCTAACTCAATTTTACTCTCTAAAACTCAAAAAGAGTTAAAAACACTTAAAGTACTTTTACCAAAAGAGTATCCTTTAGATATTATCTAGTTTTAAGAGGTTAAAACAACCTCTTAAAATCTCCTTTTTTTACAAATTTCATAATTTTTTTTAACCATGATTTTTTAGTATTAATTTAATTTTATGTCCTGCTAATGTCTGAAAAGTAATAAATATATTTTTATTAATGAATGGCTATTCACCGACACTTAAGAGACTTTTTTACTCAATTAATAATAATTTTTTTTAAATAAAATTTAGAAAATAATTCTTTACCTTTCCTTTAATAGTCCTATAAAAAGGGAACTAATCCGGTATATTAATTTTTATTTTAGTGGTAGTTAAGTTTAGCTTTTGTAATATTTCAATTATTTGAATGACCATTCAGTCAGAGACATAAAAAATACCAATTCTTTTGAATTGGTATTTTTTATGTCTTGACGAGTGAATAGGTATTCATAAAAAGGAAAGATTTGAAAGATACTAACTTACTAAAAAAGCTCTCTTCTCGTTTAGACGAATTATCAAAACTTCCAAAACTTGATGACAAGAAATCAATTGCGAAAATTGTTGATCAAAAAGGTTTTTCACGAAGAGATTTTATGAAATGGGCGGGTGCAATGACAGCAATGCTGATGCTACCTGCAAGTTTTACTCCTGTTGTAGCTCGTGCTGCTGAACTTAGTGACCGGTTACCAATTATTTGGTTGCACATGGCAGAGTGTACAGGTTGTTCTGAATCATTACTTCGAACAGACGCACCTACTATTGACTCTTTGATTTTTGATTATATCTCATTAGAATACCATGAAACACTCATGGCAGCAGCTGGTTGGCAAGCAGAAGAAAATCTTGAGCATGCCATTGAAAAGTACAAAAATAGATATATTCTTATGGTAGAAGGAGCTATTCCTTCAGGTGAAGAGAATTTTTATTTAACTATCGGTGCTCATGGTCAAACAGGAGAAGCTAGTGCTAAAAAAGCCAGTGAAAATGCAGCTGCTATTTTTGCTATTGGAACCTGTTCTGCTTTTGGTGGTGTTCAAGCTGCTAATCCAAATCCAACTAACTCACAACCACTTAGTAAAGTAACAAACAAAACAGTTATCAATGTTCCGGGTTGTCCTCCAAGTGAGAAAAACATCGTTGGTACATTACTTCACTTTATACTTTATGGAACACTTCCAGCACTAGATGCTTATAATCGACCAAAATGGGCATATGGATTACGAATTCATGATTTATGTGAACGAAGAGGACACTTTGATGCGGGTGAATTTGTAGAAAACTTTGGTGACGAAGGTGCTAAAAAAGGCTACTGTTTATACAAAGTAGGGTGTAAAGGACCATACACGTTTAATAACTGTTCAAAAAATAAATTCAATCAACATATGTCATGGCCAATTCAAGCAGGACATGGATGTATTGGATGTAGTGAACCTGATTTTTGGGATACTATGGGACCATTTGAAGAGCCCGTTGCAGATAAGCTTTATAATACAGTATTTGGTGGAGCCGGTGCAGATGCAACAGCTGACAAAATTGGTGTAGGAATTTTAACAGCAACTGCTGTTGGTATTGCAGCACATGCAGTTATCTCTAAAGTAAAAAACCCACAAGAAGATGAGGAACATTAAAAATGGCAAATAAAAGAGTTATAGTTGACCCAATCACACGTATTGAGGGACACTTAAGAATTGAAGTTGAAGTAGATGAAAATAATGTTATTCAAAAAGCTTACTCATCATCAACTTTATGGAGAGGGTTAGAGACAATTGTAAAAAATAGAGATCCTAGAGATGCAGGGTTTTTAATGCAAAGAATTTGTGGTGTTTGTACATACTCTCACTATCGAGCTGGTATTGAAGCAGTTGAAGATGCATTAGATATTGTTCCTCCAATCAATGCAAAATTAACACGAAGTTTAATGAATCAAGCATTATTTATGCACGACCATGTTGTTCACTTTTATCATTTACATGGACTTGATTGGGTGGATGTTGTTTCTGCACTTAAAGCAGACCCTGCAAAGGCAAGTAAAGAGGCATTTAAATACACTAAGTACCCAATAGCTACTGGTGAAAATGATTTGCGATTAGTTCAAGATAAAGTTCAATCATTTGTTGACAAAGGTGCACTTGGACCATTTGCTAACGCTTATTGGGGACATGGAACATTTAAGTTAACTCCTGAGCAAAACCTAATTGCATTATCTCACTACTTAAAAGCCCTAGAAGTACAACGAACAGCTGCTCAACTTATGGCAATGTTTGGAGGTAAACAACCCCATCCTCAAAGTTTAACTGTTGGTGGAGTTACTTGTGTTATGGATTTACTTGATCCTTCACGAATGGGTGAGTATTTAACCAAGTACAAAGAAGTTGCTAACTTTATTGAACATGCATATTATGCTGATATTGTTATGGCAGGAGCTGCTTATGCAAAAGAACCATCTGTAACAAGCCAAGCAGGAACTATGAACTTTATGTCATACAAAGAGATGCAATTAAACCGAAATGATTTCCTCTTTGATACGGGTATTATCATGAATGGTGACCTTTCAAAAGTTCATCCAATCAATGAAGACTTAATTACTGAAGAGGCTACTCACTCTTGGTATGCAGATAATGAACCATTACATCCATATGATGGAAAAACAAATCCAAACTATACTGGATTTAAAGATAGAATGACAATTGATGGTCATGGAAAAGAGGCACACTCTAAATCACTTGATGAAAAAGGTAAATACTCTTGGATTAAATCTCCACGTTATGATGGAAAAGCGATGGAAGTTGGTCCTTTATCAGCAGTATTAGTTTCATATGCATCAGGCAATAAAAAGATTGTTAAAGTTGTTGATGAATTCTTAGCACAAACAGGATTACCTGTTGATGCACTATTTACAACACTTGGACGAACAGCAGCACGAGCACTGCAAACTAAAGCAATTGTTGATAATGGATTAGAGACATTTAATACACTAATTGAAAACTTAAAAGTTGATCAAGAAACATGTGCAACGTATAAAATTGATAAAAACAAAGAATACAAAGGACGATTTATTGGTGATGTTCCAAGAGGAATGTTATCTCATTGGATCCGCATTAAAAATGGTGTTGTTGAAAACTATCAAGCCGTTGTTCCATCAACTTGGAATGCTGGACCTATTGATTCAACAGGACTTCAAGGACCATATGAGTCAAACTTAGTGGGTATGAAAGTTCAAGATATTTCACAACCATTAGAAATTATTCGAGTTATTCACTCTTTTGATCCTTGTATTGCGTGTGCTGTACATGTTATGGATACAAAAGGAAATGATTTAGGTGAATATAGAGTTGATCCTGTATATGGAACAAGTTGTTAATAAAGGATAATCAATGATTGAAAAAAAGTATGAGTTCTCTGGTATATTACGATTTAATCACTGGGTGAGAGTTGTAACAATGCTAGTGCTTGTGGTTACAGGATTTTATATAGCTAATCCTTTTATTATCCCTTACACAAGTGATGAGCCAGTAAACTTTATGAATGCCTATTGGAGAATGTGGCATATTGTTTTTGGATTTGTTTTAATTGGTTCAACGATTATTAAGAGTTATCTTTTTATTTTTGATAGGCAAAGTCGAAACGAGCGTATCTCATTTTTTGATTTTTTAAGTCCAAGAATCTGGATACAACAAATCAAATATTATATGTTAGTTGGAAGACACCCTGATAATAAAGGTATCTATAATCCTTTACAGTTTATTGCTTATTTTATTATCTTTGTGACGCTGTTTTTAATTTCATTAACAGGGTTAATTCTTCATGTACATGTATATCATGAAGGAATGGGTGGAATCTTATTTGATTCTATGCGTTATGTTGAAGTGTTAATGGGTGGTTTAGCTACTGTTAGAGAAATTCATCATATTACTATGTGGATATTTTTACTGTTTATTCCTGTTCATATTTATATGGCTGTATTTAACTCAGTATATGGAAAAAGTGGTGCTATGGATGCTATTTTCTCTGGATATACTTGGCATAAAAAGCATAAAGATAAAAAGTGAATATTTTAATATTAGGGATTGGTAATATCCTTTTTCAAGATGAAGGAATAGGGGCACATTTTATTCACTACTTAGATGAAAAATATGTGTTTTGTTCTAACGATACCACTGTTAGTATTATTGATGGTGGAACACTAGCACAACGTCTTATTCCTGATATTGTAAAATATGACCAAGTTATAGTCGTTGATTGTGTTGATGCAATCAACTCTAAAGCTGGAGATGTTTACTTTTTTGATTTTGAGAAAACACCAAGTAATATTAACTGGCAAGGAAGTGCCCATGAAGTTGAGATGCTTCAAACACTTAATATGATTCAAATGCATGCGGATCTACCATTAACCCATGTATTAGGAGTTATTCCTAAACGTGTTGCTGATGATACAACTTTTGAACTAAGTGCTGAAATTGTAACTGCTGTTTTAACTATGGAAGATACAATGATAAAACATCTTAAAACTTTAGGTGTAACTAGTCATGTAGTTAATGAAATAACAATCAAAGAGATTGCAGAAATATCTTACAAAAGAGAGATTAAAAATGGTCCTCAATTATAGTTTTGAATACCTTTCAAATAACAATACCCTGATTAATTTTTTAATCAGAATCGCCGATGAGTCAAATATACCATTTGAAATCGTACGTCAAAACTCTATTATTGATTTTTATTGTGAAGCTGATGTTGATACCCTAACAAGTTTTGCCAATAATATCTCTACTGATCTGCCTATGTCTATTTTTCTTAAAAAAACAGAGGTTAAAGAAGTTGATCAGATGCCAAAGAAAACCCTTTTTGAAGATAGACAAAAGGAGTTTGAACTCTCATTTTGTCCAAAATGTCTTCGTGAGGTTGAAGATGAATCTTCACTGAACTATTACAATCCATTTACTACTTGTGATTTATGTGTTCCTTCAACAAAGCAGAATCAACTAATCTATTCTCAAGATAATCAAGAAATTCACTATGAAAATTACAAAGAGCTATTTGTAAGAGTAGCTCAAAAAATAAGTGAGGGATTACGTCTTAAAGTGCAAACCCATAGTGGTACCTTTGTTTTTAAAAAGTATGAACCAACAGATTATGAGCCAAAATTACTGTGTTGTGATTTATTATCTTTATCAAAAACATTTGTTGCCTCAAAAGAGGAGTTAATCGCTTTAGCTTGTATTGAAAAACCTCAAATTAAGTTAGCATTTAATGCTATTTTTAAACAAAAACATAACCTGGATATCGAGGGTGCTAACATAAATGTGGCAAATGACTTAATTCTTTATCTTTTGAGCCGTGAATTAACAGAACTTAATATTGAGTTTTTGCAGTATGTCAATGAGGATGCTGATATTTCGTTAAATTTTAACGAAGAGCCTCGTGAAAAAATCTTTGTTCCTAAAATTAACATTCTTGATAATAACCAAGTTGTTTTTTTACAAAACAGCAATTATGAACAGAGTCTAAATAGTATGTATCATAAGTTTGATGACAAAAACAAAGGACAATTTATGGTTTTATTACATGAAAATAATCTGCTTGATAAAACAATTATAAACTTTTATAGCAGTAGCATAGATGATGATAATGTTGCCTTATACTCTAACAATATTGGAAGTTTCCTTGATATTTTAAACTATACTTTGCCAAAGAGTATTGAAGATATTTTTAAAAGAATTGAAGAAGATGAAATCGGTAAAAAGCTTTTAGGAAATTATAAAAAAACTTTTCCAAAAGAGTACGAATATGCTTTATCTTATGATATTTCGTATTTAAATAAAAAATCCATAAAAAGTTTTTGGAAAATAGTTCAAGTTATTTTAGGATTTGAACAAAGTGTTCTTGATTTAGCAACCTCGTGTTTACTTGAAAAAGGACCACGAATAGACTATAAACGTTTTGAACAAGATAAGATTTATAACCAAGAATTTGATTTTCTAAAATTGATTCGAAGTGGAATAAGCTTTAAATTAGCAGGTGTTGAATCCAATACAATTTCCCTTGGATATGTGGAGAGTTATGCTCATTTTATTGCTTTGATCGTTGACGATGTAAACAGTGAAATACCCCTAGATGGAATCAGTTTATGTGGGGATCTTTTTGCAAATAATCTAATTTCAAATTTTATTTATAAAAGTATTACTAAAAACTATAAAATATACTATAATAAGGACTTTGTAATTCAAGTATCTTAGGAAGGGTATGACTAGTACATCCATAAAAGTTCAAGGGATAGTCCAAGGGGTTGGATTTCGCCCATATGTATATAACTTAGCACTACAATATAACTTAAAAGGTTATGTTAATAATGATGACCGTGGTGTTAACATACTCCTTCAAGGTTTTGAAGAGGACATAAATGCCTTTTTAAAAGAGCTTGAAACAAACCCTCCTATATTAGCAAAAATAGATAGTTTGGATGTTACTCAGACTCAAACTGAAACTTTTTATAAAACCTTTGAAATCATTCAAAGTGAACAAAGTAATTCAAAGTCAACAATCATTTCTCCTGATATTGCAGTATGTGATGATTGTATTGATGATATTCACAATTCAGATAATTTCCGTTTTAAATATGCCTTGACTAACTGTACTAACTGTGGACCGCGTTACTCTATTATTAAAACAGTTCCTTATGATCGTGTTAATACCTCAATGAATAAGTTTATTATGTGTGAAGCTTGTGGAAATGAATATATTGATCCAAGTAATCGACGTTATCATGCTCAACCAGTATCATGCGAAACCTGTGGTCCAAAAATTATTTTGCTTGATAATGAGGATAATGAAGTGTGTCATGATCTGTGTGCTATTGAACAAATTGCTACGTATATAAAAGCAGGTAATATTGTTGCTATCAAAGGAATGGGTGGTTTTCATATTATTTGTGATGCTACCAATGAACACAGTGTTGATGAGTTACGTATTCGAAAAAATAGACCCGATAAACCATTTGCTATTATGTTTAAAGATATCAATAATTTAAAAGAGTATGCAAAACTAACCCATGCTGAAGAAGAGATTATTTTATCAAAAGAGAAACCAATTACTTTGGTTAAACGAATAAAAACACCAAAGTTAGCACGAAATGTTGCTCCCAATATTGATAGAATTGGTGTTTTTTTACCCTATACGCCGTTACATATTATTTTGTTTGAGTATTTAGATAATCCTATTGTTGCAACCAGTGCAAATTTAAGTAATGAACCTATTATTCGATCTAAAGATGAATTAATGGATAAGTTAGGAAATGTAGTTGATTATGTTTTGGATTTTAACCGAGATATTATTAATGCCTGCGATGATAGTGTGGTACAAAGTATTAATGATGAAATATTTGTTATGAGAAATGCACGAGGTTTTGCACCCACCTCTATCAAACTTCCTAAAAAAGTCAATAAAAAGATTTTAGCAATTGGAGCAAACCAGAAAAATACAATCGCTTTGGCTTTTGAAGATAATCTTATTTTATCTCCCCATGTTGGTGATTTAAACTCTATTTCATCCATGGATTATTTTAAACGAACTATTGAGACCTTTAAACGCTTTTATGATTTTGAGCCAGAAGTCATCATTTGTGATAAACATCCCAATTATGAAACAACCAAGTGGGCAACCTATGAGTGCAGTCAAAAACATTTAGAGCTAGTTCAAGTACAACACCACTATGCACATGTTTTAGCCACAATGGCAGAACATAATTTGGATGAAAAAGTATTAGCATTTGCCTTTGATGGAACAGGATTTGGAGATGATGGGAAAATTTGGGGTGGTGAGGTTTTTATTGCTGATAAAAATGAGTACGAACGTATTTACTCCTTAGACTATTTTAAACTTTTAGGAAGCGAAAAAGCAGTTCGTGAACCTAAACGTGTTGCCTTGTCACTTCTCTTTGATACCTACTCTTTTGAAGAGGTGCTAAGTTTAGATTGTCCAACGGTGCATCACTTTAACGATAGTGAATTAAAAGTGATGCATACAGTATGGGAAAGGGAACTCAATGCTCCTTATAGTTCCTCTATTGGTAGACTTTTTGACGCTGTTGCTTCATTAGCTGGAATTGCCCATGAACAATCTTATGAAGGTGAAACAGGACTAAAACTAGAACAACTTTATGACTGGCATAGAGCTCAAGCTTATGAGTATGAAATAGTTGATGGAAGAATTGATATTAAAAAAGCCATTCGTGCAATGGTAGAAGATAATGAATCTTCAGTTATTGCGACAAAATTTATTAATATGTTAAGTAATATTATTGTTGATATTAGTTTACAACATGAATCTTTACCAATAATTTTAACGGGTGGTGTTTTTCAAAATAAAACACTGTTAGAGCTAACAAGTAAACGTTTAGAAGTATTGGAAAAACGATATTACTACTCTTCTAAAGTACCTATTAATGACGCAGGAATAGCCGTCGGTCAAATCTATTCACAACTATAAAACTTCTTTTTTCTAATATTCGTCATATAAGTGTCACAAATAATTTAATCATAATTATTATATAATATATTCAATTATTTAGTATTAATTATTCTTATAATTAATATAAGGGGAAATGAATGAATAAGCAGTCAATAGGTACAAAAATAGCCATTGTGGTTGTTGTAATCTCTTTAATTGTATTGGGAATTAGTTATGGTGTTTTACAATACTATAAAAGTCAAGCAATCGATGGTGTATATAGTCAAGTAGTGCACAAGTTACAAACAGAAGTTAAGAGTAAAATACAGGGTAAAAAAGATGTCGGTATCTCAAATGCGGTGAGCATTGCCAATGATGGACGTATTAAGAATGCACTGCGAACTAAAAATAGAGATGAGGCAATTTTAACACTTAAATTTATAAGTGAAAAGATGAAAAAAAGTACGCCCTTTAAAAATATTAAAGTGCATGTTCATACTAAAGATAATCGTTCATTTGTTCGAGCATGGAAACTCTCTAAACATGGAGATGATTTAAGCTCTTTTAGACACTCTGTTGTAAAGGTTAACTCAACTAAAGAGGCTGTTAATACTTTTGAGTTAGGAAAAGCTGGACTTTCTTTACGAGCAGTTGTTCCTGTAAGTGATGATGATGGGACTCACTTAGGGTCATTAGAGTTTATGCAAGGATTAAACTCAGTTGCAAAAGCATTTAACAAAGAAGACGAGGGTTATCTTTTACTTATGGATATTTCAGTATCAAAAGTAAAACAGTTTAATAAATCAAAGACATTAAATAATTATGTGATTTCTCAAAAATTTGTTAAACAGGATTTCTTGGAGGATGCAAAAACAATTAGTTTTAAAGAACTCTTTGATAAAAAATTCTTAATCACGGATAAGTATTTATATACCTACGTTGATGTTAAAGATTTTAATAACAAACGTTTAGGATTCTCACTGGTTGGCGAGCCAATTAAAAAAGTTAATTTTGCAATTGATGTATCGAGCAATCTTATTAATATGGCAATGATTCTAATCGTTGTTATGGTATTTATTTTAATCATTACTCTCCTTACTTTAGTGAAACGTTTAGTGGCAAATCCTTTAAACAATTTAAATGAGGCAATAACAAACTTAATCACTTCCAATGATGCAAGCTCTCGTGTGGATATTCAATCTGAAGATGAAGTGGGTGCTGTTGCCAAAAACTTTAATAACTATTTACAAAGTATTGAAGATGGTATATTAAAAGAGAAAGAGGTGATTTTAGAAGCTGAGGGTGTTATGACTCGGGTTAGTCATGGTTGGTACAGTCAACTGCTCACAAAAAGTAGTGATAACGCTAGTTTAGAGATGTTAAAAACAAATATTAATAACATGATTTCAGATACTAAAGAGAACTTTAATAAGTTAAATCTTGTATTAGAAGAGTATGCTCAATATGATTACCGAAAAGAGTTAATCATGGATAACATTGAAAAAGGTGGTGTTTTTGAACTGCTTATTAATGATATTAATAAATTACGAGATGCAATCACTTCTATGTTAGTAGAAAACAAAGCCAATGGGTTAACTTTACAAGAGAGTTCATCCATTCTACTAAGAAATGTTGATACTTTAAATACTGCATCAAATCAAACTGCAGCATCACTTGAGGAGACAGCCGCTGCTTTAGAAGAAGTAACAAGTACTATTAGTACTAATACTCAAAATGTTGGTAAAATGAATACTTATGCCAATACCTTAACCCAATCAGCAACTACAGGGCATACCCTAGCAACACAAACAATGGAAGCTATGGACGATATTAATACGCAAGTCTCAACGATTAATGAAGCTATTACTATTATTGATCAAATTGCGTTCCAAACCAATATTTTATCCCTTAACGCAGCAGTTGAAGCAGCAACTGCAGGTGAAGCAGGAAAAGGGTTTGCCGTTGTTGCACAAGAGGTGAGAAACCTAGCAAGTCGAAGTGCTGAAGCTGCAAAAGAGATTAAAGATTTAGTTGAAAATGCAACAAATAAAGCCACTGAAGGTAAAGAAATTACATCTAATATGATTGAAGGGTTTAATGAATTAACAGAAAATATTCAAAAAACAACAGAAATTATTAAAGATGTTGACCAAGCTTCAAAAGAACAACAAGCAGGAATTGAACAAATCAATGATGCAATTACAAGGCTCGATTCTCAAACACAACAAAATGCAAGTGTTGCAACTCAAACAAAAGAGATTGCTGATTTAACTACACATATTTCTCAAACCATTGTTGAAAATGCTGATAAAAAAGAGTTCGTTGGAAAAGCAGAAGTAAAAGCAAAAAAAGTACAAGTAGCACAAAAAACACAAAATGTAACTACTTCATCTGAAGTTGTTAAGCCTGTAAAACGTACTCCTGCACAACCAGCCAATAGAGTTGTTTCAAATCCAAAAAATGATAGTGATGAATGGGAAAGTTTTTAGAAAAATTCAATTAGGAAGTTAATACTTCCTAGTTGAATTTACAAGTGTTAGTATTGTTCTATTTTAATACAATACTTCCTTGTGCAGAACAGTAAGTTGATGAGTGCCCTTTTACTCCAAACCAACCTTTTAGCTCCAGTTTACCATCTAAGATTTGTCCTTTATATGATTGCATCTTTTTCCCTTTAGCATGGGCTCTTAAAAATGCTTCTCCTTCAAATGAACCAGATTGAGACAAGGCAACCTTAAGTGTTTGATTATAAGGAAGACTCATGTGAACCATGCCATCTTGTATATATCCTGAAAGATACAGTGGGGAAGATGACCTACATCCAATTTGTGAGATTTTACCATCAAAACTAGCGACAAATGTTTTGTTGTTTTTGTTTCCAAAAACTCTTTTTGGATCATGCGATGAGGCACAACCTATAAACAAAAATGCAATCAATAAACTAATTAGATACTTCATAGTGGCTCCTTTATATTTGAATTATTTTAATAGAAGTTTAATAAAAGTAATCTTGTTATAAAAAAGTAGTTTGAAGAGTTTGAGTAGAAGTTTTAGATTATTTGTATTTAAATAAGAAGTTCAAAAGAACTTCTTATTGTGCTTTTACTTTTCGTTCAATTACAAATGAACCAAAAGGGATTAGTGAGTAGATAAACAGACGTGAACTGAAGTTCTTGTTCCACTCATATTTTCTCATAGCATCCCATAAAAATAAGACAAATAGAATAAATAGTACTCCATGTGCCATTCCAAATACTTTTACTGGGTATGGGTTTTCTCCAATATATTTAATAGGCATTGCAATAAAAACTAGAATTAAATAAGATAGCCCTTCAATATATGAGATAACGCGAAATCGTTTCAATGAATCTCTTAACATTTTACATCCTCAAAAGTTTTATAATAGCTGACATAATATCACGTAAATATTAATGGCATATTAATATTTTTTGCTAATATATTTTTATTGTAAACTTTGAATAGATAAGATACAATGAAAAATTAGATGATATTAAAGGAGTTATTATGAATGATAGATTACATGAAATCATTGCTCAATGTGCAGTCATTCACGAAACAAATATAAAAGAAGGAATAATTGATAATTTAGATGCAATTGAAGAGAAATTAGAAAGTACGGATGATGATACCAAAGAGCATTATCTTAAACTTTTAATGCAATACTATTTTCAACAAAATAATTTAGAGGGTCTTCAAGGTTTACTGTTACAAGGCTTTAAATTTGATATGCGATTTGAGGATATTAAAGAGGCATTTATTCATATTAAAGAAGATGAAGAAAACGTTATCGAGTTTTTTGAAGATAATGTTGTGATGTTAAAAGATGTAATCGAAGAAGAACAGTTCCAAGATATGTATAACTATTTTCATTCACATGAAAACTATCAACACTATTTAGAAGACGCATTAGAGCTCATAAAACGAAATCGTTACGTGTGTGCTCAAGCATACAAAAGTAAAACAGACTACGCAAAATTCTTTTTAAATGATGATTTATTAGATTCTCTTTTAAATGATTTACCCTATTTATTCAAATAGGGTTAAATTGTATAATCTTGGATATCATCAGCACTTAGGGGAATTACCAAGGTAAACTCAGCCCCTTTAAAAGTTTGTTTTTCAAAATTAAATTCAATATTCTCTACACTGATGGTTCCTTGCATATGTTTAGTGATAATTTCACGACTCATATGTAACCCTATACCTGTTCCTTGAGATTTGTGCTTAGTTGTAAAGTATGGCTCAAAAACTCTATTGATAATTTCTTCTGGAATTCCACCTGCGTTATCTTTTGTTTTAATAATAAGAAAGTCATCTTTTTTATAAAGATTGATAAATATATAACGAGAACTAATCTTCCGTTCAATAAATTCATCTTTTGAGTTGTTTAAAATATTCATGAGTACTTGAATAATTTCATTTTCGTAGCTTTGTATCTCTAGGTCGTCTAGATTTTTAACAAGTGTTATCGCTGAGTGCTTAAATTTTGAGCTTAAAATATTGAGTGTTTTTTCAATACTTGTTTTCATGTTGAAGGTTGTACGTTCTTTATCCATGTTAAAGAAGTTTCTAAAATCATCAATGGTATTTGAAAGATAGCTTGTTGCATCCATAATATTATCAAGTGCCTTATCAACATCTTCCTCACTACGAATATTGAGTTTCTTCTTCATTTTTAAACCACTAGAAGAGGTGGAAATTATGGATAGTGGCTGTCTCCATTGATGTGCAATATTCTCTAACATCTCACCCATTGCTGCCATTTTTGATTTTTGAGCTAAGATATTATCTTTTTCACGTATTATACGCTCGTTGTTTGCTGTTTGCTCTACTGCCTCATTGACTTTTGTTTCCAATGAACTATTTAACTCTTTTTGTTCGTAAATGAGTTTTGAAATATTTGATGTCATATCGTTAAAAGATTTCTCAAGTTGTCCAACTTCATCTTCTGAAGTGACTTTAATACGGTAATCAAACTCGTTATTGGCAAACTTAGTAGTACCAATCAAGAGGTTTTCAATTTTACTAGTGATTAAATTAGAGACTAAAATAGCAATGACCACTACAAGAAGAATCATTATAAATGTAATTATTGATAACTCATTAATTATTTTATCAATATAAGCCGTAATACTAAGGTTATTAGTTCTTAGATTTTCTTCCATTGCTGCCGTTTGATTTTGTAGGATTTTATCCACATTACGTTTTGTTTGCATGGCGGCACTATGGAACTCATCCACATTTGCTCCAATAGTGACAAATCCAAAGCCACGTTTTGTTAAACCATATTGTCCTGTATAGTAGGGAATTGTTGCCGCAGTTGTCAGTTTCCAGACCTTTGACCAATAAATAATAAATGAACCATAACCACCATCTTGAGTAATCTCCATCCATCCTTTACATTGAGGTGCAAAATTAAGATATCGGCAATCTAAAGCGATTTCTCCACGCTCTTTTAGTTGCGTCAAATTAGGTCTTTTCTTAAGACTTTGTTCCTCAAAAGTAGGATAACTCGCTAAAAAATCTGATAAGTTTTTAGCGTGTGATTTTTCATATTTTTCTTGAATATCAGCACTCACCCAAGGAGCTACTTTTTCACCTGTTTTTTTATCAAAACCTACAATAAAATAATCTCTTGGGTGGGAAATATTTTTACCTAAATAGTCCCACATGAAAGCGTAGTTCCCATCACTTGCATTGGTGATGTCTTGTTTTATCTGTGATGTGGTTGGATCAACTGTATCAGTAAATTCCATAATATGGCGATGGTCAAGTGCTAGTGAAATATATCCTACTTTTGAATCATTTTTGAATACCGGAGTAATAAAACGAATAATTCCATCAAATTTTGTTCCTACGGGATTCTCTTTTCCTGCATAGGCATGATTTTTAGGCTCAAACTCAATTCCCATTTTTTTTGCTTTTTGTTGAGTAAAGGTTCCAATAACTTTTGATGGAACATAAGCTCCAATCACTTGAGAAACATAAATATCACCTTTTTTCAAAGATTGTATTTTGGAGAAATACTCTTCAGCTTGAATGTAGGTGTTTTTTTTGATTGTAATGTTCTGTTTTTCTATTTTTATTTGAGAGATTTTGTAGGTCTCATCTCCTTTCAAATTTAAATAGGCAATTTCTTTGTAGATTGGGATGTTCATCATTTCTATTTGTTGAGGATTAGTATAGTGAAATTCTCTATTGTTATCTTTAATACTTGAGTGTTGTTTCTCAACTATTTTTTCAGGTTGTTGTTTTATACTTTTCCAACTGTTTGTAGTCTCGTTATAAGCGTATTTTTCGTGAAGGGTGATTTCTGATGTTTTTGAATTGTAGAAATCTTCGATAATTTTCTGATTAAGTGGTAATTTTGATAAAAAGAGTAAATCCTTATCTCTTTCATAAAGAAAAGCGGCAACGTTTTGTGCAATTTGATAGGAAAATTTCTCTAAAGAGATTTGAGATTTTTTATCTAACATTTGAATACTATCATCAATAGCTTTATTGGCAGTTGTTTCTATTATTTTTTTATTGCTTTCAAAACGTGATACGGTATTTTTTGTAAAATACTCTTCGAGAAGTAAAGCCCCCGTTACAGCGATATAAACAATGATAAGAAGAGGAATAACTTTGATTAAAATAAATAATAATATAAGTTTAGCTTTTATAGATAGTTTTTTCATCAATACTCTTTATAAATAATAATTATATAGTATATCAAAAAAAGAGGAATTATATTAGCTATAATTTGGAAAATAATGATTCTTTAAGAGAACTATTAATCTTTCATAATATGACTATTATGTTATTTTTTGATATACTTAACATAAGAATTGTTTAAGGAGCTACTCTAATGAAAAACTTAGAAGAGTTAAAAAATATAGCAAGTAATTTTCGTGTCCTTTATGTTGAAGATGATACTGCAATAGCAAGCACTTTGATTAATTATTTATCAAAGTTTTTTAAAGAAGTAATTTATGCAAAAAATGGAGAAGATGGCTTAGCCTTATACAAACAAGATAGTTATGATATTGTAATTACTGATATTAATATGCCTAAAATGACAGGTCTAGAGATGTCTGAAAAAATTAAAGAGATTAATTCTCAACAAAATATTATTGTGATCTCTGCTTACTCAGAAGTTGAAAACTTCCTTACCTCTATTAAACTTGGAATTGATGGCTATATTATAAAACCTGTTGATTATACTGATATGAACCGAATACTTTTTAAAACAGTTATTAAAATAAAAGCTTTTAACGATAATCTAGAAAATGAAGCCAAACTGGAAACATTAGTTAAAAAAATCGCTAAAAAAAATGGTGAACTTAAACAATATACCGATGTAATTGATAATGTTGCTATTGTTTCAAAAACTGATTTAAAAGGAAATATCACCTATATTAATGATTTCTTTTGTGAAGTTTCAGGATTTACTCGAGAAGAACTTCTTGGAAAACCACATAATTTAATTCGTCATCAAGATATGTCAAAAAGTGTTTATCAAGAACTCTGGAAGACAATACAATCTGGTAAGATTTGGGAAGGAACTATCAAAAACAAGGCTAAAGATGGCAGTCCTTATTACGTACATGCTGTAATTACCCCAGTGTTTCAATCTGATGGAAAAACTATAAGTGAGTATGTTGGAATTCGTTTTTTAACAACGAATGAAGAGGTTGAAAAACGGGAATTTAAGAAAAAAGTTATGACTAATCATTTAGAATTTAAAAAAACCTATGTAAATTCTGTTGAGCTTATTGCAGAACTTCAAAACGAGATAGAAACGTTAAAAAATGTAGATAATTCTCATCAACACGAAAGTGATGGATATAAAGCTAGATATAAAAAAGCATTAAATCAAGTTGACTTCTATGAAAAAGAGATAAAGCGTACAGAAGAACGTTACGTAAAAATGATGAATGTAACAAAGCAGAATATGGAAAAAGTTACACATTCTCATAAAATAGCTTTACAACGAATTGACAAACTTGAACGACAAGTTCATAAATATAAAGAGGAAGAATCAAGTCAATCTAAAGAGATAATAAGACTCAATGACCAGCTTAATGCACAATATAAAATTATTCATGAACTAAGAGATACTATCAAAAATATTGACAATGAAAAAAAGAAAAACCCCTCACGAAAAGGGTTATTTGATAATTTTATGTAAAACTATTTTAAAGGTTGCCCCTTTTGCGTTATTTTCAACTGTTAAACTACCTTTTAAATGTTTTTCAATAATTATTTTTGACATATATAAACCTAACCCTGTACCGTTAAACTCCTCTTTTGTTGTAAAATAGGCTTCAAAAAGTTTCTCTAAATTCTCTTTTGGAATTCCTCCTGCATTATCACTAATAGTGATATAAATTTTATCTTCTTGTTCTTTGATAAGTACATCTATTTGTTTTTGCTCGATTTTTTTACCATCGAATGCCTCTTTTGCATTCTTGATTATATTTAATAAAACTTGTATGAGTTCTTGTTTATATGTCGAGATAGTTAGTTCTTCATCATAATTGAGTTTAATATCAACACTGTTATTTTTTAATGAAGCTAAAATAATAGAGAAGATTTCATTAAATATGGTCTTAAATGTTGTCGTTTCTTGGTTTTTGTCTTTTTTGAAAAAGTTTCTAAAGTCATCGATTGTTTTTGATAAAAACTGTGTTTGTTGAGCAATATTTTGTGCTGTTTCACGAGTCTCTTCTTTATCTAACATATCCAAGTCAATATCTGCAATAATATTATTAGCTGACATTGATATGGCAGTAATAGGCTGTCGCCATTGGTGAGCAATCATACTAATCATTTCACCCATTGCTGCATTTTTTGATTGCATTAGCATGAGTTCTTCTTTTTCATCTAAAGCCTTTTTTAAATAGACCTCTTCAGTTATTTCTCGCATAATTCCCATGTAATTGACAATATTCTCATCTTTATCCAAAATTGGAAGTATAGTTGCAGTTTCCCAATATTCAGAAGCATCTTTTTTACGATTTCTAAATATACCACCCCATGTTTTTTTATTGCTGATTGTTTTCCATAAATTATTGTAAAATTCTTGATTATCTGCCGTTCCATATTTTAAGATTCGTGGATTTTTTCCAATGATTTCATCCTTTGAGTATCCAGTGATATTACAAAAGTTGGGATTCACATAAATAATATTTGCATTTATATCTGTAATTACAATAGAAATTGGAGCACTTTCAATAACAGTTTGTAGTCGTTTAAGTTCCTCTTCTAAATTTGTTTTATCAGTGATATCTTTAATGGTTGCTACAATAAGTTCGTCGTTATTAACATCATTTTCTAAGTATGCAATGTTTTCTTCAATGGTAAGATATTTTTGAGTAATACTGTTTTTAATTTTATAGATTAGTTGAGAGTTTATTTTATGGGTTAAAAGATGTAGATGTGATGTATTAACTCTTTCTAAATCATCATCAAAAATTAGATTTTGAAGTTCTTTGTAGGAGTTAATGTCTTTTTTATTTTCTATACCTAGTAGTTCACATAAACTATCTGATAAATAAAATTCATCACTACTTAAATTATACTTCCAATATCCCATATTTGCCACTTTCAAAGCAACCTCTAGATTATATTGGTTTTCATAGAGTTTAATCTCTAAGTTTTTAGTTTCTGTAATATTAGTATGAAAGCCAACCATACGTATAGCTTTTCCAGTTTTATCAAAATAGGTTTTTCCTCTATCTAAAATCCAAACCCAACTTCCATTCTTGTGTTGCATTCGATGAATGTTTTTATAGTGGCTTGTTGTACCTTTTTGGTTTTCTGTTATATCTTTGAGAGCTTGCTCTTTGTCATCAGGATGGACGCGCTTATCCCACTCTTCTAGGTCGCTAGGTATTTCATGCTCTTCGTATCCTAACATGGATTTCCAGTTTTTTGAAAAATAGACTTGGTCTGTAAGTAAATCCCAATCCCAAATACCATCTTGAGTTCCTTGAACTGCATATTCGTAACGTGAGAAAACAATTTCATTTTCTTTTTTTAAGTGTAAAATTCGATTATAGTGTTGTTCAATAGTTTCTTGGTGCTTGGAAATACGCCTAGTAAACCAGAGGGATATAATTGCTAATGAAGAAGCAATGGTAATAATAATGAAGATAAGTATAATATTTTCTTTTTTAATTTTATCCAAATAAGTAAAATAATCATTTGTAGGAAGAGATATTCGTATTCCACCTCTTAAGTCTCCAATTTTATATTCTTTATGACATGTTATACATGTTTCTGTTACTTTAAGTGGTCCCATAAAATGGAACATAGAATTATTTTGTGATAATTTTGTGTAGTAAGGTTTTTCTGGATTTTTTTCAAGATATGTTAATGCTTCATGTTCAAATTTGTCAGCTTTATTTTCAGGATTAATAGGATTAAGACTAGTTATTCTAAAGTAGTTTTTATTTGTTTCATTGCCAATTCTCATTATTTCTCTTGTCATCCAAGCAGGATTAACTTTTATAAGAACAGAACCATCTTTTGCTAATAGTGTATTGTTTTTTAAGTAGGGATTTGGTTGAAGACCTTCTACTTGCTTAACAAAAACGCCACCATGATTTGAATTCCATTGTCGAGTTGCTAGTATATTTTTAAAATTTGAAATAGCTTCTTTTGTAATCATAGTTTCATAAAGTACTTGATTATCTTTTATATGATTATTTAGTTTGTAAATAATAAAACTAATAAACATAAACCCAAAAAGTATCAGAATATAGATTAGCTGATGACGATTCTTCATGGTATACCTTAATTTTCGAGTTGAATACTTGCTAAACAATCTAATAGTGTTTGATAGGTGATTGGTTTAGTAAGATAGATATGTTCCAAGTCATTGGGAATTACATGTTCTCCTCTTGATGCTGTGATGAAGACTATTTTTATATTATTATTGATTTGATGAATATTTTGAGCCATTGTCACCCCATCCATTTTTGGCATTTTAATATCTGTTAAAACAATAGAAATATCGGAATTATTTTTAAAAGATGCTAATCCTTCTTCTCCATTACTACAAATGTGCACATTTTTAAAGAGTTTTTTTAAAAACAGGCCTGTACTTTCGCGAATAGACTCTTCATCTTCTACAAATAGGGCAGTTAGGTTTTCAACTTTTTTTTTGATTTCTAATATATTACCCATGACTTTCCTTTGATTGGACGATTTCCCTTGGTAGGGTGATTTTCATACAGCAACCTATTTTAGTGTTGATGGCTTTGATATCACCTTGAAGGTGTTTGTTGATAATTGTTTTACTCATATAAAGACCTAGTCCTGTTCCATTTTTTTCTAATTTAGTAGAAAAATAGGGTTCAAAAACTTTATGAATCAAATCTTCTTCTATTCCACCCGCATTATCATGAATGCTGATATAACTATTTTTTTCATCTTGTTTAATATTGAGCAAAATCATACGATCTTCCACTTGACGCTCCATTAATGCCTCTTTCGCATTTGAAATAATGTTGATTAAAACTTGCATAAGTTCTCTTCTGTAGGTTTGAATTTCATATTTTTGATCCATTTTAATATGAAAAGTAATTGCATGATTATCTAAAGATTTTTCCACAATACGTAAAACATCTTTAATAATGTCAGAGATATAAATAGTATCAAGGTTTTTATCATTTTTGAAAAAATTTCTAAAGTCATCAATTGTTTGTGATAACTCTTGCGTTTGGTATAAAATATTTGAAACATGTTGTTCTAATACTTTTTCATCTAAATTTTTTAACTCGATATCAACTTTAATATTATTGGCATCCATAGCAATAACTGCAATAGGTTGTCTCCATTGATGTGCAATGAGTGAAATCATCTCACCCATTGCCGCATGACGTGATTGGGTTAGCATCATTTTGTCTTGCTCTTTGATTTTTTTTGTTTGCAGAATTACTTGTTCTTGAAGATTAATTTTCATCTTTTCACTCATGCGATACTTTAGAAAAGAAAAAATGACAATAAATACGCCTAACAACCCAATAAAAAGTTTAATAATATCTTCTTGGTTATATTCAGGTATATCTTTGTAATAAGCAAGCCTAAATGTTTTGAAAATTTCATCAACATGACGGTAATCTTCTGGAACATTCCAGCTTTTATAAAGCCCATCACGAGCTGCAGGCATGGTTGGATCAATACTATTCATAACTTTAAAAACATCATTAACAAGGGTTTTATCAACATGAGGAGCATAAGCAAAAGCCAATTCAGGATAGAGACTTGAACTAATTTTAATAGGATAACCTAATTTTTGTTCATTGATAACATATAGGTCTGTTTTTTTAAATAAGCCTTGACTTAAAAAGTGTTCATACATCCCTGTACGAATAACTCCTACATCGTAGTTGCCTTTAAGAACCTCTTCAATGACTTTTTTTTGTGACCCAATAAAACTAACAAGATTTTTATTAATAGGATCTATCCCTTGCTCATAAAGTTCTTTATATCCTATTAACCATCCTCCAAAACCTAGTGGTGCATTAGCTGCAATGGTTTTATTTTTAATATCTTTAAGTTTTTTAATATGATTTTTTTGGGTGATAAAAACGGAACCAAATTCACTCATATAGTATTGGTTATACATTGTTAGCATTCGTGAAATCCCAAACTCATATTCAAGTTCAGTATAGATTGCCGGTTGTGTAATTAGAAAGTCAACTTTTTTCTCTTTGATAAGTTTTTTAATAATATGGATTTTATTAGGAGCAATTGGGAGTATTTTAAAATCATAAAAAGGTATCTCTTTATTGAGAAGTTCAATGGTTGCATTCCATCGATTTAGTGTGGTTTGCTCATCAATATTAGAATTAATATATATTGTTATGGTTTGCGCATAAAGTGAAAATGATAATAGAAAGAGTAAAATAACAAATCGTATCATCTTTATCCTTTATAAATAAAATAATCTTCTTATAGTTATTATTTTATTATTACAATAATTATATTAAAATAAAGACAAAGTTACAAGTTGAAAGGAACTATTATTTTGGAATTAAAAGAATTAAAAGAATTTTGTTCTGATTTTACCGTTTTATATGTTGAAGATGACCCAAATATTGCCGATAACTTTCAACGCTACTTATCGAAACTTTTTAAACAGGTTGATTATGAGGATAATGGTGAAGATGGATTAGAAAGCTATAAAATAAACCGTCACGATATTGTTATTACAGATATTACTATGCCCAAAATGGATGGTTTAAAAATGTCAGAATATATAAAAAGTATCAATTCTGAACAAAATATCTTAATCACCTCTGCTTACTCAGAAACAGAAAAGTTTATCCATTCAATCAAAATTGGTATTGATGGGTATATTTTAAAACCAATCGATTATGAGGCACTCAATTTACTTCTTTATAAAGTGGTAAAAAAACTTAAAACTTTTAATGAACACGCTTTATATGAACACAACTTAGAAGAGCTTGTTGAAGAAAAGACACGAGAAAACTTAACATTAGAGTTTGAAAAAGTCGAAAACTATGAAAAAACACTTTTTGCATTAATTGAAATGATTGATAGTCGAGACCGTTATACAGGACGTCATAGTGTTCGTGTTGCACGATATTCAAAAATGATTGCACAAGAGATGGGCTTTAGTGAAGAGGAGTGTAATGATCTCTATAGAGCAGGTATCTTACATGATTTAGGAAAGATTGCCATTCCTGATTCGTTACTTTTAAAGCCTGGGAAATTAACGGAAAATGAATACAGTTTGATTAAAGAGCATGTGACAATAGGGTCTCATCTATTAGAACAAATTCCAATGTTTCATGAGATTTCTAAAGTTATAGAGTGTCACCATGAGCGAATAGATGGTAGTGGTTATCCAAAGGGGCTTAAATCTGATGAAATTTCCTTAAAGGGGAATATCATGGCATTAGCAGACTCTTTTGATGCCATGACTACAAACCGTATCTATAAAGGAAGAAAAGGTATCCTAGAAGCTTTAGATGAAATAAAAAGTCTAGAGGGAATTCACTTTAAAAAAGCAGTTGTGGCCGCTGGAACAAAAGTATTACAAAGTATTACTATTGATAACTCCATTACTCAACGACCAACAACAAAGTTAGAACAAGAAAGATTCTCTTACTTTTATAAAGACATTTTAACCCAAACTTTTAATGAGAGTTATTTGGACTATGTGCTGGCACAAAATAAAATTGAAGAGCGTTATAACTGCCTATACATTGTTTTTCTTGACTCTTTTGGTGATTATAATAAAAAACATAGTTGGAGCCAAGGAAATCGACTCTTATCTCAAATTGCACATGAATTGATATCTTACTTTCCAAATGATAAAATTTTTAGAATACATGGTGATGATTTTGTGATTATTAGTGATGTTCCCCTTGTTCATGAAGAAGAAGTTAAAAAACTGCAAAAGTTATTAAGTGAACATGGAGAGAGTTTGAGTTGTCGTCTAAAAGAGGTTGAATTGTTAAAAAATCAAATTTTCTCTTTTGAAAAATTTGAAGAGTTTATTTAAAGTAGAGTGATTTTAGAATATCAATTTGTTCATGAATTAAAAAGTTGTATTTAAATTCGGACTCTTTTAAATAGTAAAAAAAGTTCTCCTTATTGATGCCTTTATATTTTTTGAGGTTTTGTTCCATAAAAGCAAAAAAGACATGTAGAGGTGTTTTATACGCATTTTTTGATTGCAGTTTATTCCAATAAAGATATCGCTCATAATCATTATCACTTTTATTGTCAAAACTTTTTTGAAGAGGTGGCATAAGCAAGGTAAAGACTTTTTGATTTTTATAAAAACCTATGATATTGATAGCATCGTATAAACTTCTGTTTTTCTCTTTTTTTTGTTGACCCGTAAAGTAATAATACTCCTCATATGAAGTGTCATTATTATTGTTTGCATGATAAAGTGCATCTAAATAGTTTGCGATAAGTTTACGGTATAACATATATTTATTGGAAACTGTTCGATAGTTTAGATTGAGTCGCTTTGCAGTCTCTAAGGCATTTTTATTACTACAAAATGTCTCTATTATTTCAATCTCCTTTTGTAGTTTTTTTAAAGAGAATTTTTTATGACATTGGGTGCACTTTTTATATGCGTTTGCAAGAGTATAGAGTTTAGAACAATGGCAAGAGGGACAACTATTTAAATTCATAAGAGACTTTTTATCATATTATAACAAGTTTTGTTCCAAAAATACATAAGTAGCCTAGTTTGTTATTCTCATTTTAGTTTTCATGCACTAAAATCCTTAAAACGAATAATCATTCATAATAAAGTTTTCCAATGAAAAGGGAATTAAATGATTTCAAAGGCAACTCGTTGCCTCTTTAGGTTTTTCCTTCTTTTTAGCAAAATTTATTTTTGCGATAAAAAAGGAGACAAAAAATAAAACGGTTTCCTTTAAATGGGAAACCATTTAAAGGAACAACATATGTGTACAGATTGCGGATGTAGTATAACTGACCATCACCACCACGAACATAGCCATGAGCATTCTCATGAACACGGACACACTCATGACAGTGCGTCTCATCAAGCAGCTCATGAAACATTAAACCATAATCCACAGCTTAATGATAGTAAAACTATCTCAGTGATTAAAAAGATTTTAGATAAAAATGATCAAGAAGCAGCTCATAATAGAGCCCACTTTGATAAACAAGGTGTTTTAGCAATTAACCTCATGAGTAGCCCCGGTAGCGGTAAAACAACGCTATTAGAGATGTTATCTGATATGGTTGATTTTAAGTATGGTGTAGTTGAAGGTGACTTAGAGACGAATCGTGATGCTGATAGACTCAAAGCAAAAAATATTCCAGCTGTACAAATTCAAACAGGAAGTGCCTGTCACTTGGATGCTTTTATGGTACATAAGGGATTACATGATATGAACTTATCAGAACTTGATGTCTGTTTTGTTGAAAATGTTGGGAATTTAGTTTGCCCTGCATCATATGATGTTGGAACTCACTTAAATATTGTTTTAGTATCTGTTCCTGAAGGTGAAGATAAAATTGCAAAATATCCAGTAATGTTTAGAGCTGCAGATCTGATTTTAATTACAAAAACAGATTTACTTCCTCACTTTGAATATGATATTGAAAAAGAAAAAGAGACTGCACGTAAACTCAAACCTAATGTTGATATTTTAGAAGTATCAACAAAAGATGAGAAAAGTCTACAAAGAGTTATCGACTGGATTAAATTTAAAATGACAATGCGAGGTTAGTGTTATGTGTTTATCAATACCTTCTAAAATAAAAGAAATCGATGAAGAGATGAATGTTTGTACAGTTGATACTATGGGAGTTGAAAGAAAGGCTTCTTTGGATTTAATTGACCAACCCGTTGTTATTGGAGATTATGTTCTTATTCACATTGGCTTTGCAATGAATAAAATTGATGAAGAGGATGCTTTAGAATCTTTAAAAGTTTATGGGGAAATTATTGCCCAAATGGAAGAAGAGGATAGGCGTCAAGCTATACTTGAAGCTGATGAATGTCCAAATCGATAAGGTCATATAATGGATGAATTAAAATTAAAAGACCTTTATGATGGGTTTCGTAATCCAAAAGCAATCAAAGGTATTGCAAAACTGATTAATGAAGAAGCAAAAAAACTCCCTAAAACGATTCGCGTAATGGAAGTTTGTGGTGGGCACACTCATACTATTATGAAGTATGGATTAAATCAATTAATGCCAAAGAATATTGATTTTATTCATGGTCCTGGTTGTCCTGTGTGTGTTATTCCAAAAGAGAGAATTGATCATGCTTTTGTTTTATCCCAACAAGAGAATGTAATTTTAGTTACCTTAGGTGATATGATAAAAGTTCCAGGAAGTCGTGGTAGTTTACAACATGCACGTGCCCAAGGTGCTGATATTCGTTTTGTTTACTCTCCAATGGATACAGTAAAAATTGCGCAAGAGAATCCTGAAAAAACCGTTATCTTTTTTGCCATAGGTTTTGAAACAACAACTCCTATGACTGCAGCTCTTTTAAACTATGTGGTTAATCATGATATAAAAAATATTCTGTTTCATATCAACCATGTAACAGTACCTGAACCAATGAAAGAGTTGATTGATTCTCATGATGAACAAGTAAACTCTTATGACAATGAAATTGATGCCTTTATTGGTCCTGCGCATGTTAGTGTAATTAGTGGAAGTAAAATTTACGAACAGTTCCCACGAGATTATAACATTCCAGTAGTAGTTAGTGGTTTTGAGCCATTAGATGTTATGGAAGCGATGTTAATGATAGTCAAACAGTTCAATGAAAATCGCTGTGAGTTAGAGGTTCAATATACTCGAAGTGTAAGTTATGATGGAAACTTACAAGCTCAAAAACTCATTAATAAATTTTTCACTAAAGAGGGTAAGTTTAAGTGGCGTGGACTTGGACGTGTTCCAGAGAGTAAGTTGAGTCTAAAAAATGAATTTGCTTCATTAGATGCGGAAAAAGTTTATAAAGAAGTCTTACCAATTGATGAAATTGATGACCATCATTTATGTATTTGTGGCGATATTATGCGAGGAATTGCAAAACCTTTTGAGTGTACTGTTTTTGGAATGGCATGTAAACCAAGTAATCCTCTAGGAAGTTGTATGGTAAGTTCTGAAGGAGCATGTTCAGCATATTACAAATACGGTAATTTAATTAAATAGGAATTTATATGAAGACAATAACATTAGCCCAAGGAAACGGCGGTGAAGAGAATAACGAACTTATTAACAAAGTATTCTATAAAAACTTCAAAAATGAAATTTTAGATAAAAATGAAGATGCTGCTGTTATTCATGGTGGTGAGTTAGCATTTTCAACGGATAGTTTTACTGTTAGTCCTATTGAGTTTAGTGGTGGAGACATTGGAAAACTCGCTGTTTGTGGAACGTGCAATGATTTAGCAATGATGGGAGCACAACCCAAATATATTACATGTGCAGTTATTTTAGAAGAGGGCTTTGAGCAACGAAAACTGGAAAAAATTGTTAACTCAATGAAAAAAGAGTTAGCAAAAAATGGAGCAGTTATTGTTAGTGGTGATACTAAAGTGGTGCCACGTGGAAGTGTCGATAAAATTTTTATAAATACCTCAGGTGTTGGAGAGATTCAACAAAAAGGAATTTCTTCAAATAATATTTCCCAAGATGATGTAATAATCGTTTCTAATTCTATAGGTAAACACGGAGCAACTATTTTTGCAGCACGTGAAGGAATTGAACTTTCAAGTTCTTTACAATCTGATTGTGCTTCTTTATGGCCTGTTGTAAAAGAGTTGATTGATAATGGTATTAAAATCACTGCTTTGCGGGATGCAACACGAGGTGGAGTTAGTGCTGTATTAAATGAATGGGCAAAACAGTCTGATGTTTGTATTGAAGTGCAAGAGGGTGATATCCCTATTTGTGATGAAGTAAACGGTATTTGTGAAATGCTTGGTTTTGAAGCAATGAATTTAGCTAATGAAGGAACATTTGTTTTAGCAGTTTCAAAAGATCAGGCAAATAAAGCACTTGAAATTCTACAAGCTATTGAAATCTCAAAAGAAGCAAAACTTATCGGTGAAGTTACAGCACTGCATAATCAAAAAGTGATTTTAAATTCTCCTTGGGGAACCTCACGATTTTTAGATACACCAACAGGTGAACTATTGCCAAGAATTTGTTAGAACGGAGTAATCTTTAATGCATGAATATAGTATCGTTCAATCTCTTTTAGAGAGTTGTGAAGACCACGCAAAACAAAATGATTCGACACAAGTTAAAAAAGTCATTGTAAAAATCGGAGTACTTTCGGGCGTAGAACCTGATTTACTGCAAACTGCTTTTGATACCTTTAAAGAAAAAACAGTTTGTGATGGCTGTGACTTTGTTATCAACATACAAAAAGTCATCATAGAGTGTTTTGATTGTCATGAATCCTCAACCTTAGAGGAAAATGAGTTTTTTTGCCCAAAATGTCAAAGCAATAAGGTCAAAGTAATTGATGGAGAAGATATGTACCTTATGAGCTTAGAAATGGAGTAATTCTTTATTAAAAAAAGATTAAAAGTATTATTTAGTTTTTAAATTAAATTGCGTCACACCTCTTTCGATATATAATAATTTTTAGGCTTTCTTTTGTAGGGGGATATTATGAAAAAAATAATATTAGAAAAGCTAATATTTAAAAATTATCTTAAAACTTCATTGACCTCTATACTCTTTATTGAACTAGCATTAGTCATTCTCTATTTTTATGTTAACAACCAAATGATTTCTAAGAATATTGAGTTTATATTAGGGGATATCAAAAAAACTACCTATACTATTGTTGAAAAAGAGACAAAAAGTATTGAAAATAAGTTCTTACAAATTGAGAAGTTAGCAACACTATTACAAAATCATCAGCAAAACTTTTTCGAAAACCCACAAAATTACTCTTTTGCAAACTCCATAAAGTTTGATAAAGCAGAAAATGGAATGTTTTATAAACTCTATAATAATGGAGGTTCTTCTGTTGTTGTCTCAAAAAACACACTAATAACTCCCTCTGTCAAAAAAAAGTTACATGATACTGAAGGCTTTGATGTTTTGTTTAAATCTATCGTTGATAATAATGATTCAATTGTTGCGGCATATTTTAATTCTCATGATGACATCAATCGTTATTATCCATTTATTCCCAATAGTTTTAATGCATTTCCTATGGATATTAAGATGGAAAACTATAACTTTTATTATGAAGCTAATTTAGAACATAATCCCGAAAAGAAAGCAGTTTGGACAGATGTTTATTTGGATCCAGCTGGTCAAGGATGGATGTTAAGTTCAATTGTTCCAATTTATAATAAAGATTTTTTAGAAGGAGTTACTGGACTTGACGTGACAATTAATAAGTTTATTAGAAATATACTCTCTATAAAGATACCCTATGAAGGCAGCTCTTTTGTTTTAGGACGTGATGGTAAAATTGTTGCTATGCCTAAAAATGTTCAAGAGATACTTCATATAAAAGATATCGAAGCGTACACTTATGGGGAAAATGAAAAAATAAAAACAACAATAAAAAAATCTGATAGTTTTACGATTCTTAATCATCATGACGAAACAATTGCCAGAAATTTTGAAAACATTATTAATGGTAAAAGTTACAAACATGATATTGTTGTAGCTGGTAAAGAGTACCTCCTATTTTCTAAAAAAATTGAACGTACTTCATGGTTTATAATTTCATTAGTTTCAAAAGAAAAGATTTTATTATCATTACGAGATTTAGAAAAAGAGTACAAAAACCTTGGCTATTTGATTATTGTTTTTATTGTTGTTTTTTACTTGATTTTCTTTTTATTTTTGTTACAACAAGCTAGAGCTTTTGTCTCTCAAATTAATACACCTTTAAAAAAGATAATAAAAATGACTAAACATCTTGGCACAAAAAGAGAGACAGAACTATTAAACACTTCATCCATTGTTGAGCTGGATGAACTATGTACAAACTTTAATAACTTATCGCAAAAACTTGATAAACGAACTCAAAAACTCATTGAATCAGAAACCCAACGCTTTATTAATCAGGAGCTTGCTAACACAGATGCTTTAACTGGAGTTTATAACAGACGCTTTTTACATGATTTTTCAGAGCAGTATATTCAAATCGTAAAACGAGAGAATACTTCATTTACATTATTACTTATGGATATTGATAAGTTTAAAAATATCAATGACTCTTATGGTCATAGTGTTGGTGATGATGTACTTAAAAAGTTAGTTGAAATATTAAAAGGACTTGTGCGAAGAAATGATGTGGTTGTGCGATTAGGTGGAGATGAGTTTGTTATCGTATTACCTAATACCTCAATTGATAATGCTAAAGAAGTTGCCCACAAAATTATTGATACGTTTAATGATATGTTAAAAAACAATCATTACAAGTACCCATTTACAGTGAGTATTGGTATTGCAAAGTTTGAACATGACAAAGATAACCATATTGAGGATATTTTAGCTAAAGCAGATAAAGCCCTATACCAAGCGAAAAAGAATGGTCGTAATGGTGTAAGCCAATAAAAAGTAGTTTTCCTTTCTAACTATTATTAATTTTATCATCATTTCATTCTTTTTTCTTAATAATGAGTATTTAGTAACACTATTTTCTAACTAAGATATAAAAATTATATAATAATTTATCATTTGCCTAAAAAGTCCTTTTTATTTCATATCTATTAAGTAGACTTAACACCATTTTATATGAAAATATGATAATCTGCTAGGATACATTTTAAAGGAGTGTGAATGAAAAGAATAGTTACTTTAGCAGTAGCATCTGCATTAACGTGTGGTGTTGCTTTAGCAAAAGAGATTAAGGTTGGGGCAGTAATGCCTATGTCTGGACCATTAGCGGCGTATGGTCAAGTTACTAACTTAGGGTTAGAATTAGCAAATAAGTTACAACCAACGTTAAAAAATGGTGATACAGTTAAGATTGTATTAGTTGATAACAAAGGTGATAAAGTTGAAACTGCAACAGCAACAACAAGACTTATCTCTTCTGATAAAGTTGTAGCGATTTTAGGTGCTTTAACATCTACAAATACTGCACAAACAATTGCAATTGCTGATAAGAAAAAAATCCCAGTTATTGCTTCTGTTGCAACAAATGACAAGTTAACAATGAAACGTTCATATGCGAATAGAGTATGTTTTACTGACTCTTTTCAAGGTGAAGTTGTTGCAAACTATGCGATGTCACAAGGATACAAAACGGCTGTTGTAGTTGTTGACCAAGCACAAGTTTACTCTTTAGGTTTAGCAAAAGCATTCCAAAAAGCATTTAAAAAAGCAGGTGGGAAAATTGTTAAAAAAATCAAAATTACTTCTGGAGATAAAGACTTTAAAGCAGTTGTTTCTCAAATCAAGAAGTTAAACCCTGATTTTATGTTCTTACCATTATATCACCCAGAAGCATCTATGATTTCAAGACAATCTAAGCAATTAGGTCTTAAGAAACCAATGTTCTCAGGTGACGGTGTTGCTAACCAAACATTTATCGACTTAGGTGGAGATTCAGTTGAAGGTTACATGTTTACAGACTTCTTTGATTATACAAACCCTCCTTCATCAAAATCAGCTGACTTTGTAGCTTTTCATGAAAAAGAGACTGGTAAAGCTGAGATGAACTCATTTACAGCATTAGGTGCAGATACTTATAATATCTTAATTGATGCAATGAACAGATGTGAAGACCCAACAAACTCTGTTTGTATTAATGAGCAAATTAAATCAACAACAGGTTTTGACGGAGTTTCTGGAAAAATCACTATTGATAAAGCTGGTAACGCGACAAGATCAGCAGTTATCAAAGAAATTAGAGATGGAAAAGCTGCGTTTAAAGCGACAGTTAATCCATAATTATAAACACTTAAAAAAGTCTAGCAAGATTTGCTAGACTTTTTTTTTGCAATAAGAAAAGTAATGCGACTCTTTCTTTTCTTATTGCAAAATAATTTTGCATTTGAAACAACACGGGAGATTTAATGGATATATTAACGTTTATGCAGCAAATGGTAAACGGTTTTAGTTTAGGGAGTATGTATGCCCTCATTGCTATTGGATATACAATGGTATATGGAGTACTAAGACTGATTAACTTTGCCCATGGTGATATTATGATGGTAGGTGCCTTTTTAGGTTATACTTTTATGGCGGTATTTGATTTACCCTTTTCAGTGACAGTCTTTTTAGCAGTAACTATTTCTGCACTTTTTGGTATGTTTATGGACAAGATTGCCTATAAACCATTACGTGAAGCTCCAAAAATTTCATTACTTATTACTGCTATTGGTATTTCATTCTTCTTAGAAAATGCCTTTACTGTTTTTGCAGGTGGAGTTCCACGAGCCTTTCCAGTTCCAGAGTATATGGAAAATATCTTTAATGTAGCAGGTGTTACTTTTTCAACTTCTTCAATCATGGTTCCAATTGTTACTTTAGTACTGTTACTAGGTATTTTATATGTATTATATAGAACAAAGTATGGTATGGCGATTCGAGCTTTATCATTTGATATTAAAACAGTAAATCTTATGGGAATTGATGCCAATACAATTATTGCATTAGTATTTGGTTTAGGTTCTGGACTTGCTGCTGTTGGTGGAATTTTCTGGGCGGTTAATTATCCTTCTGTTGAACCTATGATGGGAGTTCTTGTTGGACTTAAAGCCTTTGCAGCAGCTGTTGTTGGTGGTATTGGTTCTGTTACAGGTGCTGTTCTTGGTGGATTTATTATTGGATTTACTGAAGTTGTTGTAATTGCATTCTGGCCAGAGATGGGTGGATATAAAGATGCCTTTGCATTTATCTTTTTAATTTTAGTATTACTCTTTAAGCCAACTGGTATTATGGGTGAAGACTTAGAAAAGAGTAGGTTCTAATCATGGCAACAACATATACTATGGATGATAAAATCTTTACACGAGATAGAATAATCAATCTTGCGATTATTATAACTGCTATTTGGTTTACTTGGTTTGCTCAAAACACATTTGATGAATATACGATTCGAATTATTAATAACGTTGCAATCTTTATTATTTTAGCGGTTTCGTACAACTTGATTAATGGTGTTACGGGTCAATTCTCCCTTGAACCTAACGGCTTTGTAGCTATTGGAGCTTATGTAACAGCTATTTTAACGGTTGATGCAGAAGCGATGCTCTATCAGTATGATATCGAAGACCCATATCCTTGGGTGTTAGCAATGCAAGCAGAGTTTGCTTGGGCACTATTACTTTCTGGTATCATATCCGCATTATTAGCCTTATCGTTATCATTTCCTGTATTTAGAGTTAGAGGAGATTACCTTGCTATTGTAACATTAGGGTTCGGTTTTATTATTCGAATTTTAGCAATTAATTCTCCAGAAATCACTAATGGTTCTTTAGGAATCAATGATATTCCTGAAACCTCAAACCTGTATTGGACAGGGGGAATTGCTATATTAACAGTTCTTGCAATTTTAAATATTATCTATTCAAAATATGGACGAGCTATGAAAGCTGTTCGTGATGATGAAGATGCAGCAACTGCAATGGGTGTAAATACTTTTAAAATCAAAACATTAGCATTTTCAACTTCTGCATTCTTTGAAGGTGTAGGTGGTGGTTTATTAGCGGCTTTATTAACCTCTATTTCACCAGATTTATTTACATTCTTCTTAACATTCCAACTACTCATTATTATTGTATTAGGTGGTTTAGGAAGTACAACAGGAGCAATCTTAGGAACAATCTTTGTTATGGCAGGATTAGAGTGGATGCGATTCTTAGATGAACCAATTTCATTTATGGGAATTGAAACAGAGGGACTTCCTGGTATGCGTATGGTTGTATTCTCATTGATTCTAATTGTTGTAATGTTGTTTGCACGAGAAGGGCTCATGGGTAAAAAAGAGTTAAAAGATTTATTTAAAAAGAAAAAGGCAAACAAATGATTTTAGAAGTTTGCAATGTAACAAAAAAGTTTGGTGGAGTTACTGCCATCAAAGACACCTCATTTAGTGTTAATGCAAAAGAGATCTACGGTTTGATTGGTCCTAATGGTGCTGGTAAAACAACGATGTTTAATATTATTACTGGTAATTACGAGCCAACGGAAGGTTCAATTAAATTTCATGGTCAAAAAATTGATGGTATAAAACCTCATAAAATTGTTCATCGTGGAATTGCTCGAACATTTCAAAACATTCGACTATTTACTTCTATGACTGTAATGGAGAATATTTTAATTGGGTTTGATTACCAAGCAAGTTATACTTACTTTGAAGCTATTTTGAGATTACCACGATTTTTTAGCGAAGAGAAACGGGTTAAAAAGAGAGCTTTTGAGATTATGGAAGTACTAGGAATTGCAGAGTATGCCAACGAAATGGCAACAGCATTATCTTATGGACAACAACGAAAAGTTGAGATTGCCCGAGCACTAGCTGCTTCCCCTCAATTGTTACTCTTAGATGAGCCAGCTGCTGGAATGAACCCCCAAGAGACTCATGAATTAGCGGAACTTTTCTTTAAAATTAGAGATGAATTTGATGTAACAATCCTTTTAATTGAGCATGATATGAAATTTGTAAATCACTTATGTGATAGAGTAATGGTTCTTGATTATGGTAAAACAATTTTTGAAGGTAAAATTGAAGATGCCATTCAAGATGAAGAAGTAATAAAAGCCTACCTTGGAGATTTCAAACATGCTTAAAGTAAGAGATTTAGAAGTATACTATGGACTAATTAAAGCCGTTAAAGGTGTTAGTTTTGATGTAAAAGCTGGGCAAATTGTTTCGCTAATTGGATCAAATGGTGCAGGTAAAACATCAACCTTACAATCAATTGTAAATGATGTTAAGAAAAAAGGTGAAATTCATTTTAATAAAATGAATATTTCAAAACATAAAACCCATAAAATTATTCAAGAGGGAATTTCCCTAGTACCAGAAGGACGACGGGTTTTTCAAAACTTAACTATTGAAGAGAACTTGCGAATGGGTGCTTTTAATAATGATGAACTTTATGAAGAGTACCAAGAGAAAATGTTTAAAATTTTCCCACGTCTAATTGACAAGCGAGGACAGTTAGGTGGAACAATGAGTGGGGGTGAACAACAGATGCTTGCAATCGCACGTGCTCTTATGTCGTCGCCAAAACTGCTTATGCTTGATGAACCTTCATTAGGACTTGCTCCTAAAATTATTGGTGAACTTTTTCAAACAATTACGAAATTACAAGAAGAGGGTATTACTATTTTACTTGTTGAACAAAATGCTTTTGCAGCTTTAGAAATTTCTGATTACGCGTATGTATTAGAAAATGGAGCCGTTGCTTTAGAAGATGAAGCTAAAAACTTAATTGATTCAGATGAAATTCGTAAGAAATATTTAGGAGGGTAGAGTTAACTCTACACCTCTTTTTAGTGAAAGGTCTTTGTGCTACCACTTGATGAATATATTAAGGTCTTTTTTGGTGTTTTAGCCATTATGGGACCTTTTTCTGCTTTACCTATTTATGTTACTTTAACCAATGGAAAATCAAAACAAGAGAAAAATCATTTAGCTCGACAATCCTCTTTTTATGCATGGATTGTTGCTTTATGTTCGGTGTGGCTTGGTACTTCTATTTTGAGTTTTTTTAATATCTCAATACCTGCTTTTAGAGTTGCTGGGGGTATTTTATTACTCACGTTAGCAATCTCTATGATAAACGCAAAAGTTCCAGGGGCTAAACAAACCCCAGAAGAGTTAAAAGAAGCGAAACTATCCAATCGTGATTTAGCGATGATTCCTTTTGCTATTCCTTTGATTATGGGACCAGGTGCTATATCCACAGTGATTGTATTTTCTCATTACACTAGTGGAATAGGTCATCTATTAATGATGAGTGTCATAGTAAGTGTTTTGATTTTGAATATTTACCTCTCTTTGAGAGCCGCAGCTTTTTTATCTGAAAAACTTGGACTCATAGGAATCAACGTAATTTCACGAATTATGGGAATTATCCTAGCCTCTATATCCATAGAATTTATGGCAAGTGGCTTAATACAACTCTTCCCGGGTTGGGCTGGTTAAAATTATTTACAATTGATTAACAATTATTGATTATAATACGCTAGAAAATTTAAAAATTATTAGGAAAAAATAGTATATGTTATTGATGAAACTTCAAGCAAAAGAGAAATTTGCTTTTTTACAGCTTTCACACTATTTAGCAAGAATAGATGGTGAATATGGACAACGAGAACAAGATGTAATCGAAGAGTATTGTGTTGAAATGGGAATTGAAAACTCAGTAATGTTTGATAGTAGTGAATTTAATTTAAAAGAGACACTCAATGCTTTTAAAAGTCAAAAAAGTAAAAAGATTGTAGTTCTAGAATTAATGATTTTAGTACATATTGATGATAAGTTTGATTTAAAAGAGGCCGAATTAACAACAGAAATAATTAACCATTTTAAGCTTGAAGATAAAGAATTAAAAAACTTTTCAGCATGGGGAAAAGCAGTTTCTGCATTGTATGAACAGGGTAAAAACTTTATTGAGTAACTTATAGAGTACTTTTAGTGAGTAACTCGATAATATGACCGTTGGGGTCTCTAAAAAACAGACCTCGACCACCATGCCAACTATTAAGTTGTCTATTTTCTAACTCTTCTAAATCACTTCCAAATATTAACTTCTCTTTTTTTATATTTTCAAGTATTGCATCAAAGAGTTTATCATCGACTTTGAAACTATACTGTTCAACATTAAAACTTTCACACGCTTTAAAATCAATAAATGATGTTTCGTTAACTTGTATACGAATTGTTTTACCATGTTTTCCAATAGCCGGAAAACCAAAAACTCTGGAATAAAAGTGTGTAGCAATAACCTTATCTGCACAAGGAATGGTAATAGAATGTAAAGTAATACTCATAATGAACTCCTTGGATGAATTGGATATTAATTAACTTAAGTATATCACTTTTTTCGGTGAATTGCCAAACGTTTTGGAGTCTCTTTTGCTTTTATTTTATAAACAAATTCACAACGAAGTTTATTAAACAGCGAGTCTTTTTCATAAAAAGATTTATACATATGTTCTAACTCTTCATTCCGGTATGACTCTAATGGTTTTATATTTTCATCTTTTTGTCGTTGTTCTTGCTTTTTATCTAAAAAATCATAATAATCATCTTTATTGGCATGATAGTGACAAAAGTTTTCCAACTCTTCTTGATAAATGTGATCCTCTTCATTAAACACGATATCAATTAAACCCATCTCTTGGGCACGAATAGCTCCAATAGGAAGGCAAGTTTCGGTTAACTCATAGGCTTTCTCTTTTCCCACACGTTTAGGTAAAAGATATGTCCAATACTCACTTCCATGAAGGCCTAGGGTTTTATAGTGAGGATTTAAAATAACTCCATGCCGTGCCACCACATAATCACAAGCCAGTGCCATAATAGCACCACCAGCTCCTGCATTTGCACTCAGACTTGCAACAGTTATTAAATCAGGAGTATGAATGATCTCTCGAACGATATCATTCATAGCATGAATATTAGACCAACCATCTTCATCGCTCTTTTTAGAATCTTCCATAATATTAAGATGAATTCCATTTGAGAAAAAATCATCACCACCCATGAGTACCAATACTTGAATATCTTTTGAATCTCGAATCATTTCATAAGCATATTTAAGTCGCACGCACTGCTCAATACTCATAGCCCCGTTGTGAAAGTTAAAATGTAAATATCCTACTTCATCTTTTTCTTTATAGTATATCTCTTTAAATGTTTCTCTGTTTTCTTCAAGTACTAGCGGAATTCTATTTTCCAAAATACCTTTGAGTTTATCTTTGAGTAGGGTGGCACTAGGAAGTTTGAAGCTGTTTTTATTTTTAGCTTTTAAGTGACTAATCCAGACTGCACCATCAATAGTTGCTCGACAAATTGCTCCATGTCGCCTTGCAATAATTTTACCGGGTGTTTCATCCCTTAGTTGGTCTTCTTTATGCGCCCCGTAAAGATAAAACTCTTCATCAAACATACTGTCAAGAAGTCCTGGAAAAGAGTCTGCTGCATTGATTTTTTGAATGATTGTTTTTGTGAGGTCTTTTTGCCAATTGATGGTTCGGTGTTGTTGTTGCATCAAGGGTTTGAGTTCACCTTTGACATCTTCTTTTTCATAGTCAAGTTTTTGAGGTTTAAAATCACTCTTTTGTACATTGTCTAAAACTTTTTTTAGGCTTTTAATAGCAGCTTTTGTTATCTCTTTTCTATAAATTGATGCTTTAAAAGTATCTCTCATAGGAAAATTAAAATTTGCCCAAATATCTCCTGCATCCATCTCTTCTACTGCCTCTAAAGCTGTAACTCCCCACTCTTGTTGGTTTTCATGTATTGCCCAATCAAGGGATGAGGGACCACGATCACCTATGATTCCTGGATGAATAATAATACATTTGTAGTTTTGCCAAATCTGATTGGGGATTTTCTCTTTTAAAAAGGGACAAATAATCAGTTCTGGATGAAACAGTTCAACTGCCTCTTTCATATGATTGTTTGAGAGTGCAAATTCAATGGAAACGTTATGATTAAGTAAGAGTAGTTCATCATGAACTCGTTGAGTTAATCCATTATAAGCACTACAAATCAATAAAATACGCAAAAGAAGCTCCAGATTTTTTTGTGATTTTACCAAAATAATAATAAATAAGTTTGATATGTGTTAATTTTTGATAAAATAAAGCCATGACAATAATTGAAAAATTGAATACACAAGTTGAAACACTAATGCAAGATTATGAAACAGCTAAATTTGAAAACAGCGCTTTAAAAATGGAACTTGAAGCTTTGAAAAATAAAAATGATGAACTTGTACGCCATAATCAAGATATGTTACTAAAAATTGATAGCACCTTAACGCTAATGAAGGCAAAAGAGAGTGAGTGAGAAAAATCTAACTTTCCATATTAACAATATGGCGTATAGTATTAACATTGATGCATCTTTAGAAAAAGATATTACAAAATATTTAGATACCAATCGAAATATGTCCACAAAAGAGTTACTTTTGGCATATTTACGAATGACCCAAGAGTTTAATAACTTTAAAGTTGAAGTTGAAAACATCTCAAACAAGCTTCCTCAATAGTAATGTTCCTCAAAGCTTTTACTTTTATAGAGACACTTGTTGTCTTGCTTATCATAAGTATTATTGCCAGTGTTGCAGTGTATAAAAGTTTTTTTAGTTTAGAAAAAGCCCATCTTTTGCAAATCAAAAGTGATATTGCTTTGATACGAAATGCAATTATCAAAAAACATAACCAATCACTGCTTTTGGGCAATGTAAACAGGTATCCAACAAAGCTTGATGATGCACTTTCAAACATAGCCAATGAAAAACTTTTTGATGATGTTTTAGATTATCCAATCTTTTCCACTTCGCATACTCAAAAAGAGCTATCAAAATGGATAAAAGAGTCTAAAACAATCTATTCTATATATTTAACATCCTCAAACAGTGTTTCCTTTAACTATGATCAAAACAAAGGCACCTTTGAGTGTGACTTTCAAAATAAATTATGTAAAGAGTTATATCAATGAATTATTATGAAGTATCTCTTTTAAAATCACCCTTACAAAACTTAACTTACAGTTGTGATAACAATTTAGAAGTAGGACAATTAGTTGGTGTTCAACTACGAGGTCGTAAAAAGTTATCTGATGCAGTTATCATTAAAAGTGTGGAAGAACCTACTTTTAAATGCATTCTTATTGATGATGTGACACCCTTTATATACTCTGAGGATATGTTAGAGATTGCAAGGTTTGTCTCTCAATATTATGTCTGTTCTTTAGGTGAAGCATTGAGTATTTACACTCCTTTTAACCAAGAAGTGGTTTATGAAACAAATGATAAACAATATGATAGTCAAATCGAGTTTTCAGTAGAACAACAAGAGGCTTTTAACTTTTGTAAACGAAAAGAGCAGTCATTACTCTTTGCAAATACAGGTTCTGGTAAAACGGAAATCTATATTAAAACCATTGAAGAACATTTAAACAATGATGAGCAAGCAGTGTTACTCATGCCAGAAATTTCCCTAACTCCCCAAATGCAAAAACGTTTAGAAAAAGCTTTTAATCACAGTGTGGCTATTTGGCACTCAAAAATTACTAAAAAGAAAAAACAAACTATCATTGAAGGACTACTTAAAGGTGATATTCGTCTAATTGCAGGAGCTCGTTCAGCGCTCTTTTTACCCTTTAAAAACTTGGGTTGCATTATTGTTGACGAAGAGCATGATGAGTCCTATAAAAGTGATAGTAAACCCCGTTATCATACAAAAGATTTAGCTCTTTATATTGCTAAGAAAAAAGATATTAAACTCATCTTAGGTAGTGCAACCCCTTCGAGTACTTCTTTTCATAAAGTCCCATATTATAGGCTAGAGAAGACCTATTTTAATACTAAAAAAACAGTTTCTTATGATGAGAGTAGTGATAGTCTAAGCCAAGGTATTTTAAACAAAATTGCAACAACAGTAAATGAGGGCAATCAAGTGATTGTTTTTTTACCAACCCGAGCAAACTTTAAGTATCAAGTGTGTACATCGTGTGGTAAATCTGTTGAGTGTCCATACTGTTCTGTTTCCATGAGTTTGCATAAAAATAGCCGAGCCCTTAAATGTCACTACTGTGGATATGCACAAAAAATTCCAGAAAGCTGTCCTTCATGTGAAACGGGAATTATTCATAATTTACGTGTAGGAACCGCAGAAGTACAAAGCCGCCTTTCTGAAATCTTTCACGACAAAGTCATCAAACGATTTGACAGGGATGAAGTAACAACTGATAAAAAACTACGGGATATCTTAAATGATTTTAATAATAACAAAATTGATATTTTAGTAGGAACTCAAATGCTTTCAAAAGGGCACGATTATCATAATGTTAAACTAGCTGTTGTATTAGGCATTGATTCAGTATTAAATATGAACTCGTACAAAGCGAGAGAACGTGCTTTATCGTTACTTATACAAATTGCAGGACGAAGTGGACGAAAAGGCGAGGGTGAGGTTATCATTCAAACCCAAAACAAAGACTTTTTTGACTACTATTTAAATGAATACGAAAGCTTTTTAAAAGATGAGTTTGAAGCACGAGAAATTGCCTCTTATCCACCGTATGTCAAAATGGCTAAAGTGTTATTTGCCCACACCAATGGTTTAAAAGCAAAACAAGAGATGGAAAAGTATTTACTACAACTACAACAAAATGAAGCTATCGAAGTCGTAGGCTCTAGCGAGTGTGCTATTTTCAAACTTGCCAATAAATATCGTTATGAAATAATCTTGCGTTCAAACAAGGTAAAACCACTGCTTTTAGCCCTTCATAATATTGATTCTGCACATGTTATGATTGATATGGATAATGTGCATTAACGTGTTGCTTTTTTAGTTATTCTTTACTTCAAAATATATTTTAGCTTTTCTTAGTGAAAATTATTGTATAATCCCAAAAATTTTAAATAGGGAAACATTATGATTTATACAAAAGATGAATTTAAAAAACTAGTTGGTGATATTCAAGGTCAAGATTGGTACAAAAACCCAATCGGATTTGGTATTGCTCGAATTGACAGAGGACAATTAAACCCAGAAAAAACACTTCAAGCAACATACCCCGTAGTTAACTGGAATGAAAACAATGGAAGTGCCGCAATTTTCTTAAACGCTTTAAAAGAAGCTGGTGTTGCAATTGATACATCTGCATCTGAATTAGTATGTCCATTAAGTGATGTATTTTTAACATCTTGTATTGAGTCATTTAGACCATACATTCCAGAAGCAAAAGGTCAAGAGCACAAAAATGTTCAAGTGATTTCACAATTAGCTTCTTTACCAATTGAGTCTGGACTTGTTGCAGATGATTATAAAGTAGTATTTATTTTCGAAGATGCTCCAGTACAATCTGCTGAAACTGCATACTTAAAACTTTACGCACTTTCATCTGGAAAAGCACCATTAAGAAGCCTTAACTTAGATGGTGTATTTGGTAAATTACATAATTGTGCATGGTCAGGATCTACTCCAATTGAATTAGATTGGTTAAGAGAAAACGAAATTGCACTTAAATTAGCAAACAAATATCCAGAAATCACAATGGTAGATAAATTCCCAAGATTCTTATCTCACGTAATCCCTGCTGATAACACACGAATCTTAGAGACTTCTAAAGTTAGATTTGGTGCACAATTAGCTGCTGGTACAACTGTAATGCCTGGTGCTGCATATATTAACTTTAATGCTGGTACTGAAGGTGTTGTTATGGTTGAAGGAAGAATTTCTTCTTCTGCTGTAGTTGGAGCTGGTTCTGATGTTGGTGGTGGAGCATCTATTCTTGGTGTTCTTTCAGGAACTGATGGCGTTCCTGTTTCTATTGGAGCAAACACTTTATTAGGTGCTAACTCTTGTACTGGTACTGCTATTGGTGATTCTTGTATCTTAGATGCTGGTGTAACTATTTTACCAGGAACTAAAATCTCATTATCTGAAAAAGCTGTTGCAGCAATCAAAGAAATTAACCCAGATAAAGAAATCTCTACTTCAATGAAAGGTATGGATTTCTTAGGTGTTAATGGTGTTCACTTTAGAGTTAACTCATCAACTGGTCAAACAATTGCAATGAGATCTACTAGAGAAGTGAAACTTAACGCTGACCTTCACTAATAAAAAATGGAGTAAAGCATCATCTTTTTGCTTTACTCTGCGTTGGATAGAAAAATTAAATGCTCATGTACTTTAGTACACTCCAGGTTAATTTTTCTCTCCGCCTTGATTAAAACAAAATCTAACACTTTCCTCCACTTTTTTAAATTATTAGTTTTTTTTACTCAAAATATAACAAATAACGCTATACTTCCATCATAATAAACAAGGAATACCATGACTGAAGAAAATGAAGTTGATGTTGAGATTGAACAACAAGAAGAATCAACAAAACCAAAAGCAAAAAAGAAAAAGCCTACAAAAGCTGATACAAAACGACCAAAACTAAGTAAGAAAAAAAAGATTCGTAAAGAAGAGAAAAAAATCGCAAAAAAACATAAAGAAGCAAAAAAGAAAAAAGCGCGTAAAAAAGCACGTCGAAAAAAGAGTTAATAAATAGTGTTTAATAAGAGGCTAAATAGCCTCTTATCTTATTGTCTAGCACCTAAAGGACAAACTTCCTCTTGATAAAGCTCATTGAGCACTTGAGCTAATCCTGTATAAATAGCAATAAGTCCACAAATGATTCCTTCATAACCTGCAATCTGTGTATAGATTGGATTTCCAGTAAAGTCGCCAATAGCGAGTAAAAAGAATAAAATAGTTAATGAACCAAAAACAAACTGCAGTGCTCTGCTGATTCTAAAAGTACCTATAAACAACATTAGCGTAAATAATCCCCATGTAGATAAATAAAAGCCCATTGCCATTTTTGATGGTGCAGCTGTTATTCCCATTTTGGGTAAAATAATTAAGGTTACTAATGTTAACCAAAAAACTCCATACGCAGTAAATGCTGTTGTTCCAAAAGTGTTATTCTTTTTGAACTCCATTAATCCTGCAAGTATTTGAGCAAATCCCCCAAAGAATACACCCATTCCTAAAATCATACTATCAAGCTCTGTAAATCCTATGTTATGAATATTTAGAAGTACCGTAGTCATTCCAAATGCACATAATCCAAGGGGAGCAGGGTTTGATGTAGTATCAACAATCTTAGTATCTGTAACCATACTTTGAATTTTCTTTTCCATAAAGCCTCTTTTGATAAAAATCATCGAATAAGTCGAAGTTGTATTAAAACCTTTAGGCATGATATTAACATGACATTTTAAGATTAATTTAAATAAATACTGAAAATTATGAGCATATGCTACTTTAAGTATCAAAAATTTGACTATTTGGTCAAATGATATTTTCTGCTTATTTTCTAAAAATCATTAATTAAATTAAATAGAGTTTCACTTTTAAATTTTTTGCCTCGTAGTGTTGTTTAAATGTGATGTTATAAGTTCTATCAAAATACCATTTTTGGCTACGTGGTATAACGTAGGGATGGTAATAACTATTTGTAAAAAACTCTTCAATATTTGCTGTGACAAAGCTGTTTAGATGCTGTAACTGTTTGGGTAGGTATAGACCAATATAAAAACCTTCTGGCTGAAAACTTACCCAAATATTGTGATGAACTCTATTGGAGTTTTTTCTATATACATTGAGGCGTTTGACTTCATAAGGGACTATTTCAAATGGTTTGATAAAGTAACCTTTCTTTAACTGTTTGATTTCTCCTTGTGTAATTGAAACAAAAAGTTTTTCAGGACTTCTTTTATAAAGTTTTTCTACTTTTTTACTTTCAATGAGTGCTAGCTCATGAGCTTGTTTGTTTGCTTCTTGCTCTTTTTTAACTCTTTGAATACGCAGTTTATTATCAAGTTGTGCTTGTTTTTCTTTGAGAATTAATCTATCTTGGAGATTTAGTTGTTGATACTCTTCTTTTGTTAAATTCATGGGGTAGGAAGAGAAACATCCTTTAAGAAAAAGAGTAAGGATTATTAATAAATAAAAGAGTCTCATGATGTACCTCCAAGATATGAAAGTATTGTAAAAAATAATTATGCAGTAATTGTGAAGTTAGTTTGTATTTTGTAAAAATTTATTTAAAGAATTAGCAAAATTCTGGCAATCTTTTTGAGAAAAAGCAGTAGGTCCTTTGGTAACTTCGCCACTATCTCGAATCTCTTGCATGAGGTTTCGCATGGCTAAATAGTGTTTGATATTATCTTGGGTGTAGATTTCACCACGGTGGTCAATAGCATGGGCATTTTTAGTGATAACTCTATCAGCAAGGGGGATGTCTGCTGTGATAACTAAATCACCTTCTTTTAAGAATTCAACAATTTTATTATCTGCTTCATCTGCACCAGCTTCAACAATCATATACTCAATACTAGCAGACTTTCCTATGGATATTTTTTTATTGGCAATCACGTAGGTTTCTAAGTGCAATCGTTCAATTGCGCGAAGAAGAATTGGTTTTAAAAGATTGGGAAGAGCATCTCCATCAATATATAGTTTCAAATGCTACTCTTAGAAAAGATCAACACTTGAAACTTGTTCTTCATTAAATCGAATCACTTTATCTCGACCAGAGTTTTTAGCTTCATAGAGTGCAATATCAGCATTTTTAAGAACAGCATCAATTGAAGTAGAGTCATTAGGGAACATGGATAATCCAAGACTCACTGTTTTTCGTAGTTTACTTCCTGCATAAACATCAATCTCATTTTCTCGAACATTTTGACCAATTTTGTGGGCAACAGCTAAAGCATCTTCTTCTGTTTTAACCCCAACAAGAAGAATAATAAACTCTTCTCCCCCATACCGAATAACTAAATCAGATTCACGCACAGTCTCTTCTAGAATTCTTGCTAACTCTTTAAGAACTTTGTCTCCAATATCATGACCATATTCATCGTTAACTGCTTTAAAGTGATCCATATCTAACATAAGCACACCAATATTCATCTCTTCACGTCGTGCTTGAGGAATCAGTTTTTTGGTATGTTCATCTAAGAATTTTCTATTATATAGACCAGTTAATCCATCTCTAAATGCAGATTCTTTAAGTGCATTCATTAACTGTTTTACTTCAAGTGCAGGGGCAGACTCTTTTAAATAACTTCGTATAAAGATAACTTGGTCTTTTAACTCTTCTAATTCTGTTTTTGTATTACAGACACAGTGTACTATTAAATAAAGACTTTTAGCAATATTGATATTAAAGCAGTAATAGAACTTATCCTCTTTTTCAAAATAGGGACAACTGTTATGATAGTCAATTGACACTACATCATTTTTAGTTCGTGCTGCACGGCATAATTCTGGGGATTCACACATGGTTTTTTCACAATAGAAAGATTCACCTGATTCTTGAACTTTGGTCATTTTGTGTTTAAGCATATCAATTTCTACAAAGGTAAAGTTAGTAATCTTAAATTTGTTTTTGAGTACATCTGCTAAACGACTGTAAATTTCCTCTTTTGTATCATCATGTTCAACTTGTTTTTTAAATTGATAAAGGTTTGATAGATTGTTAATAATCTCTTTTGATTCATTAAGTGGATTTCTATTTTTATTGGAAATATTGTGACCCACAAATCCTTGAAGTTTTTTATCAATGTCACCAGCAGTATCTTTAAAAGTTGTTATTAAGTTGTTGTAATCTTCAGTAATATGAAGCATGTCATTAGAGAGTCCCTTTGGAGCAGCTATTTTTTTGAATTTACCCATTGTTGCTTGTGCCATGTTTGTTTTAAATTTTTCAAAGAGTTTAATATAAGGATTTAAAATACGTTTACTAAATAAAATGATAAAAATAATTGATGCTAAAATTAGTAGACTAATAATATAAATCGACTCAATTCCAATCTCTTTGATTGTACTAATATCTAAAACCAATGATACCGCTCCCAAAGTTGCTTCATGGGGAACCATATGACATCGTAAACAGTCAATTCCCTTATCTGCAATAGCATTATAAGGGATACTTACTCTTACAAGGGTCTTAGTAACACTTTCATCGATTTCATAACGCATTTGTCCTGTTCTTAAAACTTCTTTGTCAATATCATCTCGAGGTGCATTTTTTTTATTGGTATTAAATTGTTGATTGAGAAGATCGCTTCGTACTAACCAAAGTTTTTCCACATTTTTGATATTTGAAACAGACTGTAAGAAAGTATCAATTTGATCCATATTGTTATTAACCATATGTGAAGTCAGTCCACTTTTTATTACTTCAGAGATTGATTCAGCATTGTGAAGAGCAGATTTAACACCTGTAGTTCGTAAGTTATAAAGACTTAGTATTGTTATAGTGACAGCAATTATAATAACCATTACAATTAATTGGATAACAAAATTCTTATTATTCATAAACAGCCTTGATATTTTATTTAAATAAATCCTCTGGATTTATGTGTGCATTGTTTTTTGTTGCTTGAAATGTGAGGTTTTCATCCACACGACCCACAACATACCCTTTTTTAATCCATTTACCTACGCGCAGTGTTGGAGAAATCTGATTTAAATGAGAGTAGATAGTATGCAGTCCATTTTTATGTTGAATAATTACAACATTTTCTAGCATACCTGCATTTTGTTTTGCATAAACAACTTTTCCATTGAGCACTGCGTAAACTTTTGCATGACGTTCGTGACTTTTTAAAACAACAGATTCATTAAAGAGTTTGATTTTGTAAACAGGGTCGAAATATTTACCAAACTTTTTAATGGTTGTATATCTTTTAAGTGGAGCAATAGTTTTAACTCCTCTATAACGTGATATTTTTACACCTTTGGTTGAAGAACCTAACATTCTAACATCTAAGTCAATTTTTTCTGCGTTGTTAGCTTGGACTTGTTTTTGCGTACGACTGGTTTTCTTTTTTAATTGTTGTTTCTTTTTAAGCGCTAAGAGACGTTTTCGTTCTTTCTCTTTTCGTATTTGTTCTTTTTTTAGCTCTGCTTTTTTTAGGATATTTAATTTTCCTAATAAATCAGCAAGAGATTTCTGTTTTTTGATTGTTTTTTTTAGTGCAGATTGATATTCATTATGTTTGCCTTCTAAACTTTTTAGAGATTTAGAGTGCTTTTGTTTTAGAAAATTTAGTATTTTAATTTTCTTTTTTCTTTTTTCAATATATGTTGAAAGTTGAGAAACGCTTCTTTCATTTGAAATCTTTTCTTGGGCTATCTCCATATATTTGTTATCAATTTTTAAGATAACATCTCGGGTATTTTGTGATATTAGATGATATATTTCACTGTTAATTAACTCTTCTAAAGAGTTTTCATTGGCTAATTGAATTGCTTTAGAAGCAGAGTAGTCTTCAATAATAAGATCAATGAGTTGATCCTCTGATGATATTTTTCGTTTTAATAATACTTTTGATTTTAGATTTAAAATTGAGAGCTCATTTTTAGAACTACTTAAAAGTTTTTGATGTTCATCGATATCTGCATTGACAATTTTGATTTCGTCTTCAAGTTTTTTAAGCTCATAACTTTGCGAGTTAATCTGTTTTGCTAAGGTTTTGATTTTTGTGGCAGTTCTTTTTTTTTCATTTGATTGTTTTGCTAATGAGCTTTTTTGTGACTCAATTTTTTTATCCAAATCATTGGATGCTGAAAAAGCAATACTAACAATAATAAAAAGTAAAAAAAGTAGTTTAGTCATTTTTTATTTTATACTTAAATAATACACCAAATATTGTTACGATTGAGATCCCAAAAGATAAACCAAAAAGTTTTGCAATTTCATATTTTAAAACAAACGTTGTATTAATAACTGTTGTAAGCTCTGAGGGCACAACTAAAAGTAAATTGTTCGTAATAAACATAAAAATACCTGAAACTATAAGTGATGCACTTAGTGCTCCTAACATAGCGTACTTTAAAACCGTCGAAGCACTATACAAAATGGAAGCTCCATGAAGTTGAAAAATTGTAATACGTTCATTGTGTTCATAAAACCAAATTGTAACTTGTTTTGATAAAATAATCATTGCAAAAATCAAAATTACTGCAAATAAAATGATAATAATATTATTAATTAAAAGAAGCAGTAAATAGACTTGGTTATGATTCTTTGAGAATATTTCTACTTTTTTAATGTTCTTATTTTTATTAAGTT
>LPNY01000122.1:113115-160122 GCA_001655195.1 Arcobacter sp. EP1
AAAGTTCTGTTGTTGTAGGAAAGTCTTCTAAATAAATTTGATAAAAGTGAGGAAGTTTCTGCTTAAGAAGTTTGAGTGACGAACGGGATAAATCACTTTGAACATTCTCTAATATTTGCTCTTTTTTTAAGGTCGCTATGGTTTTTACTTTGATGCCTGCAAGTTCATCAAGACTCTGTTTATCAAGGGGTGTATAGGTTACGATTACAATGGAGTAATCATTTGAAATTTTTACTTTATAATCTTGTACCATATTATTAGTAATCAAAAAGATTGCAAAAGTAATTAACATAGCAGTTAACGGGATTGTAAAGGCAAATATATGTTTAAGAGACTTCATAGATTATTCCATCTTGAATTTTAAATTGTCGGGAACGAATACCAAAGTTTTTTGGAACCCTGTGTGTTACAACTACTACGGTAATACCAAGTTGTTCATTAGCACCTTTTAAAAGATTCCAAACAACATCAGCTGAGTAGTCATCAAGGTTACCCGTAGGCTCATCGGCAATAATGATTTTAGGATTGTGTGCTAATGCACGTGCTACGGCAACTCGTTGTTGCTCACCACCTGAGAGTTCATTTGGATAGTACCCTTTACGATGTGAGAGTTTAACGTGTGCTAAAAGTTTTTCTGCTTGAACAACAGAGACATCGTGTGCATAACCATTGATTTTAAGTGGTAACATAATGTTTTCTTCTATGGTCCACTCTTTAATAAGTTTATAATCTTGGAAAATAATTCCAATATCTTTTCGTAATGTTTTTAGATTTTTGCTTGAAATATTATTTAGTTTATGATTGTCAATTGTGAGGTTTCCATGTTTAAGAGGAATTTCTCCATAAAAAGATTTGAGCAGTGTCGATTTACCACTACCACTATTTCCTCCAATAAAGATAAACTCTTTATTTTTAATACTAAACGTACCTTTTTTGATAATAAATTTATTTTCATCATAGGCTAAATAAATATTCTTTGCTTCAATCATAAAATCTCTTTTAACTTTTCATGCGCTTTAATATTAGCACTGGTTGGGATAGGTTTTCCTTGAAAATAGGCTATTCTACCATTTTTAACTAAAATATACTTACTTACTGGTCGATTAAAACTTCCAAGTGTTACTTGAATCAATCCTGAGTTTTCAAATTGTTCGATTACATAGATATCTTCAATGTGAACAACATAATCTTTTTCTACAATTGCTTTGGTTGGAAGTTGCGTCTTTGTAACATCAAAATCAATCTCTTTGTCAAAATTAAAGTTGTAGTTATGTGTTACTTCTGGGCTTATTTCACTAGACTTAAGAACAACATCATAAATATTTTTACCTTGTTTCTTCCAACGGTCTTCATATTTACTAGAAACTTGTAGGTCTTTATTGATATCAACAGTAATTTTACCGCTGTGTAAATGGGTGAGTAAATCCATACAATAATCAAAATATTTTCGACTGTCCGTTCGTAATTCTAAAGTACCTGATGGTTTTAAAACCCGTTGTGCCTCAGCAATAAAGTCGTTTGAGTAGACACGTCTGTGTGGTTTTTTATCCCAAGGAACTGGGAAATGAACAAAAATTTTTCCCACTTTGTTAGATTTAATAAACTCCATAAAAAGCCGTGCATCATAATTGATGGCCAAAATATTGGTTAGACCTTGGATTTTAATCTGTTTTAAAAGTTGTTCAATTGATGGAGTGTGAATCTCTAAGCCAATAAATTGAACATCTGGATTAGCTGCTGCTTGATGTAATAGGTGGCGACCACTTCCAAAACCTACTTCAATTTGAATCTCTTTGTTTGTTTCAAACTCATCAACAAAAAAATCAATATCTTTTAGGTACTCTTTGTCAGGTTGTACTTTTTGTGTTAGGTTTGCAGTATTGGAAAATAGTATTGATGCACCGTTTGCTTCAACGTAAGCATTTAGAGCACTTTTAACGGTTTCAATAGGCGTAACACGTGTCACTTTATCTGCTTTGAGAAGATAGTCTTCATCTTTGTTTTTTAAAGTAAGAAGAAACTCTTTATTTTCGTAGTTAACAGCGATTTTATACTCTGTTCGTCGTTCTTTATTTGTGTTATTAAATGAGGTGGCAATAAAATCAAAATCAACCCCATTAACTGAAAGTGGGGGTGATTTTAACTCTTGTTTTTTAAAGACAATGTGAGGCATATTCTACTGTGCTACCTCTTGAAGTTTTGGTAATACTAAAAGTGTTTCATTGGTTGTTTCTGAAACAATACCATATTGATCAACAGACTCAACTGAGTATTTGTACTCAACTCCTCTTACAATATCATTATCTTCAAATCGTAAGTCTGTAATGTTTGTAAATTTCTCTTGTCGTGAATCAAACATACCATCCTTGATGTTTTTGTAAATGTTATAACTTACTGCTCTTTTATCTCCTGCTAACCAATTTAAAATAGCTTTTTCCCCTTGGATTTGGGCTAGGGTTAATACAGGTTTATTAAGTTTTGGTAACGTGATACCCATAACTGCATTTTTATGAATACTACTCTCTAAATTATCAATATCTGTTGCAGTTACTTTATAAAAGTATGTTTTTCCATCTTCATTGATAAAGTCTTCGTATTGTACAGTCTCTTTATTAACTCTTTTTAATAAATCAAATGAACCATCTGCCGAGGTATTTCTGTAAATATTATATTGAACAATATCACTGTTTTCAGAAGGTTGCCAATTTAACATGATTTTTCGTGGTAAATCAGTTGAGGCTCGTAAACTCATTACACCTGCTGGTAGAGGTTTTGTTTGTGCTCTTACAATTTTACTTGGATACGACGCAATATCTTCAAAAGTATATGCTGTAACTCGGTAAATGTAAACAACATTATCCTCTAAGTCAGTGTCAATAAATTCTGATTGTAATCGTCCATCAAGAGTATCAAGATTTCTCCATTCAGATGATTGTGGTGTTGAACGTTCAATTTTATAGTATTCTATATTTAAACTACTGTGTGGACGCCACAATACTTTAATTTGTCGTGGTAAGTTTGAAATAGCTTGAATAAATGGCACGGCCTCTGGACGGTCAGCTGTTGTTACTTCAATTGAGTTCGTTGGTTTTGACTCATATCCACTTTCTGTATTACTTGAAAAAGAATAAATATATTTTGTATTTGGTTCTAGGTCTTCATCAACAAAGTGTGTTGCGTATCTATTTTCTATAAAATCAACTTGTTTTAGTTTATCACCATCTTCTTGTACATTTGCTCTGTAAAGGTTATAACCATCTACACGTGGGTCATCCACTTTTCGCCATTCAAAGGCGATTGACGTGATTTCTGAAATATGTCGAATAGATTCAGAATCTACAACTTCTAAAGATTCGTCAATTTTTGGCTGACTTGGATCTAGCATGCCATTTTTGGTACTACAACCACTAACTAAAAGAATCAAAAATAGAGATGATATAACTTTCATCCAGTTTCTCATTAACTTTCTCCCTGTTAAAATTATCATTTAAAAAATTATTAATATCATAAGGTATATTTGCTTTAAAACTCATTTCCTTACCAGTTGTAGGATGAGTTAAATATAGGTTATATGCGTGTAAATAAAATCTATTTATTTTATTTAACTCACCCTTAAATCCGTATAAATTATCACCCAAAATATGGCGATTTAGCGACGCTAGATGGACGCGTATTTGATGTGTTCTTCCCGTGAAAAGTTTAGCGGCAATTAACTCATATTTTTCATTGTTACTTAGCTGTAGTTTTGCAAAAGCAGATTTTGCATTTTTACCATTTGGAATAATTGCCATTTTGAGACGATTATTAGGATTTCTACCTATTGGTTTTTCCACAATAGTATGATCTTTTAATGCTAGGTCAGTTACTGCTAAATAATAACGACCCATGCTTTTCTCTTCTAACTGTTTTGCTAAATGAACATGGGCTTCATTTGTTTTTGCTACAACCATAACTCCACTAGTGCCTTTGTCTAAACGATGAACAATTCCATGTCGCTCTTCTCCACTAATAGTTGAGAGTGAGATCTTTTTTGATTTTAGCCAATCCACTAAAGTAGCATCTTTGACACTAGGGGCATCATGAACAGTGAGGTTCATTGGTTTATTAATAACTAAAATTGCATCATCTTCATAGATAATTTCAACATCAAAATCTACGGTGACCTCTTTTGAAGTTTCAACTTCTGGAAAGTTAACTTCAACTTCATCATTAACTTTTAGTTTATAACCAGATTTTGGCATAGTTTTGCCATTGACTTTGACAAACTCTTTTTTTATTAAGTGTTCAATTTGATTTCTAGAAGCCTCAATGTGAGGGGTTAAAAATTTATCCAAACGATTCGGCTCGTGAACAATAAAGGTTTTATTCATATTTTGATACTCTTTCATTATGCATTTTATTGATAAAAGAATTATATCCCATTTTGATTATCTGTTAATTATATTTATTTTACCATTGGTCTATTTCTCTTACCATTTAATTAGTGAAACAAATGAAATATTAGCACAAAAACAGTTAATATACTTTTCTATAGCTTTTGCTTCGTTTATAGTTGTCTTTTTTCTCCCTGTACGAAGGAATATTCGGCTGATTCCATTTTTTTATTGGTTAGGAATTGCGCTATTAATTGCTGTTGAGCTTTTTGGAGTAACAAAGTTGGGAGCACAGCGATGGTTAGAGATACCAGGGACCAGCTCAACCATACAACCCTCAGAGCTTATTAAACCTATTTTTTTGCTGATGATTGGACATTTAGTTGCCAATCAGCCTCCTCCTCGTGGTGGTTACCGTTTAAAAGAGTTTATCTATTTTTCTTTTTTTATTTTAGTTCCCTTTGTATTAATTGCCAAAGAACCTGATTTAGGAACAGCATTGGTATTGCTTCTTGTTGGTTATGGTATTTTATTTATTATTGGGGTTCATTGGAAAATATGGGTGAGTATTATTGTGATGATTGGTATAGCTTCACCATTTATTTACACCTATTTAATCAAAGATTATCAGAAAAAAAGAATTCATGATTTTATTTCAGAAGAGCCTAGTTATCACGTACAACAATCTATTATTGCCATAGGTTCCGGGGGACTTTTAGGAAAGAACTCTGATGAAGCAACCCAAACGCAATTGAAGTTTTTACCTATTGCAACCAGCGATTTTATTTTTGCATATTTAGTTGAGCGTTATGGCTTTATTGGTGCTATTGGTTTGATTTTAATTTATCTCTTACTCATTGTGCATCTTTTATCCCTTAACTACTTTTTTCAAGATGATTATGTCATCCGCTGTTTTGCCTCAGGTTTGGGGCTGTTACTGTTTTTAAATATGAGTATTAATATATTTATGGTTATTGGGTTTGCTCCCGTTGTTGGCTTGCCCTTGCCACTGTTCTCATATGGGGGAAGCTCCTTTATTAACTTTATTGTGATATTTGCCATCTTAGAAAATCTCTTGGCATTTAGGTATATGGATATGTATAATTTTGAAAGGAAACTTTAAATGAAAGCACAAAGTAATACTTTTATTGGCTTTGAATCTGATTTTGAAGAGTCAAAAGCTGTTTTGTTTGGAGTACCTTTTGATGGTACAACGTCATTTAAGCCAGGGGCTCGATTTGCACCAGCAGCTATGCGAGAAGATTCGTGGGCAATTGAGAGTTATTCCCCTTATTTAGATAAAGACTTAGAAGATTTAAAGCTTTTTGATTATGGTGATTTAGAACTTCCTTTTGGGGATAAGAAGAATGCACTTCGTTTAATACAAGAGCATGTTGACAAAATTATTGAGGCAAATAAAATACCTATTATGATTGGAGGGGAACACTTAGTCTCTTTAGCTCCCGTTAAAGCATTGTCAAAAAAATATGAAAACTTACATCTTATTCATTTTGATGCACATACTGATTTACGTGAAGATTACTTAGGTGAATCATTAAGCCATGCAACTGTAATAAGAAGAATCTATGACCAGTTAGGTGATGGAAAAATTAATCAATTTTGTATTCGTTCGGGATTAAAAGAGGAGTTCCTTTGGGCAAAAAAACATACGCATTTAGAAAAGTTTACCTATAACACTTTACCTTCTTGTGTTAGACGACTAAAAGATATACCTGTCTACATAACAATTGACTTGGATGTTTTAGATCCTTCCGTTTTTCCTGGTACTGGAACGCCAGAACCTGGTGGAATAAACTTTCATCAAATGCTTGAGATTATTAAAGAATTAAGTAATTTAAATAATGTAGTCGGTGTAGACCTTGTTGAGTTATCTCCTAAATATGATACAAGTGGCGTCTCAACAGCAGTTGCTTGTAAAACACTACGAGAGCTTGTATTAGCAACAATTAAATAAGAAGACAAGAGAGCATAGTTTAAAACATAGTAAGTTGTTTAAACATTCCCTTTTTCTTTGAGAGCCTTTGTATCTCTCGTTTATAATAAGCAACAAGACGATTTGACTCTTGGAAATTTTCTTCTGAACCTTTGTTTGCTTCTTTTTGCCATTGAGCATAGTCAAGTTTTCTGTAAAGTGTGTCTAATTTTTCGTTGATAAACATGATAACTCCTTTTTAAGAAGTTTATCACTATTTGATATATTTATATGAAAACATTACAAAATGAAATATTTATGGTTTATTCTTTGGGAAACTTAACGATAAAGGTCGTTCCTTCTTGCTCTTTGCTGTTGCATTTAATAGTACCATTGAGTTTTGTTGTGATTAGATTATAGATAATACTTAACCCTAATCCACTACCTCCACCTTCTCTGTTAGTAGTAAAGAATGGATTGAAAATTTTGGCTAGATTTTCTTGGCTGATTCCTTTTCCATAATCTTTGTAGATAAGTTCAATATCATTTTCGCTCGTGCTAACAATAATCTCAGCTTTACCTTTATCTTTTTTATCATAAGCATGTATTGTTGTATTAATAATAAAGTTAGTTAATATTTGAGAAAAAACTCCAGGATAACTTTGAAGTGTTAAATCTTTTGGACACTCTTTGTGAATAGTGATTTTTGTTTTTTTTGTAATGTTGTTAATACTGAGCAAAATCTCATCAATGTACTCATCCATATTAAATTCGCGCTTATCATCACTGGATTGATCCACTGCAACTTGTTTAAAACTGCTCACAAGTTTGGCTGTTTTTTCTAAATTAATATTAATACTTTTTGCCAACTCTTTTGACTTTTGTAAAAAGTTTTCAAAATCATCTTGACTAAGGTTATCTTCCTTATAGAGCTTTGAAATATCTTTAGAGAGTGAATTAAAATAGGTGATCCCCGTAAGAGATGAACCTACTGGCGTATTAATTTCATGGGCAACTCCAGCTACAAGTTCTCCCAGACTTGCCATTTTTTCAGCCTCAATTAAATTGTCTTGTGTTCGTTTTAATTCAAGCATGGATTGGTTGAGTTTAGCATTGATATCACGTAGTTGTTTTGTTCTATCTTCAACTTTATGTTCTAAAGTTTCATTGAGTTCTTTTATTTCATTTTGAGCAATTTTTCGCGCACTGATTTCATTGTCTCTTTCAATAATTTTTTCTTCTAATTGTTCGTAGTGCTCTTTTAAAAGTTTCTCTTTCTCTTCAAAGTAGTTGATTTTTTTACTAAACTCTTCTGGTGAGATTTTCATCTTTTTTAGAATATTGGCATAAAGACTAGAAAGTTCTACTGATTCCTTTTCACTAAAAATCTCACTCTTTTTTAGCGTACTATATGCTCCTGCTGTTCCTAGGGTTCCTGAAAGGACTCTTTCTAAATAACTGTATATTTTTGAAAGCTCCAAAATATTAATATGAGTTCTCTTTTTTAACTCAAATTTTCGTGTTATTTTTTTTAAGGTTAGGGCAGTTTTTACAGGGCTTAAATATTGATTGAGAATATTTTTAAAAAGTCTCATCTTCTCTTGAATATTTATGGTTTGTTCTAACTCTTTATTGAGTTGTAGGTGCTCTTTCTCTTCTAATATGTGAATAAAATCGTTGGCAATTTTTTGTTCTTCTTCACTACTTTGTTTAATCAAAGAGACAATAATAAAAGTACCAATATTAAAAAACATTGTCCAAAAAACAGCATGAGGAATAGAAGCAAACTCTGAAAGTCCAAAAAGTTGTGTTGGTTTTAAAAAGGCTAATCCTAAAAGTCCTTCATTAACAATATCTGTATCAATCCATTGACTTTTTACAAATTGAGGAATAATAAGGGTATAGAACCAAATAACAAAACCACTTGTTAGTGCAGTAATTGCTCCATATTTATTAGCTTTTTCCCAAAATAAACCACCAATAATAACTGGAGCAAATTGTAAAATAGCCGTAAAAGAGATAAGACCAATGTTAACAATGAGATTATCTTTAGAGACATAAAGATAAAAAATATAACTAAGGGTAATCAACAAAGTTACGATTACCCAACGGGTAAAAAGAAGTCTTCGTTTCAAGAAGTTTAAATGGGGTGTTAGCTCAAGAAGTGGTAAAACTAAATAGTTGCTCACCATGATAGCCATTGCCATGGAGGTTACCATAATCATACTCGTAGATGCAGAAAAACCACCAATAAATGCAATAATAGACAAAATAGGCTGTTCTAAACTCATAGGTATTGTTAAAACGTAAAAATCATTTAAAGTATGATTAATATCTAATAAACTTCCTCCTAGTGCTATGGGTATAGTGAAAAAGGTAATTAAAAATAGATACAGAGGAAAAACCCACATGGCAGTTTTGATATGATTAACATTTGAATTTTCTACAACACTAATATGAAACTGTCGTGGTAAAAACATAACAGCAAACATAGAGAGTATAATAATACTAATCCAGTTAGAGTAGTCCATTCCATTTTGATTCTCTGCTAAATGTTTAAAAACATCATTTTGTGCTGCAAGAGTGAGAATGGATTCAATATCATCAAAAACAAAATAGGAGACAAAAATACCAATAACTAATAGGGCAATAAGTTTAATAATCGATTCAATAGCAACAATAAAAACCATTCCAAAGTGTCTCTCTGAAGGGTCAAGTTTACGTAGTCCAAAAATAATAGTAAAAAATGCCATGAGAATAACAATGAGGATTCCTACATCATCTGCACTATTGGCGTTAATACTTTGCTCCTCTTTAATGAGTAAAATATCAATAGATTGAATAATAGCTTTAAGTTGTATGGAGATATAAGGAATAATACCTGCAATAGCTCCAAAACTGACAAAAGCACCAATAAACATAGATTTATCGTAACGTGCTGAAATCAAATCTGCTAAACTAGTGACTTTATAGACCTCTTTAATTTTTATCATTCGTCGTAAAATAATAGGCCACAAAAATACAATAAGTGTTGGTCCCAAATAGACTGCCATAAAAATAAATCCACCACTGGATACTTTTCCGACACTTCCGTAATATGTCCAAGCGGTACAATAAATTGCAAGAGAGAGGGCATAAATATAAGGTGAATTAAAAAGTTTTTTAGAACGGTTACTGTTTTCAACGAAATAAGCAACCACAAAAAGTAAAAGCATGTAGATTAAAAAAATGGTAATAATGACATCTAATTCAAACATTTTTACTCTCTTTAAAACTAATGCGGTCTGATATCATTTTCAATAAAACTATAATTATTATCCAAATCATAGAAAAAATTAGGTAGCTACTATAAATCGCACTGGTATCTATTTTAAAGATAATGTAAATATTAATAATAAAAAAGAGCAAAATAAAAGTATATGCGAGAAAAATAGGAGAGTTACACAGTTTTTTCATGGATACGCTTTCTCATTAATTTTATTCTTTTTGATTATAACTCTAACAATATTAAATTTTGTTGTTATGCTAGAGTAAAAAATTATTTTTATTTAAGATTTATTTTATATAGGTTACTATTAAGGTACCTAAGAAGGGAGTAAGATGGGAAAATTAAAATTTGTAAAAAAAGAACCTAAAGAAGCCACTCTGAGCAAAAAAAGCTGGAAAGTTTTAATCTGTGATGATGAGAAAGAGGTTCATACTATTACTAAGGCAGTTTTGTCAGATTTTACTTTTCGTAATAAGAAACTAGAGTTTTATAGTACCTATAGTGGTGCTCAAGCTATAGAGGTCTTAAAAGAGAATTCTGATATTAGTGTAATATTGCTTGATGTTGTTATGGAGAGTGATTATGCTGGTTTAGATGTTGTCAAAACAATTCGTGATGAATTAAAAAACCCCTTTATACGAATCGTCTTACGAACAGGACAACCTGGATATGCTCCTGAAAAAGATGTTATTCAAGATTATGACATTAATGATTATAAAGAAAAAACAGAATTAACTGATGTTAAACTCTATACTACCATGGTTAGTTCTTTACGTTCATACAGAGACTTACGAACTATTGAACGAAGCAGAGAAGGCTTAGAAAAAATCATTGAAGCTACCCGAAGTATATTTGAAAAAACTTCTTTAGAACTTTTTGCTGATGGAGTACTTACCCAACTTATCTCAATTTTAAAACTTAATGGACACTCATTTTTAGTCACTGAAGATGGTTTTTCTATTGAAAAAGAGCACGACTGCGACGATTGTTATAAACTTTTAGCATCAACAGGAAAATATACCGACAAAGAATTAGAAGAGATTTTAACAGATGATATTCGCAGTTTATTTAAAGAGGCAATTGAAAATAAACGTTCCCTCTTTTTAGATGATGTGTTTATTGGTTATTATGAAACAGATTTGGATAAATCAAATCTTATCTACGTTACTGGATGTGAAAAACTCTCAAAACTTGATAAAAACTTGATTAATATCTTCTCCAATAATGTCTCTATAGCTTTTAACAATCTCTATTTAAATAAAGAGATTATAGATACACAAAAAGAACTTATTGAAACATTAGGAGAAACCGTTGAAAGGCGTTCAAAAGAGGCTTCTCATCATGTACGGCGTGTAGCAAATATCTCCTATGAATTAGCACTTCGTGTGGGTTTAACTGAACAAGAGTCTCAAATGATACGTCGAGCATCTCCCATGCATGATGTTGGTAAAATTGGTATTGCTGATTCCATACTTCTAAAAGAGGGACCATTAACTGAAGAAGAGTTTGAAACTATGAAAGGTCATGCTCGAATAGGTCGTGATATTTTGGCACATTCAAGTAAAGCAGTGTTAAAAGCAGCTGCAATTATTGCTTATGAACATCATGAAAAATGGGATGGTAGTGGTTACCCTAACGCAAAAGCAGCTGAAGATATTCATATCTATGGCCGAATAACTGCTATAGCAGATGTTTTTGATGCTCTTTTACACAGACGATGTTATAAAGAGCCTTGGCCTTTAGAAAAAGTTATTGAGTATTTTAAAGATCAAAGAGGTAAACACTTTGATCCTAAGTTAGTGGATATATTATTAAATAATTTAGAAGTTTTTAGAAAAATTGAAAATGTTTAGTATTGTATTTAAAAAGTATGATTAATTATCATACTTTTTAATGATATTGTGAACTTCATCAAGAAGTTCAATTGAAGCTTCAATTTCTGCTTTTCGTATTGCAACACTTTCAACGTTACAGCCCACAGGAATTCCTCGTTTTTTACCAAAACTGTATAACTCTTCAAAAATATCTCGAGAGAGTTTGATTGAATCGTGTAAAATATCACCTGATTCTTTTAAGTCATCTTCTAAATAGTTAGGGATATTAATACCCAACCATTTCATAAAATCAAGTGTTTTAGCACTTCCACATGGAGTGAGTGTAAAAATGATAGGAACCATAGGTTGATTATTCTCTTTTGAATAGTGTAAGTAATCTGTTAGAAAAACTTTTGCCGCTTCTAAATCGTAAACACATTGTGTTACAAAATATTCACATGAGTTATCAATCTTAGAAAAAACACGTAAATGTTCATCATGTTTTTTAGTGTGTCTTTCAGGGATTGCAATTCCCCCTAAACATAGGTTATTATTAACCTCTTTTTTTAAACTGTAAGCTTCTCTCAGAGTAATGTTGTTTTGTTGTTCATGGCTTGCAGCACCTACAAAAACAGAGTGAACTTGACTCTGTTTTGTATCTTCTAACCAATTAGTAAAGGTATTTGTTGTGTAGTTACCCACTGCTCTATAAACAATTCTTGGCGTCTTTAACTCTTGTAAATAGTTTTTTGAATATTCACAAGGGTTAAGAGTTTTTATAAAGGGAAAGGGTCTCTTTTCATCTGTTCTATCTGATTCATCTTGAATATCGTATAGAACAAGCCCATCGATATTAAGTTTTGAGATTCTCTCAATATGTTTTTGTGCGATTGTTTTAATTTCATCTTCAGTGTGAGTAGCTTTTGGTGGTGTAATACCGTAAAGTACAATACCACTTTTTTTCGCTCTGATTTTATCCGTTAGCATATAAAATCCTAAATATTTTCTTGGAATAATACTATAAATATTTTAATAGTTTATAAAAAGCTCTAATAATTTAGAATAATTAATTACTTTCTTGGTTTTCTTTTAGTTTATTGAGTGCCAAAATCATTGTTTCTAAAAGATTTTCTTGTTGAATTGGTTTTTGAATAAATTTAAAGATTCCTAAATTTATAAGGTCTAAAAGTTTATTGGGATTTGTGTAGGCTGATAGAACCAATATAATCTGCTCTTCATCAATACTAATAATCTCTTCACAAAAAGTTACGCCATCCATTTTTGGCATACTCAAATCGGTGATGATAATATCATAGGGTTTTTGCTCTTTTTCAAAAAACTGGTGGTATAAATCCAACCCTTCTTCGCCATTTTGTGCCGTATCAATATTGTCAAAAATGTTATGAAGCATTTTGACAATTTGATTTCGCACCTCTTCGTTATCTTCTACAAATAAAATATTTAATTTTTTACTAAAAGGAAGTAATTCTTTTAATTGGTTTATTTCTAACATGTTTTATCCTTTTGTATTGTGACTTTAAAAGCAACGCCTAAGTCCTTATTTTGTACATCGATTTTTCCATTACAATGCTCTTCTATAATAATCTTACTCATGTATAATCCTAATCCCGTACCATCTTTATCCATTTTTGTTGAGAAATAAGGTTCGAATATCTTTTCAATAGGGATACCTTTGACACCACCACCATTATCACTGATTTCTAAATAAACATTGGACTCATCATAAAAGGTATGAATTTTGATTCTAGGTTGAGTGATGGTATTTTCTATTAGAATATCTTCTGCATTCTTTAGTAGATTTAAAATCACTTGATTGATCTCTGTTGGGTAGGTTGTTATTGTTGCTTCATGTGCTGTGTAGAGCTCTTGGATTTCAATATTATGATGCTCTAATGATGGACGTGTAATGTCCAACGCTTTTTGAATAATCTCTTCAAAGGTTGTTTGTTGTTTTCGTTTATCTTTTTTATAAAAATTTCTAAAGTCTTCAATGGTTGAAGAGAGATGCTGCGAGTAGTTATCGATTAATAATAGCTCTCTTTCTAGCTCTTCTTTTTTGGTTTGATTCCCCAGCATTGTTTTAAGCAATAAGTTATTAGTTGTTGCTGATATGGCAGTAAGAGGCTGTCTCCATTGATGCGCAATCATATTGATAAGCTCACCCATTTGTGCTAGACGTGACTGGTAGATAAGCTGGTTTGTTTTTTGTTCATTCTTTTTGATCTCTTCTTGCACTTTTGTCTCTAAGTTATTGGTTAACTGGGCAATCTCTTTGTTGGCAAGTTTGAGCTCTTTATTGTGTTTATTAAGAATACTTTGTCGGTAGAGTAACACAAAAATAACCACACAAACAACAATAAGTATTTGCCATAATAGGGTATAATCAAATTTTTCTTGAATAGTAATTGATGACCATTTATTATTAATCTCACGTTTTTCTTTTTCATTGATTTGACGTAAAAGTTTATTAAAAATTGTCATAAGTTGGGTTTCATCATTATGTATAGCCATATGAATATTGTATGAAAAATTTGTATATCGTGAAATGTAGAGGTTATTCATAGCATATTTAGACATATAGTATGTAGCAATAGGTAAGGGTAGCAGGGTGTAATATGCCTCTTTATTATTGACTTTTTCAATTGCCTCTCTGTGAGTATTTGTTTTAATAATATTACTTGTAGGGTAATTTGATTGAAACTCACTTGCTATAAAAGAGTCTTGTTTAAGGGCTACTTTTTCATTAATAACTGCTTTTATATTAGGAATGACTGGTATCCCTTTTTGAGTAATGATTGCTAGTTTATAACTCAAATAGGGATAGGTTAGGGACGCATTTCCTATTTTTGTCTGTTTACTCTCAATACTTGGAATAATATCACACTTTTTCTCATTTAGTAGTTTCAATGACTCTTTGAGTGAAGAGGTAACGATATGATTATACTCAATGTTAAGCTGTTTTTTTAAGAGCTTTAAAGTATCCATAGAGATACCTTCAACTTTGCCGTTATTATTGATAAACTCAATGGGTTTGAGATCATGATTAGTACAGATATTTATTACCTGTTTTGCTTGTAAATAGAGTTTCTCTTTTTGGGTTAATCCATTTTTAGTTGAGAGTTGAGTATTGACTCCGAACCATTTACGTTTTAAATTTAAAAGTTGTTCTTCTGTAACTGAGTCTTGTGCTTTTTGCAGAAGATTTTGAAGATGGGTTTCACCTTTTGGTACTCCCATTCGAATTAGACTTACTAATCGGCTATCATCAACAAAACTTGTAGGGATTACTCCTGAAATGTTATTGGTAGAAATAATATAATCTAAAACATTTTTTTTACCAATAGTAGCATCGGCTTTTCCTAATGAGAGCTGTCGTAATGCCTCTAAAGAGTCCTTCACTAAAATCTGTTTGATATTTGGATAATGTTTCTGGATAAGCTGTTGTGCAAAAAACCCTTTAGGCATGATGATAGTTTTGTTATGTAACTTCTCTAGTGAGTCAATATTTTCTGAACCATTTTTAACGTAAATTGCATTTGCTGCAGTGTGAAAAATATTTGTAAAATCAATATATGTGTCACGTTCTTTGTTTTTAGAGATGTTATTGATTACATCAATTTGTCTTTTTTTTAACATTTGCAAGTAATCATTCCATGAGTAGCCAGAGACATACTCAACTTTTAATCCCAGCTTTTGAGCTAAAAGATTTGTATAATCAATGGAAAACCCTTTTGGTTGTCCATTAACATTAAAGTTATAGGGTGGCCAATTTTTTTCATTTTGAACTTTGATAACTTTTTTTTGTGTAATATAACGTTTCTCTTGCTCAGTTAAGGGAATGGAGCTATCCGTTTTTGTAGTGCTTTTTTTTGCATAGACGGTGATCCATTTTTGATGAAGTTTCTCCCACTCTTGCGGGGTGATATTTTTGTAGGCCTTTTTCATAATAGAATAAAGTATCTCATTCTTTTTAGTTATTCCAAAACGTAAATCTGTTTTTTTAATTTCAGGAAGATCAAGTTCTCCTAGAACTTGTATGTTTGTAAAACCACTTTTGATAATGTTGTTTTGCGTACTTAATAAATGACCAAAAATAACATCAACTTCACCAAGGGCTAAAGCTTTGAGTTTTTTGGCAAAACTGTCATACTCTACAATCTCAAATAGGTTTAGTTTTTCAACACTCTCTTTGTAAAAGATATTTTTAGTAATTCCTAGTTTTTTGCCTTGTAAGTCATTAATATTTTGATAGTTATTAAGTTTACCTTTTTGTGAAAAAATGACTAATGGTATTTCATAATAGGGTTTTGTATAGTTTGTAAAAGAGAGTCTTTTCTCTTTATAAGAAATAGTATCAATGATATCAATCTTTTTATCTTTAAAATTCTTTAGTATTGTTGGCCAAGCTCCGATTTGATACTCAAATGATAAATCATATTTTTTTGAAAAAAGTTGCAAAATATCATAGGAGAAACCTTTTTGTTTTCCATTCTCATTAATACTAAAAGGAGGAAAATCAGGCAACATTCCTACCTTAAAACTGCTGTTTTTTATATAGGTTAACTCTTCTTGTGTTAGATCGTCATGTGCATGGATAAAGTTGCATAAAAAAAGAAAAAGTATTAAAAAAAATTTCAAAAATATATCTCCCAATAAATATATGATGAATAGTATCAAAAAAGAGTATCAAAAGTGTAGCAAAAATAGAAATTATAAAAAAAATTATTTAATATAAAATATAATTTACATATATTTTAATTTTTGTGGGATCTTTGGGTCTTGGGTAATCTTTATAAGCAATTTCAATGGTTTCTAATGTCTCTTTATCAAAAAAAGAGTATCCAGAAGGGGATGTTATTTTTAATCTTGATATATCACCATTTGGATGAAGAATAAACTCTACGATATTCATGTGACGACCACGGAGGTTAAGCTGTACAGCAATACGTGGCATACTTAAGTATTTTTGAGTAATTCGTCCAATATTTTTGAGATTATTTTGTAGATATACTTTTTGTACTTTGGTAAAAGAGTTGTACTCTTCTCCATAAAGTTTGAGATAACTTTGTGTAACTTCATCTAAGAGTTGCATATCCAAAACGGGAGCTGCCAAAAACTCATCTAAGGTTCTTTTTTGCAGTTTTGTGGGGTTCATTTTTTGGTAGTTTGGCGTTGCTTCAACCTTTTCAATAGGTTTTCTTTGAATATTTTTTGCAGGTTTTTTTATCACTTTTCGTTTAGCAGTTTTAACGACTTTTTTGACTTTTTTATAACTCTTTAGTTTTTTAGGTTTTACAGGCTTTGTGGGTAGCTTTTTTATTACTGGTGTTTTGAACTTTTTTTGTACATTTTTTTGAACGGGTGCTTTTCTTTGAAGTTTCACAAAATGCACTTGAGATTTGCTTATCTCTTTGGAAGTTGAGGGTTTATCACTGTACTCTTGAAGTTTTTTTTCTTTGAGTGTATAAAATGCCAACAAATGAAGTGCAATTGATAAAATAAAGGCAACTGTAATAGGTTTCATAATGCGAATTATAGTACAATGTTGCTTTTATTAAATAAATAGACCAAATAATTGATTTGGTACATACATTATAGGGAAGTAAAATGTTTGAAAAATCACAAAATGCATATGAAGCAGCACAACAAGTAATTCCAGGTGGTGTTGATTCACCTGTTAGAGCTTTTAAAGGGGTTGAAGGAACACCACCTTTTATTGATAGAGGTGAGGGTGCGTACCTTTATGACATTGATGGAAATAGATATTTAGATTTTGTACAAAGTTGGGGTCCACTAATTTTTGGACATTGTGATAGTGATATTGAGCAAGCTGTTATTGCAACAGCTAAAAAAGGTCTCTCTTTTGGTGCACCAACACTATTAGAGACTGAACTTGCAGAAGAAATTGTAGAGATGTACGATAATATTGATAAAGTTCGATTTGTAAGTTCAGGTACCGAAGCTGTTATGTCTGCAATCAGACTTGCGCGTGGTGTTACTGGTAAAAATGACATTGTTAAATTCGAAGGGTGTTACCATGGGCACTCTGATTCACTGTTAGTACAAGCAGGTTCTGGTCTTGCTACATTTGGAAGCCCAAGTAGCCCAGGTGTTCCTGCAGACTTAATCAAACACACACTTTTATGTGAATATAACAATATTGAAAATCTTAAAAAATGTTTTGAAGACTCAGATGATATTTCGTGCATTATTATTGAACCAATTGCAGGAAACATGGGATTAGTTCCAGCAAGCCCTGAGTTTTTAGCTGCTTGTCGAGAACTGTGTGATGCAAATAATGCTTTATTAATTTTTGATGAAGTTATGACAGGTTTTAGAGCTTCATTAACAGGAGCTTCTGGTATCGTTGATACAACTCCTGATATTGTTACGTTTGGAAAAGTAATTGGTGCTGGTATGCCTGTTGGTGCTTTTGCATCAAGTAAAGAAATCATGGGACACCTAAGTCCTGATGGTGCTGTTTATCAAGCAGGAACACTAAGTGGAAACCCAGTAGCGATGGCTGCAGGACTAGTAAGTTTAAAAAAGCTTAAAGCAAATACCAATATTTATGTAGAATTAAATGCAAAAGCAACAAAACTAGTAACAGGGTTAAAAGAGGTAGCAAATAAACATAATATTCCTTTACAAGTAGATACTCGTGGTTCTATGTTTGGATTCTTTTTTGCTGAAAATATGCCAAAAAACTTTAAAGAGGTGACTGACTTTTGTGACTTCAAACGATTTGGAAGATTCCACCATGAGATGATTAAAAAAGGTTTCTATTTTGCGTGTAGTCAATATGAAGCAGGATTTATTGCAACAGTTATCACTGATGAGATGATTGATGAGTGTATTGCAGCTGCTGATGAAGTTATGGGAAATTTATAAGAGGATTCAATTAGTATGGTAATTTTAGAAAATGTAAATTTAGTAAAACAAGCAAACATCTACTTTGATGGAGCAGTTACTTCTCGAAGTTATGAAGAGAATGGGGTGAGTAAATCTTTGGGTGTTATGATGCCTGGTGAGTATACTTTTGGAACTGAGAGTGCAGAACATATGGAGATTATCTCTGGTAGTGTAGAAGTACTGTTTTCAGGATTAGAGAGTAACTGGGAAGAGATAAATGCAGGAGAGTATTTTGAAGTACCTGCCAACTCAAGTTTTGATATTAAAGTTAAAACAATAACAGATTACTGTTGTACCTATTTAAAGTAGTATTTGATGGATGAAAAAAAAGATTTTAATCCTCAACCAAAACACAGGGATAAACTTCAAGCATTAGATAACTTATCTCTTGGTATTTCGATGATAGCAGCCGTTATCATTGGATTTGGTATTGGTTATGGACTCAAAGAAGTGTTTGGTTATGACTGGTTATTATGGTTAGGACTATTTTGGGGTATTGCAGCAGCAGGTTTAAATATTTACAAAGCCTACAAGCGAGCTCAAAAAGCTTATGAAGGGATGGAAAATGATCCTCGATATGCTCACAGAGCAAAACATGGTGATAAAGTAGACGATGATAACAACGATTAAAAATTTTGCCAAAGTCTTTTTCCTATTAGACTTTGGTGTAATTTTATTTTGCTTAGTTAATGCTAATACCACATGGCTTTTAAATACTCAAATAGCATTTTTCTCTTCACTATTTATCTCAATTGCCACATTCTTTTCTTATCAAAACAGTATTAAAAAACGATTGGCAAATAGTAGTGTTGACATTGATACTGCAAATGATAGGGATAAAATTGATGAAATTGATGACCCCTATGATTTGTATAGTGAAGATGGCGTTGTTGAAGAAGAAAAAGAGTTAACAGCCCATGAAATTAAAACAATCATTCAAGAAGAAAAATCTAAAGTTAAACGAAACTCATTAAAAAATATGATTGTCAACGGTGGAAGTTTTGTCTCTATCTATCGTTTAGTAGGGTATGCTATTTTAGTTGTAGGATTCTTTTATTTAGTCAATCACAAACTCTTTGAGCCATTCTCATACATGGTGGGACTGTTTATTGTACCACTTTCTATGTTAGTGATAAAATTAACAACAAAAAGTGTTGATTAGTATTTTTATTATTTAGAAAAAAATCTTAAGACAATAGGGGAAGGTCAATAAATATTTTATCTTCTTCTACGGTTAAGATAAACGTATTACTCTCTTGATCTTTATCCACACTATCAAAGTTTATAAAACTTCCATCAGTTGTTACTTCAACGGTGATGATAGAGTGCTTTTTTTCATCAATTCGAATATATTCACCAATTTTTAGTTTAACAGACGTAGTGATCATCTGAGCACCTTCTATGGAGTCATAAATAGCATTAAGTATTTTTAAAAACTCTGAGGCTACCAATTTGAAATCTGGAATAGAGGGGTCATAGTTTTTGATGTATTTAACATCTGATTTTGTTTTTTTTGTACTAATTGATAAATCAACAAGGGTAAAGATATTAGTTATAGTCGCATTTTTAGAAGATAACTTCTTTTTACGTTTAACCATGGTTGATTTGTAAAGTTTGAGATGAATTTCATCTTCATCTTCATAACCCACTGTAATTGCATAAAAAGTGTAGTTTTTAAGGGGTAGGTTTATGTACGATGTTTGAAAACCAAAGGAGCTTGGCGCATAACGCAAGGCTAAATCATAAAGTTCTTTTTGAGAGATACGGTTCAGTAAGAATTGTGCCTCTTGATTTGAAAATTTGATTTTACCTGTGGAGGAAAAAGAGATAATAGGATTTAAATCTAATTCCACCCAGTTTTCATAGAAATTCATGCAGTTCTTAACTCTCTACGTAGTTTTTAAGGTTTTTCCCAACTTTAGGGTGCTTTAATTTCTTAATAGCACTTGATTCGATTTGACGTACTCTCTCACGTGTTACCGCAAGCTCTTTTCCAATCTCTTCAAGTGTTCTATCACTTGCATCATCCATAAGTCCAAACCGCATTCTAACAACTGCTTGTTCTCTTTCATTTAATTGTGCAAGGATTTGATCAATTTGACCTTGTAAATCTTCTTTCATGATGTTATCAACTGGTGTTGGTGCTTTTTCATCAGGAACGAAGTCTCCAAATTTACCATCATCATCTGAACCAATTGGTGCTTCAAGTGATACTGGCTCTTTTGTAATCTTAATAACTTGTTTTACCTTATCAACAGGTAGTCCAACTTCTTTTGCGATTACATCTACATCTGGCTCTTTACCATTCTCTTGGATTCCCTTTCTGATGATTTTATTGATTCTATTAATCGTTTCAATCATGTGAATTGGAATACGGATAGTTCTCGCTTGGTCTGCAATTGCTCTTGAGATAGCTTGTCTAATCCACCATGTTGCATAAGTAGAGAATTTATAACCTTTTTTATATTCAAACTTGTCAACAGCTTTCATAAGACCGATGTTTCCTTCTTGAATAAGGTCTAAGAAAGGCAAACCTCTATTTGTATAACGTTTTGCAATCGATACAACCAGTCTTAAGTTTGATTTTGCCATTCGAGTTTTAGCTTCATCTGTGATTTGTTTACCACGTTTGATTTGCTCTAATACATCTTTTAACTCTTCAGGTTCTAAATCAAAGCCACCTTTAGAAGCCTCTTTTGTTTGGAAAAGTTTTTTGATTTCCATATACGTAGAAACCATTGTTGCTTCTGGAACCATTGAAGTGATTTGAACTTTTGATAAATTAATAATATTTTCTAAAAGCTTTTCGTGATTCTTTTTTAATGTTTCGTTAAAAAGTGGTAACTTATACTCTAATCGTTTTAACTCAGAGTCAAAACCAGTATCAGATTTAAGTGCAGTTTCCATCGCTTTTACAATCTCTGTAATAAGTTTAGAAGTTGGTCCTAAATCAATAAGTGACTCTTTTAAAAGTTTCTTTTTAAAAGCAGTTGCTAAGTCAAATGTCATAACATCAACTTCGTCATCTGATTTAGCAGTCTCTTTAGTTTGGAATTTTAACCAATCTTTTTTTGCTTTTTCTAATACTTTAAATGTTGCAATAATTGTTTCAGCTCGTTTATCAAGCTTTTTATCTTTTTTGCTTGAGTCATCATCATCTGAATCATCAGTTTCTACTTCAACAATCTCTTCTTCTGATGAATCATCAGAATCTTCGTCATCAAAGTTTTTGAAAAGTTCTTTAACTTTTCGTTCTCTATTTACTAGAGGTTCTTTGTACTCTAAAATAAAATCAATTAAATAGGGTACAAAACAGATAGCGTCAAGAATTACATCTTCACCCATCTCGATTTTTTTAGAGATTTCAATCTCTTCTTCTTTTGTTAGTAATGGGATCTGTCCCATTTCTCTTAGGTACATTCTAACAGGTGAATCAGACCGTGACCATTCAAGAAGTTCTTTGTTTTTTAATAAATCATAAACATCTTCTTCGTTTTCACGAAGTTTGTTTCGTAAGTCTTCTTTTCTTTTGGCTTCTTCAGCATTCATTCGCTTTGCTTGCTCTTGTGACGTAATAAGCGTCACGTTGTAGAGTTGAATAAGTGCGATGAGTTTTTTTACATTGGCAACTGAAGGAGCTTTTGGAAAAATTTTAATCAGCTTTTCAAAGGTAAGAACAGAGTCTTTATACTCTTTTACCGTGGTTTCTATAGCTTTGTTTAAGTCTTTTACACTCATATTGATATAAGTTCCTTGCTTTTTTTAAAGATAGTCAGATATTATACCGAAAATTATTAAATAAATAATTAATTTTATTCATTTAATCAATTATTTCAAAAATTTTAGGTAAAATGCGTTTTCATTTAAAAATAATGTCAAAAAAATAACAAACTATATACTAAGTTAGAAATCCATTTTTTTGTCTATTAAGGATTTAGATTATGAATACAATTACTGGAAAAGTGTGGAACTTTGGTGCTAATATTGATACAGATGTTATCATTGCTGCACGTTATTTAAACAGTTCTGACCCTGAGCATTTAGCGAAATACGTTATGGAAGATGCAGATCCAGATTTCCCAAACAAGTTACAAAAGGGAGATATTATCGTTGCAGGTGAAAACTTTGGATGTGGTTCAAGTCGAGAACATGCTCCGATTGCTTTAAAAGCTGCAGGTGTAGCTGCTGTTGTTGCTCCATCATTTGCAAGAATTTTTTACCGAAATGCTTTTAATATGGGATTACCAATTTTTGAATTACCAGAGTCTTTAGAGATTAAAGAGGGTGAGACAATTTCTATTGATTTAGATAATGGAAAAATAATCAATAACACAACAAATAAAAGCTATGAATTTATTGCTATTCCTGATTTTATGCAAGAATTAATTGCTACAGGTGGTTTAATAAACTATGCAAAAGCTGAAATGGGAGTAGATAAATAATGAAAAAATATAAAATAGCAATCATCAAAGGTGATGGAATTGGTCCAGAAATTGTTGATGAAGCAATTAAAGTATTAGATGCTGTTTCATATGCGTGTGGATTTACATTAGAGTATGAAGACTATCTCATGGGTGGAATCGCTATTGATGTAACAGGTGTTCCTTTACCAGATGAGACTGTTAGTGGAGTATTAAACTCTGATGCATGTCTATTTGGAGCTATTGGTGGAGAAAAATGGGATACATTAGCACGTGAACTTCGACCTGAAACTGGACTATTAAAGTTTAGAGAAGCGATGGGTGTTTATGCAAACCTTCGACCTGCAATCATCTATGATGAGTTAGTAAATGCTTCAACACTTAAACCTGAAGTTATTGAGGGCGTTGATATTATGGTTGTGCGTGAGCTTATTGGTGGTATCTACTTTGGTCAACCGCGAGCTAATGATGGTCAAAAAGCATACAATACAATGGTGTACACAAAAGATGAAATTATTCGAATTTCAAAACAAGCATTTGAACTTGCGATGAAACGAGATAGAAGAGTATGTTCTGTTGATAAAGCAAACGTTCTTGAAGTTTCTCAGCTTTGGCGAGATACAGTTGAAGAAGTTGCTAAAGATTATCCAGAAGTTGAACTATCACATATGTATGTAGATAATGCAGCAATGCAGTTAGTACGAAACCCAAAACAGTTTGATGTTATCTTAACAGGAAACATTTTTGGAGATATTCTTTCTGATACTGCTTCTATGGTTGTAGGTTCTATTGGATTACTTCCATCGGCTTCTACAGGGGACAAAACTGCAATCTATGAGCCAATTCATGGTTCAGCTCCTGATATTGCAGGACAAGGAATTGCAAACCCAATTGCTACAATTGAGTCTGCTGGAATGATGTTAAAATATTCACTGGGTGAAAGTGAAGCGGCAACAATGATTGATAGTGCTATTAAAAAAGCACTTAAAGAGGGTTACCGAACAAAAGACATCGCAGCATACGATGCAAAACATGTAGTTACAACGGCTGAAATGGGTGATGTAATTGCAAACTTTATTAACAAATAACTAATATTTTATAAAGTGGAGCCTCTCTTTGGCTCCATTTTTTTCCTCCTAATAAAAATTAAATCAATTTTTTTCTTTTTTAAATAACTTATTTATTCTAATCATGATAGAATATTTCAAATTTACTAGTGGAATGGTGATATGGATAAAAAATATAGATTAGTCACACGAAGTGATATGGATGGATTAGTTTGTGGTACTTTATTGAAATACCTAGACATTGTTGATGAAATTACTTTTGTTCACCCAAAAGATATGCAAGATGGTAAAGTTGAAATAACAGGAAGTGATATAACAACTAACCTTCCTTATGTGGATGGGGTTTTTTTAGCTTTTGATCACCACTTTAGTGAAACCTTGCGTAACGAAAAACAAGATAATCATATTATTGACCCTGACGCCCCAAGTGCCGCAGAAGTTGTTTACCAATATTATGGAGCAAGTTCTAAGTTTCCACCACGATTTACTGATTTAATGGACGCAGCAAACAAAGCTGATAGTGCTGCTTTTTCAAAAGATGATATTTTAAATCCAAGAGGTTGGGATTTACTTAGCTTTTTAATGGATTCACGAACAGGTCTTGGAAGATTTAGAGAGTTTACTGTTTCAAACTATCAATTAATGATGGATTTAATTGACTATTGTAAAGACCATGATATCTCAGAAATATTAGCACTACCAGATGTAAAAGAGCGTGTTGACTTGTATTTAAAATATGAAGATGAATTCGAAGAGCAATTACATCGATGTTCAACCATACACGATAATTTAGTGATTATTGATTATCGTGATGAAACGATTATCTATCCTGGAAACCGATTTTTAATTTATGCCCTTTATCCAGATACAAATATTTCTATTCATGCTGTTTGGGGAAAAGATAAACAAAATGTTGTTTTCTCAACAGGGAAATCAATTATTAATAAATCATCAAAAACGAATGTTGGTGAGTTGATGTTATCTTATGGTGGTGGTGGACATCAAGCCGCAGGCGGTTGTCAAATTGACCACGATAAATGTGAAGATGTACTCAAAGAGTTAATTACTAAAATTAACAACGACGGTTAAAACAAAAGAAGTTTAAAGCTTCTTTTGTAACTGGGATATAAATCTATCAAAGTCGGGCAACTCTAAATTTGCCTCACGCTGTTTTTTGCCCCACATGGGCTCAGGAAAATAAGAATCCTCTTTAAATCGTGCCATAATATGAAAATGAACATGGGGTACATAATTTCCAAAAGAAGCGATATTTATTTTCTCGCATGTTTGATAATACTCCAACATCTCTTTTTCAATAACATCTAATAACCTAAATATCTCTGTTTTAACTTCTGATGGACATTGGCTAAACTCTTTGTAGGCCTCTTGGGTAAATATTTTTAACCAAGGAATTTCACTACTTTCAATCTCTATTTTTATTAATTCATTACTATAGATAATACTCATTTTTACTCTTTTAAATTTATTATTATGATTTTATCAAAAACATTATAAAAGTGCCTAAAAGGATAAAATATGGCCTTTAGTAGTAGATTCAAGTTTATTTAAGCAAAAATTAAATATAATCCAAATCCATTTTTTCAACCATAAAAGAATTTTTTACCAAATAATTTGTGATTTGCTAAAGAGTTGGTATGAATGGCTAATATGAACAGCAACGTTCATGCCTGTTGTTAAAGTGGTAAAAATACACAAAAGAAGGACTTTTTATGAAAGTAAGAGCTTCAGTTAAGAAAATGTGTGACAAATGTAAGATTGTCAAAAGAAAAGGTGTCGTTAGAGTTATCTGCGAAACTAAAAAACACAAACAAAGACAAGGATAAGCAATATGGCTAGAATTGCAGGTGTTGATTTACCAAACAAAAAGAGAATGGAGTACGCATTAACGTACATCTATGGTATCGGTTTACATAACTCAAGATTAATCTTAGATGCTGTTGGAATTGACAGAAACAAAAGAGCTCACGAGTTAACAGAAGATGAAGCAGCGACAATTAGACAAGAGATCCAAAAGAACTATATGGTTGAGGGTGATCTTCGAAAGAAAGTTGCGATGGATATTAAATCACTTATGGATTTAGGTTCATACCGAGGTTTAAGACACAGAAAAGGTTTACCATGTAGAGGGCAAAAGACTAAAACTAATGCTCGAACAAGAAAAGGTAAAAAAAGAACTGTTGGTGCAGCATAAGGATTAACGATGGCAAAAAGAAAAGTAACTAGAAAAAAAATAGTAAAAAAGAATATTGCTGACGGTATCGTACATATTGCGGCAACGTTTAATAATACAATGGTAACAGTAACTGATAATGCTGGTAATGCAATCGCATGGTCATCTGCTGGAAACTTAGGATTTAAAGGTTCTAAAAAATCTACTCCATTTGCTGCACAAGCTGCTGTTGAAGACGCTATGCAAAAAGCAATGGAACATGGAATTAAAAATGTTGGAATCAAAATTCAAGGACCTGGTTCTGGACGAGACACTGCAGTTAAATCTGTTGGTGCTATGGACGGAGTTAGAGTAACTTGGTTAAAGGATGTTACACCACTACCTCATAATGGTTGTAGACCTCCTAAACGAAGAAGAGTGTAAGGAGTAGGTAATGGCAAGATATAGAGGACCAGTAGAAAAAATCGAAAGAAGATTGGATGCAGACCTTGGATTAAAAGGTGAGAGAAGACTTAACGGAAAATCTGCATTAGAAAAAAGACCTTTCCCTCCAGGACAACACGGACAAAGACGAACAAAAATCTCTGAGTACGGTTTACAGTTAAGAGAGAAACAAAAAGCTAAATACCTTTACGGTGTATCTGAAAAACAATTCAGAAAATACTTTAAAAAAGCAGCAGCTCACGAAGGTAACACAGGGTCAAACCTTATTACTTCAATTGAGCAAAGATTAGATAACGTTGTTTATAGAATGGGATTTGCTTCAACTAGAGCAAACGCTAGACAATTCACAACACACGGTCATGTTTTAGTAGACGGTAAGAAAGTTGATATTCCTTCTTACGTTGTAAGACCTGGTCAAAAAATTGAAATCAAAGAAAAATCTAAATCTAACCCACAAGTTGTAAGAGCGTTAGAATTAACTAACCAAACTGGTATGGTTGAATGGGTTGACGTAGATAAAGATAAAGTATTTGGTATTTTTACTAGAATCCCTACTAGAGAAGAAGTAGTTATTCCAGTTGAAGAAAGATTAATCGTAGAGTTATATTCTAAATAATAAATAAAGGTAGCAGCGTATGAAAAAATTTGCAGACACTCCATTTTTACCAACAGAAGTTGAAATTGAAGCAATCAGTGATACTGAAGCTAAGATTTCTGCATATCCATTTGAAAGTGGTTTTGCAATTACATTAGCGCACCCTTTAAGAAGACTTCTTCTTTCTAGCTCGGTTGGATACGCTCCAATCGCAGTTAAGATCGAAGGTGCAAGCCACGAGTTTGATTCTTTAAGAGGTATGCTTGAAGATATTGCTATTTTTATTATTAATCTTAAAAACATTAAATTTAAAATTATTGGTGATGAAGATCAAGTTGAAGTTGAATACTCTTTTGATGGACCAAAAGAGATTAAGGGTGCAGATTTAGCAAATTCTGAAGTAGAAGTTGTTAGTCCTGATGTACACTTAGCAACAATCAACTCTGATTGTAACTTAACATTCTCAGTAATTATCCAAAGAGGTATTGGTTATATGCCATCTGAAGATATTAGAGATATGGTAGGAAGCGAATACATTCCAGTAGACGCATTCTTTACACCAGTAAAAAAAGTAGTTTATGATATTGAAAAAATGTTAGTTGAAGATAATCCAAACTTCGAAAAAGCAGTATTTAACGTACAAACAAATGGACAAATTTCTCCTATTTCTGCGTTTAAAGAAGCTGTTTCTGTTATGTACTCACAAATGTCAGTATTTAACAAAGTATTTGACTTATCTGAAGTAACAGTTAATGATTCTGGTGAAGAACCAGTTGAATTAAAAGATTTAATTGTAAAAATTGATGACTTAAACTTAAGTGCTAGATCATTCAACTCTTTAGATAGAGCAGGGTTAAAATACCTTGGTGAATTAGTACTGATGAGTGAAGTTGAAGTTAAAAATATTAAAAATCTTGGTAAAAAATCATTTGATGAGATTTCAGAGAAATTAGAATCACTTGGTTTCCCAATTGAAAATACACTTCCAGAAAACGTTGCATCAGCTTTAAGAAGAAAGCTAGAGCAGTTTAAAGCATAATAAGGGTTTAATATGAGACATAAGCACGGATATAGAAAGTTAAACAGAACTTCTTCTCATAGAAAAGCATTGCTAAAAAATATGGCAATCGCAATCATCGAAAGAGAAAAGATCGAAACAACTGTACCAAAAGCAAAAGAGTTAAAAAGACACATTGAAAAATTAGTAACTACAGCAAGAAATGCAGACTTAAATACTCACAGAGCTATTTTCGCAGCATTACAATGTAAAGAAGCTACTAAAAAATTAATCAATGAAATCGCACCAAAATACGAAGGTAGAAATGGTGGATATACTTCAATTGTTAAAACAAGAATCAGAAGAGGGGATGCTACACAAATGGCATTCATCTCATTCGTATAATTGATTATTTAATTTAACATTGAGCAAAAGGGAAGAGGGTGTTACTCTCTTCCCTTTTTTAATACCTAGAAAACTAAAAAATAACAAACAAAACTATAAATATTACTTCTTAGATAATCTATAAAATTTAAAAAAATAACTCAAAAAATAGGCGCAATTTTAATCAATATTTTGGTATAATCCAACGCTAATTATAATATATATTTTATACAAACTTTTTTACAGGAGCATCCATTGGTTACATTAAAAGAGGCTTTGTCTTTAAGTAGTAATGAAATTCAAAACTTACGAGAAGATTTATTAACAAAAATTAAAGAAGATAACTGTGGTGCGTATGTTGAGCAGTTAACATCAAGTGATTTAAACCAAGCTGGATCAGGTATACCTATTGCAATCAAAGATAATATCAATGTTAAAAACTGGGAAATAACAGGTGGAAGTAATATCTTAAAAGGGTACATATCTCCATATAATGCAACAGTAATTAATAACTTAGAAAAAGCAGGCCTTGCACCATTTGGTAAAACAAATATGGATGAAATGGCTATGGGGAGTTCAACGGAATCTTCATGTTACGGTAAAACACTTAATCCAATTGATAACGCTAAAGTTCCAGGTGGAAGTTCAGGTGGTAGTGCCGCAGCAGTTGCAGCGGGTATTGCTATTGCAGCACTAGGAAGTGATACTGGTGGAAGTATTAGACAGCCAGCAGCTTATTGTGGTTGTGTGGGTATGAAACCAACATATGGAAGAGTATCTCGATATGGTTTAGGTGCTTATTCATCATCATTGGACCAAATTGGACCAATTACACAAAATGTTGAAGATGCAGCGATTCTTTATGACATTATTTCAGGTCATGATGTGATGGATTCAACCTCTGCAAATGTAGAGTCTGAACCCGTAGCTCCAAAACTAGATAGTAATAGAAAATTAACTATTGCTGTTATTAATAACTACATTGAACAAGCAAGTGATGAAATCAAAGCTGGTTTTGAAGTTGCGGTTAAAGCATTAGAAGATGCTGGACATACAATTGTTCACAAAAACATGGTTGATACATCAAAAATTGTTTCTTCATACTATATTGTAGCAACGGCAGAAGCTAGTGCAAATTTAGCGCGACTAGACGGTGTACGATATGGAAACCGCAAAGGTGACGCAGGTCTAAAAGAGATGTACGTAAAAACAAAATCAGAAGGTTTTGGTGATGAAGTACAAAAACGAATTATGTTAGGTTCATTTGTATTAAGTTCAGGTTACTACGATGCATATTACATTAAAGCACAAAAGGTGCGACACTTAATCAAAGATGAGTATGAAGCTATCTTTAACGAGGCTGATTTAATTCTTTCACCAGTTGCTCCAACAACTGCACCTGAGTTTGGAAGCTTTAAAACATCATTAGAGATGTACCTAAGTGATATTTATACTATTTCAGTAAACCTAGCAGGATTACCAGCTATTTCACTTCCTGTATGTAATGCTGAAAATGGAATGCCAGTAGGGCTACAGTTAATAGGAAATGCTTACGATGAACAAACCGTGTTTGATGGAGCATTAAGTTTAGAAAAACAAGTCAATTACCAAAAATAAATTAAAAAATTAAAAACAAGAAAGGGACCGCATGAGAATTAGAAAAAGAGCATTAACATTTGAAGACGTTTTATTAGTACCGGCAAAATCTGAGATTTTACCAAAAGCTGTAAGTTTAGAGACACAATTAACAAAGAATATTAAATTAAATATCCCTTTTGTTTCAGCAGCTATGGATACTGTAACTGAATATGAAGCAGCAATTGCAATGGCACGACTTGGTGGTATTGGAATTATTCATAAAAACATGGATATTGAAACACAAGCACTACAAGTAAAAAAAGTAAAGAAATCAGAATCAGGTATGATTATTGATCCAATTACGATTAAAAAAGACCAAACATTACAAGATGCAGAAGATATCATGGCATCATACAAAATTTCTGGTGTTCCAGTAGTTGATGATAACAAAATATTATTAGGAATCGTAACTAACAGAGATATGCGATTTACAAAAGATTTTAGTAAAAAAATTGAAGACAAAATGACTCCAATGCCACTAATCACTGCTAAAGAAGGTACAACTTTAGAAGAAGCAGCAGATGTTATGCATGCCAATAAAATTGAAAAATTACCTATCGTTGATGATAAAAATAGACTTATTGGTCTGATTACTATCAAAGACATTAATAAAAAAAGAGAATACCCAAATGCATCTAAAGATGAATTAGGACGACTAATCGTTGGTGCGGCTATTGGTGTAGGACAACTTGATCGTGCAACAGCTTTAGTTGAAGCGGGTGTTGATGTTTTAGTATTAGATTCAGCTCATGGACACTCTAAAGGTATTTTAGATTCAGTTGCTGATATAAAGTCTAAATTAGATGTAGATATTATTGCTGGAAATGTAGCAACATCTGAAGGTACAAAAGCATTAATAGAAGCAGGTGCAGATTGTGTTAAAGTAGGAATTGGTCCAGGTTCAATTTGTACAACACGAATTGTAGCAGGTGTTGGTGTTCCACAAATTTCTGCAATTGATGAGTGTGCAGAAGAGGGTGCTAAACATGGTATTCCCGTTATTGCAGATGGTGGTATCAAATATTCTGGTGATGTTGCAAAAGCGTTAGCAGTAGGAGCATCGTGTGTTATGATGGGTTCAGCATTAGCTGGAACGGATGAATCTCCAGGTGAGTTGATTTTATTCCAAGGAAGAAAATTCAAATCATACCGAGGTATGGGTTCAATTGGAGCAATGACAAAAGGAAGTACAGACAGATACTTCCAAGAAGGAACAGCAGCAGACAAACTAGTACCAGAAGGAATTGAAGGACGAGTTGCTTACCGAGGTAGCATTGCAGACATCATTCACCAAATGAGTGGAGGGCTACGAAGTTCTATGGGTTACTTAGGTAGCGGAACTATTAAAATCTTCCAAGAGACTGCAGAGTTTGTTGAGATTACATCGGCGGGGCTTAAAGAGAGTCACGTTCATGATGTGACTATTACTAACGAAGCACCTAACTACCACGTATAATATGCTTTTATAGCATCACCTTTTAAATTCACTCTTCGTTGAAGAGTGAATTTGAATGCTCATGTACTGCATGTACACTCCGCTTAAAATTAACCCTTCGCCTTGGTTGACTTCAAAACCTAATACTCTAAAAGCATATTATTTTAAATCCAAAATTATAAATTTCTAAATTTCTTTTATTTTTCTGCTTTTGTGACAGAAACTGTGACGCAATATAAATATAGTTAGAGAAATTATTTAAAGGAACAATATGGAAGCTGGTATTATTGGAGGCTTAATTGCGGCAGCATTAATTGCATTTTTTTCTAAAAAAGAGAGAAAAGGTAGTGTTTATGGTGAAATTAAACATGGTTATGTACCAATAATAGTAGCAACAGGTGCACTACTTGCCATTTTAGGTTTAGTTTTTTTAGGTTACGTAACTAAGGTTTGGGAGAACATTTCTGACGTATTAATATTACTCCCAATAGTTTTAGTTTTTTTAGTTGTTGCAAGTTACTCATTATTAGAGTATTTTAAAGTAAAAGGAACTTTTGATGAAAATAGCATTACCTTTTCTACTCCTTGGAATGGAAAAAAAGTTCTTTCATGGAATGATTTTGAAAAAGTTGAAGTAAGTGATCTCGCAGGTTGGTATGTACTAAAATTTAAATCTGATGAAAAGATAAGACTTTCAAAAATTTTGAATGGTTATGGTGATGTATTAGATTTATTAGAAAAAAAGGGCTTTGATATACCAAAATTTAAAGTAGATCAATGATGACTTAAATTTAATTTACACTTCTCTGGTTGAATTTCCACTTTTAGCTTGACAACTTAAAAAAGTTTGTCAAGCTTTCACTATTCACTATTCACTATTCACTATTCACTATTCACTATTCAATTTCTCTTCTATCCTTTTTCTTTGCTTTCTTTATATCTTTTTGACGAGTTGGTGTAAATTGACTTTCTTTTCTTCTATTTTCTGCTTTTTTCTTTTGAATAAAGTAGATAATTACTCCAGATAATGTAAAAGATAGTAACGCTATAAATTCAAACATTAGTTTCCCTTTTAGTTTATATTATCATAGTAAAAATATATGTAAATCTAATGTAATATTTGTTTATAACCTTGTGTTTGTAAATTCCGGGGACAGTTTACCTAATTAATTAAATGGTCAAATAAGTATCCTGTTCTCGGAATTATAATTATAAAAGTTTAAAATTGAAATTAGTAAATGAATATCTTGTTGTCTATATTATTTATTATTAAGCCTCAAATAAGTATTTAAACTACTGAAAATATTTGAATACATAGAAGTACTAAGTTTACAATTATTCCAAGTGTTGGTATCCAAAAAGGAATATTTATAATACCTTCAGGTGTAGGACTTTTAAGTTTGATTTTAATTAATGCAAGATTCATTAGTGTAAATACTATAAATATAAAAAAACTTGTAAGACTAGCAAGAGTTACAATTGGAAGCCATAAAGTAAAAATTAAAATAACTACAGAAGCAAAAACTGTAGCGATTATTGGCGTTCTTGTTCTTTCATTTATCTTTGTAAAAATTGAGGGAATCCATTTATTCATTCCCATCCCATAAAGTAATCTTGAAACCATAATTATTTGTATCAAAGCACCATTAATAACTGCAAACATTCCAATAATACTTAATATGATAGGCTCTTTGTTTGTAAGCGTTCTATATACATCAGCAAGTGGAGCATCACTTTTTGATAATATTTCAGGAGCTATTGCTAGTACAGAGATTGTTGCAACTAGAATATATAAAGTAGTTGAAACAATTAAAGTTATAATTATAGCTTTTGGCATGTTTTTTTCTGGTTCTTTTACTTCTTCTGCTACATTTACCATATCTTCAAAACCAATAAATGCATAAAAAGCTAAAAATGCTCCAAGTGAGATTGTGTACCAAATAGATATTTCAAAAGAGGGAATAAACGCTTTTATTTCGACATTTTTAAATTCAATATTTTCAACACCTACAAAAACAATAATAAGTAGACCAAAAATCTCCACTAGTGTTAAGATTGTTGCAAACTTTACTGATTTCCCAATGCCTAATATTGCAACAATTGTTAAAATACTCAGTAGTAGAATCGCCGTTAAGGTTGAAGGTAAATCAAAAAAATTAGAGATGTATCCATTGAACCCATGAATAATTGTTGCACTTGATAAAATACCACTAAGTGCAATTATAATACCTATAAATATTGATATATATTTTGAGTTAAAGGCATGTTTCGCATAAAGAGCTTCTCCTGCACTATATGGAAATCTTGCAGATAATTCAGAATAACTCAAAGCCGTAAATAAAACAACAATACAAGCAACTATAAATGAAATAGGAGCAAAAATACCAGAGATACCAGCAATTTTTCCAACAAGTACATAAATGCCAGCACCTAAGATGTTCCCAAGGCCATAAAATATAAGAAGGTATAAAGAGATATCTCTTTTTAGGGTGACTTTATTTTCTGTTTCCATTGTAAAGTCCTTTGTTATTACAGTATAACATAAGATTGATATATCGTAATATAATTATATTTTTCACTTGATAACAGTAAACTATCTTTGAAAATTAAAATTAGAAATTAGGAGTCAGGTGATGAATTTCCACTTTTCAATACCTCTTCCCCATTACTTCTAAAATAGGGATTAGACTTCAAATGGGAACTTTTTTAATCTACACTAAAAGAAACAATAATACATAAGAGTCCTTTGGGACGCTATGGGATACAATGGTATTTCTAAATGAATTAAAGATTTTATATGGATGTAGATGTTTATACGTCTAAAGATGGGAGTAACTATTTAGCTACTTTGGCATATATGAGACCAAGTATTGAAAGTGGTATTGATATGAGTGAGTTTGAAAACTCACCTGAAAGAATTCTTGGTGTTAAAGACCCTTTTGTTTTAGAATCTGTCCTTATAGATGCCCAATATCTTTTTACCAAAATGAAACCTACTTATGAATTCTTAACCAATTGAAACCTGTCATACTCTTTAATCCTTGTTTTCAGTTTTTTTATTTCTAAGTGAACTTTTCGATTTTTTTATCAAGATTTTACTACAATACCGAACTTAAAAAACAAGGTTAACAAATGGCTGGTAAAGAATTAAATATTTCAAGCGTACAAACAAAAAAAGGTGATAAGTTAGCATTACAGGGGAACCAGAATAAAAATGCTACTCGCGTTGCTTACTCTCAAGAAAAAAATCAAGAAGAACAAGTAATCAACGCACGAAAAGCGGCTAGTTTTAACAAAGCAAAAGCGAAGAAAAAAGCTAAAGCTGCAAAAGCTTCTCGAAAGAAAAATAAATAAAGGATTCTTCCTTTACTTTATTTTTCATATTTCCAAGACTGTATCTCTATAATATTCTCTTCACAATCTCTACAGTAGGTAAATCGTATAACTCCAACACCCTCGATTTGGTTTTCAATTATTTCACCCAATTTTGAGCCACCATGTTTTATTATTTGCTCTAAGGTTTCATCAACATCGTCAACTTCAAAAGCGATATGTGTAAAACCTCTATGGTTTGCCATCATAGGATTGGTTTGCACTAACTCATCATAACTAAATATCTCTAGCGTAGGTGCTGTATCGGTTTCATATCCTGGTAGATTTAAATGCATGCCAAATTGTCTTGCATTTTTTAAACCAGTGGCTTTATCTAGCCAATCACCTTTAAGGTTTCTTTCGGGTAGTTTGGGTGTACATTTAAACACCTTGATATAAAAATCTGCAACTTTTTTCCAATCTTTTGCAGCAATATTTGTATGGGCATATCTCATTAAATTTACTCTCTTTATTTGATAGAATTTATTATTGTTCAATTTGAATTATAGTTAAACAAACTTCTAAAAGTTTAAAATGAGAATTTTATCTATAGATACTCAAATAGTTTTAATCACTTTTAGTAAGCTTACATTCTGCAATACTTTTAAACATTAGCGTTTTTTTCAACTATACTTCTAAAAATAAAATAGAGGTATTAGCCTAGTGAAGGAAAAAAACGTGAATGGTAATATTGAAGTGACATATAAGGTTGTTAAAAAAGATGATTTGAATCTCTCTATTAGTTTAGAAGAGATACTCAAAAATGAAAAGATAGTTAAAGTTATCAAAGCAGAGTTTGCAAAAGGGTATAGAAATATTGATATTGTAACTGATTCTGAACTAACGGATAAAATTAAATTAGAAAGCATCAAAGAACACCATAACTTTGCCGTACTAAAAGATGATTTTGCAGATATTGTAACACTTGCTGAAGATGATGCAACAAGTAAGAAACTACTTAAAAAAGAGTGTTTCGTGGAACTTGTAGATATTAAAACAGTTGAATAAAAATGCTACTTATCAAAGTGGTATTTTTATTATGAACTCTGTACCTGTATACTCTTTATTATTAATTACAGACGTACGATTTCTTACAAGAAACTTTCCCTTCATACGTTTAGTAATAATTTCATAAGACATATATAGACCAATACCGGTACCTTGAGATTTGTGTTTTGTGGTGTAATAAGGTTCAAATACTCTATGTATTATCTCTTCTGGTATTCCACCTGCATTATCTCTAAAAAGAATTTGACTAGCACTTTGTTCTTTTGTAATTTCGATTGTAATCACTTTATCAGATAGCTCTTTTTTATCTACAAATGCATCAATTGAATTGTTGATGATATTTAGAAATATTTGAATAAGTTCATTCTTTATTCCATAAGCTTCTATTTTTTCAAAATTTTTAATAACTTTGATATTATTACTTATAAGTAGCGAATCAATCAGTAGTAAAGAGTGCTTTAAAGTACTGTCCAAATAAAATTTTTCTTTTTCTCTGTCTTTTTGGAAATAGTTTTTAAAATCATCAATTGTATTGGATAGATAGTGTGTCGTTTTATTAATAGTTTCTAACGAGTTATTAAATTGTTCATCACTTAAAGTATTTGATTTTTTGTAAAATAGCAGACCTGTAGTGACACTTGAAATAATACTTAAGGGTTGTCTCCATTGATGAGCTATATTTTCTAGCATTTCTCCCATAGAAGCCATTTTTGACTGATGCGCAATAACCTTCTGTTGTTCGATTATTTCTTTTGATTTTTCCTCGACTATGTGTTCCAAAGTAGCTTGATTTCTATAGAGAATATAAAAAATAAATAACAGAAATATTGACATGAGGAAGTTAAATGTAAATATTGTATTTTGTCCATTGTTAACGATATCTCTTTGATTTTCAGCAGATATCGAAAAAACATAGTTTCCTAAAGAGTTAAATATTTGAACATTGTTAATTATTTTATGATGACTGTATAAAACATCAATTTTTGTATTTTTTAAAAAGGGGAAATTAACTATTTGAATATCATTGTTTGACTGTAGCTTTGTAATTTTAAGTTTTTCAAAAACTTTTGTCATAGAACTGAGATGCTTATGACTTATAAATTTACCGCTTAAGATATAGCCATTATTATCTCCACTAGAGTCACTTTTTTTTATTTCTGATTTGATTAAATAAAGTAGTTTAGATTTATATTGAAAAACTGTATGTATATTTTTTACTTGAAGTTCTTTCAAAAGAAAGTCTTCAAAGTTTTTAGTATTGTTTATTGGTGAATTCTCAAGATACTTTGAAAATATTACCTTGTTTTTAAGTGTTGCATAAATAATAAAGTCTATACTTAAATCTTCAAGAGTATTTGTACCTTCTCTAAAGTTTTCATAAATATAGTCTGGATTTGAAGTTTTTATGAAATTATAAGTGTCATCCCATTTGCTGTAATCGTTTATGATATTTTTAATATTTTCAATATTAGTATTAATTATGGATAAAATGGTGTGAATATTATTACTATTCTGTTTCTCCTCAAGTTTTTCAAAATCATTTATAAAAAATTGGTAACTAGATGTAAAAAAGAATAGAACAATTGTAAAATATAAAGTAACAAAAAGAAAAAGATTCGTTTTTTTTGATTTCATAGTTTCTCTCAAAATAATTAAATTATACCATAAAAAAAACCTAAAATAAGGTTTTGATTTTGAGACAATTTTATTTTATAATATTTTTATAAATAGGAAAGAAGAAAAAGTTTTATTTTCAATGAGTCATTTCTTCACTTCAAGATTAGTCAAAATATTTATGAGACAATATTTAGATTAATCTAATTTTTTTCATTGTAATATTTATAGACTAAAAGGGATATATTATGATTATTAATGAAATAAAACAAAACTATAAAGCATTTAAAGAAAAAAAAGGTGATGACCTGTTAATTAAAATAGGAATTGGTGGAGTAGTAATTGGTTGGATTCTTTCAATCTCATTTATTCAATATCTATTTGCATGGGTTCTTCTATTTGGATTTGGTATGAAACTCTATGATTTTGCTGAAAAAGAGCAACAACGATTTGAACCAAACACGGAAAATAAAAAAACGCTTGTTGATGAAATAGCTGAAAAATATAAAGCATTCAAACAAAATGAGGGTGATAATTTATTAATTAAAATTGGTATCGCTGGAGTTTTAATTGGTTGGATTTTTTCAATTTCATTTATTCAACATCTTTTTGCTTGGTTTATTCTCGTTGGTGTTGCTATGAAACTGTTTGATTATAATTTTCAAGCGGACAAAACAAATACGGTTAAAGAATAGAGGGGTTTTTTGAAAAAACCTCTTTTCTTTTAGTTCAACACAAACATTAAACTACTACACTTTGTGTTAAATCCCCACTTTTTAATTCTAAAAAATAAATCAAAAAAAATATGATAAAAAATTTAGATTAATCTAATATCATTCATTGTAATATTGTCAAAATAAAATACGGAAGCTATATGTTCAACACAGAAAAATATAAAAAACAATTTATCGAATATTATAATTTAGCAAAAGCAAAACAGGTTGATACTTTATTAATACTTGTAGGGATACTTGGTGTTTTAATTGGTTGGGTATTTTCTGTATCAATTATCAACTATATCTTTGCGTGGTTTATTCTTTTTGGGGTTTGTTTCAAATTATATGACTTTACTGAAAAGATTGAACGAGAAATTATTCCTTATGATTTTAACTCTCTTTTGCCTCCACCTCCACCTAAAAAGTAGTGTGAGGTAACTCTACTATAACTCTTTAATTCTTCTTAAATCAATTTTTATTCTTAAGAGTAGATTAAATTGATTAATACTAATATCTAGGTATACAACAATCTTAGAACGAAAAAGGGTTAAAAATGAATCTCTTACACCCGCCATTTGTGCATTTTGTCGTTGCTTTGCCTGTCGTTGCTCTATTTTCTCAGTTTACCTTTTTGGTGACAAAAGATAAGAGTTATTCTAAAGCTGCTTTTCGTATTATAGCTTTTGCATTTTTAGTTTCCATCTTTGCTGTACTTGGTGGTATCAATGATGCACAAAGAATTATGGAAGATAACACAATTCTACAAGAAGGCGTGGCCTTTTTAAGTAGCCATAAAACGTTTGGATTTATTGTCGTTGTTGCACTGTTTGCAACTACTCTTACTAAATGGTTTGCCATTTCTAAAGAGTCTGCTTTGCTTGAAAATATTTCGCTTTTTCTGATAATAGTCACATTATTAGGAGCACTATATCAAGGACGAAGCGGCGGAGAATTGGTTTATCGATATTCAGCAGGAATAGATAGTGAAATTGTTATACAACGAATGAATGAGCAGAATTTAAAGTAATTACTTAGTTCTCTTATCATCATTTAGTTATCAATATAGTCTCTTCCTTGTCTTTAGTTATTATTACGCTAGAATGTAATTTTTATAAATGATGATAGAGACTATGCATTTGTTATAGTAATTTTTCTGACCTTTACACTTTTTATATTTTTAAAATAAGAGAATCTCACCATTATATTTCACTAACTTTTTTATAATATCAAGGAATAAACTAATGAATAGTACAATTGATTCTCAAAAACTACTCGCACTGAATAAACCAAAGGGTTATGTTGTAACTCGTTCTGATGAACGTGGACGAAAAACGGTTTATGATCTTTTGCCCCAGTGGGTTTTTGATGACCAGTGGATGCCTATTGGTAGATTGGACTTAGAATCCCGTGGACTATTGTTGTTTACCCGTGATGGTCAAGTTGGTAATGTTTTAACAAAACCTGGTGGTTGCATAAAAGTCTATGAGATTTGGGTTCGAGGACATGTAACGAAAGAACATATTACTCAAGCAATGAATGGAGTAGAGAGTAAATTTGGTCTGCTTAAAGCATTAAGTGTTGAAAAAATTGGTATGGGTGGAGCAAAAACAAAACTAAGAGTACAAATTGACGAAGGGAAAAACCGTCATATACGGCGTCTGTTTGGTGCAATGAAAGACCCAAAATTTGGAACACCCTTAAAAGTTGTGACACTAACACGTGTGCGTATTGGGACGTTTAATCTTGATATTGAAAGTGGAAAATGGCGTTACCTAAGTCTTGAAGAAGAGAAGATATTATTAAAAGGTTTACACGTATAAAAAAAGAAGGGAAAAACATTTCCCTTCTCTAAGGAGACAAAATATTAACTGCGTTTAACACGTGATGTTTACACGCGCATCAGTGTTTTCTTCTGGGTAAAGAGCAGTTAATGTACAGTGTTGAATACCTGACTGTGCTATACTTGTAGCCATTGATTCACCTTTATCATTAACTCTTAAGTAAGTTGGTGTATCATCATTTTCAGTTGGGTAAAAAGCTGTTAATGTTCCTGTTTTAATGCTTGAAACAGCTAATGTTTTATGTCCTTCTACCTTCATATCTTTTTGGATAAGGTAATCGGGAGTATCTACATTTTCAGCTGGGAAAAATGCTGAAAAACCATCTTGTGCAAAAGCACTTCCTGCAAACAGAGTTAATCCTACAATTGTTGTTGTTAACGTTTTCATTTTAAATCCTTTTTTCTTTTTCGTTATTTGTATTGTATAGGATTTTTGTGAAGACGACGTAAAGGGTTCGTTTAGAATTTGTGTACTCTTTTGCCTTTTTTAGGACAATTTTTAGTCTAGTTAATAATAACTATTGGAAACTTTGCGTAAACTACTCTTCTAATATTTATAAATGTAGGAACATCAATGCTTAATAAAATAGATAAAGAAATAGACGAATTTTCAGACAACATTAAAGAAGTAAAAGGTTGTGATGATATGTTAACTTATATGAATAGTGATATTTATGCAAGTATAAAACTTTTAATGTTTGCATCTAAATCTTTCTCATTATATAGTAGGATATTGTTATTTTTTGTAATAGCCTTCACCGGTTTACTAATCATGTCAAGTATAAGTATGGGTGGCTTAAATACGGAATTACTTATAATAAATATCGTTTTTTTCTTTTTAACAATTTTATTTGTTTTCCAGTGCAAAAAAGTTTTGATTTCGAGTATTGAAGCGTCCAAGAAAACTATGCAAGAATCTGAACAGTAATTGATGTCTTATTTTGTTTATATATTAGAGTGCAGTGATGAAACTTTGTACACAGGTATAACTAAAGATGTACAAAAACGCTTAGATGAGCATAATAACTCCCATAAGGGTGCAAAGTATACAAAGACAAGACGACCTGTAAAACTACTCTATAAAGAGTCTTCAGCGGATAGAAGTAGTGCGTCTAAACGTGAATATGAAATTAAAAAGCTTACACGAGAAAAAAAGCTACAACTTATAGGAAAAACTTCTTTATAAACTGTTTTTATTCTTTTCCCAATAGTTCCATAAAGCTTCTATGTTATTGCTACAAATAAGAGGCATACTCTCTTTGACTTTTTCTTCTGTCCAAGTCCACCATTTCATGGTTAATAGTTGTTCTATTTGTTTTTCATTAAATCGTGTTTTGATAATAGTTGCTGGATTACCACCTACAACCGTGTAGGGAGCTACATCTTTTACAACCACTGCACGGGCTGCTATAATAGCTCCATCACCTATAGTGATGCCTGGAATTATCATGGCTTCAGAACCAATCCATACGTCATTACCTATTTTAGTATCGCCTACTTTTTCAAAACCATTTTTGGAGTCTTTAAAAATATTGGCTTGAAAATAAAAGGGAAAAGTACTTATCCAGTCACTTCTATGTCCTTGATTTCCTGCCATCATAAATACTGCACCTGAACCAATAGAACAGTAGTTACCAATGATAAGTCTATCTACATCTTTTCGTTTATCGTGTAAATAGCGAACGCACTCAACAAAATCATGTTTGTGATAGTATCCTGAATAGTAAGAGAATTTTCCTACCTCAATATTTGGATGATTGACTGTTTCATGTAAAAGTTGTGATGAAAATTGGTTTTCAAAATGGTAAGGTTTCATAAGGCTCCTGATGATAAATGCAGTGTAACATAGTTATTAATATAGCAACTTAATCGGCTTTTATTTTAATAGAAGAGTAAAGTTGTGAATATGCGCTATAATGTCAAAAAAATATAAGGATATAAATGCCTAAGGGTAAAAAAACAATTATTAAAGAGATTAAACTATTAGAGAATGATGAAATTTTAATTAATGGAAAAGAGTATGTGATACTTGAAACAACTCAAGACATTGAAACTGCTAAAACCATGAAAATCTCTTCTAATGGAAATCGAATTTTACGATTTGATGATGAAAAGAAAAAAGCAAGACTGGATGTAAAACGTAGTATTGATATTATTCAAGTAACATTTAGTGATAAAGAAAAAGCAAAAAAATTCAGTAAGACAAATGATAAAAAATTGATTTCAAATGATGATAAAAAAGAGATAATTGATACAGCAAACTCTTTTATCAATGCGCGAGCAATTGTTTCAAAATTTCAAGATAAAAAAAGTGAAACCTATGATAAACGAGTAGGGGTAACTATTTTTTATTTATTTGAAGAATAAAACAGGTTAATCTATCCTAAATCCAAGGGAATAAAGTTTTGCTGTAGTTCAATACTGCTATAACGTTCATTCTCTTCTTCTAAAATAGTTTTTACTTTCTCCTCTATTGCATCAAGAAGTGAATCTTTCGTATCGTTGATTGAGAGATTGGCTTCAATTTCAATGGCTTTTTTCTTAATGGTAGAAAAGTCTTCATTTTCCAGATTTGAACGTACCTTTTGTGCTAATACTTCTTTGATACAATCTTTGTCATAACCACAGTCGTCTATATTAGCACCAATTTTTTTTGCTTTGTCTTGTAAAACTTCAAGATAACTATTCATTAGAGTCCTTTTTCTTTTAAATATTATAAAATAAAAGTGTGTAGGAATGATTAAGTTATTAAATTAGTATTGGAAATTCTTAATTTATTTTATTTAATATGTCTCTATTATGTGTTATTAACTACTTTTTTTATACAATTCCAGCACAAGAAACACTAAGGAATTAGAAAATGAATTTAATGGTATTTGGAGCTCCGGGTGCAGGAAAAGGTACACAAGCTAAATTTTTAATTGAAAAGTATGATATCCCTCAAATCTCAACAGGTGATATTTTAAGAGCAGCAATCGCTGATAAAACTGATATGGGTATGGAAGCAAAGAACTATATGGATGCAGGAAAGCTAGTTCCTGATTCAACAATCATTGGTATTATTAAAGATAGACTCGCTGAAGATGACTGTAAAAAAGGGTTTATTCTTGATGGATTCCCACGAACATTAGCACAAGCAGAAGCATTAAAAGAGCTTATGGCTAACATGGGAATTTCACTTGATAAAGTTATATCTTTAAATGTTCCAGATGAGTTAATCGTTGGAAGAATTACTGGAAGAAGAGTATGTCCTGATTGTGGAGCTTCTTTTCATGTTGACTTTAATCCTTCAAAAACTGAAGATGTATGTGACTACTGTAGTGGTGAATTAATCATTAGAAAAGATGACAATGCCGAAACAGTTAAAAGTAGACTAGGAGCTTACCATGAACAAACAGCTCCATTAATCGCATTTTATACTGAAATGGGTGTTATGGTTGAACTTGATGGAACAAAAGATGTATCAGAAGTAACAGCTGATATGTTTGCATCAATTTCATAATCATTAAATTAAAGACCATATGGGAGTTGAACATTTGATTCAACTCCTAAAACTTACTTCAAAAAACTAACCTACAATTAATCTAAATTTTTCTACACTTTAAAATATATTGACTAAATAGTCAAATAATTTCTAGGAGAGTGTTATGAAAGAAATTGAAAAAATCGTTGAAGAGAAAAACTACAACGCCATCAATCTTGGTAATTTAGATGAACTCATGGAGTATTCTCTCATTCATAAAGTTAACAAACAAAAAGTCGAGGGTAAAGTATTTTTAAAAGAGCCTACAAATGCCACGGGTACAGAAATCTCATTTAATTCACTTGCGGCAAAACAAGAGCAACCTTATTTTCATATTCACTATAAAAATGAAGAGACCTATATTATCCTAAAGGGGTATGGTTATTTTCAAGTAGATGGTAACTGTTTTGAAATCAAAGAGGGGAGTGTAATCCGTGTTGCACCAAATGGTATTCGTGGGATTAGAAATGATAGTGATGAAACTATGATATATATGGTCGTGCAATCAAAAGAGAATTCACTTGAAGAGTATACAACTGATGATGGTGAACGTGTAGCTTTTGAACCTAAATGGTAAAGTTTAAAGAGAACTTTTAATAGCTAGTAGTTCTGTTATAGTTCTCTTTTCTAGTTCTTTTACTTTTCTAAGAACGGCTTCTTGACTATCAAATTTAAGCTTTAGACAAATTGCTTCAATCAAACTATATTTATCAGTTTTAACAGTAAGCTTTTCACGTTGGCGTTGTAGTTCATTTCTTTGGTTAATAACTGTTTTGAGATATAAATCCACTGCTTTAGAATCTACTTCATTATCTATTAAAAAGATCTCCACATCTTTTAGTATTACTTCAACTTTTTCTTTTAAAGTATTAAAACTATGGTTTTCTGTCTCATAAATAAGTGTTTCAATTTTTTTATCAACTATTGCAAGTGCATCTGTAGTCACAGGTTTCCTTATATTTTTTATAGATGAGATTTTATCATAATTTACGATAAATAGATGTTAGGGTAAAATAGGTCAAAATCTATAAAAAAATTAAAAGGAAAACAATGTCAATTGTAAAATTTTTGATGCCTGTTGTTTTGTTATTTTCAATTACATTTGCAGTTGAATTACGTGTTCCTGCTGAGTGGGAAAAACATGAAGCAACTTGGATGCAGTGGCCAGATGATTATGATAGAAGTTTGCGGTTACCTTTTTCTCAAATTATTAAAATCGTACAACAGTATGAAAGAGTACATTTAATTGTTCGAAATATACAAGAGAAAAAAAGTGCTAAGCAATTTTTAAAAAGATATGATGTTGATACTAATAATATCACTTGGCATACCTTGGCAACAAACAATGCATGGCTAAGAGACAATGGTCCTGTATACGTCAAGAAAGGCAAAGAGATTTTTTTATATAACTTTGGATTTGATGCTTGGGGTGGAAACTTTGGAAATGATGTTGAGTTTTTAGATGATGATAAAGTTCCTAATTATATTGCAAAGTACTTAGATAAAAAAGTGATAAAAAAGTTAGACTATATATTAGAACGAGGCAACTTAGAGTTTAACGGTGAAGATATTTTAGTCTTAAATTGGGATTGTCAAGATGATAGAAATCCAAATTTGAGCCAAGACGAACATGAAGCTATTTTAAAAGAATCCTTTGGAGTTAAAAAAATTATTTGGGCATATGGACATCATCCTGATGATGGCACAACTGGGCATATTGATGGAACAGCACGATTTATTAATAAATCAACTTTGGTGATTACTGATTATGATGCGCAAACAGAACGAGATTTAGCACGAGAAGCTAAAAAGGCTGGATTAATAGTCAAATGGTATCCTGGTGACCCAAATTGGCTTGTGGGTAATGGTTATGTGATCGCAATGTCTGATGGTGATGAAAGTTTTGATAGGGAACTGGAAGAACTCCTTTCCTCTTATTTTCCTAATCGTGATGTTTATATGATAGATGGAAGTGCCATTGCAAAAGCAGGTGGTGGAATTCATTGTCTTACCAATGACCAACCTAAATAGAACAATAAAATAATTCGTGGACTATTTGTTTAGATAACAAGTAAAAAAGCGTTACAATACCCCAAATAGTTTAAGGATTCCAATGTCATTTTCAAGTTTTGGGTTTAGTCAAGTAATATCACAATCTTTAGAAGAGAACAGCTATACCCAAGCAACAGCAGTACAAACAGAAGTGATTCCTTTGGTGTTAAAGGGCAATGATATAATGGCAAAAGCACAAACAGGTAGTGGTAAAACTGCTAGTTTTGTCTTGCCTATTGTTCAAAAGCTTCTATTAACAACACCTAAAAAGAAACCTAAACCTAGAGTTTTAGTATTAACTCCAACGCGAGAATTAACCCTGCAAGTTGCAAACACCTTTGAAATTTTTTCAAAACATTTTCCTAAAAAACTACAAGTAGTAAGTGTCGTAGGTGGACAAAGTATTGGTGATCAGTTATTGGATATTCAAAAAGGGTGTGATGTTATTGTTGCAACTACAGGAAGATTGATTGATATTATTGGTAAAAAGCAAATTAATCTTGATACTTTAGAATATTTTGTTTTAGATGAAGCTGACAAAATGCTTGATTTAGGATTTGCTGATGAACTTAATGTCATTTTGGACCTATTACCTTCAAAACGAGAAAATTTACTTTTTTCTGCAACATATCCAAAAAAGATGTTAGAAATTGCAAAAGTGATTTCAAGCTCATTTGTTAATGTAGAAATTCAAGAAAGCAAAGAGAACCTCAATAATATTACTCAACGTATTATTGAAGTAAACAAAGAGAATCGAAGTGCTCTATTACAAAAGCTTATCCGAGATAATGAGTTTGAAAAAGTTCTTGTATTTATGGCAACCAAAAGGGCTACGGATAATTTGTCCAGAAAGTTTAGAAAATATGGTTTTAAAGCAGACTCTTTTCATGGAGATTTAATCCAAGAAGATAGAAACTATACGTTAGATGAGTTTAAACGTAATGATTTACAAGTTCTTTTTTCGACAGATATTGCAGCACGTGGTTTACATGTGGATGATATTACTTGTGTTGTTAACTATGATTTACCACGAAGTGCCTTTGATTATACTCATAGAATTGGACGAACAGCTAGAGCTGGAAAAAGTGGTACGGCCATAACTTTTATTGACCATGAAGATCAAGCACATTTTAAATTGATTGAAAAACGGTGTGAGTTAGATGTTAACAAAGAACAAATAGAAGGGTTCGAACTCAAAGGTGAGCCAGTTAAAAGAACAAAAGGACCAGCTCCTGTCAAGGGAAAACGAAAAAGTAAAAAAGATAAACTTCGAGAACAAAATAAATAGACAGATTTGAAGTTAATCAACCAAATTATAAAAGATAAACTGCTATGATAACTTTTATATTTTTGTATAGGAGTCAAAGTGCGAAATATTATTATAATTGG
>LPNY01000122.1:160179-186198 GCA_001655195.1 Arcobacter sp. EP1
GATGAAAGATAAATACAATGACATCAAAGAGACAAATAAAAAAATAGAGCAACAAAAGAGTAATTAGTGAAATCCACACAGACTTATTGGAACCCTTTATCTTTTGAAAACAGTGACAAATGGGAAGATATAGAAGGAACCAACGGTAACTTAAAACAGTTAACGATTGCATACGATAAAGAAAGTGGTGACTATACCCGTTTGACACTTTTTAAAGATGGGTATGATACTGATATCTTTGGTGCGAAAAGTCATGATTATCCAGAAGAGATATTTGTAGTCTCAGGAAGACTTTATGATAAAGCTTTTGATATGTGGTTAGAAAAAGGTTTTTATGCTTCACGTCCACCTTTTGAGGAACATGGTCCTTTTATTGCTGATGGAGAAGTTATCATTTTAGAGATATCATATCCTAGTCAAAGCATTAAAACTTAAAAGAGGAAAATCTTTTCCTCTTTAATAGATTGAGAGTTGACTGACTCTAGTTTGCGTTAGCACTAAAATCAAAGTGCTCAATGTGATGATTCACATGCTCTTCTAAAGCTTCTTTATATTTTTTTATAAAGTAATTCATGATTTCTTCTTTTTCACGTGCCATTTCATCTGCTGATTCAAATGAACATGCGGCAATCCATGCATTAAATCGTGCAGTTCCATACATAAAAGAAGCACTTACATCTCCTTGGCTTACTTCGTTACTTAATTGTTCATTTGCAAGTGCGATATGGGCATCTGCTCGTTTTAAAAACTTGTTATCAATACTTGGCATTTATATTCCTTCACTCTTTTTTGGTTGCATTATAGTTAAAAAAAACTTTTAAGTAAAGTTTTTTTTACTGTTTTTACTTATTAATAACTTACTTTATTTCGCCCTGAGTTTTTAGCATAGTACAATAAATCATCAACGCGTTTTAAGAAGGCTTCACCATTTTCATTATCATTTTTTTGAGCCACTGATAGGCTGATTGTTATTTGTCCTACTTCATCGAAGAAACTTTTTTCCACAACAACACGTAACTTTTCAGCAAGTTGTTGTACTTTATCAAAATTGGTTTCAGGAACCAGTACTAAAAACTCTTCTCCTCCCCATCGTATGAGATAATCACTCTCTTATATGCTCTTGGATAATTTAACATATTGTAACTAGAACTTTATCTCCTACTAGATGTCCATGTGAATCGTTGACTTTCTTAAAAAAGTCAATATCAAACATAATTAGAGATAGGGGACGGTTATATCGAGAACTTCGCTTGATTTCATTATTAAAAAGTGTCTCAAATCCATAACGGTTATAAACTTTAGTGAGATTATCATAAATTACTTTGGCTTCAAGTTTATGGAACATCTTTTTTAAAGAGAGTCGGGTTTTATCCATAGATTTACCTAATTCTCCCATTTCATCCATATCAAATACTAGGCTTAGGGTTCCTATCTCTTCATTTTGTTTAATGAGTGGAACAATTATTTTATGAGTATTCGTTGAAAGCTGCGTTTTTTGATTGTGAGCAACTTGTTTGTTGTCATGGTTATATAGTGTTGCGCTATAAACTTTTTCATTTTTAACTGCACTTTGAACAACAATATCAATCCACTCTTGAGATAAAAACCATAAAGCCTCTGTAGTAGAAATAGAGATTGAATCTGAGATGATATTCATAGTTTGCGCTGAGTGCTCTTTGTAACTGTTGATAAAAATAATATAAGTTAATAACTTTATTGTGTCATATTCTATTTATCTGAAATAATAAGTACAAATATAAACAGATTTATTACATCTATTTTTTTGCCAAATTTATTTCATTATGTTATAACAATTTGAACTTATTTTAAGGTTGTTTTTGTACAATTCCAACCCAAAAAAAATAATAGGAAATAGATGAGAATTACAATAAGCGAACATGAGTTTGGAGCCATCCAAAAAATATTACTTCAAAATGATACATCTTTGTATGACAGGTTCAATGAAGAACTAAAAAAATCAATTTTATCGTGTACTAAAAAAAAGAAAAAAGCGACAGTGAAAGCAAATATGGCAAAACGAAAAAAAAGTAAAAATGCAGTAACTAATGCTGTTAATATGTTACGGTTTGAAAACAAAAAAATAACCGTTTATAGTGTTGCTAAAACAGCACAAATTAGTTATAACACCGCAAAACAGTATGAGGATTTTATCCTCGCTCAATAGTTTGTAAAATAGACTTCTGCTTTCCTATTGAAGTCTATCTTTACACAGTTTATCACTCTCTTTCAAACTGATACTCCAAAATGAAATAATTTTTTAAATATGATTAAATAACTAATAAAACTTTTTACCCCTCCTATTACAATGACTCCTTCAAAATGACATAACGAAACAGAATCCATGTTTGTGCAAGATAGTACTAGTAGAAAATTCCTAGGTTTAAAATGGCATAACAAAATGATAGAGCAAGAAGTTTTAAATACCCCAATATTTAATGAGTTTACCTCTATTAGTTCAAAATGATATATCAAGTGAAAAGTAAATTAAAATGGTGTTTCTCTCTTTACAGCGATTTTTTTGTTCAAATTGAGATAACAAATTGAAACATTTTTCTAAATTTAATCTCATCAAAATAGTACACTTCTACTAAAAGTTACTTCAAAATGATATACCATATGATGTTTTTAATTAACTATTTTTTACTATCATGATATATTATCATCAGATTATAAAAGGAAGTAAAATGTCAAAAAATATTTTAGTTATTTTAGCCCACAGTGATATTGAAGCATCAGTTGCAAATGCTCGTTTAGTAGAAGAATTAGAAGGCGTTGAAAACGTAAGTGTACGTGCGCTTAAATCTTTGTATCCAGATGGGGAAATTGATGTTTATGCTGAACAAGATGCCTTGCTTCAAGCTGATAAAGTTGTGTTTCAATTTCCACTGTATTGGTTTAATTGTCCTCCAATTTTAAAAGAGTATTTAGATATGGTATTTAGTTATGGATTTGCCTTTGAATTGGATGAATATGGATACTCTGCAAGAGCATTAAAAGATAAAGAGTTTATGTTAGCTGTAACAGCAGGTGGAGAAGAAGAACTTTATAATGCAAAAAATGCCACAAGTGTTGAGTCCTGTATGGTTCCATTTTACGAAACTGCAAAATTTGTTGGCATGAAATCAGTTGAGCCATTTTATTTATATGGAGCAATGCCTGAGCTTATTAAGGAAGAGGCATTAACTGAAAAAGCAATAAGTTATAAAGAAGCTATTTTAAAATAAATAAAGAGAGGCGAGTAAATTCGCCTCACTGTTAATAGAATTTGTAAATATTATCCATGAGATTAACAAAGTTAATGTCCCTACCTTTTTCTTTTAAGAGGGCTTCTAAAAATTCTTGAGCTTTTTCCATACCCTTTTGTTGTTCAACGTATAAGACTTGTTTGTAAATATTTTCGATGGTATTAGAAACATCATCTGAGATCAGTTTACGATGGGCTGTGTATCCAATAACAGTATTTGTATCTAAATCAATTCGTGTTTGAAATTCTGTAAATACCCAGTAATATTTCCCATTTTTTGCAAGGTTTTTAACAACAGCATTGATGTTTTTACCTTGGCTAATTCTTTCCCAAAGTAGTTTAAATACGACACGCGGCATATCTGGGTGCCGTATGATGTTATGTTGTTTTCCTATGAGTTCTTCTCGTGTATACCCTGAAATCTCTGTAAAGTAATCATTACAGTAGGTAATAACTCCCTTTGCATCTGTTTCACTCACTAAGTAGCGATTAGAATCCAGTTGGATTTCATTTTCATCGATTTCTTTCAACTTTAGTCCTTTATGATATTAAGTTGTTTTATTATAGGTAATTATTACTTACTTTTTTCTCTTGAATTTGCCTATTGATTTGCTTTAATAACCCCATAAAGAATCTTTGTAAATGCTTCAGGGGTTAAAAAACCATTTCCTAGTTTTTTATCATAATCTGCAAAGGGTTTAAGCGCAAGAACTTCATTTATTGTTTTACCTTCTTTGATAAGTTTTGTCATTCTATCTTTTAAAACAATTAGGGTATCACGGTAGGTTGATAACTCTTTTTTGTTGGAGAGTTTTCCATGACCTGGAATGATTTTTGTTTTTTCATCCGCGCGGGTTAGAATATAATTAACAGATTTAATAACTCCATCAATATTCCCTTGACTTGATTCATCAATAAAAGGATAAAATCCATTAAAGAAAATATCTCCTGTATGAATAACATTTGAAGTCTTAAAGAAAATGATACTGTCCCCATCAGTGTGAGCATTTTTTTGGTGAATAACTTCAATGGTTTCATTGTTTAAATGAAAAGTCATGCTGTCATTAAAGGTTACTATAGGAAGTGCCACTTTAGATGCGGCAGGAACTTTTTTGTTAAAAGCTTTGATGAAATTATCTTTAGACATTCTTTTTCGAACATTATCATGAGATACAATAACTACACCATCACGACCTAAGTTTTCATTTCCTCCAGTGTGATCAAAGTGCCAGTGTGTATTGAGTACAAATTTAATCTCTTTGTCGGATAGTTTTGCAATGGCAGCTTTAATTTTTGCTGTTAAAGGTGCAAATTGGTCATCAATCATAAATATACCATCCTCTCCAATTGATAGGCCTATATTTCCTCCTTTTCCTTGAAGCATATAAATCCCATTATTAACTAGTGTGGTAGTAATTGCAACCTCTTTTTTGTGATTTCCCGCAGTTAGTGCCGTAACCGTACAAAGAAGTAAGAGTAGGAATTTAGTTAAACTTTTCATTGTGAATCCTTTTTAATAATATAGAATAATGGTAACAAAAATCGAAAAGTGCAACTTTAAATAAAAAAACTAAATTTCAAAACCTTGATAAATATCATTGTTAAGCATCTCTATTTGGTTATACTTCAAAAAAAATTATCGAGGTATAACATTTATGAATGATTTTGCAAGTAGTTACGATAGGCTACCAGACGGACACCCAGCACGAGTATATATGGAAGAGAATATTCTAATCAAGAAGATATTTGAGGAACTTTTTAGAAGTGATATCAATGAAGATTTTGAAACATTTTTTAATCTATTTAATCAGCTATGTGAAGTAGAGAAACACTTCGCACGAAAAGAGAACCAACTTTTTCCTTACTTAGAAAAGTATGGATGGACAAGTCCTTCTCAAAATATGTGGGCATTTCATGATCAAATTCGAGATGAAATCAAAGCATTAAGAAAAAGAATCGAAGATAAGATTTATGACAATATATTAAATGAAGTGATTGCTTTATATAACAGCCTATCTCACTTAATGCAAGTAGAAGAGGGAAGATTACTTCCAAATGCTTTAAATATGTTAAGTGAAGATGACTGGAAAGAGATGAGGGAAGGGGATGAAGAGATTGGTTGGATGTTCTCAACACCTCCAACACCATACCCAGAAGTAGAAGCGTATGTTCATCCTAGTCAAGATACTAAAAAAAGAGAGTTACCATTCTCTTTAGAAGATAGAACTCATTATGATGAAGGTTACTTAACACCTGAGCAAGTGAATTTTATCTTTAAATTTTTACCTGTAGATATTACGTATGTTGATGAAAATGATAAAGTTGTTTTCTATAATCGAGGAGATGATAGAGTATTCCCACGAAGTGCTGGAATTATTGGACGAGAAGTGAAGTTTTGTCATCCTCCAAAAAGTGTTGACCAAGTTCTTAGAATTCTTGAAGAGTTTAAAGCAGGTCGACAAGACACCGCTGAATTCTGGATTCAATTTAAAGGTAAGTTTATTCATATTCGATATTTTGCTGTTCGAGATGATAACCAAGTTTACAAAGGGGTTATTGAAATGTCTCAAGACGTGACAGATATCAGAAGCTTAGAAGGTGAGCAACGTCTTTTAGATTGGGATGATTAAACCTAAAAGTTAGTGTTATTATAGTCCAAGATTTCGCATGAAGTTTTTGGACATAATAGCACCCGTTTGCCTAAAAATTTCAGAAGTTTCTTTTTCATAAATATTATCTAATGTCTCATCTAAAATCTCTAACCATCTAACAAAAGTCTCTTTCTTTAAACCCGTCATTGTAGCATGGGGTGCAAAAGGTGAACCTCGATAACTGTTATGCTCAAGTGTCATAGAACACCAAAAATCACACAAGAGTTCAATATGGTCTTGCCAAGTATTATTGTTAATATCCTCTCCTAGAATATCAGTAAAAAATGGACCCACTTCTTTGTCTTTGATAATATTGGTATAAAAAAGTATCACAAATGCTTCGATGTTTTTTTCAGTGATTTTGTTTGCTAACATTATTTTCTTTCAATGATAAAATATGCGTAATCATAACAAAAATTATAAAAATGCCAATTAAATTCAACTAGCTAAAGCAAAGTAGTTAAATTTTCCAGTGAGTACATTTACCTTCATTTGTAGACTCTTTAACTTTTAAAATAAGTTGTGGAAAAAACTCTAAAAAATCTGCTTCTATTTGTGAAATATTTTGACACACTATTTCATAGTAGTTTGTTGCTAAGTCTCTTTGTTTTAGTCTTTGAGAGAGTCGTTTATCAACTCTTAGAAAAGCTTGTTGTAACTGTCCTAAATTTTGGTATTTATTGAGTAAATCAAAGTCAATCATTCGTTTTAGTGGAGCACTTGCATGTTCTGGTAAGTTTGGTAGTGTTTTATAGGCTTGTTTATAAAATGTTTGTAAATAATTATCAATGGGTATATGAGAGTATTTATCCCAGTTTTTTGTTAAAAGATAATCATAAGTTAAATCAATAACAACAGATTTGAGTAAGCCTTTCTTTCCCAGTCTATTTTTACTCTGTTTAAATATAGGGTGAGCATCTGTATAGGAATCAATAATTTTATGAACTTGCATTCCTTTTTGTAAATCATGGCTTGCATTATCCCATGTTCTACCTTTTAAAGGATCAGCAAGGTAGTTTCCAATTTGAAATTCAATGGATTGTTCTGATAAAAATATATGTGCTAGCCAGTTCATAGTTTGAGTGAGAGAAAAGCATTAGTAAGAGTTTACTAATGCTTTGAATTTATTTAATCGTTTTTACAATAATTGTAAAGTCTAAATCTTTTCCAGCAAGTGGGTGATTTAAATCAATTTCTACTTCATTATCTTGAATAGCAGTAACAATAACTTGTACTGGTTGACCATCTTCGCCTTGACCTTGTAGTGGCATACCAACAGTTAGTTCTAAATCACCAAAGTGTTCTTTTGGAAGTACTTGTTTTGCTTCTGGGTTATATTCTCCGTAAGCTTGCGCTGCAGGTACATTGATTTCTCTAGTTTCACCTTCGTTCATATCTGCCATTTGTGCTTCAAGACCAGGAATAAGTTGCCCTGAACCAAACGTAAATTCTAAAGGCTCTTGTCCAATATTGCTATCAACGAGTTCTTCTTCTAGTTTTAATTCATACTCTATTGAGACCATTTGATCTTTTTCTATAGCCATATTGACTCCTTTTTTTGATGCAATATAATAGCTAAAAATAATAACAGTGGGATAAATAATCTTGTATAAAAATTAGATTCTTTGAAAGTCTCTTCATGATATACTAAGGTATCAATAAAAAGAGATATTTATGAAAAATCAAATGCTGTTTAACTGTTGTGTTCTAACTCTACTTCTTTTAACCCAGGTAGTAGCTTCTCCAGATATACTCCATAAAAATATAACACACTATAAATCTATCAAACAATCTGTTATTTATGAAAATAAAAAATATAGACTCATACGTTCTTTTATTCAAAATAATCAAAAACAGTTTTTAGCAGTTAATGAAATAACATTAAAAACACAACTTCTTAAAGAGGGAAGTTTTAAAGAACAAAAGGGTATTGAGTATGAAAGTAAATATTATCGTTTATTACAGAAGTATTCAAAACCTCCATATAAACTTCAAAACTATGGGTTAACGCATTTAAGTAACAAAAATATCTATATCACTACTGATTTATGTCCCTCTTCAAAAAGTGGATATGAAAAGCAGTTTTATCAAGATTTATCAACTCATTATAAAACACCTGTACCTGTCACTATTTTTATTTCAGGAAGATGGATTAAACACCATCAAAAAAGTTTTTTATCGTTGATACAATTACACGAGAGTAAAAAGCTTGATATCACGTGGGCAAACCATACCCATGACCATTACTATGATGCCCACGCACCACTGGAAAAAAACTTTCTACTTCTGCCTAATACGGAGGTGAAAAAAGAGATATTTCGTTTAGAAAAGTTACTTCTTTCATATGGTATTACTCCCTCAGTACTTTTTAGGTTTCCAGGGCTTGTTTCTGACAAAAAAAGTATACTATTAATAAATGAATTAGGACTAATTCCTATTGGTTCAAATGCATGGTTAGCCAAAAACGAAAAAGTAAAAGAGGGAAGTATTGTATTGTTGCATGGTAATAAGAATGAACCTTACGGTATAAAAAAAGCTCGAGAACTGCTTTTTGAGAAGCCTAATTATGCATTGGAATCTATTTTAGATGGACTTAAGTAACTATTTAAAACATATGATTACGACATATATTTATCAAATCTAACTCTATTTTAGAGAGTTAGATTTGATAGTTTGGTGTGTTATCTTTCCATTCAAAGATAAAACACATAGGAAGTTTGTTTTTCTTATTTAAAAACAGAGCTGTAATAACTGCTGATATAAAGATTGTTATTATTGCAAGAGCAGATGCAAAAGCTAATGTTGAAAGTCCTGTTAAACCTTGACCAACGGTACATCCAATAGATAAAACTCCACCTGTACCCATGAGTGCACCACCAATCATGTTATATTTTGTACGGTTAATATTTTGGTTTGCTGTACATCCAAAGCTATATTTTTTATTTACCTTTGACATAAAAAATGCACCGACGAGAACACCAATAACTAAACTAATTGAAAAGTTTAGTTCATTGACTTGATAGTAGGTAAAAAACTCCAAGGTTTTTCCCGTTGGATAGACAAAAGTGATACCTGTTAAATCAATGGTTCTTTCCATACTCTCTTCACCAATTACTCCTGTGATATACCAAGAAGCTGCAACTAAAAGACCAACAGCAACACCATCTACTAAACTCCAAACTCTTTTTACTTTTTTGATTAAATAGATTAAAATAATTGATAAAAGAGTAATAACAACATAGATATTCATCGTAAAGTTTTCAATTGCAGATGACCAAGAAATAAGAGTTTCATTATTAGTAAAAGGGTTTAGATAACCAAATAGAAAACCTTTGGTTGTTGCATAGGCAAAAATACCAATAAAAATTAGTGTAATAAGAGAGTTGATATCTCCTTGGGCAAATTTGATAAGCTGTCGATTACTACACCCATCAGCTAACATCATACCTATACCAAAAAGAATAGCGCCAAAGATAATTGCAAAGTAGTTGATATTTTCTTTATAATAAACAGTCTGGGTTAAATCTAATTCAAATTGTGTTGCAACAAGAGTTGTTGTGATAATGGCTGTTATCATTGCCATGATAACTGAAGAACCTCTCATTGTTGATTTTGTTAAAATGTAGTCTTTTATAGAACCACTAAAACAGAACTGCTTTTTTTGTGCTACGGCACCTAAGGTTATCCCTAAGAGTAAACCCAAAATATTAACAATCTCATAAACTTCAAAATCTTCCATTTATATATCCTACGAAATTAATAAAGTATAAACTAGTAGGAATAATATATTAACTCATATAAGTTGTAGATATAAGGATATTTTTAGAAAATAAATTTAAGGAAAAATAAATCTATAGTAAAATAGTATGGATTTTAGAGCCTTATATCTCTTGATTATCCATACGCATATCTTCTAAGCCTTCTAAAATATCCAGAGCTTGTTCTTGGGTTAACTTATTAAGTTTAATATCTTCAATAACTTCATTAAAATATTTTTGAACCTCTTTCATGTAGATGAGTTCTTCTTTTTCATTTTTATTTTTTTTGTTTTGAACGATATACTCTTCTATCTCTTTAATTGTTTCATTGACTTCTACTAAAACGTCTGTTGTTAATAATTCATGTAGTTTTTTTATATGACTCATAGCGTCTCCTTTATTTTCGCAATTATAACGAAAGAATTATAAATTAAAACCGTAAACTATAGGTGACAAATTATATATTCTAATCATATTATAACTGACACTATCGTATAATCGCATCTTTATAAACTAATGCAAAAGAGCAGTATGATACAACTTACAAATATCTCAAAAAATTTTGGAAGCCAAGAACTATTTAGTGATTTAAACTTTAGATTAAACTCAGGAAATCGTGTCGGGCTAGTAGGACGAAATGGAAGTGGAAAGTCAACCCTATTTAAACTTATTTTAGATGAAGAACATCCTGATAGTGGTGATATTACTATTCCAAAAGGGTATAAAATTGGAGCACTTAAACAGCATTTACATTTTAACCAAAAAACACTGCGTGAGGAAACAGCCTTAGCATTAAGTGAAGAAGATAAGTTTAGTATCTACAAAGTTGAAAAGATTCTTTTTGGATTAGGATTTACCCAAGATGACTTAAATAAAGACCCATTATCTTTTTCAGGTGGTTACCAAATTCGTATTAATTTAGCAAAACTATTATTGACTGAACCAAACCTTTTGCTGCTTGATGAGCCAACAAACTACCTAGATATTGTTTCACTTAGATGGTTACGAAACTTTTTAAAAAACTTTGATGGTGAAGTAATTATTATCACACATGATAGAGACTTTATGGATAGTATTACAACGCACACTATGGGAATAACACGAAAGAGTTTATATGTAATTCCAGGTAATACCCACAAGTTTTACGAGCAGTTAGAGAGTAACGATGAACACTATGAAAAACAGCGTCTCTCACAAGAGAAAAAACGTAAAGAGTTAGAAGAGTTTATTGCCAAAAATAAAACGCGTGCTTCAACTGCTGCTCAAGCGCAATCAAAAGTAAAACTCTTAGAAAAGATGGATGACTTAGACTCTTTAGCCAATGAATCGACTTTGCAGTTTGATTTTAACTTTAAACAAACACCTGCGAAAGTACTATTGGATGTTAAAGGAATCTCTTTTGGATATAACCCTGATACGATTCTTTTTAACAATATCTCTTTTACTCTTAAAAAAGGTGAGACCCTTGGAATCATTGGAAAAAATGGAAAAGGAAAGTCAACGTTACTAAACACTATTGCAGGTGAGCTCAAAGCTCTTAGTGGTGAAGTTGACTTTCATGGTACGACGACCTTTGGACATTTTGGACAAACTAATATCAATCATTTAAATCCAAATAACAGTGTTATGGATGAGATTTATGTAACCAATGCAAAATTACCAGAAGCGACAGTACGAGGTATCTGTGGTTCTATGATGTTTAGTGGAGATAACGCCAAGAAAAAAGTCTCATTGCTCTCTGGTGGTGAAAAAAGTAGAGTAATGTTAGGACAGATTTTAGCAAAAGAGGTTAATCTTCTTTTTTTAGATGAGCCTACAAACCATCTTGATATGGCATCAATTGATGCACTAACAACGGCTATTAAAAACTTTGAAGGCTCTTGTATTATAGTAACTCACAGTGAAGAGTTACTTCGTCGTGTTTGTGATAGACTGATTATTTTTGCAAAAGAGGGTGCTTCTTATTTTGATGGAAACTATGATGAGTTCTTAGAAAAGATTGGATGGGAAGAGGAAGAGTTTGAACAAAAAGTTAAATCTGCACCCAAGGTTAACAAAAAAGAGAATAAAAAACTTCGTAGTTCTCTTATCACTGAACGAAACAAATTAACTTCACCTTTAAAAAAAGAGATTGAAAAGTTAGAAAACCGAATTATCGAGGTGGAATCGTTCATTGAAGAAGAGCAAGAGGCATTGATTAGTGCCTCAAACAAAGGGGATAATAGTAAAGTAATCGAACTCTCTGCTGTGGTGCGTAAATACGAACAAGAAGTTGAAGAAAAGTTTGAGAAACTGGAAGAATCCCAACTGAAATTTGATAAAATCACATTGGAGTACGATGAAAAACTAGCTGATATTGGATGATTTAATAGCTTTCAAATTAACCAATAACAGTTATTTATGGATAAAATTTATTATTTGTAAATAAAATGGCAAAAAAATGACAATTTATAAAAAGCCCATAATATTGGGCTTTTCTCCTCTTAATTTTGAAAAAAAGTAACAAAAACAATCCAAAAATAATCTTTACTAAACAAACACCTAACAATTAATCTTTATACTTCGCTTCAACAAACAACAAAAAAGGATTGAAAATGAAAAAGAATACAATGAAAGTTGCAGGGATTTTATTAGGAGCAACAATTATGACAGCTACTGCTGCATACGCTGGAGAAGGTAAATGTGGTGCTGGTAAATGTGGTGGTGACATGAAGAAAATGGAAAAGAAAGCTGATGGTAAATGTGGTGCTGGTAAATGTGGTGGCGACATGAAGAAAATGGAAAAGAAAGCTGACGGTAAATGTGGCGCTGGTAAATGTGGTGGAAACAAATAAGTAAATAAAGACAAGGAGGTTTTATGACTGAGTTTAATGGATGTGGTTTAGGTTTACGACGTGAATTTCTACAAGAGGTTATTCCTGATAATTTTAAACCTGATTTTTGGGAAGTAACACCTGAAAATTGGATTCATATGCCATATCATCATAAAGAGGCATTTGAGCAAATCGTTTATAATAATAAAACGGTTGCTCATGGGTTGTCTTTATCAATTGGCTCAGATAAAAAACCTTCAAAGAAGTTTTTAAAAATCATGAAAAACTTTTTGGACCGATACAATATTAAAGAGTATTCAGAACACATAAGTTTTTCAAGTTTTGAAGAGAATCAAACTTATGAATTGTTACCTTTGCCGTTAACTTCATCAATGATTGATCTATTGTGTGATCGTATCAAATATGTTGAAGATAGCTTACAAAGAGAGTTGATATTAGAAAATGCTACGTATTATTACGTGCCTAATTCAAAAATGAGTGAAGTTGAGTTTTTAAATGAACTTGTTCATAAAAGTGGTGTCAAGCTACTTTTAGATGTTAACAATGTTTATGTGAACTCTGTTAATCATAACTATGATGCAAAGAAATTTATCACTGATTTGGATACGTCAACAGTATCCTATATGCATGTTGCTGGTCATTTTGATGATGAAGATTCAGGATTTTTAGTTGATACCCATGGTAAAAAAGTCAATAATGAAGTTTGGGATTTGCTTGACTTTACATTACAAAAGGTAAAAGCTCCTGTAATGATTGAAAGAGATAATAATATTCCTTCTTTACAAGTAATAAAAAAAGAGTATAAAAAACTTCAAAAAGTATATGGTGGCAAGTTATGAGTGATGTAAAAAAACAAAAAATATTTGTGGATAAAGTACTGGATAAAACAAAAGCTTTAAAAGGTGAAAAAAAGCCAATTGCTTTGTATAAAGAGTTGGTATACTATCGTTTTTATGAGGTTCTTTCTAATGCAAATCCAATTTTTAGTTCACTTTTAAGTGAGAAGAAACTCAAAAAGCTTATTGTAGAGTTTATGCATCATGGCGCTAAAACTGATTTGATTTGGCAATTACCTAATGAGTTTAGAACTTTTATTAAAAAAGAGAAAAAATTAGAAAAAAGTATGCCTTATATTCATGACCTCTTGTGGTTTGAATGGATAGAAATTAAACTTTTTATGCAAGATTACAGTGCCTTTAGTTTTTCAAAACTAAATTTTAAAAATGAGTACAAATTATCCAAAAGTGCGCGTATTAAAAAACTTTCATATAAAGTTTATGAGCGTGATTTTGAGAATAGTGGTGAGTATTTTGTATTAGCTTATTATGATATGAATGTACAAGAAGTTAGGTATCGAGAGATTTCTGAGTTTATGTATGTTTTTATAAAAAACTTAAAAAATAATAGCTTAATAGAAGTTATTCGTAAAATGTCAAAACGTTATTCGTTGGAACATAAAGAGATAAAGAATATATTAAAAGAACCTTTGCAAGAGTTGTGTGAATTGGGTGTGATAATAAAGGAGAAGAGATGATTAATTTAATAGATAGAATAACAAGTGGTGTATTAGTACATTTTCATTCAGTTTCACTGTTACTTATTCGAGTATTGTTAGCATATGGTTTTTATGAACCTGCTATGAACAAGTGGAATGATATTGATAGTGTTGCAGGATGGTTTGAATCGTTGGGGATTCCATTTCCACTACTTAATACTTATATGGCTGCAACAACAGAGTTGTTAGGTGTAGGACTTTTAGCACTAGGATTGTTTACACGATATATTTCATTACCACTTATTGTAACGATGGTTGTTGCAATTGGAACTGTTCATTTCCAAAATGGTTTTTCAGCAGGTGATAATGGTTATGAAATTCCTTTATACTACTTAGCAATGTTATTAGTTCTTGTTGGAAATGGTGCAGGACGATTTAGTATCGATAACCTGATATTTAAAAAAGCGTAAGGTAGGAGTCTTTTCCTATCTTTAAGTCTTCAACTGCCACTTAAGTAGTTGTAAAATAGTCATCAATATGGTGAAGAGAGTTTAAGTGCATTTTGATGAAGTCATCATTGAAATGCTCTTTAAATTTATAGAAAATGTTCTCATTAATAGTAATCACTTCTTCTAAATAATTTTTATTATTAAATTGTTCAAAGTGGTTATGGGTATCAATGTATTTATCTTGATAACCTATGAGACTTTTATGGAAAAAATCTTTTTGAACAACTCCCTCTTTGGTTATAGGGTTTCCTAACTCATTCACTGCTGGACATGTGGTATCAATATAGGTTTTATTGTCTAAGTGTGGACTTAGAGGATAGAGTTTACAAACGCTTGGACGTTCATCATAAATAACACATTTCATATCTTTGATATAACGACAAAAACCTTTTCCATTACTGAGTAAAACAACTGGTTTTAAATAACCTAACTCTCCTAATAAAAATACAATAGGAAAGTTTTTAAATACAACTTCAAAGTCACTTAAGATAAGTTGTGAAAAGGTAGAACCTCTACTGCCATCACAACAACGAGCATCACAAATATTGCAGTTTCCAAAAGTATAGGTTTGATTGGTTATAGCTTCAAAGTTTTTCATAGGGCTCTTTAGTTTTTTGTTGACGTAGTGTAAAAAAAGTTCCTTTAAAAGTACGTTAATATATCTTGGTAAGTTAATAGGGTTTGTATTAAACTTTGTTATAATAAGTTATCTTCATACTAAGGAATGTTATGGAATCCATTAATAACTATATAAAAATCAATGAAAACATTGCAACTTCTGGTCAACCAACCCAAGTTGAATTTGAAAAAATCGCAAATGCAGGGTACGAGTATGTTATTAACTTAGCAGTTTGTCATAGTGAAGGAAGGTTAGATAATGAAGATAAAATCGTTACTGATTTAGGCATGAACTATTTGCATATTCCTGTAGAGTTCACAGAACCAACGCAAGAGAACCTTCTGGATTTTGTTGAACTATTAGAGGCTTTATCCCATCGCAAAGTATGGGTGCATTGTATTATGAACTACCGTGTAACTGCATTTATGTATGTTTTTCATAAGTATATTTTACAAACTCCTTTTGATGATATTGATCTGTCTTTATTAGAAGAATGGTGCCCTGATGCCTCATGGCAATCAATTATGAAAACAAAATTACAGTAGAGAGATAATGACAGAATTTATAAAAGCGTTACCAAAGACAGAGTTACATATTCATATTGAAGGTTCGTTAGAACCTGGAATGATGTTTGAACTTGCAAAAAAAAATAAAATTGAGATACCCTATAAAACGGTCGAAGAAGTAAAAGCAGCCTATGAGTTCTCTAACCTACAAGATTTTTTAGATATCTATTATGCTGGGGCTAAAGTACTGATAACTCAAGAGGATTTTTATGATTTAACATGGGCCTATATTTTAAAATGTAGAGAAGATAATATTGTTCATACTGAAATTTTCTTTGATCCCCAAACTCACACTGAGCGTGGTATAGCTTTTGAAACAGTTATCTTAGGGATTAAAAAAGCACTGGATAATGCTCAAAAAGAGTTTGATATTAGTTCAAAAATTATTATGTGTTTTTTACGACACTTATCCCAAGAGAGTGCTATTGAAACATATGAAGAGTCTTTGCCATTTCATGAATATATTGATGGTGTGGGATTGGACTCCTCAGAACTTAATAATCCTCCTTCAAAGTTTCAAGATGTATTTAAACGAGCAAAAGAGGATGGTTTACGACTTGTAGCTCACGCTGGTGAAGAAGCTGATGTTTCATATATCTATGAAGCGTTGGATATTTTAGAGGTTGAACGTATTGATCATGGTGTACAAGCTATACATTCTAACGAGTTAATGCAACGATTAAAAGAAGAGCAAATTCCATTAACAGTTTGTCCTCACTCAAATGTATCACTAAAAGTCTTTTCTTCAATGGAAAAACATAATTTAAAAACAATGTTAGGCGAGGGCATTTTAGTAACTATCAACTCAGATGACCCCGCTTATTTTAATGGCTATTTAAATGATAATTTTTATTCAATTTATCAATCCCTAAACTTATCAAAAAAAGAAATCTTACAACTGGTACGTAATAGTTTTGAAGCCTCTTTTATGTCAAATTCTCAAAAAGAATCCTATTTTAAAGAGTTAGATGCAATTGATTTGAATTAAAATAGAATCTTCAAAAGCCCCATAAATAACACTTTTATAAACAATCTGATACAATTGCGAAAATAAAACTAAAGAATACTATATATTATGAAACTTGAAACAAAAACGGCTCATTTTACAAATCCATTATATTTAGAGAGTGGTCGAATACTCGAACCTTATGAAATTATTTATGAAACTTACGGAGAATTAAATGCAGACAAGTCCAATGTTATTGTGATTTGTCATGCATTGTCTGGATCGCACCATGCTGCTGGACGATACGGTAATGAAGCAAAACCTGGTTGGTGGGATAATTTTATTGGGGATGGAAAAACAATAGATACTCAGAAGTACTTTGTTATTTGTACTAATAATATCGGTTCATGTTTTGGGTCTACTTCTCCTATGAGTCCAAACTATCCTAGTGATGAACCTTATCGTTTTAAGTTTCCTGTATTAACTATTTCAGATATTGTAAAAGCACAACGTATTTTATTTGATTCTTTAGGTATTCACCATGTCAGGGCTGTTATTGGTGGATCAATGGGCGGAATGCAAGCAATCTGTTATGCTATTGAGTATCCACGATTTGCTGATATTATTATTCCTATGGCAACGACTGCATATACACGACCATGGGCAATTGCCTCAAATAAAATTGCTATGGAAGCCATACGTCATGATCCATCTTTTAAAAATGGAAATTATGAAAAAGAGGATTTAATTGCAAATGGTTTGCCAGGACTTGCCATTGGTCGAATGGCAGGATTGATTGCTTATGTTGGACCAAACTCTATGAATGAGAAATTTGGAAGAAACTATGCCCATACAGATGGTTTATACGAACTCTTTGGGCGTTTTGAAGTAGAACGTTATTTAGAATACAACGCATATAACTTTCCAAAAATATTTGACCCGTTGTCATATTTATATATATGTAAAACGATGAATATTTTTAATGCTGCACGGGGAAGTGATAAATTAGAAGATGCCTTAGCTAAAATCAAGTGTCAACTGCACTTGATCTCTTTTTCAGATGATGTACTCTTTTTTCCTGAAGAGATGGAAGAGATATATACAACGATGAAAGAATTAGGTAAAGATAACGTATCTTATACCATGATTGAATCAACCCATGGGCATGATTCTTTCTTAGTTGAACTTGATAAGTTTAAAGATTATATTGTTGATATTTTAGAAGATAGAGTAGGATAAAAGATGAGTGAAGAAAAAGAGATAAGTTTTACAGGAAACTTAGCATCTAAAGATGCTACCGACCAGTCTAGTTTTGAAGAAAAAATTGATAGCGCCAAAGAGTTATTAGAAAAATTAACTGACCCTGAAATAACCCTGAGTAATTCAGTCAAGATTTATAAAGAGGGAATTAAAGAGATTGAAGATGCTCAAAAACTCCTAGACAGCGCTAAATTAAACTTCGAAGAGTTAAATAAATAAATCTTGACTAAGATTAAAGTAATTATTATAACCTTATGATATAATTTTCATAAACTTATTTTATGTTACAAAATATTGGAGGCACAATATGGAAAAAATAAACGAATATTTTAACCGTCAAATTAAACTTTGGGGTCAAGAAACACAAGACTCTTTACAAGGTAAAAAAGTAGCAATCATTGGTTCTGGTGGACTTGGTTGTACTTTGGCAATTGCATTGGGTGCATCAGGTATTGGTGAATTTGCATTTGTTGATTTTGATGAAGTAGGTGTTCATAATATTCATCGACAAATTGGATTTAAAGTTGGTGATGATGGAAAGGCTAAATGTGAAGTTCTAAAAGAGCTTGTTGAGTCTCGATGTCCTTATACTAAAGTTACTGCATACAATGAGAGTTTTCAAGATTTTGCAAAACGTGGATTAGAGTTTGATTTAATCATTGATGGAACAGATAACTTACCAACGAGAGCAGACATCAATGAATACTGTATGAAAAACAACCAAGCTTGGATATATGGTTCAGTAGAAGAATTCCATGGACAAGTCTGTTTCTTTGAAAAAGCATCTTATGAAGCGGTGTTCCAAATCAATGATAGAAAACCAAATGGAATTGCATGTCCAATTGTAATGCATATTGGTTCACTGCAAGCAAATTTAGCAATTCGATACTTAAGTGGTTTACCGGTTAAAAAAGATATACTTTATTATCTATCATTCGATGAAGAGGGTGTTTTACAAAACCAAAAATTTAATCTTCCTACATCGTAAAAATTTGGTATCTTTTGATACCAAATTTTAAAAACTGACAAAAATTATTTCACTCTTTAAAAACTATTCTTTTCCTAACAAAATCTTAAGCACATTTTAGATACACTATCCAAATTTTTAACAACAAATAATCAAAGATATATGGGGAACTAAATGCCAAAAAGAGAAGATATAAAATCTATTTTACTTATCGGTTCAGGACCAATTATTATTGGACAAGCGTGTGAGTTTGACTACTCTGGTACACAAGCAACTAAAACATTAAAAGAGTTAGGTTATCGAGTTGTATTAATTAACTCAAATCCAGCAACAATTATGACAGACCCTGAGTTTGCAGATAAAACGTATATTGAACCAATCACAGAAGAAGTGGTTGCAAAAATTATTGAAAAAGAGAATATCGATGCAATCTTACCAACAATGGGTGGGCAAACTGCACTAAATGTTGCAACTTCTATGTATGACAAAGGGATGCTTGATGGAGTTAAGTTTTTAGGAGCACATCCCGATGCTATTAAAAAAGGTGAAGAGCGACATCTATTTAACGAAGCAATGATTAAAATTGGTATGGATTTACCAAAAAGTGCAAATGCCTACACGGTTGAAGAGGCAATTGAAGTTGCAAAAGAGATTGGATTCCCAGTAATTTCTCGAGCTTCATTTACACTTGCGGGTGGTGGTTCTGGTGTTGCATATAACATGGAAGAATTTAAGCAATTAGCTGAAGAAGGTATTGAAGCTTCTCCAATTAATGAGATTGAAATCATGGAATCAATGCTTGGTTGGAAAGAGTACGAGATGGAGGTTATCCGAGATAGAAAAGATAACTGTATTATTGTATGTTCTATTGAAAACCTTGATCCTATGGGTGTACATACAGGTGACTCAACAACAATTGCTCCAGCGTTAACGCTAACTGATAAAGAGTACCAAGATATGAGAAATGCATCTTTTGCAATTCTTAGAGAGATTGGTGTTGATACAGGTGGTTCAAATGTTCAATTCTCTATTTGTCCAAAAACAGGTCGAATGATTGTTATTGAAATGAACCCAAGAGTTTCTCGATCTTCTGCACTTGCATCTAAAGCAACAGGTTACCCTATTGCAAAAGTAGCAACGCTATTAGCTGTTGGATTTACGTTAGATGAAATTGAAAATGATATTACAGGAACAACGGCATCGTTTGAGCCAGTAATTGATTATATCGTTACTAAAATCCCTCGGTTTACTTTTGAAAAATTCCCTAAAGCAAACTCAACTTTAACAACTGGTATGAAATCTGTTGGTGAAGTTATGTCAATGGGACGAACATTTAATGAGTCAATTCAAAAAGCGTTGTGCTCACTAGAAACAGGTCTTGTAGGATTTGATTCAATTTCAACTGATATTGATAAAATCAAAGCAGAAATTAGACGACCAAATAGTGATAGACTTTTATACTTAATGGATGGTATGAGACAAGGGCTTTCTAATGATGAAATCTTTGAAATGTGTAAAGTTGATCCATGGTTCTTAACAAAATTTAGAGAGATGTATAATATTGAAAAATCAATTGATGCTTCAATTTTAACAGATGAATTTGCTATGCGAAATGCTAAATCAAATGGTTTCTCTGATGCAATGATTGCACAACTTATTTCTAAAACAGAAGAAGATGTTTATCAAGCTCGTAAAACACTAGATGTTGACTTTGAATACAATGAAGTTGATACGTGTGCTGCTGAGTTTAAAGCGTTAACTCCATATCTTTACTCAACAACTAACATCACAAAACTTCCAAAAGTTGATAAAACAAGTGATGAAAAGAAAGTAATGATTATTGGTGGTGGACCAAATAGAATTGGACAAGGTATTGAGTTTGATTACTGTTGTGTACACGCATCGTTTGCGTTAAATGAAATGGGTGTTAAGACTATTATGTATAACTGTAACCCTGAAACTGTATCAACAGATTATGATACATCTGATATTTTATACTTTGAACCAATTGATTTTGAACATGTACGATCTGTTGTTGAAAAAGAGAATCCAGATGGTGTTATTGTGCACTTTGGTGGACAAACTCCTCTCAAATTAGCAAATGCATTAACAGATGCAGGGGCAAAAATCATTGGTACAACTGCTGAAGTAATTGATTTAGCTGAAGATAGAGAAAAATTCTCAACTTTTGTTGAAAAAGCAGGACTTTTACAGCCTGAAAATGGAACAGCTGTTTTAGTTGATGAAGCAATTGAAATTGCTGAGCGAATTGGATATCCGGTTCTTGTTAGACCATCATTTGTACTTGGTGGTCGAGGTATGAGAATTGTTTACTCAACTGCTGAATTAAAACAATATATGGATGAAGCAGTTTCAGTTTCAAATGATGCTCCTGTACTTATTGATAAGTTCTTAGATAGAGCAATTGAATTAGATGTTGACTGTATTTGTGATGGAAAAGAAGTTTACATTGGTGGAATCATGCAACATATTGAAGAAGCGGGTGTTCATTCAGGTGATTCAGCGTGTTCTTTACCTCCTGTATCAATTTCAAAAGAGTTAATCAAAGAACTTGAAACTAAAACTAAAAATATGGCACTAGGTCTTGGTGTTGTTGGACTTATGAATACACAATATGCAATTCATAAAGGTGAGATTTACTTAATTGAAGTCAACCCAAGAGCTTCAAGAACAGTTCCATTTGTATCAAAAGCTACTGGTATGCCATTGGCAAAAGTAGCAACTCGTGTTATGTGGGGTGAATCTTTAAGAAATGCACTAGATACATATAACTCTGAGTTAATCTGGGAAGATAATGGGGTATTAAAACCAATTCTAAAAGACCATGTTGCTATTAAAGAAGCCGTATTCCCATTTAATAAACTTTCTGGTTCAGATCCAATTTTAACGCCTGAAATGAAATCAACAGGTGAAGTTATGGGTATTTCTGATTCATTTGGTGAGTCTTATGCAAAAGCACAAAGTGCTGCTAAAAATGATTTACCAACTGAAGGTAAAGTATTTATCTCATTATGTGATTTAGATAAAGAGTTTGCTCCTAAAATTGCACAAGGTTTAGTTGAAGAAGGTTTCTCTGTAGTTGCTACTGGTGGAACTCATAAATCAATTACGGATGCTGGAATTGAGTGTGAAAAGGTACTTAAAATTTCTGAGGGTCGACCAAATATTACTGACTCTATTACCAATGGTGAAATTGCATTAGCCTTTAATACCAGTGATGGAAAAGAGTCATCTAAAGATGATGGTAAAAATATCCGAAGAGCAGTTTTAAAAGAAAATATTCCTTATGTAACAACAGCAGCAGCAGCGTTAGCGTGTGTTGAAGCGATGAAAGTATTACGAAAAAAAGATGGAATTGGTGTTAAGTCAATTCAAGATTTCTTAAATGACTAGGAATGAATGCTTCTTTAGTCTATTTAGTACAAACTGATACAACAGTGGGGTTCTCATCAACTAATGATGAGAAACTCTCCCACTTAAAACAACGTCCAACTTCACAAAAAATTCTTCAAACAGTTGATAGTTTAACAACTCTTAATAAACAAACCCGAATTCCTAAAAAATATAAAAAAATGGTTCGAAAAGCAAATAAGACAACATTTATTTATCCCAATGGAAACTCTTATCGTGCCGTTTCAAAGGAATCAAAGTACTATAATTTCTTAAAAAAAATGCAACCACTCTTTTCAACTTCAGCTAATCTAACAGGAAAATCATATGATGATAGTTTTGCAAAAAAGAGTGCAGATGTAATAGTGGATTCAAAAGAGGGCTTTAGTGATGTTGGCTCATCTTCTATTTATAAAATTTCAAAATACAAAATTAAAAAGATTCGTTAGTTTATGATATTTGTCTTGCTAAGAGGGGATTAAGAAAGATAATTCTAGAATTAATCATCTATTATGAAAGGTAACATAATGTTTGCTTTTAGGGATGATGAACTTTCGCTCTTAGAAAAAGATTTTTCTAAACCAGTTTCTAGTTTTAGTTTTATTTTTGGTCGAAGGAAGGTTGGGAAAACTTCTTTAATCAATGAATACTTACAAGAAAAAAATGCATTGTATTTATCCTGTGTTGAAATGGTTCCTTCACTTTTTTTTGAAAGCTTATCCCGTCAAGTTGCTAGTTTTTTTAAAATAAAAATAGAAGAGCAGGTAACGGACTTAAAAGCATTATTAACCCTTATATCTACTTGTAGTGTTGATACGAAAACAGTTATTGTATTTGATGATTTTCATCATCTCATGAAAATAGAAAAGAAATCACTTCAAACCTTTTATACCCTTTGGGGAAGAAAATTAAAAGCAAAAAACCTACAGATAATTATTAGTTCTTCAGTACTTTCTAGTAATAAGGATGATATTAATATTTTTAATAAAGCTGCAAACTATATACGGCTTGAGTCTTTGAATTTTAATATTATTAAATCACAGCTTCCTGATTTGAATAAAAATGAAACTATGTATGTTTATTCTGCCTTTGGAACAAATCCACAGTATCTTGAACTCTATGATGTTAAGAAGGATTTTATTCTAAATGTTAAGGATAATTTCCTAAGTTACGATAGTTTTATCTTCAATGAGGGCTTTAATATTATCAAGGATGAGTTAAGTGAAGTAGGCACGTATTGTTCTATTTTATATGCCATTGCAATGGGAAATAAAAAAATAGGTGATATTGCAAACTTTTTAAATGTTAAATCATCTTACTTAACACGCTATATGCAAAAGCTTGTAGATATTATGATTCTGTCTAAACATATTCCTATCAATGATAATCCTGCCAAAAGCAAATTTGGTCGTTATGAAATTGAAGATAACTTTTTAAAGTTTTGGTTTTGTTATATCTATCCTAATAGTTCTTATTTAAAAAGAAAAGAACACTATCCTATAATTAGTCATATTCGTCGAGACTTTAGTAATCGACTTGTAAAAGATGCATATAAACGATATGTATTAGAGCTTATTATTAATGAACCAGAAAAGTTTTTGGGGTACGTTCCTAGTTCAATTGGAGGCTGGTGGAACAATAAAGTCAATGATATTGATATTGTTGCTTATAACAATAAAGATATTACTTTTATAAACTGTAAATGGCGACAACGTGATAGTGCAAAAGATAGTTATGAAGAATTAAAGAATAATGCACAAAACTTTGAAACTTCACTTAATCGAAAGTATACAATATTTGCTAAGAACATAACATCAAAACAACAAAATAGATAGTTATGTCATTTATTATAAAGAAAAATTATAAACAATTTTTCTTTTAAATAGTCCATAAAACGACATCCTTAAGGCATATTTTAATATGTTTCTCTACATATAAATCATTTAAATTTATTAACTTATTATTATTTATTAAACAAAAATTAAGAACCACTTAAGTTCAAGATAATAAAATTTATATATACCTCTCTAAGGAATTCACATGTCTCATATTATAAAAGTTAAAAACAGTGATGGAAGTTTTCGTGATATCGAAGTTCAAAATAATGAAACGGTTTCAATTGTAGAAGGCGAGATTGTATTTATTGATGAAGTTTTAGATGCTGTAGAGTTACAAATTACAGATAATAATGGAATTGAAATAACATATGCCAATGGGGATTCCATCGTACTTGAAGGATTGGTTGAACTTATTGCTAATCAAAAAGATGATCCAGTAGCAGTTTTGAATTTTCAAACAGAAGCTTTAGAATTACAAAGTATTGATACATATGAGAAACTTATAGCTGCATTAGAGGCTTCAGCTGCTGGTGAAGAGAATGATGAATTAGAGACAAATACTTTACAATATGTGACAAATGATCTTCCTCTAAACCAAGGTCAAAATAACAGTGACACCGATGAGAATATACGTAGCAGGTCTCAATTAAACCAAGAAGTTCTTTTAGAAGAAAAAGAGGACTATTCTCAAATTATTAAAGATGAAGTTGAAGATAACTTTAGTGTAGTTACAAGTGCAGAATCATTATATGCTTCTGTTAATAGTAGTTTTGATTCAACAACTGATGCATTAGCTGAATTAAATGAAGCCGATGAAAATTATAGTGAACTTTCAACTGAAATAACAGGGGTAAAGTCGCGTGTTGATTATAACTCAAATGATTCAATTGAAGATTTAGTTGAAATTATGCCTTTATTAAAAGTAGCTGCACGAGAACACATGGATGCCGCTGATAAATATCATGAGAAAATACAGCTGGTTAAAGTTGATATTGATAAAGCGTTAGTATCAGCTCAAAATGCTATTGACGTATCTAAATCTATTGCTCAAAGAGCAGAGAGTTTTGGAGTAAATAATAGTACATTAAATGATATGGTGCAAAGAGCACAAAAGAATTTTGATCATATAAAAGAGTTGCATTCAAAAAATGAAGATGCAATAAAATATGCACAAGAACAAATGGCAAAAGCAAGAGAAAACTTTGATGCATCAGAACAACTTGAAAATGATGTAAAAACGGATATTGAAGCAATATTAGAACGAGCAAATGAGAGGGCTAGTGAAGAGCTATCTGAATTTGATGACGCTTTTGATGTTGCAAACTTGAGCGAATTAGCTGTCGAAGAGTTAGAAGAAAAAAGTAATACCACAGAGAGTGAATTAAATAGTTTAATTACTAGAGTTGAAGACTCAAAAGAAAATGTTATAAATAAAGTAACCTTAGATACTTCAAAAGAGTTAGCTTCAAATGCAGTTGATATGGCAAAAGAGTATTTTGATACAGCCGTAGATCAAGTTCAAAAAGCAGAAGATTATTTATCAAAAGCTAATCTATCTAAAAAAGAGGCACTAGAAGCAGTTCGTTCTGCTGAAGATGCTTATCGAAAATCACAGATTGCTGGTGAAGATAGTGATGCCGAGGTTATTGCATTGAATTCTGCAAAAGCAGCTTTAGATGAAGCGGAGAGTGAAATTTCAGAAGCAAAAGCTGATTTACAAACAGCAAAAGATGAAGTTGAAATGGCTTTAAAGAAAGTAGAAACTACAAATACACTCAATAGTGAAATCAATAATATAAATCTTGGACCAGATGCAAATAATGATACCACTTTAACTAACGAAGATACAACCCTCCTAATAGAACCATCAACACTCTTATCAAATGATACAGATGAAGAT
>LPNY01000029.1 GCA_001655195.1 Arcobacter sp. EP1
GTAGCTTCTTGTTGTGTAACTTTAAGATGCTCAAAAATTATACTAGTTTCAACCGTTTTAGTATCTAAAAAATCTATCAAATAACGCAAATAATACCTTTTACATGTAATCCAAATTATATAAGTTTATCATTCTAACATAATAAACAGATGATAGAAATAAAGAGAAGAGATAGTTTCTTCTCTTAAGTTTTATAATATTTTATTTGTTAAATTCACCCTTTTGTACTTGTTCTTTTAGAATTCGTTTAAGTACTTTTCCAGTGGCATTTTTTGGTAACTCTTCAACAAAATATACATGTTTAGGAACTTTAAAATTTGCTAGGTGTGATTTAAGATATTTTTTTACTTCTAGCTCTTTAAGCACAACATCTTCTTTTGGTTGAACAAAAGCCATAACTTCTTCATCATTAAGATCATTTTTTATGCCAATAACAGCAGCTGCATCAACTCCTTCATAAAGAGCTAAAACCTCTTCAATCTCTCTTGGATAGATATTAATCCCTTTTGAGATTATAAGGTCTTTTTTTCTATCTACTATAAAAAGAAATCCATCTTCATCAACTTTACCTAAATCTCCACTTAACAACCAACCATTTACTATAGTTTCATCAGTTGCATCAGGACGATTCAAATAACCTTGCATTACACAATCACCTTTTATGATGATTTCACCAACTTCACCAACTGGAAGTTCTACCATTTCATCATTGACTATTTTAATTTCATAACTCTCTAGTGGCAAACCAACAGAGAGTGGCTTTTGTTTATCCATACGGTTTACAGCAACAGCAGGAGAACACTCACTAAGACCATAACCTTCTGTTAGAGTTGCATTTTTAAATTTTTTATCAAAATCGTTTAATACAGATTCGCTAAGAGGTGCACTTCCCGATATAAAAATTCTGATTTTATTAAACCACATAAAGTACCAAGGTATCTTAGCTTTTATCAAAGAGTTATAAAGAGTTGGAACACCAAGAAAAATTGTTGCACGTTTAAGAAGTGCTTGTTTTAAAACATT
>LPNY01000110.1 GCA_001655195.1 Arcobacter sp. EP1
TGCTGGTGCGTCATTTACACCATCTCCCGTTACAGCTACAAAATGTCCTAAATCTTGTAGTGCACATACGATATCTTTTTTCTGTTGGGGGTTTACTCTTGCATAGACTTTTTTATCTTTAAGTTCTTTTGGTTTTGAGCCATTTTCTTTCCATCTTGTTATTTCATCAAAGTCCATGACTTGTTCTTTTTTCTCACAAATTCCTAACTTTTTTGATATATAATAAGC
>LPNY01000115.1 GCA_001655195.1 Arcobacter sp. EP1
CTAGAAGAAGAAATTATTGATGAAACTATTCGTGTACCTGTTCAAAATCAACCTGTTGATGCGGTTCTATTAGACCATGTATATGATATTCAATCTACTTTTGAACATATTGTGTCTGAGACTGAAGATGAAGATCAGAAAAAATTGTTTTTAGAACAAGCTAATAAATTTAATATGATTTATGAGAGTATGGCTTCAGGAAGATTATATGATAGGAAAGAAACTAATAATCTTATTAAAGAAGCTAATAAAATGATTAAAAGCTTTGAGGATGGTAAGAAGATTGATGAGAAAAAATTAGAAAAAATTATGGTTAAAATGATTGAAGCTCAAGATGATGAG
>LPNY01000102.1 GCA_001655195.1 Arcobacter sp. EP1
GCTACCATATCTAAATGATACGGGGAATTAGATGCAATTACAACCCCTATTTCTCTAGGCTCACCACCCGATGGACCTGCTCCCTCCATACCTACAATACCATCCATAAACGATAAAGTAGGTTTTGCGTTCAAACAAACATCCACAAGCATATTTGAGAAATCCTCTATTGAAGGTAACGTATAATGATACTCTGCTTTTTTTAGTCCTGGTATTGTACCATACATATTCTTCACAGCACCAGTAAATAAAGTCATTCCATGAGTTTTTAGTTTTGAAACTGAAATGACGTGATCGACATCATTTATGACATCTATGGTCTCAATCTGCTTCATTAATAATGCATCCTCACAAACAGAAGTAAAACTATCAAAATTATGATTAAGCGTTATATGTTCACTAACAAGATCTTCATACCCACAAACTTTGTAAATCCCTACAAGTGCATTTTT
>LPNY01000046.1 GCA_001655195.1 Arcobacter sp. EP1
AACAAGTATCAACAATAGATATAATCTGCAAGATACTTTAAATTCAATTTTTAAAGTATAAATTATACTTTAGCTTATACTTTAAAACTTTCAAAAAAGGACAATCAAATGCACACAAGTTTTATAAAAGCAAAAATATTTGCTTCACTTGCATTAATTATTATGACATTTGCATTTACACTGCCAATGATTACATTTCATGGCACACTCAATAAGATTCATGAAGATCGAATCGATGAGATTTCACCCTTGGCAATTAAAACATGGAACTTTTATAATCAAGGACGATATAAGAGTACAACAACGCCAAAAGAGGCGCATAATGATTTAGAAGAGATGATTGAGACATCATCAGAGATTGGAGTGGCGTCCTTGCCAATTTGGAGCTGTTCATTAGAGGCACCTAACTATCCAAAAGAAGCTTTTCCTGATGGGATTCCAGTATTTTTCCACTTTGATGGATTTAGTGGAGAAGTTCATGAGATGAATACTATTAATCACTATGTAGGAATGGACCCTATGTGGCAAGGTGGTATTTTAGAGCGAGAGATTGGGATCTATGCATTGTTAGCATTATCATTAGGAATGATTTTCTTTATTTTATATAATAAAAAAGTTCTTACGTATATTATGATAATTCCAACATCACTTCCACTACTGTTTATTGCAGATTACTCATACTGGTTATACTGGTTTGGACACAATTTACGAGATTGGGGTGCATTTAAAATTAAACCCTTCATGCCAACAGTATTTGGTGATGGTAAGATTGCACAGTTTACAACGCACTCGTACCCAAGTATTGGATTTTATCTGTTATTAGCTATTGGATTTTTAAGTCTGTTAGCTATTTTAGCAAATAATAAAGCCGTAAATGAAACTGGTTCAAAATAAGGTATTTGCATGATTAAAATAATTATAGCTCTTTTTCTTAGTGTAAACTTCCTCTTTGCAGGAATCTTACAAGATGCCATTGATAAAGCACCAGCGGGTTCTATATTAAAACTTCCAAAGGGAGTTTATAAAGGATCAATTGTGATTAAAAAGCCCCTTTCTATTATTGGAAAAGAGGATGGGGTTATTATTGATGGCGAAGGAACAGGAACTGTAATTGAAATAAAAAGTCCCTACGTAACAATCAAAAACTTAACCGTTACAGGAAGTGGTGACCGACATGAAAATATTGATGCAGGTATTAAACTATCTGACTCAAAACACTCAGAAATTTCTAACTGTAAAGTGTTAGATTCTCTGTTTGGAATTGATGTTGCTATGACCAATAACTCCATAGTTTCTAATAACTATATCACTTCAAAAGATTTAGATTTAGGATTACGAGGTGATGGATTACGATTGTGGTACTCTCATGATAATATTGTTAAACATAATAAAGTTGTTAAATCACGTGATATGGTCGTGTGGTATTCACATGGAAATGAGATCTCTGAAAACTTTGGAGAGTATAACCGTTACTCACTGCACTTTATGTATGCGGGTAAAAACTTTGTAAGAAACAATACATACCAGTACAACTCTGTAGGGATTTTCTTTATGTATAGTAAAGATACCGTAGCAACAGGAAATGTAATAAAAAGCTCATTAGGAGCAACAGGAATGGGAATTGGATTAAAAGATGTGTCAAACTTTACGCTTAAAGGTAACACCGTTATCTATAACGCGCAAGGTATCTATATCGACAGATCTCCTTATGATCCTGATTCAAAAAACTGGATTGAAGATAATCAAGTTCTGTATAACTCAGAAGCCATCCATTTCCACTCATTGAGTGAAAATAATGTCATCAAAGGCAATACTATCTTAGGTAATATTGAAGATATTATCAATGATAGCCGAGGGGCAAAGACGGATGAGAATGATATAGAAGGTAACTACTGGGATAACTATGAAGGGTTTGATAAGAATGCTGATAACATTGGTGATACACCCCATAAAGTATATCAATACGCTGATCAGCTGTGGATGTACAATAAAGATGTCAAATTCTTTTACGGGTCACCAATTATTTCCCTGTTAAACTTCTTAGCAAAACTTGCACCCTTTAGTGAACCTGCGTTCTTGATGCAAGATCCAAAACCAAAGTTAAAGATATAAGGATTTAACAATGGCAAACATAAAAGAAGATAGACGAAAATTTATCAAATACTCGACCTTAGGTCTGTTAGGTCTCACATTAGGTGGAGGAATACTTATTAGTCCTCACGCCTTACAAGCTGAGATGCGATTACGACCTCCAGGGGCAGTATCAGAAAAAGAGTTTTTAGCCCTTTGTATAAAATGTGGTCAATGTCTACAGGTTTGTCCTTATCACTCTATTGAGTTAGCCGATATGGCAAAAGGGCACGGTGTTGGAACACCGTATATTGATGCACGAGTACGAGGATGTTACGCATGTAGCGCCGTACCATGTGTCTTAGCCTGTCCAAGTGGAGCATTAGATCATGACTGTGAAAAGCCAGAAGATATTAAAATGGGAATTGCTGTATTAGAGTTTCCAAATAAATGTATCGCGCTTACGAATACCCCTGTACCAAAGGGGCATAGTCAAAGGATTCATGACTTTACCAATGCGCAAATGAATGTGACACAACTTGAGCGAGATATGCTTGCAAAATTAGATGGATTTGAAGGAAAACAGTGTACAATCTGTGCGGATATGTGCCCTATACCAAATCCTATGAGTGCCATATCAATGATACGCGACGGTGAAGGAAAAAAACCAGAGGTTTATGAAGGTTGTATTGGTTGTGGCGTTTGTGAGGAGTTATGTCCTGCAAATGAACCAGCAATCGTAATTAAACCACGGTTATCCTATGAAGACTATTATATTAAAGGAATTAAATCATGATCAAAAAAATTTTATTAAGTGCGGCAGTAATACTACTAGTGTCTGGATGTTCAGATAAACAAGATGAACAAAAACCAGTTGAGAAAAAGGCAGTTGCAACCCAACAAGCACCATTAAAAATCGAAGTTGAAAAGAATGAGAATGCCCAAGCGGTAAAAGTTGAAGAAAAAGAGATTAAAAAAGATAAAAATGAGACCTATTACTTTAACTACAATGGGGCTAAACAAAAGTATGACCCAAGCTCTCAACCAGCTAACGAAGATGCGAAGTTACGAGTACCTGCAAGAAGCCAAGTGGATGCCAATTTACATGTACGAAGTCCTTATGAGAAGGTAAAGATTTCACTACTAGTAAAACAACTTAGTAAAGATTTTATTGTGAAGTGTTCAGCGTGTCATAATGACTATGCAAACGGAATCATTGGACCATCACTATTAGATAAAAATGCTGAGTTTATTTATAACAGTATTAATAAATTTAAAAATAACAAAGATGCCAATGTGTTAATGACAGGACTGGTAAATCAAATGTCAGATGAAGAGATTCGAAAAATCGCTGATGAGATTTATGAGTTCAATAAGCAAATTAGGGAATCAAAATGAAAAATATAATTGCAATAGCTTCAACAGTTATTGTACTAATACTAATGGGATATACCTTTAGTACTGGTGGAGCCTTTCAAGGGGGAGAAGCAGGTCACGTTATTGAAGATATCGGAAGTTTTAAAAAGAAACAAGCCAATAACAGTACCCAACCTCCTGAAAATGAAAATGTTGAAGAAGATAAAATTAGAGCATTACGGGATAAAGCAGGAAATACTGCGATGTTTGAAGTAAGTAATGCCTATAAAAGTAAATGTGCCTCATGTCATGGAATTGATGGGTCAGGTTTACAAAATGGTAAAAAACTAATGGGACCAGGTCTTCTTGGACAAAGTGAAGAGAAACTGTTTACCGATTTAGTTGATTTCAAAGCAGGAAGAAAAGAGAACCTTATTATGAAAGGTTTATTAATAAATCTTAGTGAAGAGGATTTAAAAGAGTATGCTAAAGAAATTGCACAGTTTAAAGCTAGAAAAGAGGCTTTAGAAAAATAGCTATCACTAGCTGTTAGGAAATTAACATGGATAAATGGAATAATCGAGAAACCATAAAAAATACAACATTCTTTTCCACCTTCTTTGATAAAACAAAAGAGGGGAAAAGTTATTTCTCGTACCGAATGAAAAGATGGTTGGTGGTTATTGCTATTCACCTTCTGTTCTTCTTATCATTTGCAATTGATATTCAGACATTAGAAGGGACACTAAATGGGTCGCGATTTTTAGGCTTTCACCTAATTGATCCATTTACCACTCTTCAACTGTATCTAGCAACCTTTCACATGCCAATTAATATTGTCATTGGAACAGCCACCATTGTTATCTTCTATCTTTTAATTGGAGGAAGAACATACTGTTCGTGGGTGTGTCCTTATGGAATACTCAGTGAAGTTGCAGAGAAACTCAATAACATGCTCATTGCAAAGAAAATTATCAAAGAACGTAACTTTGATCATCGTGTTCGACATGTCTTTTGGGTAATGTTTATTATAATGGCATTTACAAGTGGATACTTGGTCTTTGAATCCTTCAATGTAGTAGGAATTTTAAGTCGATTTATCGCTTATGGATGGAGTTTAGCTTTAGGGTGGGTATTAATTGTCTTCTTAATTGAAGTCTTTTTCTCACGACGTGCTTGGTGTACGTACCTTTGTCCAATAGGAACAACCTATGGATATTTAGGAAAAGTAAGTGCATTACGAATTGAATGGAATGATAATTGTGACCACTGTATGGTCTGTCATGATGTTTGTTTCGAGAATCAAGTTCTAGAGTTAACCAAATCAAAATATGATGAAGAACGAAAAGAAAAAGGAATCAAAACACAAT
>LPNY01000143.1 GCA_001655195.1 Arcobacter sp. EP1
GAAATATCTTTCAATGTTCTTTTGTGGATGATACATGTATTCTGGTTTCAATTTCCCTTTAAATTGCACCAAAATTCATGGATTTGCCCTGTTCTTTTTAATATGCAACATAGCGGACACATGATATATCACAGTGTTTCAAATAGTTAATTAAGACCTATGTTTTGAAAAGGTAGCAGCTGAAATAGAAGACATATATAAGAGATGTTCAATTACGACTAACCATCAAGTAAAAGCAGCCATTCTTCAAGGTGCAGAAA
>LPNY01000021.1:0-356 GCA_001655195.1 Arcobacter sp. EP1
ATAATAGAAAATATTCCTCTTGTCAAGGGTTTTTTCTTATTGTTTGCTTAAATTTAAAAAGTTTTTACAGTTTAGCTTATCTTTTATAGATATATCCTGTTTTACTTTCAACTACAATCTCTTTGTATGCCCCATTATTGTGGGTTATTCTAATAATACACGGTGTTTTTATTTCATATTCATTAAATCCATTTTCACGACTACTTAATTTTGAATAGACCTTTCCATTGTTAGAAAAAGAGAGCTGCCCCAAGGAAGTTGTACTATTACAACTAAGTTCAACTGATTTAATTCCATACTCTTTAGTGAGTAAAACGTACTTATTGTAGTTACTCTTCTCTTCACAACTATTAGTA
>LPNY01000021.1:425-77240 GCA_001655195.1 Arcobacter sp. EP1
TTGGATGCCCTGTTCTATTTTTATCACTATAAATAACATAATATAGACCACCTACACTTTTTCTGCAACGAAAAAATTTCAATGTCCACCGTTTTTTATGCCATAATGTATCATCTAATGAATAGTTATCTTTAATAAATGATTGAAAACGTGTCTGTTTTAAATAGAGTACTAAGCGGTCTGTTGCCATATCTAATGTGTTAGTAGTTGTTTTAGGAATAAAGATATAAGCAATTATTGATAAAAGTGCAATAGTGATGACAACCTCTATAAGAGTAAAGGCTGCTTTTTTCATTAATACCCTAACAAGTTTTGTTTAGGAACGATATAAAAAGTTAAAATCTCTTTATCGTAATAACTAACACTATAAGAAGGATACTCTTTATAATAAGGATTAAATGTTATTAAAAACTTGTTTCCAGAAGTTATATTATAAAACTGCAATCGTTTTGTTAATTGATAATCATCTGAAAAAACCTCATTGATTTCTTCTTCTTTTAATATAGTGGCTATCTCTTTTGCAAAATGATACTTATATGCAAAATGTTTTTGTGGTTTTGCAAGGAGTAAATACAAGGGTTTGTTTACAACTGTAAGTAAAACATTAATAGCCAATAGTGCAACAACAAGGAAAGCCAACTTTCTATGCATTCCTCTAAACTCTGGCAACCGTACTCTAAAGGTATGAAAAAATAGTTTTAACATTAAAGGTAGAGTAATAACAACATAAGGTGCAAAATCTTCAATATAAACTTTTTGTCGTATTGAAAAAAGAAATGAGAAAACTAAAGCCGTAACTGAGATATACCAATATAAAGATCTATTTCCTTTAATCCCTATTCGATACATGGCATAAAAGAAGTAGATAAAAAGTAAAGGAGAAAAGATTGAACCATAAATAGCAAATAGGTCCAATAGATACCCTTTTGGTTTTCCACTGGTTTCAAATCCATAAATGTACATGGATAAACCAAACAGAATTAAAGAGACAATAAAGAGCTGATTCTCTTTTTTATTTAATGCATAAAAGAAAAGTGCCAAAAAGAAAACGGCAAAGGAGTTATCAATAAAAAGAAATAACACTAATAAATAATAGTTATGTTTTCCATAGGTCTTATAATAATATAGATACAGTAAAGTAAAAAATGTAACGATAATAGCAGTATTGACTAACAGTGAGGCACTTAACACTCCAGGCAATAACATAAAGAGAATAACATTAATGAGTCTGTCACTCTCATATTTAAAGTAACCTTTTGTTAATAAGTACATTAAATAAGCACTACTCGCATAAAAAAGAATAAAAGGTAGTCGTAAGGCAATATCATTAAAACCAAAGATTTTTAGGGGTAAAAAGGTTACTAATGTTAATACCGAAGTATTATCAAAAACATTAAGTGCCTCTTTATAAGAGATACTTAAACTATTAGCAACAAAGAGTAGACAAATAATAAAGATAGCAAGAACTATTGCAAAACCATATTTGTATACTTTGTCGCTTAATATTTTCATAGTTTTAAAAAGTTATCAATCATCTCATATCCATATTCACTCATAATGGATTCAGGATGAAATTGTACTCCATAGATTTGTTTACCTTCAACTTCTAATGACATAATCTCATGATCATCTAGACTAACTGATGTAGGGATAATACACTTAGGTAAGGTCTCCTCTTTTACTGTTAAAGAGTGATATCGTGTTTGGGTAAACTCTTTTGGTAAACCTTTAAATAAGGTACTCTCTTTAGTTACTTGAATTTTCGAAGTTTTTCCATGCATCATATTTTTTGCGCGAATCACGTCACCACCAAAAGCTTGTGCAATACTTTGATGCCCTAAACAAATTCCAAAAATTGGCGTTGTATCTTTAAAGTGTTGTATCACATCTAAACACACACCTGCATCATCTGGCGTTGCAGGACCAGGAGATAGTATAATCTTTTCAGGATTTAAAGCCTCAATTTCTTCAACTGTTAATTCATCATTTCGAATAACTTTTAAATCAGCTCCTAATTCTAAACAATACTGCACAATATTATAAGTAAAACTGTCATAATTGTCTATCATTAATATCATAAAGGCATGCCTTGATCAGCTTGTTGTTGAGCAGTCTGTTGGTCTTTATGTGCTTGTTCAACTTCATCTGCTTTTCGTTGTAGTTCTGCCATCCAAAGACGGATTTCATCAAAATGATCCGGTCTAAGATTATCAGATTTCGTCCACTTTACTTCATCAACCATACCACCATACGGCTCACTTAACTCTTCATATTTCTTTTCATATTCATCTGTGCTATTACAAATAATAGATTCACCATCAGATGTATCGATTAACTCAATATACCAACTACCGTCTTCATTTACTTTAATATTTGATTCAAAAATAACGCTCATAATTTACCTTCTTTTTTTAAAAGTAGTATTATATCACTATTATATTTAAAGATATAATCTTGACTATCCCACTATACTTTGATAATCATTCTTATTATTAAGAATATTTTAAGTGTAGTTCTATTACAATTTCAATAACAATTATCATTACGAAATTAAAGAAGGAAACATATGTTAAAGAAATTAGCACTAAGTGCTTTAGTATTAGGGAGCTCATTACTTGCAAGTAATGAAGTAAATGTTTATTCTCATAGACATTATGACACAGACAAAAAGCTTTTCAAAATGTTTGAAAAGAATACGGGAATTAAAGTAAATGTTGTTAAAGCAAAAGCAAGTGCATTAATCAAAAGAATGTCAAGTGAAGGTAAAAACTCACCAGCAGATGTACTTATTACTGTTGATGCAGGAAGACTTTTCCAAGCAAAACAAAAAGACTTATTACAACCAATTGAGTCTGATTACTTAAATAAAAATATCCCTGCAACATTAAGAGATAAAGATAACAAATGGTTTGCATTAACAAAAAGATCACGAGTTGCAGTTTACGCTTTAGATTCTGATGCAGGTAAAAAATTATCAACATATGAAGATTTAGCCGACCCCAAATTTAAGGGACAAATTGTTGTAAGATCATCAAATAATATTTATAACCAATCTTTATTAGCAGCAATGATCGCACACCATGGTGAAGACAAAGCATTAGAATGGGCAAAAGGTGTTGTAAAAAACATGGCAAGAGATCCAAAAGGTAACGATAGAGCACAAGTTAAAGCTGTAGCAAATGGTCTTGGTTCTGTTGCAATTGCAAACACGTACTACATTGGTAAAATGGTTAACAACAAAGACAAGTCTCAAAGAGAAGCAGTTAAAAAAGTAAAAGTATTCTTCCCAACATTTAAAAACGGTGGAACACATATTAACGTTTCTGGAGCTGGAGTTGCTAAATATGCACCAAACAAAGCAAATGCAATTAAGTTTATTGAATTTATGGCATCTGCAGAAGCACAAAAATTATTTGCAGAAGGTAACTATGAGTACCCAGTATTAGCAAATGTTCCTTCATCAAAATTAGTAGGTTCTTGGGGAACTTTCAAAGATGATACAATTTCTATTAATACTTTAGGTGAAAATAATGCAAAAGCTGTTAAAATCTTCGACCTCGCAGGATGGAAATAAAAAAAGGCTTTTTAAACAACTTTGAATTACTTGAATAAACTTACAATAAGCAGTGTTCTTTTAACACTGCTTATTTCAGCACCAGCACTATTAATCTTTATAAATATATTTTCAAGCAGTGAACACTGGCAACATTTAGTTGATACTGTACTCTTTGGATATGTATTTAATTCACTTTATATTATGGTAGGTGTTGCTGTACTTACCTCTACAATTGGTTTTTCTACCGCATATATTACTTCTGTATTTACATTTACTGGTTCCAATTTTTTTCACTATGCACTTATTTTACCCTTTGCTATTCCAACATATATTGTTGCATATGCATATGCCGGGATGTTTGATATCACAGGAAGTGTGACAACATTTATCCTAGAATTACTTGATAAAAAAATCACTGAAGTCATCTTTTTTGACATTATGTCTATTGAAGGTGCAATTTTAGTTATGTCTCTAGTGCTTTATCCTTATGTTTATCTCATTTCAAAAACCTATTTAAGAGCTGAATCAGCATCAATTATTGATGCATCAAAAACCATGGGATTAACTAACTTTCAGATTTTTTATAAAGTTGTTATTCCAATCTCACGTCCTGCTATTGTGGCAGGAGTTATTTTAGCGGTAATGGAAGCGGCAGCTGATTATGGCGTTGTGGACTATTATGGTGTACCAACATTTGTAACAGGAATTTTTAGAACATGGTTTGGAATGGGAAGTGTTGAAGATGCTTCAAAACTTGCTTCCATGCTGATGCTTTTTATTTTTTTATTAATCTTTTTAGAACGTTATCAAAGACGAAATAAACGTTATAAAAGTAGTGGTAAAGACTTCAAACCCCTTTCAAAACAAAAACTTACTGGAACAAAAAATATTTTGGCTTTTATTATCTGTTTTGTTCCATTTCTTTTAGGATTTATTTTACCATTTTTACAAATGTCTTACTGGTTCTATCTCTCATATGAAGATATCATGGATGAGGATTTTTACACAGTGCTTTACCAAACATTAGCACTTGGAGTAGGAACAGCACTATTGATAACTATCTTAGCTTTTCTATTTACATACAATGTAAGACTTCACAAAAATCAACTTGCAGAAAACCTTACACAAACGGCTAAACTTGGTTATTCAATTCCTGGGGCTGTTGTTGCAGTTGGGGTACTTAGTTTCTTTTCACTTGTTGACCATACTTTTGATATTTTAATTAGTGGAACTATTGTAGCTGTTGTTTTTGGTTACCTAGTACGGTTTATTGCCATATCCATAAACAATTTTGAAGCAGGATTTAGTAAAATTCCTCAAAGTTATGACGATGCATGTAAAACAATGAATGTTGGTCAACTCTCTACTTTTTACAAAGTAATACTTCCACTAATAAAAAATGCGGCCTTTGCTTCGTTTATTGTTATCTTTATTGAAGTCATCAAAGAGTTACCACTTACGATGGTATTAAGACCATTTAACTTTGATACATTAGCTGTTCTATCCCATGAACTTGTTGGTCAAGCACAGGTTTTTGAATCCAGTGTCCCTGCAATGTTTATTGTACTATTTGGAATAGTTTCTGTACTTTTATTAGCAAAAAAAATGATTAAGGATTAATAATGGTTGGTGTTAGTGTTAAAAACTTCTCTATTGCCTTTGGAAATACACAAATTTTAGAAGAGATCTCTTTTGATGTACAAGCCGGAGAGATTTTTACAATACTTGGACCTAGTGGATGTGGGAAAAGTACCATTCTGAGAAGTATTGCATCTTTACAAGATAACTTTCAAGGTGAAATTCTTCTGAATGAAACTTGCTCCTTAACACAAAGTAATAAATGTCATAAAGATATTGGTTATATCTTTCAAGATTATGCCCTATTCCCTCATTTAAATGTTCAAGAAAATATCGAATTTGCATTGGATAAGTTACCAAAACTAGAAAGACAAAGGCGCCTAGATAAACTTTTAGTACAATTTGACTTGCAAGAACATCGTCATAAACAAATTCATGAGTTAAGTGGTGGTCAACAACAACGTGTTTCAATTGCACGTGTTATTGCCTATGAACCAAAAGTTCTACTATTAGATGAACCTTTCTCAAATCTCGATTCACTGCTACGAAACAAAACAAAAAACTGGCTCAAACAAATCATTAAAGAGTTAGGACTTAGTGCTATATTAGTTACCCACGATCAAAAAGAGGCACTTAGTATGTCTGATAAGATTGCTATTATCAATAATAAAACCATTAAACAAATAGGAACTCCACAAGAGCTTTTTGATAAACCAAACTCTTTATATGTTGCGAAGTTTTTAGGAGAAATCAACCTACTACCCCATAAAGTTGCAGAACACTTTGATATTGAAATCAAAGAGAAACAACATCTAATCTTGCGTACAAATAAAACATTCGTTAAAAGCGAAAAAAATGATTTTTCACTTACAGTTAAAGATATCTCTTATTGTGGGGAGTACAATGAATTGGAACTTAGTTTCAACGATTTTCCCAATAATATCATCACCGTACGAGATCATGAACTTTTTGATTACTCAGTAAATAGCCAACTCTATTTGGATTTGAACAGCTCAAACTTAATTGTTTTATAACCTCTATTAACCATAACAAAGTCTACTTTTAACTTTTTATGGTTAATTTATTATTATAGTGATAAACTTTTCAGATGAAATCTCTATTAAAACAACTACTAATTTTACTGGTTTTACTTAATACAGCTTGGGCAAATAGTGTTCAAAAAGTTTCTATCCAATTAGATTGGTTACATCAATTTCAATTTGCAGGATATTATATTGCTAAAGAAAAAGGCTTTTATAAACAACGAGGTCTTGATGTTACTATCAAAGAGTTTAACTTTGATGTGGATCTTTTAAAAAGTGTCTTAAATCAAGAGAGTACCTATGCAGTAGGTAAATCTTCACTTATTTTAGATAAAATCAATGGTGCAGATATCGTCTCTTTAGCAGCAATTTATCAGCACTCACCAATGGTACTGTTAACTCGAAAAGATTCTTTAATACAAACACCTAAAGAACTCTATAGAAAAAAAGTGATGCTCACCCCTGATGCTAGAATGGCTGTTGCTATTCACTCAATGATTGTAAGCCAAGGAATAAAACTAGAAGATGTAAAATTTGAGCCCCACAGTTTTAAACTGGATGATTTAATCTCAGGAAAGACAGATGCCATGGGGTGTTATCTATCCAACGAACCTTTTTTACTCCAAGAAAAAGGGGTTGACTTTAATATTCTAGACCCAAGAGATTATGGTTTTGACTTTTATGGAGGGCTTCTTTTTACCTCACAAAAAGAGGTAACAAATCATCCTACACGAACGCACAATTTTCACATGGCAACCATGGAAGGTTGGAAATATGCTTTTGAAAATATCCAAGAAACAGCTCAAATTATTTTCGATACCTATAACACCCAAAAGAAATCGCTAAAATCACTTATTTATGAAGGTGAAGTACTCAAGAGTCTATCAGAATTTGAAGAGGGTAATCTAGGTAAAATTAGTGTCAAAAAATACAGTGAAATTCTTAAAATCTATTCCCTATTGGGGTTTTCTCATAATAAACAAGCCTTAGATGAATTTATTATTGAACCAAACAGTGTACTTTTAAGTTCTAAGGAAAAAGAGTTTTTAAAAACAACTCCTATTCAATTTAGTGCCAATAAAAACTCGATTTATGAAACCAATATGAAACAACGACGTACATCATATGATGTTTTAAGTTTGCTAGAAAAAAAACTACCTATTTTGATTAAAACTGATCAAACTGATATTAACGACAATACGATTTATATTTATGATTCAAATAATGATAAACACCAAAATATGCATATAAGTAGACCCATTATCGATTTTGATATTGCTGTAGCAACGCAAAAAAAAGAGGGTTATATTGCAACCATTTCATTACTCAATAATAAAAAAGTAGCCATTGTAAAAGATGCACCATTTATCAATAACCTACAAAAAGTAGCTCCTAACATTGAGTATATATTAACAGATACCTTAGAAGAGGCCTTTAATCTACTTGATGAAAACAAAATTTATGCAGTAATCGAACTATTGCCTACATTAAACTCTTATCTTAATGTAAGTAACTATGATAATATTAAAATTGCAGGTACAACAAAACAGACCCACCCTATTCAATTAGCTGTTGAAAAAGACAACATCCTTCTTCAAACTATTTTAAATAAAGCTGTTGATAAAATTACTTCTGAAGAAAAAGAGTTCATCTATCACGCCTACTTAAAAACCAAAAAGCAACCTAAAAAAGAGTCCGATACATTTTTTATTTTTGCAATACCAATAGTTTTGGTTATTCTAGCTATTATATTCATTACAAATCGTCGTTTATCCAAAGAGATTAAACATCGAATTCAAATTGAAGATGCTCTGGCTACAATGAATAACCTTGATGCGTTAACCCAAATATATAATCGACGAAAAACTATTGAAGCACTACAAGACAATATCGCAATTTCAAAACGATACAAAAGACCGCTTTCTATTATTTTCTTTGATGTTGATGACTTCACAAAAATTAATACGCAATATGGTCACGCAATTGCAGATACTGTTTTAAAAGAGCTTTCTCAACTCATTAAATCAAATATCAGATCAGCTGATATTCTTGGACGTTGGGATGGAGAAGAGTTTATTATTGTTTTACCAGAAACCATTGAAGAAGAAGCCAAAAAAAGTGCTGAAAATATAAAAGAGATTGTCTATCAACACGATTTTGAAGAACTACAAAGTTTTGTCAGTTGTAGTTTTGGAATAGCTTCATTAAAAGAAAGAGATACTATGGATTCACTCATAAAAAAAGCAACCCAAGCAATGTTAGAGGTTAAGAAAAGCGGGAAAAATGGCGTAAAAGTAGGATAAAATCCTACTTTTATAACTGGTATTGTTTAACTAACTCGTCACTGACTTCAATAATTTTTCTTTCCCTAAGATCTTGAAGAACCGCAGGCGTACAATCAACATCATCTGGCCAACGTCTTAAAAAATTATCCAATTCGCTTTTATTGGTTCCATCAACACCAATTGTATGCCCTTCAATATAAATATCTCGATTTGAATCAATATTATTAACCACTCGCCAAATTAACATATAGGGGTTGTTCACATCATTTTGATTAGCATCATCAACGAGAACTAATACTTTGATATGGTCATAGAGTGGTTTTAACGCTTCAAATAAATGTTTCTGGCTTCTTTTTTTATCAACAGTTACAACCGTAACAGGATTTTTTGTATGAGTATAATACTGTTTTAATTGCTTAACTTCAGATGTAATACTTTGCATTCGTGAAAGAAGTTCCTCATCACTTAAAACTTTAATGCCTTGCATAGGTATCTCATCACCGGTACAATCTAATCCAAGTTTTCCACCTAAAGCAAATTTTGGACTGGAGTGATCTAGTGCATCAACTACCCCTTTTGATATCATCATCTCTTCAATATTGAGTCGATTTAAAATATGTCGTACTAAAGCATCATGGTCTGTTAATTCAGGGGCATCTTCACCAACAAAAATGGCATGTTTAACAAAACTCATCTGTCCTACACCCCAAAAGGCGTGCATCATCTGTTGAGCGTGACCTGGATAAAGTGTTTTTATTTTTGCAATTATCAGGTTATGAAAAACTCCATTCTCTGGCATATAATAATCAATTAAATCAGGTGCAGTGGTTTTTAGAAGTGGCAAGAAAATACGCTCAGTTGCATGTCCCATATATTTATCTTCTAATGGTGGTTTTCCAACAACTGTTGCTAAATATGTAGGGTTTTGTTTACTAGTAATTGCAGTAACTTCCATAAATGGATACTCTTCTTCTAAAGTATAATATCCCGTATGATCACCAAATGGTCCTTCAATACGCATTTGGCTTGGGTCTACAAATCCTTCAATAATATAATCATTATCTCTTGGGACATAAATATCATTGGTAATACTTTTGACTAATTGGGCATTTTTGTTTTTAACAAATCCATACAACATCAACTCAAAAATACCAATAGGTAGTGGTGCTTGTCCACACCAAATATACATTGGATCTCCACCAATACCAATAGAGACTGGCATTTTTTTACCAGCTTTTTTATACTCATGGAAAAAGTGGTTGGAGTCTTTGTGAATTTGCCAATGCATTCCAAGGGTATTATCATCATAAACTTGTAAACGATACATTCCTAGATTTTTCATCTCTCCATTAAGAGAAGTGGTATAAACTTGTCCCATAGTAATAAAGGGACCACCATCTTGCTCCCACGTGGTTAAAACAGGTAAGTCAGAGAGTTTTGCTTCATCGCCTAATTTGATGACTTGTTGGCACTCCCCTTTACCTTTACTCTTTTTAGGAATGGTATTTTTTAAAGCGAATAACTTACCAAAGGTTGAAAGTTTTTCACTAAAACTTGTAGGGGGTTTCATTTTTAGTAATGATTCAATCTCAGCACCAATTTTATCCCCATCTCCAATAAATAGTTTAACGGCCTTTTCGTTACAAAAAACATTCATTAAAACTGGAACATCAAATTTTTTATCATTTTTTCTATCTACCACATTGGTAAATAAAAGGGCTTTTGAATCCTCTTTTTTTACCTCTACATAGGCTACGTGAGGTATCTCTAAATAGATATCAAGTTCTTCATCAATAACTCGTAATAAGTCATTCTTCTTTAAAATTTCTATTGCTTCTTTCATATAATTACCTAATATTTTATTATGGCAGTTATTTTATCTTATCCCTAATTAAAAGTGCCACTACCTAGCCAAAAAGAGATAAAAAGTATAGCTTTGGTATAATACGGAAAAATAATAATTATAAGAGAATAGAATATGCATAATTTCGACGAAATAGTAAATAGAAAAGATACCAACTGTTTAAAGTATGATGCGTTACCAAAATATTTTGGTATTGATGATGCTCAACCTCTATGGGTTGCGGACATGGATTTTAAAACACCTGAGTTTATTAATAACGCTATTATAGAACGAGCACAACACGGTGTTTATGGATATGCAAAAGCAACACCTGCGCTACTTAATTCTATTGTAAATTGGATGAAGGAGCGGCACGATTGGCAAATTGATGCCTCATGGATTAGTCTTGCAAATGGGGTTGTCCCTGCATACTCTGCTGCCATTGAAGCCTTTAGTGAAATAGGTGATGAAGTCATCGTACAAACACCTGTTTATTATCCTTTGTTTAATAGTGTCAAACACAATAAAAGAAAATTGGTTACGAATCCATTAGTAGAAAAAGATGGGCGTTATACAATGGATTTAGAGGATTTAAAATCAAAAATCACAAAAAAAACTAAGATTTTAACCCTATGTTCACCTCACAATCCAGTTGGACGTGTATGGGATAAAGCGGAGCTTGAAGCCCTTGCAAATATCTGTTTAGAAAATAATATCACGATTATTTCTGATGAAATTCATGCAGATATTGTTTTCAAAAAATTCACCCCATTAGCGAAGATTTCTAAAGAGATTTCAGATATTACCATTACCTTAAATGCGGCAGGTAAAACCTTTAATATTGCGGGGTTAAATTGTTCATATGCAATTTGTGAAAATAAAGATTTATTGAAAAGATTTAATGATGTAGTAATTAAAAGAGAAATTAACTCAATCAATGTTTTTGGATTTACAGCACTTCAAAGTGCATACGAAAATGGACAACCATGGCTTAAAGAATTATTAGAATATCTTAACAATAATATAACTTTTGTTGATATGTATCTAAAGGAAACAAAATCAAAAATCACCTTTAAAAGACCCGAGGCAACATATCTGCTTTGGTTTAGCTTTAAAAATTATTCTATGTCTCACTCTGAAGTAAAAGAGAAGTTGTTAAAAGTGGCAAAAGTTGCACTAAATGATGGCTTAACCTTCGGTAAAAACGGGGAGTGTTACTTCCGACTCAACTGTGCTCTACCCCAATCTGAGCTCAAAACTGCTCTGAGTAAAATCGTAACAGTTTTTGATGAAAATTGATTAACATCAAGAAAGTATTACCTTTTTTCTCACTCACCTGAATGTTTAATTAATTGAACACTTTTCACACGTAGATTGTACGAAACTTATTGTACAATCTACCCATATAAAATTAAATGGATAAACAAATGTCAAACGAATTACTATTATCATCAAGCATCTTTGTTGTAATTGGTATCATCCTAGTAGGAGTTTTTTTCCTAACCAAATATCTTGGACCAAATAACAAAGACGATGTTGCAAAAAATACCGTCTATGAATCAGGGGTTACAAACCCTATTGGGGGAACCAACTTACGATTTAGCGTAAAATTCTACCTTGTAGCAATTTTATTTGTAATATTTGATGTTGAAATTATTTTTATGTTTCCTTGGGCGGTAAACCTACGAGAACTTGGACTATTAGGACTAACTGAAATGTTCATGTTTATGGGATTACTTATTGCAGGACTAATTTATATCTATAAGAAAAAGGCACTTTCATGGGATTAGGAGCAGAAGCGAACTTAGGTGATTCTATTGTTACCACGCGACTTGACAAAGCAGTAAACTGGGCACGATCATACTCGTTATGGCCAATGGTATTTGGTACAGCGTGTTGTGGTATTGAATTTATGTCCGTTGCAGCATCACGATATGACTTATCACGATTTGGAGCAGAGGTTGTACGATTCTCTCCACGACAAGCGGATTTACTTTTTGTAGCAGGAACGATTAGCTACAAACAAGCTCCCGTATTAAAAAAGATTTATGATCAAATGTGTGAGCCTAAATGGGTTATTTCAATGGGTGCGTGTGCAAGTTCTGGTGGATTCTATGACAACTACACAACTCTTCAAGGAATTGATGAAGTGATTCCTGTTGATGAATACATTTCAGGATGTCCTCCAAGACCTGAAGCTGTTCTTGATGCAATTATGCGAATTCAAGAAAGAGCACAAGATGAATCTATTATCAAAGATAGAGTTAAAGAGTACAAAGGAATCCTAGATGCTTAAGCCTGATATGATTGTAGATGTTAATGAGATTAAACCTCTTATTACCAAACTGAAAAATGAAGAGGATTTCAATCTACTATTAGATATCACAGTAGTAGATTATTTGAAATTCCCAGATGTAACACCTTCACGATTTGCAGTGATTTATATCTTAAGAGACAAAACATTTAAACTTCAAAAAACAATTAAAGCTTATGTGGATGATAATACTTTAGCAGTGCCATCAATCACAGATTTATATCCAGCAGCAAACTGGGCAGAAAGAGAAGCTTTTGACCAATATGGTGTAACATTCACAGGTCATCCAAACATGAAAAGAGTTTTAAATCACCACCAGTTTAAAGGGCATCCTTTACGAAAAGATTATCCAGTAACTAAAGGTCAAATTTGTACTGAGACTGAAGATTTAATGGATGAAATGATTCCACTATTAGAATCAAAAGGTTATACAAAAGAGGACCACGAAGAGTTAATGTTCTTAAATGTTGGTCCTTCTCACCCTGCATCTCACGGTACAATTAGAAACTTTGTTGCAATGGAAGGTGAGAGTATTCGAGCCTGTGTAACTGAAATTGGTTACTTACACAGAGGGTTTGAAAAAGCGTGTGAAACACATACTTATAACCAAATCATTCCTTATACAGATAGGCTTAATTACTGTTCAGCAATCTTAAATAACATTGGTTACTCAAAAGCTGTTGAAGAGATGTTACAAATTGATATCACTCCACGAGCAAAAATGATCCGAGTTATTATTGGAGAACTTAGCCGAATTACTGACCACATTGTTTGTAATGCTGCTAACATGGTTGATATGGGTGGATTAACAAACTTCTGGTACATTTTCGCCCCTCGAGATAAAGCGTATGATTTACTCTCAAAATTAACAGGTGCTCGATTAACAAATTCATATACAAGAATTGGTGGTCAAACTTACGATTTATATGATGGTTTTGAAGCTGATTTAGATGACGTTTTACGAGACGTTGAAAAAGCAATTGATGATGCATTATCATTAGTTGAAAAAAATAGAATCTTCCAAGACCGATCACAAGATGTGGGTGTTATTGATGCGCAGTTTGCTATTGAGAATGGAATAACAGGTCCAAACTTAAGAGCCGCTGGAATTTCATATGATATGCGAAAAGATAAACCATACTACGGATATGAAAACTTTGACTTTGATGTAATTATTGGAAGTCATGGTGACGTTTATGACCGAATCATGGTGCGATTTGAAGAGATGAGACAATCAATTAGAATTATAGAACAAGCAATGAAAGAGTTACCAGATGGTCCAGTTAATGTTGATCATCAAGGAATAGTTTTACCTTCAAAACCTGATGTTTACGGGAATATTGAAGGGCTTATGAACCAATTTAAATTGACTTTCGAAGGGGTTAAAGTTCCTAAAGGTGAATATTATGGTTCAACTGAAGCTGCAAATGGAGAGTTAGGTTTCCATATTACAAGTGACGGAAGTGGAACGCCATACAAAGTAAAATGTCGTCCACCATGTTTCTACTCGCTAGCAGCATATTCAAAAATTGTAGAAAATTCAATGCTAGCAGATGCCGTTATTACCATGGCATCAATGAACTTTATTGCAGGGGAGTTTGATAGATAATGGGTAAATTTATATACACAGAAGAAAACGAAAAAGAGTTTCAAAGAATATTAGCAAAATATCCAAATTCAGACTCTATGATGCTTCCTGGACTTTGGTTAGTACAAGAGCAAGAAGGATGGGTATCACCAGAAGCAATGATTTTTATTGCTGATAAACTTGGTAAATCACCTATTGAAGTACACTCATTTGCTTCATTTTATACAATGTTCAACTTAAAACCAATTGGTACGTACCATATTGAGTTATGTAAAACACTCTCATGTATGATCATGGGTGCACCTGAACTTAAAAAATTCATTAAAGAGACTATTGGAATTGAACCAGGTCAAACAAGTGAAGATGGTAAATTTCATTTAAGTGAAGTTGAGTGTCAAGGAGCATGTGGTGGAGCACCTATGATTGCATTAAACCACACTTACCATGAAAACTTAACCGTTGACAAATTAAAAAATATTATCGAGGGGTGTAAGTAATGGCTGCTGATATTGTAAAAATTGTAAGTAAAAACTTTGACATTCCAGATTCACATAAACTTGAAGTGGCATTAAAACATGGACGGTATGAATCAATTGATAAACTTTTTTCAATGGAACCAGATGATGTAACAGAAGAAGTTTGTAAATCAGGACTTCGAGGAAAAGGTGGTGGGGGAGCTGCTTGTGGACCTAAGTGGAAACTTATGCCACCAGTTGATGATCGACCACGATACTTAATTGCAAATGGTGATGAATCAGAACCTGGAACATTTAAAGATAGACAAATTTTTCAATATGACCCACACCTATTAATCGAAGGTATCATTTGTACTTCATATGCAATTGGAGCACATGATGCATACATCTACATCAGAGGAGAATACAAATTCTTCATTGATAGATTAAATGCGGCAATTGACGAAGCGTATGAAGCTGGAATCATTGGGGAAAAAGTAATGAACAAATATGACTACCCTATGAACATCACCGTTCATCGAGGTGGTGGAGCATATATTTGTGGTGAGAAATCAGCACTTATTGAATCTATTGAAGGTAAACGAGGACACCCACGATTAAAACCACATGGTAAAGAGTGTGAGTGGTTCTACGGTATGCCTGCAACGGTAAACAATGTTGAAACGATTGCATCTGTTCCTAATATTGTATTAAATGGTTATGAGTCATATACAAAATATGGTACGGAAAAAGCTCCTGGAACAATGCTGTTTGCAATGAGTGGACCGGTTAAAAACCCTGGTGTGTATGAAATGCCATATGGAAACAAGATGATTGATGTGATCAATGAGATTGGTGGTGGTATGCAAGATGGATTAAAGCTAAAAGCAGTAATTCCAGGCGGGGCATCGTGCCCCATTTTAACAGCCGAAGAAGTAGAGACGGCATATTTAGACTATGAATCAATGTGGGATATTGGTTCAACTCTAGGTACAGGAGGTATGATGATTATCCCTGAAGGTGTGTCAATGGTTGAAGTGGCAAAGAATTTAATTGAATTCTACCACCATGAATCATGCGGACAATGTACACCATGTAGGGAAGGTACAGGATGGATTAATAAAATCCTACGGCGGGTCTTAGACGGGGAAGGTACAGACCAAGACTTAGACACAATTCTAGATGTATGTGAAACAATGAATGGTAAAACAGTATGTGTATTTGCACCTGCTGTAAAAGATATTATCAAATCAATTGTTGAAAAATATCGAGATGAATTTGTGGCAGAATTCAAATAAAAAACTTAACTTAACTAAAGGAGAAAACACATGGCAAAGAACACAATGACGTTAACAGACAACCGAACTGGTAAAGAGTTTGAATACAACATTATGAGTGGAACAAGAGGACCAGATGTTGTTGATATTCGATCTTTCTACAAAGATTCAGGAATGTTTACATATGACCCAGGATATACTTCAACAGCTTCTTGTGAATCAAAAATCACATTTATTGATGGTGAAAATTCTGAACTAAGATATCGAGGATACGATATCGCTGAATTAGCAGGTAAACACTCTTACTTAGATGTTTGTTATTTACTAATGAGAGGAAGACTTCCTAATAAAGAAGAATCTAAAGATTTCGATTTAGAAATTAGACATAGATCTTTCGTACATGAAGGACTTATTAGAATATTTGACGCATTCCCAGACCATGCACATCCAATGGCTACGTTAGGTGCAGCTGTAATGGCTCTATCAACTTTTTATAAAGAGCACTTAAACCTAGAAGATGAAGATCAATTTAAAGAGATGAGAAGACGAATCGTTGCAAAAATTCCTACAATTGCTGCAATGGCGTACAGAAACTCTATTGGTGTACCACAAATTTACCCAGATGTAGATAGATATTTCACTGAAAACTTCTTATACATGATGAGAGCTTACCCAGGTGGAAAAATGAAAAACCTTGGTGGTGGTATCAATGATGAGATTAGACAAGTTGAAGTAGATGCACTTGATGCAATCTTCACACTTCATGCAGACCACGAGCAAAATGCTTCTACTACAACAGTTAGAGCAGTTGGTTCAACAGAAGCTCACCCATATGTATCTATTGCATCTGGTATCGCTGCACTTTGGGGATCAGCGCACGGTGGTGCAAATGAAAAAGTTATGGATCAATTAAAATTAATTGGTGATGTTAAAAATGTACCTACATACATTGCTAAAGCAAAAGATAGAAATGATCCATTTAGATTAATGGGATTCGGACACCGAGTTTATAAAAACAGAGATCCAAGAGCTGAAAGTCTAAAAGGACTACAAGATCAACTAAGAAAAGAGTTAAACTTAGACTCTAAATTACTAGATGTTGCAGCAGCCGTTGAAGAAGCAGCATTAGCTGATGACTACTTCAAGGATAGAGGATTATATCCAAACATCGACTTCTATTCTGGTGTTATTTTAACAGCGCTTAAAATCCCAGTAGAAATGTTTACACCAATTTTCGTAATCGGTAGAACAGTTGGATGGATTACTCAGTGGTCAGAGTTAAAACAAGACCCTACAGCAAAAATTGCTAGACCAAGACAGTTATATACTGGTAAATAATTAAACAAGTGCAAAGGAGATAACACTAAATGAGTGAAATGGTTAAATTAACAATTAATGATAAGGAATTGGAGGCCCAAGAGGGCAGCTTACTAATCGACAAACTATTGGATGATGGTATCCATATTCCTCATTTTTGTTATCATAAAGCACTAGGAAAAGATGGAAACTGTCGAATGTGTATGGTGGAAATCGAAGGTCAAAAACGACCACAAATCGCCTGTGATACTCCAGTCAAAGAGGGAATGATTGTAAGAACAAAAAGTGAAAAGATTATGTCTGTTAGAAAAGACATTCTTGAACTTCAACTTATCAATCATCCTATTGACTGTCCGACATGTGATCAAGCAGGTGAATGTAAATTACAAGACTTTTATATGGAGAGTGGTTTCTACCACTCACGTGTAAACCTAGATGTAAAAAATCATGCACGTAAAAGAACTGACCTTGGATCTGATGTTATGTTAGACCAAGAGCGATGTGTTCTTTGTACACGTTGCGTAAGATTTTGTCAAGAGGTAACAGGAACAGGTGAGTTAGGCGTTGTTAGCCGAGCAGACCACAGTGTTATCGATATTTTTCCAGGTCGACCACTTAGCAATCCATATGCAATGAATGTAGTTGATTTATGTCCAGTTGGAGCTTTAACAAATAAAGACTTCCGTTTCAAACAACGTGTTTGGTTTATGGAATCGTTTAATGCTATTTGTTCAGGGTGTTCAAAAGGGTGTAATATTGAAGTTGACCATAGAAAAGAGAAATATCAAGATGACCAAATCTTTAGATTTAGACCACGGTTTAATGATGATGTAAATGGTTATTTTATGTGTGATTATGGAAGACTTTCATACAAAAATGAAGGTGAGAACAGACTTGTTAATGCAACAATTAATAGTGAAGAAGTGTCAACTGACAATGCAATTGCAGCACTTTATTCAGAAGTTGCAAAAAATGAGAATGCACTCTTTCTTGTAAGTCCAAATCTTTGTTTAGAAGAGATGCAAAACTTAAAAGCGTTTGCAGAGCTAACTAATGCAAATATTTCAGGATACTCTCCACAATATTTTGATGAATCGTTTGGAGATGACTATTTAAGAAAAAGTGACAAAAGTGCTAACCGAGCTTCATTTAAAGAAGCTAGTATTAGTGAAGATGAAAATGAGTTTAAAAACTATTTAGAGGCTGCTTCATTAGTAGTAGTTTTTGATAACAACTACTTTGACGAGAACTTAAAATTATTGGATAAAAAGAAAGTGATTTCATGTTTCTCAAACAAATCAAACACAGCAGATAATTCTGCTATTGCTATTCCACTAGCATCATTTTATGAAAAATGTGGAACTTATATTAATTGTGATGGAATTAAACAAAAAGTTGTCTCAGGAATCAATAGAGATAACCCAAGTGAAAACGTTACAACACTCTTGGAGACAATTAAAACAATGTTAGAAAAAGGAAATATATGAGTACAGCATCAATCGTAGTCATTATTGTTAATATACTTTTAGCTGTAGTCCTAGCTGTTGGACTCACCCCTGTATTTGTATGGTGGGAGAGAAGAGTAGCAGGATTTATACAAGATAGAACCGGTCCAAACCGATGTAATATTGGACCAATGAGATTGGGTGGACTTATTCAAAGTATTGCAGATATGTTAAAGTTAGTGTTTAAAGAGGACTTTACTCCTTCACACATCAAACATACATTCTTCTTTACTATTGCACCAGGAATTGTATTTATTTGTTACTTCCTAACTTTTGCTGTTATTCCATTTGCAGATGATATTGTAATTGATGGTGTTTCTCACCCAATGCAAGCAATGCCAATGCAACTTGGAATGATGTGGTTCTTAGCATTTGCAGGACTTTCAGTATATGGAATCATTTTAGGTGGATATGCATCAAATAGTAAATATGGTTTCTTAAGTGCTATTCGATCTTCTGCACAAGTTATTTCATATGAGGCATCAATGGCTTTAGCACTTATCTCTATGTTATTAACATATGGAACTATTCATTTAGGTGATATGGTTGATATTCAAGGTGGATTACTATTTGGTTTCATTCCAGCTTGGGGTGTATTTATGCAACCATTAGCAGCATTAATTTTTATTGTATGTATTTTCGCTGAAACAAATAGAACACCATTTGATATCGCCGAAGGTGAATCAGAAATCGTTGCAGGTTACCACACAGAGTATTCAGCAATGCGATTTGGTCTTTTCCAAGTATCAGAATTCGCTGCAATGGCAGGAGCATCTGCAATTATTGTAACTCTATTCTTTGGAGGTTATAATATTCCTTGGTTAGATACGGCAACTCTCAAAGCAAATATTGATATTGTAATGATTGTCATTATGGTACTTGTTCCATTAAAAGTTTTTGTTCTGACAAAATGGATGAAAAAAAACAACCGATGGGAAGACGAAAATGATATTCGAGCACGTGAAACAAAAATCCTTATCCCAGCATTTTGGACAATTGCAGGATTAACTGTTGCGGCACTTGGATTACTGTTAGTATCAGGACTTGGAGCAAATGGAGCATCTATTGCAGTTGCCGTTATTCAAATTGGTACTTTTTTAGTGAAATTTTTCATGATGGTTTTAGTATTCATGTGGGTTAGATGGACGCTATTACGATTTAGATATGACCAATTACAGATGTTAGGGTGGAAAATTTTATTACCACTAGCCCTATTTAATATTTTTGTTACTGCATCAGTAATTGTGTTTTTAGGATTATAATTATGGGTATTAAAATAGTTAAAAGAAGCGGTCGAAGCTTCGCAGATAAACTTTACATACCAGCTATCGTTGGCGGTATGAAAACTACATTTGGTCACTTTACAAAAAACTTGAAGGACACATCAAACTTACGAACTATGCAATATCCAGAGGTTCAACCAAGTGATATTGACGAGCGATATAGAGGTGTTCATAGACTTACAAAGTGGGATGATGGTAGTGAAAAATGTGTTGCATGTTATATGTGTGCAACGGCATGTCCTGCTCAATGTATCTTCATTGAAGCAGAAGAACGATTTGATGAAGTCGCTGAAAAACGTCCAAAGCAGTTCAAAATTGACTTACTTGAGTGTGTCTATTGTGGATACTGCGTTGAAGCGTGTCCTTGTGATGCTATTCGAATGGATACAGGAATTTTCAGTTTCACTGCCAGTAATCGAGAAGAATTTTTAGTTGATAAAGAGTATTTAATGAATAATGAAAGATCAAAGGATTTTGATAATGACTGATTTTATGTTTTTAGCACTTTCTGCACTTGCCATTGCAGGTGGTGTAGCTATGCTTGCATATAGAAACCCAATGTACAGTGCACTAGGTTTACTAATTTCAATCTTAGCAGTAGCAGGTCTATTTGCACTTTTAAGCGCAACCTTTTTATTCATGGTTCAAATCATTGTTTATGCAGGTGCAATTATGACACTAATTCTTTTCATCTTAATGTTTCTTAACATTGGAGAAAAAGATTTACCAGAAGAACCAAGTAAAGTCAAATTTATCGGGTTTGGGGCACTGCTTATGTTACCAATGAATATTCTAATTATTAAAGCAGTATCAAACTTACCAGATGCTGATTTATCAATTGTAGAAGAAGATAGCACATTTGGTGGAATCAAAGCAGTCGGTATGGTTTTATATAACAACTGGCTTGTTGCTTTTGAGCTTGTTTCAATTTTATTACTGGTTGCGCTACTTGGTGCCGTTGTATTAGTGAAGAAAAAGAAAACAAGGGGTCAAGCATGATTACATTAACGTCTTATGCAGCAGTATCAATGATTTTATTTTCACTGGGTGTTATTGGTGTAATAGCACGAAGAAACATCTTTGTAATTTATATGTCAATTGAGTTAATGCTAAATGGAATCAACCTATTTTTAATGACATTTGCACGATACCACTTTAATATGGATGCACAAGTAATTTCAATTATGGTTATTGCAATTGCGGCAGCAGAAGCAGCTATTTTCTTATCAGTTATCATTTTATTATTCAGATCAAAACGATCACTGGATACGGATATCTTTACAACACTTAAACAAGGAGGTAAATAATGCATACTAACTTATTAGTTTTTATAATTTTAGCTCCTTTAGTAGGTGCCATTTTAAACGCTGGATTATATTTTTACAGTATTAAAAAGAGAAAGCTATCACAAAATATTTTTGCATGGATTGGAACAGTTACTCCATTTATTGCGTTTTTATTTACATTAACAATCTTTTTAGAGATGTATTCATCAGGAACAACTGTTTCTCAAAACCTTTTCACATGGTTAAAAGTTGATGAATTAACAATTGAAATGAAACTTCTAGGAGACAATCTCTCAATTTTCATGTCAATGTTTGTTACTTTTGTTGGATGGTTAATTCATATTTATGCAGTAGGTTACATGAATAAAGACGAAGGATTCGGAAAGTTTTTTGCGTACTTTAACCTCTTCTTAGCATCAATGTTGATTCTTGTACTAGCAGACAACCCAATTATTCTATTTATTGGATGGGAAGGTGTTGGAGTATGTTCATACCTTTTAATTAAATTTTACTATGACAATCCAGAAAATGTTATGGCAGGTAACAAAGCATTTATTGTTAACCGTGTTGGTGACTTTGGATTTATCTTAGGTGTAATCACACTCTTCTTTGCTATTGGACAAGGTAACTTATCATTTGACTCAATTGAAGCAAACCTAGGTAATGCTTCTACAGAACTACTTGTTTTATCAGGAATTTTACTCTTCGTTGGAGCAATGGGTAAATCAGCACAGATTCCTTTATATACATGGCTTCCAGATGCCATGGCAGGACCTACACCAATTTCTGCACTGATTCATGCAGCAACAATGGTAACAGCTGGTATCTATATGGTTGCACGTTTCCACTTCCTTTATACAGGAATTGAAGAGATTGGAACATTTATTGCGTATATTGGAGCATTTTCTGCTCTACTTGCAGCAATCATTGCAACACGACAACAAGATATCAAAAAGATTCTTGCATACTCAACCATGTCACAATTAGGGTATATGTTTATTGGAGTTGGATTAGGTTTCTACTCATCAGGACTTTTCCACGTATTTACCCACGCGTTCTTTAAAGCGATGCTGTTCATGGGTGCAGGTGGTATGATTATGGCACTTCATCATGAGCAAAACATCTTTAAAATGGCACAACATAGAGTTCAATTACCAATTATCTCATTTTGTATGTTAGTTGGTGTCATTGCAATTTCTGGTATTCCTCCATTTTCTGGATTCTTCTCTAAAGATGCAATTTTAGCTGCAGCTTTCCAAGAGGGTGAATACTTAATTTGGTTAATCGGTATGGGAACAGCATTCTTAACAGCATTTTATATGTTTAGAATGTACTTCATCCTTTTTGTTGCACCAAATAAAAAGATTGCACAATATACTTACTCTCCAAAAACAGTAACACTGCCTATGCTAGTGTTATCTATTGGAGCAATTCTAGCAGGGTTCTTAAACTTCCCAGCAATTTTTGGTGGAGAAGCACGAGTTGACCTCTGGTTAGCACAACTTAACTCTGAAAAAATCCATATGTCACATGTAACAGAATATATTTTAATGATAGCTTCAATTGCAGTTGCAGCTGCTGGTATCTATGCCGCATATAAAAAATATGCAAAATATGATGTTTATCAGCCAGAGAGTGAAGAAGGACTTATTGCTAATAAGTTCTATGTAGATGAAGCGTATGACAAAATTTTTGTACAAACAGCAAAAAAACTATCAGTCTTTATTGATAAAGTTCTTGATATGAAAATTATTGATGGATTCATTATGGGTGTTTGTAATGAATTTATTAACGTTGGTCAAAAAGTATCAACATCACAAAATTCAAATGTTAGATTCTATGCAACTTTCATGCTAATTGGTATGAGTTGTATCTTTATCTATCTATATATAACGTTAGGATTATAATATGAGTGCAGATATATTATCATTTATTATATTTTTACCTGCAGTTGTTGCTTTTGGTTTAATGGTTACAACTAAAAATGTTGAAGCAGTTCGTAATATTGCTTTTTTAACAACATCTGTTATTTTAATACTTGTATTAAAAATCTATTTAGACTTTGAACCACAAGTAGGTATGCAGTTTGTAACAAATGTACCTTGGATTAGTGAATATGGAATTAATTATTACATTGGAGTTGATGGTTTCTCATTAACAATTCTTATGATGATTGCAATTTTGATTCCTACTGCTTACTTACTTCTGTGGGAGGGTAGAACTAAAGGTTACTGGTTAAATATGCTTCTTGTGCAAACAGGGGTAACAGGAACGCTTTTATCACTTGATGTTATTCTATTTTACTTCTTCTGGGAAGTAATGCTTTTACCAGTATTTATTATGATTGGTATTAATGGATTTGGTGATAAAGTATTTACAACTATAAAAGTAACTATCTATACAATGGCTGGTTCACTGTTAATGTTCGTTTCAATTCTTTACCTTGGTGTTGCATTCTTCAATGAATTTGGACACTGGACATTCCAATATAATGAATTAACTAAAATAACAACTCTCACTTATAGTGAACAAATTTGGTTATTCTTAGCCTTTGTTATCGCTTTTGGTATTAAAATTCCTATTTTCCCACTACATACATGGATTATGGAAACCTATAAAAATGCACCAACTGGAGCCGTATTCTTACTATCATCTATTATGGCAAAACTTGGAGTTTATGCAATCGTTCGATTCATGATTCCCATTTTTCCAGAGATTTATGTTGAATTCTCTTCATGGTTTGTATTTATTGGTCTATTTGGGCTTATCTATTTTGGTATTGCAGCACTTATGCAAGATGATATCAAACGAATGTTCGCTTACTCATCAGCATCACACTTAAGTTTTATTGCAGCAGGTATCTTCTCACTAAATGCTTACGGTATTAATGGTGCACTTTATTTAATCATTGCACACGCAATTGCAACAGGAGCGCTCTTCTTACTTGTTGGTGTTATTCATGATGAAACTGGATTTAAAACCATTAAAGACTTAGGTGGATTAGCAAAAAAGACACCTATTTTAACCTTTATTTTTGCAGTAATGTTATTTGCAAATGTAGGATTACCAGGAACAAATGGATTTGTATCTGAGTTGTTAATTATCTTTGGTATCTATGAATTTAATCACACCCTTGGATATATCTCAGCATTAACAGTCATCATTGGAGCTTCATACATGTTATGGATGTTCCAACGAGCAATACTGCAAAAAAGAGAAGATGGTACTGAATTACAAATGCGAGATTTAAAAATTAAAGAGATCGTGGGACTTGCACCTTGGGTTATCTTAGTATTTTTGATGGGTATTTATCCAGACGTGTTTATTGACAAGTTTGAACCAACAGTAACCCACTACTTAAATGATATTTTAAAAATTGGAGCGATGAAATAATGGCTGATATATTCTATGGTGATTTATACTATTTTGTACCAACGTTAACAGTTCTAACAGCAGCAATTGTTTTAATGTTTATGTCGATGTATGATCGATTTAAAATTAAACATTTTATCTATACATCGTCGCTATTTTTATTAATAGCATTAGGGTTTACAATTGCAGATTTTGGTGAACTATTTAGTACGCGACCGTACAACGACCTGTTTAACAACGTATTAATTTTTGACACCTACGCAAACTTTTTCAACCTTCTATTAATTTCAGGGACACTACTTGTTATTTTAATTGGAGAACACTACTTCCAAGATCACCCTTATTTTAAAGGGGAGTTCTTTGCAATTATTATGTTTGCTCTTTTTGGAATGATGGTTCTAGCTCACGCAAATGAACTTATCACTGCATTTATAGCCTTAGAGATTGCCTCTTTTGCTGTTTATGTAATGGTAGGATTTAACACAGAAGATGACAAAAGAGTTGAAGCAATCTTCAAGTACTTAGTACTAGGTTCATTTATTGGAGGATTTTACCTTTTAGGTTCTGTACTTATTTTTGGTGCAGTTGGAAGTACAAACTTCACTGAAATTGCAGCCTTTATCAGTGCAAATAGCAATGGAGATCTTTCATTAGTTTATATTGGTATTACCTTACTATTATTTACTTTTCTTTTCAAAGTTGCAGCCTTCCCATTCCAATCGTGGGTATTAGATGTTTATCGTGGTGCTCCAATGTTAGTAACTGCTTACATGGCATCAACTTTCAAAATTGCAATTTTTTCACTGTTCTTACGAGCATTTTTACAAAATTTTAGTTCACTAATCAACTACTGGGATAACATTGTTTATGTACTTGCTATCTTTACATTAGCACTTGGTACATGGTTAGCACTATCACAAACGATTGTAAAAAGAATGTTAGCGGCATCATCAATTGTACATACTGGTTATTTACTTATCGCATTTTTAGCAATTGGACAAAACATTGCAAGTGCATATGCAACAATGTTCTACCTTATTGCATACCTATTATCTGCTATTGGAGCATTTGGTTTAGTTTCTCACATTATCTCAGAAACAAAAGTGAGAGTTACTTATGATGACTTTAAGGGTTTAGCACACGAAAGACCGTTCTTGGCAGCATCTATGACTATTTTCCTTTTCTCACTTGCAGGAATTCCTTCAACTATTGGGTTTATCGGAAAATTCTATGTGTTTACTGAAGCCATTAATGCAGGGTTTGTAAGTTTAACAGTATTAGCAATTATTGCAACATTTGTTTCAGTATACTACTACTTTAAATTGATTGCGATGATGTACTTTTATCCTACAAAAGAAGAGTGTGTGAGTGAAGCGTTTAATGACAAACGAATCTCGACGTATGTGATTGCATTTGTTGCTGCACTTATCCTTTGGGGTGGTATTGGTAGTGCCATTGTATTCTTCGTACCAATTCCAAATATTGACGCAATTATGGAAGTTTCTAAGTTAGCTGTAGAGTCTCTATTCATAAAATAAAATGTGTTATTAAGTAACAAATACTTATTCATTTTATACACTGTTTTTTAAAACTTAATTTTTTTTAAAAGCCCACATTTGTGGGCTTTTTTCTTTTACTTGTACAAAAGTTGTACGCCTATCTACATAATTTATACATAATTTTATACTATGATTGAAGTCCTATTTAGCTATACTATCGCTACGTTAATTGAAAGGTCCAAATCAAATAAAAGATTTAATAAAGTTTTTTATTTGCTTTGGTAAAAAAAATCATGAGAAAGGATGTCATATGAGTGACCTAATTGAAGGTTATTTAGGTAAGACTGTTGAGAGAAAAAAGAGTAGAGTTCCAGCAAAACTTGATTATATTCAAAGTGCCACTGGTTTAATTCTAGGTCTTTTTATGTGGGGACATATGTTATTGGTATCGTCAATATTACTTGGTGAAGACGTAATGTATACAGTTACTAAACTTTTAGAAGCAAGTTTCATTATTGATGGAGGAAGTCCTATACTAGTATCAATCGCTGCGTTAGTGATTTTTATTATTTTTATTACCCATGCCGCTATGGGAATGAGAAAACTTCCAGGAAGCTTTAAACAATATCAAGTAATGAAAGCGCATGCAAATAACATGGGGCATGAAGATACAAAACTATGGTTTACACAAGCCTTTACTGGATTTGCAATGTTCTTCTTAGGTTCAATTCACCTTTACATTATCATGACTAATTCTGATGCTATTGGTCCATATGCATCTTCTGATAGAATTTGGTCTGAGTGGATGTGGCCTTTATACATTCTTCTATTACTAGCTGTTGAGTTCCACGGAACAATTGGTTTATACCGACTTGCTGTTAAATGGGGATGGTTTGATGGTGATGATCCAAAAGCAGCAAGAGCAAAGCTTAAAACTTGGAAAAAAATATTAACTTACTTCTTCCTAATTTTAGGATTCTTAACACTTGCTGCGTACATGAAGATTGGTATGGATAATGCAGCAGCTGGAAAAGTTGGTGAAAGATACCAACCAAGTGCTCAAGTTATTGAGTACAAAATTAATAGTGGGAGAGTTGCGTAATGAAAATTAATTATTGTGATGCATTAGTTATTGGTGGAGGACTTGCTGGTTTAAGAGCTGGTGTTGCTGCACAAAAAAAGGGATTAAGTACTGTAGTATTATCACTTGTTCCTGTTAAAAGATCGCACTCTGCAGCTGCTCAAGGTGGTATGCAAGCATCTTTAGGTAACTCTAAAATGTCCGATGGTGACAACGAAGATTTACACTTTGCTGATACGGTAAAAGGTTCTGACTGGGGATGTGATCAAGATGTTGCAAGAATGTTTGTACACACTGCACCAAAAGCAATTCGAGAATTAGCATCATGGGGTGTTCCTTGGACAAGAGTTCGAGAGGGAGCAAGAGAAGCCGTTATTAATGCTAAGAAAACAACTATTACTGAAGATGCGGATAGACATGGTTTAATTATGTCAAGAGACTTCGGTGGTACTAAAAAATGGCGAACATGTTATACAGCAGATGCAACTGGACACACAATGTTATTTGGTGTAGCTAATGAAGCATTAAAACATGATGTTGATATTAGAGATAGAAAAGAAGCTATTTCATTGATCCATGAAGATAACAGATGTTATGGAGCAATTGTAAGAGATTTAATTACTGGTGAATTAGAAGCTTACGTTGCTAAGGGAACCTGTATTGCTACTGGTGGATATGGTCGAGTATTTAAACAAACTACAAATGCTGTAATTTGTGAAGGTATTGGAGCAGCAATCGCGCTTGAAACTGGTGTTGCAACACTAGGAAACATGGAAGCTGTACAATTTCACCCAACACCAATCGTTCCATCAGGGATTTTATTAACTGAAGGTTGTCGAGGAGATGGTGGAATCTTAAGAGACGTTGATGGTCATAGATTTATGCCTGATTACGAGCCAGAAAAGAAAGAGCTAGCTTCTAGAGACGTTGTTTCAAGAAGAATGATTGAGCACATTAGAAATGGTAAAGGTGTACCTTCTCCATATGGTGATCACATTTGGTTAGATATCTCTATTTTAGGTCGAGAGCACATTGAAAAGAACTTAAGAGATGTTCAAGAAATTTGTCAAATCTTTAATGGTATTGACCCAGCAGACGAAGGAAAAGCCGGATGGGCTCCAGTTCTTCCAATGCAGCACTACTCTATGGGTGGTATTAGAACAAAACCAACTGGTGAATCACAAAAATTAAATGGATTATTTGCGTGTGGTGAAGCTGCTTGTTGGGATATGCATGGATTTAACAGACTTGGTGGAAACTCAGTATCTGAAACTGTTGTTGCAGGTATGATTATTGGTAACTACTTTGCAGATTACTGTTTAACAAATGATGTAACAATTCCAACTGCAACTGTTCAAAAAGCACTTGACAAACAAGATGCATACCTTGATGAAATCTTAGCGTATGAAGGTAACGAAGATATCTTTGTTATTAAAAACAGAATGCAAAATCTTATGGATGAAAAAGTTGGTATCTTTAGAGATGGTACAGGACTAGCAGAAGCGGTTGATGAATTAGAAGATCTATTAAAGAAAACAAAACAAATCACTGTTAAATCTAAAGAGAGATGTGGTAACCCAGAGCTTGAAGAAGCGTACCGAGTTCCAAGAATGCTTAAAGTAGCACTTTGTGTTGCTAAAGGTGGACGAGAAAGAACTGAATCAAGAGGGGCTCACTATCGAGAAGACTTCTTAAAAAGAGATGATGCAAACTGGTTAAACAGAACATTAACTTCTTGGCCAAGTGAAGACGATACTCAACCAACAGTAACATATGAAGATTTAGACATTATGACAATGGAAATGCCTCCAGCATTTAGAGGTTATGGTGCAAAGGGAATGATTATTGAAAATGAATTATCAGCAAAAAGACAAGCTGAAGTTGATGAAATCACTGAAAAGATGCAAGCTGAAGGAAAAGACCGACACGAAATTCAAGATGCTTTAATGAACTTTGATTTACCAATGAACTATAAAGAGAAAAATGAAAGAGCAGGAGACAAATAATGAGTGCAGCTAAAGGTAGAGAAATAACGATATCAGTACTTAAGTTTAATCCACGATCTAAGATATCAAAACCTCACTATGTGGATTATAAATTAGAAGAAACTCCAGGAATGACTCTTTTCATTGCATTAATGAAGATTAGAGAAGAGATGGATCCTGATTTATCATTTGACTTTGTATGTCGAGCAGGTATTTGTGGTTCTTGTGGTATGGTAGTAAATGGAAAACCTGCACTAGCTTGTAGAACACTTATTGCTAACTATCCAGAAGGAAAGTTAACACTTCTTCCAATGCCAGCATTTGAACTAATCAAAGATTTATCTGTTAACACTGGTAACTGGATGGATGCAATGTCTAAAAGAGTTGAATCATGGATTGTTAACAATGAAGCGGAAGAGACTAACATCGCAAAAATGGAAGAGCGAGTTGATCCAGATATTGCTGACCAAACATTTGAATTAGACAGATGTATTGAATGTGGTATTTGTGTTGCTTCTTGTGGTACAAAACTTATGAGACCTGACTTTGTTGGACCAGTTGGACTTAATAGAGTTGCGAGATTCGAAGTAGACCCTCATGATACAAGAACAGCAGAAGACTTCTATGAATTAATCGGTGACGATGATGGAATCTTTGGATGTATGTCTTTACTTGCATGTGAAGACCACTGTCCAAAACACTTACCATTACAAAACAAAATTGCATACTTAAGAAGAAAACTCGTTTCATTACGATAACACTTTCTAGGAGGGGTTTTCCTCTCCTGTGCAACACCATAGAAAAAGTCAATTATTCATTGGAATAATTGACTTTTTGTATTTTAGGAGCAAAAAATTAGTTGTTTTTTTTAAATAAACTTTTAGCCTTTTAGCTATCACACTCAAGGTGATACTCCTATAGAATCAAAAGGAAAACTAAAATTTATAAACACAATAATAAATTCTAAAAACTGCATCACTTGAAAGGATAACAATGTCTTTAGCAAATGATTATTTCTTACTCTATCACGGTACGAATGATATTGAGCAAATTACTACATACGGTACAGAAGCGTATAAAAATCGCGATGAGTTTTTCGAAGTAGCCGCATTAGCACTACTACCTACTCGAAGAAATTACGAACGATTTATCACACTGGATAGCTTTAAAAAACTCCTAACGCATATTACAACAAAAGAGGTTACTAATCTCGATGAACTCTATCAATTACAGTACTGTTTAATTGATTCAATTGAAAATGATACACAAAACTGTCAGATTGAAAAAATCCATGAAAGTTTTGATTATTTAAAAAATGAAAATATCTTAGAATCAGTATCCTATAACAAACTCATTTCCCTCTTTGACCCAGAAGAGCTTGCCGTATGTAATGATGAAATGGAAATTGAAGATGATTTAGAAATTAAAAATGACAAAACATTTAAAGAACTACGACAAGATATAGAAGAGTTAATCGATAATTTACAAGATACCTTTAACTCAAATGAGTATAAAAATGAGTTAACTCAAACCGTAAACTATTTAGAAAACCAAAAGTTCTCTATTGGAATCACAGGTGTTATGAATGCTGGTAAATCAACCATGCTCAATGCCCTTATGGGACAAGAGATTTTAGGAAGTGCTGTTGTACCAGAAACAGCAAATCTTACTATTGTAAAACATGGTCACCCCCAAGCCAAAGTATTTTACTGGAATAAAAGTGAATGGGATCGAATTAAGTCATCGGCTAATGAGATTGAATCAATTCGAAATTTTGTTAAAGAGACCCACTCTATTTTTGGTGACGAACTAAACGAACTCATCCAAGAAGAGTCACGAAGTGAAAAAGTAGACATCAACAACTTAGCCGCTTACACTTCAGCGGAAGCCAGCGGTAAAAAGTGTAACCTAATAAAATATGTTGAACTCAAATCTGATTTAAACTTTTTAGCTGATGGTATTGAAATAGTTGATACTCCAGGTCTTGATGACCCTGTTATTCAACGTGAAGAAATAACGAAAGAGTATTTATCGCAGTGTGATTTAATGCTTCATTTAATGAACGTATCTCAAAGTGCCACATTAAAAGATATTGAATTTATTATTGATGCTCTACTCTATCAAAATATCACAAAACTTTTAGTAGTAATTACACGAGCCGATACCGTTTCACCTGAACAACTTCAAGAGGTTATCAACTACACAAAATCATCAATTGAAGCACAACTCAAAGCACAAAACAAAGATAGTCAGTTAGACTATATTCTAAAATCTATCCAATTTATTCCAATCTCTGGAAAAATGGCACTACTTCATAGAACAGGAAAAAGCAAAGAAGCAATAGATGCTGGCTACAATATCGAAGATACAGGTATATTAGAAATTGAAGAGTACTTACACGAAACCCTCTTTGGTTCAAACTCTAGCAAATCTGATTTGATTATCAAAGGTGCTAAAACGCAACTGTTAAAAAGTATTGAAAAAGAGCTAAAATCATTTAACTACGAACTTATTCTTCTCTCAAAATCAAAAGAAGAACTTGAAGCTGACCTACAAGAGTTTAGCAAGAAAAAAGCAGCTAACCAATCAATCTTTGAAGCCATGGCACAAGATATTAATATTCATAAAAATGATGCAAAAAGCTATCTTTCAACCTTAGAGACATTTTTAATTAATGAGCTCTTAGATTTACAAGGGATCATTAAACAACGGGTTTTCTCTGATGTTCGATACTCTTTTGAAAAAACTAAAAAACGTCCTGAATCAAAACGAATCCGAGCTATTGTTGAAACAGCAATCAAAGATGGAATTATTGATGTAATTCGAGATTATCGATACAAGTTTATTAAAAAGTCTCAAAGTATTGGTGAACTTTTTGAACAAAAATATCAAGATATGGGATTTACAATCGGCCATAGAAATGATAACTTTGATGCAAGAGGCTTTTTCCAAGATGACTTTAAAAGTGGTTTTTTAACCAGTTCCAATGAAGTATTAATTTCAAAAATTGTGGGTGAAGTCTCTAAGAGTAAAGCGAGTAAGTTACCAGAACTTGACCGTACAATTGAAGGTTTTATCAAAGAAGAGTTCTCACCTATTGAAGTAAATATCAAAGAGAAAGCAAACACTGTTTCAAAAACACTAATTGATAACTTCTTTAATGAAATTGCAGAACCACTTAAAGTCTTTGAAGCAAAACTACTAAAAGATGAAAAAGCCCTACAAACACGAATTGCTACTTTTGAAGAGAATGAAGCAAACAAAGATGAACTTACTATTGAAGTTCACAAAAAAATCAAAAAACTTGAATCAATTTCAAAGGAGTTAAAAGCATGAGTATTTTAAACAATTTTGTACAAGAGTATGCTGATAAGTTCTTTGAAAAAGAGGAAGTTTTTGAAGAGGGTCTAGTTGGTGATATCAAACGTATTAATGCTAAACTTTTAGACGAAAAGTTTAAACCCTCAATTCAATTAAAATCAATTTTGGATAAACAAATTCGTCGCGCACGTTATCCAATGGAAGTAGCAATTACAGGTCAGTTCTCTTCTGGGAAATCAACCTTTTTAAATGCCCTGCTTTCGCGAAATATTTTACCTACGGGAATTACTCCCGTTACTTCAAAAGTTAACTTTATCAACTATGGCGAAGAGTACAAACTCAAAATCACCTATAACTCTGGGGCGCAAGAGTATGCTGCCATTGATGCTATTGCTGATTTTACAGATCAGCGAAAAGATGAGATGAATGATATTAAATACCTTACTCTTTATGCTCCAATGGATATCTTAAAAGATATCTCTTTTGTTGATACACCAGGTCTTAACTCTCAGTCTCAAAGTGACACCGATACAACACGAAAAGTATTACGAGATGTGGGTGGTATTATTTGGTTAACTCTTATTGATAATGCAGGAAAAATGAGTGAAGCCGAAGTTTTAGAAGAGTATATGGAACACTTCAAAAATAAATCACTGTGTGTGCTGAATCAAAAAGATAAATTTAGCCAAGAACAAATTGAAACTACAACCAACTATGTTTCTGATAAATTTGCAAAGTATTTTGCACAAGTGAGTCCAATCTCAGCAAAAATGGCACTGGAGTCTAGAGCCCATCACAACGATGTTCTCATTGAAGATAAACAAGACAAGTTACTAAAAAATATCAAAAATGCCCTAAGCGGTAATATCGCTTCAATTGCAAAAGACCTTGATAATTATTACAAAGATATCAATGAAATCCATAGCCTTGATACTTCTAATAATGATAAGATGTTAAAAGAATCAAACATTCAAGTAGTACTTGATTTTATTAACAATACCATTCGACCGCAAGCAGCAGAAGCAAAAGAGTTTGCTATAAAAAAAGACCTCAAAGGTATTTGTGATATTTTAGTAAAAGAGTATGGAACAATTCTAGGTGTTTTTGATTCATTAACTGAGATTTTAAAAACAGCAGAAGATGACGTCATTGCAAACTTTGATGAAATTCATAAAACCTATTCAAAAGAACTTTTTGGAGTCTATAATGCCCTTGAGACAATTATGGAAAAAATGGCACATGAAACCTATAAAAACATCAAAACACAAAAGGCCCACCGTTTTGAAGAAAAAAGTGGTTTCCTAAGTAAAGATAATTTTGAAAAAGTTGAGTACGATACCTACTGGATTGATTCGGACAATGTTTATAAAAATCTTTTTTATGATGATCAAACCATTGATAAAATGTTCAAACGAACCATTAAAGACTTAAAACAAATCGAACTTAATGTTGATGAAGATTTTAGAAATATTTACCGAAATATTAAAATGCGTGTTCATCGTTGGCAAGAACCTTATGAGCTCATTCGAAAACATCGAGAAATCGCTTCTGACACAGAGTTTTCACAAACACGTCACTTTGCAGCAAAAGTATATGAAAATGTTTTAAGAGATTACCATCGAGCTATTTTAGAAAATATTTCAGCTTTACGTAAAAAGTTTGCTTATTTTAATGGGGCACTTTCGTATAGTTATATTCAAACAACACAAGCAACCATTGCTCATTTTGAACAACAAATTGCAGAATCGGTACATCTTTACGAAAGTGAACCTACAAAATTCTCAGTTTATCATCCACGAGAAGATGAAATTTTGACAAAACTAAAAGCAAATTTTGGATTTGAAAAAATTGAGGACTTCTTAACATCAAAACGTAACTATCTATTTAAAATTATTAAATATTCAAAAGAGCAGTATCTTGAAATCAATGGTGGTCGTATTGAGTTTGTTAACTCTAAAAAGGGCGAATACCTGCAAAAGATTGAAGACTTAAAAGCAATAAAAGAGGAAATATAATCCTCTTTTATAATACAAAACTTACCTTGTAAATTTTGTATTTTTTTGTTAAAATTCTCCTTCGGGGAGAAAAAATGAATAACAAGTTGCTCTTTACTTTAACACTTTTTATTACCTTAGTAACCTACATCTATCTATTAGGAGAGGTTCGTACTATTCAAATCATTGTCAACGAAATGATTTTTGTTTTATCCCTTTTTCCACTTTTAATTATCTATTTTTACTATAAATTAAAACTTCGTGGATATGATGTGGAACACCTCATAAATAAACGGCAACTCTCATTTAAAATGACTGTTTTACTATTTTTAGTCATTGAAGTTTTTGACTATTTTTATGAGGGTGGATTTACAGGTATGATTTCTCAATGGTTTTTATACTGGATACTTGGGCTTTTATCTCTTTTACTCATTGATACCATTCATTTTTATCGTATTTCAAAGCTCATTCGTTGAAACAACTCCAACACTATCCTGCCCATATTCAATCCCAAGTTCAAAAACTTATTGAGACTAAAACCTTAGGGAAATACTTACTTTCAAAGTATCCAGCCGCACATACGATTACCAATGATAAACTTCTTTACAACTATGTAACTACATTGAAAAATAGTTATTATAAAAAATATACTATCAATAAAATCATTTACGATTCAAAAATTAATGTCATTGATAATGCATTGGGATTGCACACCTTTATTTCAAGAGTTCAAGGTAACAAATTAAAATCAAAAAATGAAATACGAATTGCGACACTCTTTAAAAAAACACCCTTAGCTTTTTTAGAGATGATAGTGGTGCATGAATTAGCACATTTGAAAGAAAAAGAACACAATAAAGCTTTTTACAATCTGTGTACCTATCAACAACCTGACTATCACCAAATTGAGCTAGACTTGCGATTATACCTCATTCATTGTGAAAGATTTGGGAAACTTTATTAAAATTATTTTATAAGAGGTTAACATAGTTTATACTATACTCATGCCTACTAAAGCACTTAGGAGTAGTTTTGATAAACAACAATATCTGTTATAAATTTGGTGTTCCACACAGTGATGATTTACAAAAACTACAAGATGTCTGCTTAGATGTTGTTAATGCCAATGGGCCAACACAAAATCTACTGATTTTTATAGCTTTTAATCTTTTAATCTTTTTTTTACTCATATTCTTTGCAAAAGCAATCACAACAAACAAACTCTATATTCGTGCCTATTACAAGGCAAGTTTTAACTATTTTATTCAAACAGCAACAATCATAGGTACCTTACCTGTTATGATGTATTTTATCAGTGATTCATTTTCTATTATTGGTCAAATTATCTTAACAGTGAGTCTCTTTACTCTTGTTTACATCATGTATGAATATTGGCCAACAGTTAGAATACATCCCCCTGCACAAACAGGAATTATATCTACTATCTTAACAACACTTTTTACAATCAGTTACTACTATACGTTACAGTTAAACTTTGAAGATGAAGCCTTTTCAAATATTGTACTTCTAACTCTTTTGACACTTTATTGTATGGTACTTCATATTTTTATCCGTCTTATAACAGAAGTTAGAAAAAATCAGCACTAAGTTATTTATTAAGTCTCCAACCAAAGTAAAGACTGACCACTAATAAAATCGATAAATATAAATATGCATTTTCAGGCATCGTTTGTTCCTTATTTTTTATTTACCATATCTTCCCCTATATAGGGAATCACATGGTGGGTTAATAAACAGTGATAAAGTGATTGAAAGTTTTCAAAGTTATAAGGCATTCGTCTGTTTTTAGCATGAGGTACAATATCAACAGGCAAACAAAGCAGACTCTCTTCACTCATTTTTTGTAATACTTTATCTTCTTGTATCATAAAAAGATAGTTTTGTTCAATACTCTCTTGGGACTGTTTTTGAATATCAAAAAAGATTTCGTTTAAAATTCTTGAGGAATCAAGAACAATATAATTTCCACGTTTACTATAAAATTTCATTCTGTTTCTTCATTTTAGATTTTTTATTATAACAAATATATGAAAGATTATATAAGAGGTTGTGTGTATTGTGCAAAAGTAATGTAGTAGGGAAAAATTACTTTTACAAAATGGGAAAATAATACATACAACTTCTTATATGAATATACTAGTTTAGCGACTAATTATATTCCACCCTTAAGTGGTATATGGAATAGTAGTTAAATAAAACTTAATTCTACCTTTAAGTAGTATTATTTTAAGGAAAATTGTAATATACTATAAAATCTAATAAAAAGTAGCTTATATAATGAAATTAAATACTACATCACAATATGCTATAAGAATTCTAACACTCATAGCAATTGACAATGAAAAACGTTACAATGCAAAAGAATTATCTCAAAAACTAATGATTCCTTATAAATATCTAACTAAAGTAATGACCTACTTAGTTAATGCAGAACTTATTGTATCTTTAAGAGGAAGAGAAGGTGGTTATGTTCTGAATAAAGAGGCTAAAGATATCTTTGTTGTTGATATTTTGGATGCGGTAAAAGAACAAATAGATAAAAAAATGTGCCTACTGGGCGTTGGTTTATGTACAGGAAGTAATAAGTGTGCACTTCATGACGACTGGCAAGAACCCAAAAAACTCCTCAATAAAATGTTTTCAAAAAAGAGTTTAGAGGAATTAAAAAAACAAGCAACCAAACTATAAAAAGAGAAAATCTCTTTTTATAATCCGATAACTTTATAAGCTCCTGTATCATCTCTTTTTACGCTTAGGTGATTAAACTCTTGATTATCTAAAATAACATCATAGTTTCCAAACTCAGATTTTTGTTGAACATCAATAACATTAATATCTCTAAAATAGACAATGTGATTATCGATACTATTCAACTTTTCTAATGCATTGGGTGCTAACAGTACTGACATCTCTTTATTATTCATTGTTTTTAATGCTTTTAAAAACTGTTGTGTTACTTTTTCAACAACAATTTCATTTGCAAACAGACTACCTACCATTGTTACTAATAGTATTAATTTTTTCATTTTCTTTCCTTATTATTACTACCTGCAGGTAGTATTTAAAGAATAGTATTATAGCTTTACTTAATTCTACCTTTAGGTAGTATTTAAGTATATCTTTTATTTTTTGTAATAGTACCTTTTAAGTACCTTTTCCTTTTATAATTATAAAAGATAAAAACTAGAACTGTAAATTCATTGAAATTATAGTTTGGGATAAGCACGATGAAAATTTTAATTTATGACAACTGCCACAGTGAGCTTGAAGCTCTGTACAATATGTTAATCAACATTTCAGATGAATTTAAAATCGATAAAGTCATGGAGACAAAAAGGGGTTACCTACTCTATGAAGAGCATAACCATGATTTTATTTTTATCAATAGTGACTGCCACCATGGCAAAAACTTCCTAAATGAAATTCACAACAAAAATCCTCAACAAAATCTTATTGCACTCTCAGATAGTCTAAATTGTACGGATAATATTAAATGTAGTTTTTGTAAACAAGAAGACAATAAATTTCTACTTGTACGACCTATTTACTCTAATGATCTTTTCTATTTGTTGTTAGGAAACAACAAACGCCCTACATATTGTGATAATAACCAAATATTAAAACGGCTAAAAAAGATTGATCAAAATTTTCATAATTTTGATTTCTGCATTGAGAATAAAATGTTTGTTAATAAAAATAGTTTTTTAAAACGTGATGAAAAAGTTTTTAATCTATTAACTCAACTAAAATTGCAAAATATTCCTTATGAGATTGACTCCACAAAAAATATTAAAATTTTAGAGCAAGAAAATTAATCTTCTTGTTCTTTAAGTACGGTTATCATTTGATAAAAATTTTCACGTTCCTCAGGAGTCATATCAATTTGGTCTAACTGATGTTGAATCTCTTCTTCTGGTAACTCTTTTAACATGGGAACAACCATTTTTAAAAACTCTTGTAACTCTTCTTCACTCATAAAAGCTCCTTTTACTTACATACTTACGTCACAATTTTATAATATACAAGGCTTTATTTAGGTTAAAGAATAAATCTATTTGAAAAAAGAAAGAAATTGATACGAATCTATTCTTTTCTGTTGATTAAAAAGAGGTGGGAGAGAGAATAACTTAGGGTTGAAAGGGTTCCATTTAATCTACAGAAAAGTCAAAGGTACAAAGGTGTGATAAGATTGCCTTTGTAGAAAAAGTTTATCCTAAAAAGATTACAAAATAGTGACAATTTCATTTTAAAACTAAAAATGTAAAGAGAGGATAAAGAAAGAGAAGTATATAATTATTTCATGAATAAAACACACTTTAAAACCCACTATAATAAATACTTTGAACAAGTGATCAATCAAAAGATTATCTCTATTTCAAGTAACAAAACCGATTCATTACAGATTCACTACCTTAAAGAGGGCAAGGAAAAAGTACTTACTATCAACGCTGAAATTCAAAGAGACAGTGCTGGTTTGTTAGATTTTCAATTTCTTTTAGGGCTACAAACGCCTAAAAACAGTAAGTTTTCTCCAATATATGAAAATATCAAAGCCATAGATGAAGTATCACTTTATATTGCTGAAGATATGTTTTGTAAAGAACAAGCCTTAGAGTTTAAGTATGAAGAGAATAACTATTTTTATATTCTTATTTACACAGATATGGCAGAGATGACATTAGAATTCTTTGATGAAAAGTTAGAGGCCAAAAAGTTTAAAAAAATTAGTTACTGAGCCTCGTTTTTTAATAATACAATACTAAACTTAGCGCCAGTAAAGCGTTTTGTTTTGTATTCATACGCTTCATTTGATACGATTAGTTTTCCCTTCATATGTTTTTTAACAATCTCTTGAGACATATATAAACCAATACCTGTACCTTGACTTTTATGTTTTGTTGTAAAATAGGGTTCAAAAACCTTATCTTTAATTTCGTCATTGATTCCACCAGCATTATCTTTAACTTCAATGATAATTTCACTACTTGTACTATAAACTTCAATAAAAATATAACGTTTACTATCAATGAGTTTTAATGCATCTCGCGCATTATTGAGTAAATTAACAAGAACTTGAATAAACTCATTTTGAAAGGTAAACAACTCTAAATTTGCACAGTTTTTGATTACTTCAATCTCTAAATCTTTCGAAGCTGATGCAGAAAAAGTCAATGCATTATCAATAGCATGTTCAACAACAAATGAGGTTTTATTTTTATTAGGTTTAAAAAACTCACTAAAATCATCAATTGTTTTTGATAAAAACTGAGAGTTTTTATTGATATCATCAAGTCCAGCTTCTAATAACTCTTTGTTTAAAAGACCACTCTCATTTTGCAGTTTCATACCTGTTGCTAAAACTGATACAACAGAGAGAGGTTGTCGCCATTGGTGAGCAATATTTTCAAGCATCTCTCCCATTGCAGCCATTTTAGATTGGTGATACATAAGTCGTTCATACTCATGTAACTCCTCTTTTGCATTATTGACCTCATCTTCTAACGTTTTATTGTAGTTTTTTAATTTTTGATTAAGAGACTCTTTTTTCTTTTCTATTTCAACACGTTCAGTAATATCTCGTGAAATAGCAATAATATAATCCGTTGATTGATAAGACTTCATACTCAAAGTTGTTTCAACAGGAAAAGAGTTACCATCTTTACAACCATACAGTCCATACGTTGTCATAGACTCTTCTTGTCCAATTTGTCGAAATATTTCAGGTATTTCCATGCTATTACTATTTAACGCTTTTCTAAAATCAGATACACGCTTAGTACGAAACTCTTCTACGGTGAAACCTAATTTTTCACAAGCAACTTTATTAGCAAACTCAACATATTGTGTCTCTTTGTTCACCAAAAAAATGATATCAGAGGTGATATTTAAAAATTCAAAATAGAGTTGTAAACGTTCTGTTCGCTCAATTCGATTACTGATATCTCGAACATACGAAATTAAAAAAGGTGATTCATCCATGATGACGAATTTAGAAGAGACCTCAACAGGGAAAATCATCCCCTCTTTAGTTTTATGAGTGGATTCAAAAACATTACCCCGTTCACTCTCATTTTCATTTTCACTAAAGGACTTGAATATTTCTGAAAACTTCTTTTGACTATTGACTTCAGGATTCACATCCCAAACATTTAAACGCGTAATCTCTTCTTTACTATATCCCAAATCATTACAGCCAACTTCATTAGCATAAATAATTCGACCAGCTTGGTTAATCCAGTAAATTGCTTGATTGGAAAGTTCAAAAGAGGATTGTAATATAAAATTAATATGTTTTTTTTCTAACTGTTCCACATTAACCTTTATCATCTAAGTATTTAATTATTATGTACATAAAGCTCCCATTCTTATGCATACTAAAAATTAATAGTTACTAACTATTCGTTTAAATATCTCCATTTATCTTCATTTTGTATAAGGATAATTTTTCGAATTTTATTATAATAAATAACATCTTTGGTCCCAAGGAATTTTAAAGCTCTTTGATACCGATACTTTACATTTTCCCAATTTATATTCTCTTCGCTTTTAAGTTCACCCTCAAACCACGAAAGTTCTTCTTCAATATCGAGCTTCTTTGTACTTTGTAAATACATATTATCGTTTGGAATCTCGAAAAAGATAGCATTGTTATTTCTATTAAACCACAATATATCTTTTTTATCCAGACGTTTCTCAACTTCTGCTAGCAGCTTTTCGTCTGACTGCAAAACAGACACTAACTCATCCATGCAATCTTTCACATCTGTAATACGTGAGGATTGTATAGCACTATAAACCTCATTCGCTAAACTTTGCATTACTCCCTTTCCCTATTTGTAACATTTTTCTAATAATTATATATTTTTTTTGTTATTATAGCTTAATTTATGGTTTTTACCTATATCTTTTCTTAATATTTTCTAAATTGGCAGTGTAATTACAAATTCTAGTCCGTGGTATTCTTTATTCTCGTGAATAAAACTATTATTTCGTGCTTCGATTGTTCCTTTCATATGTTTCTCAATAATCTCTTTACACATATACAATCCAATACCAGTACCGTTGCTTTGGTGTTTAGTAGTAAAATAGGGTTCAAAAATACGATTGATAATCTCTTCTTTTGCTCCCTTTGCAGAATCGATGATTTTAATCACCGCATTATTTTTATCTTGATAAGCTTGTACATAGATAAATCGTTCCTCTTCATCTAAAAATGCCAACTCATCTACTGAGTTATTCAAAATATTCATAAATACTTGTGTTAACTCATTTTCTAGTGTAAATAATACAATATTATGAATATCCGATATAACATTCACGCTTTTACTTTTTAAGGTTATATCAATGAGCGTCAAAGTATTTTCAAAAGCCTCTTTGATATTAAATTTAACTTCAATATTGTCAGATTTGAAGTAATTTCTAAAATCATCAATAGTTTGAGAAAGATATTGAGCATTTTCATTGATACTCTCTAGTGCTTTATGCTCTAGAGCATCGTCTAAAATCCCTAACTCTTTTTTAACTTTTAATCCCGTTGCAGAAGTCGAAATAACAGAGAGAGGTTGTCGCCATTGGTGGGCAATATTTTCTAACATCTCTCCCATCATAGCTTGCTTTGATTTATGCATGAGCAACTCTTCTTGCTTTTTTTCTCGTTCTAAATTTCTTTGTATTTGATACTCATTTTTATGCTTTTCAATGGCAATACCTGCAATACTTGCCCTATCTTCTATCACATGCAAATCAAACTCTGTTGGTTTTTTTGGATGATTATAATACATGGCAAAGGTTCCTAAAACTTCCCCTTTTGATGAAAGAATTGGCTGTGACCAACAAGCCTGTAAACCTGCTTTTAAGGCGAGATTCTTTGCTTGCCCCCAATTATCATGTTCTGAAATATCTTCAACAATTATACGTTTTTTCAAATAAGCTGCAGCCCCACAAGATCCAACATCCTCACCAATTTTCATACCATCAACTTTTTTAGTAAAAAACTCTGGAATACTTGGTGCGGCTGCTGAAAAGAGTCGTTTTCCACTTTTATCCAACAGCAAAATCGAACAGCGCATATCTGATTTCATCTTTTCAGCTGATTTAATTACTTCATTTAAAACATGCAGGAGGTTATCCCCTTGAGCAATATGTTTGAGGATTTTTTTATCTTCTTGATAGAGTACTGAAGCCTCTTTATTTTGGGTAATATCTTTTCGAATGGTTAAAATTCCTTCAACATTTTCCCCATCATATAAAAAACGTCTTTTAGTATCAAAAATTTTTATCTCATTATGGATAGTAATAATCTCCTCATACACTAAGACCTCTTTATTATCTTCTGAATCATTATGTGAATCAGCTGTATAATTAGAGTTAAATAGAGTATTCTCATAGTTTCCAATTATGGAGTCTTTGGATACTGAAGAAAATGAAGCAAAAGCATCATTACACTCTAATATCTTTCCCCTCGTATCAGAAAAGGAGATTAAATCCTCTAATAGATTATAAATATCAAGATCTATGCATTTTTTGTTGTCTTTCATTACTCAACCATTTTTTTGATATCTTTATTCTATCAAAAAAAAATGATATTTGTAAAATAAATAAATAATTCTTTTGAAAGTCTTATTTTCCCACTAACAAAGAGTTTTTTTGTAATTTTTTAAAAAGAATAATTTTATTTTTCGAATTAGTTTTATTTTTTTTGCTTAATTAAATTTTACTCGTATTACAATTATGAATCAAGGGGCTATCATGACTAATATTATGATTGGTATTATTATCCTTTTTGCACTATTATGGTTTTACGCCTTTACCTCTATTATTGATAAAAAATTCAAAGATAAACAGGCAAAACAACTTTGGATTCTTGCTATTACTTTTATTCCACTTCTTGCTTTTATTTATATTTTCGTTGAAGACGATTTTATTCAATCTGAATGATAATTCATAACTTCATTTACATGCTCTTAATAAATTGCTATAATTAACTTTCATATGGGAGAAAATAGACAAATCTTATCCTTATCATTGATAAGCATTATTATTAATTTAGTACTTTAATCTATAAATTTAAACTTAATATAATATTAGAGTAGCGACTGTGTCGAATATTCGCACTCATGTATAAAATTTAATTAACGAGGTACTAATTACTTTTTTTTAACATTGATTTAAATCAATTTGTGAGAAACTTACGCAAAATTATCGAAATAAAAAATTAAAATTTGGAGAAAATAAATGAAGGCATCTGATTTATTTGTAAAAGCCTTAGAGAATGAGGGCGTAGAATACATTTTTGGTATTCCAGGTGAAGAGAACTTAGACTTTTTAGAATCATTAAGAGAGTCAAAAATTAAGTTAATTCTAACACGACACGAGCAAGGTGCAGGTTTTATGGCTGCAACTTATGGAAGACTAACTGGAAAAGTTGGTGTATGTATTTCTACACTTGGGCCTGGAGCAACAAACTTTGCTACAGCAGCTGCATATGCTCAATTAGGTGCAATGCCAATGCTTATGATTACAGGTCAAAAACCAATTAAAAAATCTAAGCAAGGACGATTCCAAATTATTGATATCGTTGGAATGATGAAACCAATGACAAAATATGCGAAACAAGTTGTAAATGGAAATAACATTCCTTCTATGGTTAGAGAGGCATTTAAAATTGCTACAAATGAAAGACCAGGTGCAGTTCATATTGAATTACCTGAAGATATTGCTGAAGAAGAGGTTGAAGAGAACATCTATCCAGTTCAAGATTTCCAATATCCACAAGCGCACAAAAAAGCAATTAAAGATGCGGTTAAGATGATTGAAAAAGCAAAAAGACCACTATTATGTATTGGTAATGCTGCAAACAGAGGTGATATGAGTACTGCATTAACTGACTTTGTTAATGAAACAGGTATTCCATTCTTCTCTACTCAAATGGGTAAAGGTGTAATCGATGAAAACCACAAGCTTTGTTTATCAACAGCAGCACTTTCTAAAGATGACTTTATTCACTGTGCAATTGAAAGAGCTGACTTAATTATTAACGTTGGACACGATGTTATTGAAAAACCACCATTCTTTATGGAAAACCACAAGGGTGCAACAGAAGTATTACACGTGAACTTCTTCCCATCTGAAGTTGATGATACATATTTCCCACAATTAGATGTTGTAGGTGATATTGCAGCAAGTATGGAAAAAATTACAAATGCTATTTCAAGACAAGAGCACTGGGATTTTGATTACTATATTCGACTTGCAGAAGAGATTAGAACAAAACTTTCTAAATACTTCGGAGATACAAGATTCCCAATCTTACCTCAAAAAGCAGTTAGAACGATTCGACAAACGTTAGATGATAAAGATATTGTAACATTAGATAACGGAGTATATAAAATCTGGTTTGCTAGAAACTACAGATGTGCACAACCAAATACACTTCTTTTAGATAACGCATTAGCTACTATGGGTGCTGGACTTCCTTCTGGTATGGCAGCAAAAATGGTTAGACCTGATTCTAAAGTTGTATCTGTTTGTGGTGATGGTGGATTTATGATGAATGACCAAGAGATGGAAACAGCTGTAAGACTAGGACTTGATTTAACAGTAATTATTTTAAATGATAACTCATACGGAATGATTAAATGGAAACAATCTGGTATGGGATTTGAAAACTATGGTCTTGATTTAGAAAACCCTGATTTTGTTAAATTTGCTGAATCATTTGGTGCAAGTGGACATCGACCAGAATCAGTTGAAGAGTTTGAAAAAACATTAGAAAAGTGTGTAAATGGTAAAGGTGTACATCTAATTGACTTAGCAGTTGATTATTCACTTAACCACTCAATTTTAAATGAATTATTAGCAAATAAACAGTGTATGATATAATACTAAAAATTAAAAAAGAAGGATAAGAATGAGTACAATTGAAGTAACATCACCATTTGATGATAGCGTTGTTGGGACAGTTCCATTTAGTTCATATGAAGAAGTAGAAGCTGCTATTGATTTAGCAGAAGCTACTTTTTTAGACCATGCAAATGCACTACCAAAATATAAAAGAGTTGAAATCTTAGAGAATGTTGTTGAAATCATGTCTTCTCAAATTGATGAATTAACTAAATTATGTGCAAGCGAAGGTGGAAAACCTTGGGTTGACTCACAAGTTGAAGTTCACAGAGCAATTAATGGTGTAAAATTAGCAATTGAAGCTTTAGGTACTTATGAAGGTAAAGAAGTTGCTATGGGTCATACAGCATCAAGTGCAAATAGAATGGCTTATACTTTTAAAGAACCTATTGGTGTTGTTGCTGCAGTATCTGCATTTAACCACCCGTTAAACTTAGCAGTTCACCAAATCATTCCTGCAATTGCTGTTGGTTGTTCAGTTGTTATTAAACCTGCTACACAAACTCCAATGTCAGCTATTAGAATGGTTGAAATTTTAGAAGAAGCTGGTCTACCAAAAGGTTGGGCACAAGCAGTAGTTTGTGATAGAAAAGCTGGTGAATTATTAGCAACATCTCCTAAAGTAAATGCATTAACATTTATCGGTTCTGGTGCTGTTGGTTGGTACTTAAACTCAAAAGTAGCACCTGGTACTAGAGTTGCATTAGAGCATGGTGGAGTTGCACCAGTTATTATCGAGCCAGATGCAGATATTGATAATTTAATCCCTGCAATTGGAAAAGGTGGTTTCTATCACGCAGGTCAAGTTTGTGTATCTGTTCAAAGAGTATTCGTACATGAATCAATTGTTGATGAAGTAGCGTCTAAACTTACTGATTATGCATCTAAACTAGTTGTAGGAAGTCAATTAGACCCTAAAACTGAAGTTGGACCATTAATTAACAACAATGAAACAAATAGAATTGAAGAATGGGTTAATGAAGCTGTTGAAAAAGGTGGAAAAATCTTAACTGGTGGTAATAAATTATCTCCTTCAACATATGAACCTACAGTAATCCTAAACCCTGCTGATGATGCATTAGTATCTACAAAAGAGGTATTTGGACCTGTTGTTTGTATCTACTCATACTCTAATATTGAAGATGCATTTGATAGAGCGAATCAATTAGAAGTATCTTTCCAAGCAGCTATATTTACTAAAAATATTGATACTGCGTTAAGAGCGGTTAAAAGATTAAATGGAACTACTGTAATGGTAAATGACCATACTGCATTCAGAGTTGACTGGATGCCATTTGGAGGAGCAAAAGCTTCTGGACTTGGGATGGGTGGAATCCACCACTCTATGGACGAGTGTTCAAATGAAAAAATGATGGTTATTAAATCACCTGTTTTATAAAACCATTTTGAATACAAAAAAAAAGGGGGGGAATTAGCCATTGAGCTTATTCCCCTTTTTTTGTTCTTTAAAACTACTCTTTTCTTCTTTGTTTAAATTAATTTTCAAAAGACTATAATAGTTATAGATGAAAGGAGTTACTATGACAAATATTACCTTTATCATTCTTCCAATTTTTGGAATATTTTGGCTCTACTGTTTAGCATCAATAATAGCTCAAACCTTTAAAAATAAAGAGCATAAAGTGTTTTGGCTTGTGGCTGTTTTATTCGTACCTCTATTATCCTTTTTTTACATTTTCCTAAAAAAAGACTTAATAGAATCACAGTAAAAAATAAACGTCACAACAAATATTATTAAATTTTTAAATTTATTAATAAGCCACTTTATAGGGTGTTAGTTGGTTATTTTTAACCCATCATAAAATTATTTCTAATTACTATATAACTACTTTTTTTATTTTGTGATATAATCAATACATCAAAATTTGGTGTATAGTAATGAAAGCAAAACTTTTTCTTTTTATACTACTGTTAAGCAATACACTTTTTGCACAAAATTCTTTTTTATCCGTTGAACAAATTGACTACCTAAAAAAGAAAAAAGTCATAAAAATGTGTAACAACCCAAACTGGGAACCCATAGAATTTGCCAAAAATAATGACTTAAATAATATGCAAGGTATTGCAATTGATACTTTAAATATTATTGAAAAAAAACTGGGAATTACCTTTGAAAATGTTCCAACAAAAAGTTGGAAAGAGTCCCAAGAATTTCTCAAAAATAAAAAATGTGATATTTTACCCTGTGCAGTTAAAACAACTAAACGAAGTGAATATGCTAACTTTACAAAACCCTATTTAAACCTTCCATTAGCAATTTTTACTCAAAAAGATAAACCAATTGTCTCTGGGCTTGATGAAGTTATGGATAAGACATGGACTCGACAACAAGGTTCAGGACTTATTACAAAACTACGAAAAGTCTACCCTGATTTAAAAGTCATAGAAGTCAAAGGAGACAAAGAGGCCCTACAATGGGTTAACAGTGGGAAAGCCTACTTTACTATTGCTACCCTACCTGTTGCTTCACACTATATCTCAAAGTTTTCTCTGAATGATTTACATATAGCTGGATATTCTAAAATGTTATACGATTTAAGTATTGCCGTTCGCAATGATGATACAATTCTTTTATCAACACTAAACGATACATTAGCACAAATCACCCCGGAACAAAACAAAACAATTTTTAAAAAATGGGTTTCCCCAAGTATTAAAGAACCTATTGTGGATTACACACTATTTTGGCAACTTTTAGTTGTTGTTGTTATTGTGATTGCGTTACTTATCTACCGTGAACGAGAAGTTGATAAAATGAATAAATTTTTAAAACTTACCGTTAAACGAAAAACACGAAAACTCGAAGCGCTCAATGAAAGTTTGGAAGAAAAAGTTGAAACTTCTGTTGCTAACATCAGAGAACGGGACAAACTTTTAACCCAACAAGCCAAAATGGCATCTATGGGAGAGATGTTAGAAAACATTGCCCATCAATGGCGTCAACCACTTTCGGCTATTACTGCAACATCAACGGGAATGAAAGTACAATCTGAAATGGGCTTACTAAGTGATGAAGATAATAAAAAAGCCTATGACAATATCACCAATGCGGCAAATCTACTCTCTCAAACCATTGATAACTTTAGAGACTTTTTTAAAGTTGAAAAAGATACAACCATTTATGATATCAATGATTTGTATAAAAAAACTCTTTTTTTAGTTGACTCACAATTTAAGCATAATAATATTAAATTGATTGAAAATACCAGTACGGTTAAAATTAAAATCTTAGGAAATGAGATTATTCAAGTTATTCTCAATCTCTTAAATAATGCCAAAGATGCCCTACTAGAGAATAAAGTTGAAAATAAACTCATTTTTGTAGATATTTTTACCCAAGAAAAATCTCTATTTATTAATATTAAAGATACTGCTGGAGGAATTCCAGAAGATATTATTGATAGAATCTTTGAACCTTATTTTACAACAAAAGAGAAGCATGGGACAGGAATTGGCCTGTACATGAGTAAAAAAATTATTGAAAACCATCTCAATGGGAAACTCTGTGTTATAAATAGAGAGTTTGAACATAAAGGTGAAACTTATAAGGGTGCTAAATTTATCATCCAGCTTCCATTGAATGAAGAAATCAATACAAATATAAATTAGTTCTTCCATTTTTATAAATATCTTAGTCAAAAATCATTACAATCTTCAAAAAAGGATTAAAGCATGACCTACAAAGTCTACCTATCAGGCGAAATACATACTTCTTGGCGAGAAGAGATTATTCAAGGATGCCATGAAAAAAATTTACCAATAGAATTTTTAAGTGCTGTTACCAACCATGAAGCCAGTGATGCCGCAGGGGATTTATTAGGAGAAGAAGAGAAACAATTCAACCGAGATAATAAAAGTGCCAAAGTTAATACAATACGAATTCAAACAATGATTCAACAATCAGATATGGCTATTATTCGCTTTGGTGATAAATACAAACAGTGGAATGCAGCTTTTGATGCAGGTTATTGTGCGGCACTCAATAAGCCCTATATTACACTACATGATGAATCAATCATCCATCCACTCAAAGAAGTTGATGCTAATTCAAGAGCATGGGCAACTACTACACAACAAGTTATTAAAATCTTGGCGTATTCAACTAAATAGTTTTAAAAACTAGAACTATATCAAAATTGGCAAACCCTACTTAGTTTGTCAACTTTTTGCATCACTTTTTTTTATTAAAACCTGCCATAAAAAAGAGTATCTAACCAAATTTTCAATACAATACAACAATTATTTTACAAGATGAGACAATGCTACTATCCAACGAACAAATAGAAGAATTCAATACAAATGGTTTTTTAATTATTAAAAATTTTGCCAACATACAACAGTGTGATGAAATACTAACAAAAGCAAAAGAACATCTGGCATTAAAACAAGCACCCATTGAAACAGAACAAGAGTACACAAAAAAAAGTTCAAATGATATTACTGTACGACGTCTTCGGCAAGTTTACAATAGAGACCCAATTTTTAAAAGTTGGATGAGTGATGCAAAGATACAACCAATTTTAAAACAGTTATTACAAGACCAGCCCGTAATTACCCTAGCTCATCATAACTCAATCATGACAAAGATGCCTTTTGAGAGTTCACGTACGTTTTGGCATCAAGATAGACGTTATTGGCATTTTGAAAATGACGATTTAATCTCTATTTGGCTGAGTTTAGATGATGAGTTTTTAGAAAATGGTCTCTTAGAGTTTATTCCCAAAAGTCATAAAATCAAGTTTACAAAAGAGCAGTTTGATAAAGACTCAAACTTTTTGGATGAACACGAAACAAATAAAAAAATCATTGAGAAAAAAGTGCATCAAAACCTACAAAAAGGCGACATTGTCCTTTTTCATTGTAAAACACTGCACCATGCTAGTAAAAACAAAACCAATAAAGCAAAAATATCTTTTGTTTATACTGTACGAGCACAAAATAACAAACCACTAAAAAATACGCGAAGTGACTATAAGGAAATCATCATTGAATAAAGAATTTATTAACCTACTTGAAGAGAAAACTCAACTAAACTCAAAAGTCATTAAAAATATCATTACCCTAATTGATGAGGGGTGTACCATCCCTTTTATTGCTCGATACCGAAAAGATTTAACCAATAACGCAAAGGATGAAGAGCTTCGTATTTTTGAAGAGACTTATAACTATTTACAAAAACTTTTTACCCGAAAAGAAGAGATTATCAATCTACTTGTCGAGAAAAACTTTTTAAATGAAAAAGTAAAACAACAGATCAATGAAGCTAAAACCCTGCAAGTCTTAGAAGATATTTACGCACCCTTTAAAGATAAAAAATCTTCTCGCACAAGTAATGCCATAAAAAATGGATTGGAACCTTTAGCAAACATCATACAAGGTTTAAAACATACAACAACAGAGTGTGAACAAAAAGCCAAACAGTTTTTGTCAAATGAGATAACTTGCGTTGATATTGCCATCCAAGGTGCAAAAGATATTATTGCACAACGATATGCTGATGATATTAAATCAAAAGAGATTATAAGAAAACTTATTAACAACTGGGGAAGCTTAGAAATCAAAGAGGGTAAAGAATTTAATAAAAATGGTGTTTATGCTAACTTTGCAAACAGTACAGAAAAAATCAAATACATAAAACCCCACAGAACTTTGGCAATACTGCGTGCTGTTAATGAAAAAGAACTCAGTATTAAAGTGGACATTGATGAAAAACATATTTTAGAAAATATCAAAAAGTACAAAATCCCATCCTTTGCAAACAGTTCCAAAGAGCTGGTTTTTGATGCATATAAAGATGGTCTAAAACGACTACTGCTTCCTAGTTTAAAACGAGAAGCCCTAGCAACTTTAAAAGAAGATGCCAGCAAAGAAGCTATTGAACTCTTTGGAAAAAATCTCAAAGAATTATTGCAAACTGCACCCTTAGTCAATCATGTTATTTTAGGAATGGACCCAGGATTTAAAACAGGTTGTAAGTTAGCAGTTATTGACCAAAATGGTCTTTTTTTAGACTCTGGTGTGATTTATCCAACTAAACCAAAAGAGGATATAAAAAGTAGTTCAAAAAGTCTGCTTGAACTTATCAATAAACACAATATCACAGCCATTGCTATTGGAAATGGGACAGCTTCCAGAGAGACGGCGTCATTTGTAGCCAACTTAATCAAAGAAAATAATCTAAGTATCAATTATGCCATTGTAAGTGAAATTGGTGCTAGTGTTTATTCTGCTTCTAAAATAGCTTCCCTAGAGTATCCACAATTAGATGTTACTATTCGTGGGGCTATTTCCATTGCAGCACGGCTTCGTGACCCCATGGCAGCACTGGTTAAAATTGATCCAAAATCCCTTGGAATTGGGCAATATCAACATGATGTAAACCAAAAAGAGTTAACGTTAAAGCTAGAAAATACAACCATTGATTTAGTGAATAAAGTAGGTGTTGATATTAATTCAGCTTCCTATAAACTGCTCTCATTTATCTCAGGGATTTCAGAAAAATTAGCACAAAACATTGTTGAACATCGAGAAAGAATCAAAAAGTTTACCACAAAATCCCAACTACTTGAAGTAAAAGGGATTGGAGCAAAAGCCTATGAACAATCTGTTGGGTTTTTACGTATTAAAGATGGGCGTTCTATTTTAGATAATACTGCCATTCATCCAGAAGATTACGGTATCACTAAAACTCTACAAAAAAGTTATGATGTTAATACCATCAGTGAGTCTCAAATAGACACTATTGCACAAAATATAAATTCAACACCTTTTAAACTACAAGATATTATTCTTGAACTCAAAAAACCGGGGTTTGATATTCGTGAAAACTTCAACCAAGTGCAATTTGCCAGTGATGTTGTCAACATAGAAGATTTAAAAGAGGGATTTATTTTAAATGGCATAGTACGTAATATTACTGATTTTGGTGCATTTATAGATATTGGGTTAAAAAATGATGCCCTACTTCATATTTCACAAATCTCACAAAAACGTATTTCACATCCTAGTGAGGTTTTAAGTATCAATCAAAATTTAGAGAATATTAAAGTTATTTCGGTTGATTTGGAGAAACAAAGAGTTGGTCTTAGTTTAAAGTAAAAGTCTATTCTTCAACTAAAAACTTTCCAACACTCTTGTCTTTTTTAAGTTTTGAATGTTCTACTACAACTCCATGCATAGCTAGATAGATACCATCGTTGATTGGTGCATTTAAAAATCCTAAAGCTTGTGAAAAATTCATGGTGGCTTCCACTTCATCAATACTCATTGGAATCATAGCTCCTGTGAAAACGATTTTTTTGTTGGTGATTTGTTCACTTAAAAAAGCTGCTGTTAAATCAATAGTATCAGTACCGTGGACGATGATAATATTATCAGTGGGCGTTTGTTTTACCATATCAGTAATAAGTTGTCGGTCATTGTCGTTCATGTCCAAACTATCTTTTGAAACCACATTTTTGATTTCAAACTCTACATTATGACATGAAGCAATAATTTTATCTAAAGCAATATTATCAGTGGGAACATCTAATGTACCATTGATGGCATTGTAACGTTTATTAAAAGTTCCGCCAGTATTAATAATTGTAACTTTCAAAGGTAACCTTTTGCTTTTATTTTAAACATAATAGCATATAATAACTGTTTTAAAAAAGGTATCATATGTCAGACAAAATAGTTTTTAATCACACTTACGTTCATTATAAAAATGGATTATCCTATACCCCAATTAATCACTGTAAAATACAAGAGAATGATATTTGGGTAGATGCAATTATCTATAAAACAGGCAGTAACGAACTTTTTGTGCGAAGCTTAAAAGAGTTTCAAGAGAAATTCACAAAAAAGTAAATTTACTTTTTTGCTAATTCTTTGCTAGTTTGTGTTTAGTTGGTTTTTTATTGTAATCAAGTGCAACAATAACAACCTCATCAACTTGAACAATAATCTTATTTGTTGTTTTATTTCGTAGTTCACACTTCACTGTTATTGACGTTGTTCCAACTCGAATTAATTCTACTCCAGAAATAAGAATATCTCCAATATTTGCAGCACTTTTAAACTCTAAAGCTGACATTTTCACTGTTGCAATTTTATTAGTCTCAAGTAAGTTTGCAGCAAAAATAATAGCATCTTCATCAACCCATGAAAAGGCTTGTCCTCCAAAAAGAATCCCAGCGGCATTTAAATGTGGGTACATTACCATTCGTTGTGTACTATATTCCATGTATCTCCTAGACTTTCATATTCCGTATTCTAGTAAGATATTAGTAAAGGTAAGATAAAAATTTCAAGCTACTACTAGGAACTTAAGTTTTTGGGAAAAAAAGTTCAAAGGCTCTAGGGATTTTTTTTAAACTATCCAAGTGATTTAATACTAATCCTTCTTGGGAGAGTGCTGCTTTAACGATTTGTTTATTATAATCAAAACCATTAGGTTCATTAATATACTCTTGAACATCAATCCATTTTGCCTCTACAATTTCATCCGTATCTTGAATATCTATTTCTAAACTCAACGGTTTTGCACGACAAAGAATATAGAGATTACTTTTATTAAATTGGTGGGGATAGAAATGCCCTAAAGATACGATTGAGTCAAAACAGACATTAACCCCTGTTTCTTCATAAACTTCTCGTTTAACAGCGCTTTGGATTAACTCAGCATCATCAATATGTCCACCAGGAAGTTTAAAACCAACAGTGGAATGTTTTTCCTTGATAACTAAGAGTTCATTTTTATCATTGATTACTACAACACCAACTCCTAAGGTATGATTTGAAGCAGTTGGAATAATTGGATTTGTGATAAGTTTTTTGACCATTAAAATTTTATGTGATTCACATGTATGAAATTCAAATCCTAATTTAGCACACAATGGCACTAAAGTAGCTTGTTTTATAGAGAGATAAATCCACAAGAGTTTTCTTTTTTCACCTATAAGTTTACTAATAAGTCTTTCAAGTTTCTCTTCAAAACCATCTTCATCATAGATAAAACTACTCTGCCCAATGGTAATACCATCATATCTATCTAAAACAATTTCAAAACCTTCGAAGTTTTCGCAGTATTCACTCATATTTCTCTTTTATATTTCACTCTTATATTTCGTAACTTGCAACAATAGGTAACTCAATAAAAAACTTTGCACCATGTTCACTGTTTTTTACATAAAATCTTCCACCTAAATGATTCGTAATAATATCATAACTTGAATACAGCCCTATACCCGTGCCTTGACTTTGATGTTTTGTTGTAAAATAGGGATTAAATATTTTATCAATAATTGTTTCATCAATACCACCACCATTATCTTCAATAGCAATAATAATATTGTACTCATTACTAAAAACACTATATTTAACCCACTTTTCATCTTTATCACTGATTATTAATACTTCTCTTGCATTATTTAAAATAGAAATAAGCACTTGTAAAAGTTTTCCTGTTATCAAACGAAATCGTATAGGTGTTGGTTCCATAAACTCTTCAATCAACTCTACTTTATCTAACTCATAAGAAGACTCTACTAATCGTAATGCCATTTTAACTCTATCTTGTATGATTATTTCTCTCAAGCGGTGCGAATCATTAATATAATCCCTAAACTCATCAATGGTATCTGATAAAAAATGTACATTTTTAGTAATACTGTCCGTATAGTGAAAAAAATCTTGATCTGTTAAAATATTGAGTTCTTTTTTTAACTTCATGCCACTTGAAGCTGTTGAAATAATACTTAAGGGTTGTCGCCACTGGTGGGCAATATTTCCAATAAGTTCGCCCATTTGTGCCATCTTTAACTGTTCAAAAATCTGTTTCTCTTTGAGTTTATTCTCTTCAACGGCTTTATCAACTTCTCCTTGCAAGTTAAAGGTCAAAGTTTTTAACTGTTCATTTTTATCTTCTAAAGATTCTACATTTAAACAAGCACAAATACTAATATTGAGTTTTTTTCGAAAACTCTCATAAATAGAGATAATGAAATCCAAATCAATTTGTACATCATAAATAAAGAGTAAGACACTCTTCTCTAATTTATAAAGTAGTAGAGTCAATTCGTTACTTAACTCTTTTTTGACAATTTTTTCATCATCACAAAACTCTAAAAAAGTATCAATATCATAAGGAATACTTTTTCCTATTGCAACTACTTGCTCTAAAGCATCATCATTTTTATAAAATGCTCCATAAATAGCATCGGTTTCCATAATAAAAGTCTCAACAACCTCTTGCATCATCTCATCAAGTTTGAGACTATTTCCTATGGAACCATGACATCGATATGAAATTGAGAGTTGATTTAAAAGCATATTCCACCTACCACACATGTTTTATTGTAAAAATGAATAAACTTTTTACCTTGATTAGCAATTTCACCTATGGTTATAGCTCCCATTATTGTCGAAGCATGGGTATTTGAGGAGATTATCTTTAACTCATCATCAAAAGCCGTATCCAAAAAACCAACACGAGAGACACAATCAAATAACATTATAAATCGACAATCACTTTTAACTGCCTCATCTGCTGCACTTTTTGCTGCTTTTAGTAGATCCTCCTTTTCTCCTGTTAAAATATTAATAATAGAATTTTCTTTAATTTCGCCCACTAAAACTAAACTGTTATCTTCAAAAGCAATTGGGTCTCTGACAATTTGTTCCCCTTTGTATTTTACAATTCCAATGGGATAATTTTTAGCAAGTTCTAAAAAGTTTTCAGCAGTTAACTTTTGTCCACAATCTTCTTCTATAACTTCTGAATAAACTTTAAGTGCAGATTTATAATCAATTTGAGCGAGTCTATTCTTTTCACTTTTTGTTGCTAAAAAAGGACCTTTTAGATATTGCCAACCATGTCTAACGCCAATATCAATGGGGATTTTAAGCTTTATTAAAATTGCTGAATTATTAACAAAACCCTCATTAGTAAATAGTGCACCTTCAAGACTATCTTGAATACTTCCTGCTCCACCACCAATAATATTTGTATTTAAATCAACACTTGCATAGAGTTTTGATAAGAATGACTCATTAAAAGAAGAGAAACCATCCAAAAGAGTTATTACCGATTCTATGTTTTTAAAATCTTCACTCTTTATTGTGCAATGTTCAATATCATTGATACAAACGGCTTCCATATTTGTTTCAATTTCAAAAGAAATCACACCTTCATCATATAACTTATTATTATAGATTATTTGTGGGAAAAAAGCACCATAAAGCTTGAGTTTAGTCCCCTGTAAAGTCTTTATATCAAGAAGTGTTTTAGAAGCAACGTAAAGCAAGTATGAACTAGTACTATTTTTATTATTAAATAGAAATTCATCAAAATCTTCGAAATATTTAATATCTGCTTTCATTCTAAAACCTTTCTTAAAGTTGAACCATTAAAGCATAAATAATTTTTAAAATCAAGTTATACGTCTATTTTAGCGATACATATTTAAATAATAAGTAGTATATAATTTTAATAAAAATATTCATCTAGGATTAAGTTATTTAAAAATCTCTTTGAAAACATTAAAATATTTCTCAATGCTTTGTTTTTGCAACTATTGTAGCTTATAATTTTAGAATATATTGAAAAAAGGGAGAGCATAAATGAAGAAGTTTTTATACATCACAGACCAAGTAGAGTACAGTGACCATAGTTTTATCGGTCCACTATTTGAAAAATACCTCAAAGAGTTTTTTGACGTTACTATCGTATATTTCTCTGAATTTAAGTCAGATATTGAAATCAAAGGAAGCAATATTATTGTTCCAGATGGATATAAAGGGAATATTTTAGAAGAACTTATCAAACATGATATTGACGTAGGTGCATATTCGTATGTTGTTGTAAGAAATATCGGAAAAGTTTTAAAATCTGTTTTAAAAACACAAGAACGATTTGACTTTAAAGTGGGATACCGACTCTCATTTCCAAAACGACGAGCACAAATGCAAGTTGACCAAGCAAACAATAAAGCTGGTTTCTTAGATGTACTTAACAATAAAATCAAAACATTCTCAGAAACAAACCTAATCAACGAATGTGACCTATTTTTACCAACGTCTGAAAGAATGCACGAAGAGTTCTTTGAAGGAGTTACTGCAAAAACATTTATTTGTCCTCCAGCAATTGATCCAGATATCTTACATGATAACATTCAACATGAAGGTGAAGAGACACGATTCTTCTATGCAGGAACACTGGATAAATTAAGAGAGTTTGATAAAGTACTTGATGCCTTTAATGACGTTCGAAGTGATAAATGGAAATTAACTATTTCTACAAAAGATCCAGAGTATGCACAAGAGATTATCAATAAATATGATAGTTTAAAAAATCATGTAGAAATTCACAATGCACGAACACGAGATGAACTTCTTGATTTAATTGCAGCAGCAGATGTAACAGTATCAGCGCTACCTGATATTGCACTGTTTAATACATCAACACCAGTTAAAATCTTGGATTACTACTCATCTGCCGTTCCTTGTATTATGACAAATAATGCCAACAATAATACTCTCTTTACAGATGACCATGACGCATGGTTCTGTAAATTTACAAAAGAGTCACTTCAAGAGAAACTTGAATATATTATTAGTTTAAGTAAAGAAGAAGTTGCCCAAGTTGGAGCAAAAGGTCAAGAGAGGCTTCTTGCTATTCGAAATTATAAAACGATTGCTCAAAAATTAGCGCGAACGTTAGATTCACTATAAAGGTTTCGTGCCCGACGGGCACATGCCTTATTTTAAAATAAAATCATAGAGAGGCTTTTGCCTCTCACACTTCCCATGAAATAACAGCCCAAGAAACAAAATCACTTGAATGTTTGTTATTTTTAACATCACTTTCATAATAGGCTTCTAATCGTTGTTTTTCAGTATTTGTTAACTCACCTAAACTCCAAGCAATACTTTGAATAAAGTGTTCACAATTTTTATAAACACTACTTCGTCCTTCACTTTGAATAAAATTAACACTAGCAGTAATTCCCATAGAATATAAGATATTCATCACGTAAATATAATCGGGTTTTTTAATAACTTCTCGTTGCATCACATCTAAAATAGCTTGAGATACAAAAGTTCCTCCCACTTTATAAGAGAGATAAACTCTTTTTTTGGCATGATTATGAAGTTTTGTTAAAGCCTCTTTCATATCTTTTACTTCTAAAGAACGCGATGCTAAAACAATGTCAGCTTTTGGAATACTACTCCAATCATCATACCAAGAGTAGTTTATGGGGTTAATATTATTAAGCTTTTTCTCTTTGGCATTCTCTTCTAACAGTGATAACATTTTTGAAGAATAATCTAAGGCATAGACTGTTTGCAATTGTGTACCTAATCGTAAACTCAAATTACCAACACCACAACCAACATCAAGAACGGTTTTACAACCGCTAAGATTGAGTAAATCGAGAAATTGTTCGTTATAGATAGAATCATGAACACGTTCATTCATGGAAGCAGCTTTGTTATCCCAAGCTGCTTGGCTTTTCATTTTAAATGTTGTTGCCTCTTTTTGTTGTTTGTAAAGGGCATTAAAGTCAATCTCATCAAAATGCATGGCTAATCTTTTTTAGTCTTTTTTAACATAAACTTTAAATTTCCATGCAGGGCTTTGTGTTTCTCCTTTAGAGACAACAGCTTCATAATCACGCTGTTCAACCATATCCCAAGCAGCAAAATCAATAGGTTTTAAAAAGGCATCCGCCTCTCCATCAAAATCAACCTCACTTAGATACATTTTGTCCACATAAGGGAAAAGTGTCGCATAAATATTAGCTCCACCAATAATAAAAAGTTCTTCTTCACCATTGGCTCTTGCAAAATTAAATGCCTCTTGAATATCACCAAAGGTGTATACACCTTCGTGTTCAAAACCTTTTGAAGATAGAACAATTGAAGTTCGATTTGGCAACGGTCTTCCAATAGATTCAAATGTTTTTCGTCCCATTAAGATGTGATGTCCAGAAGTGATTTGTTTAAAATTTTTAAAATCCTCAGAGATATGCCACAACATTTGGTTATTTAGACCAATCTCCCAGTTTTTTCCATAAGCTACAATCATTGATATTTTCATACTTTTTTTCCTTATACTGCCATTACTGCTTTTATTGATTCGTGAGATTTATATCCAACCAATTCAAAATCACTCATTTTAAAATCTTCAATATTTTTAATCTCTGGATTAATATTCATGGTTGGTTTAGCAAATGGTTCTCGAGTTAACTGCAAGTTGACTTGATCGTAATGATTAGAGTAGATATGAGCATCTCCAAAAGTATGCACAAAATCCCCTACTTCTAAATCACACACTTGTGCAATCATCATTGTAAGCAATGCATAAGAAGCGATATTAAAAGGAACCCCTAAAAATACGTCGGCACTTCTTTGGTATAACTGACACGATAGTTTCCCCTCTGCCACATAAAATTGGAAAAATGTATGACAAGGAGGCAGTGCCATTTGTTCTAACTCACCCACGTTCCATGCAGATAAAATCATTCTTCTTGAATCAGGATTTGTTTTGATTTGGTTGATGAGTTCTGCTAACTGATCAATTGCTTTGCCATCAGTTCCCATCCACGATCTCCATTGCGCTCCATAAACAGGTCCCAACTCTTTTATCGTATCCGTATTTACATATCCAAGGTCTTTACCTTGAGCATCTGCATTGGCCGTCCAAACCGTTTTTTTACCGATTAAATTTTCCGCTTTATCACCAAAGTGAAGTTCAGCAAGTCGTCTTTCATCAGTACTTCCTTCAATAAACCATAACAATTCAGAGATAATTGCTTTTAAAAACGTTTTTTTAGTTGTCACTAAAGGAAAGCCTTCACTTAAATCAAATCGCATTTGATATCCAAAAACAGAGGTTGTTCCCGTTCCTGTTCTATCCTCTTTTTTAACACCTTTGGTTAAAATATGGTCTAATAAATCTAAATATTGTTTCAATTACTTTCCTTGATTAAATACTCATATAAATACAAGTATTGTCTTAATTCTTTCATACTTTCATACTGCAAACCGGACTCAATCCACTGCTTTATTTCACTTGGAATACGAAGCGGTTCTAACAGTTCTTCTTTTTTATTTTTTGAGATTTTATTATATTCAAATAAAAGTGAGATATGGCTAAGAATAGAAGTTATGCTTAAATCACGAATTTGAGATATCTCTTCAAGAGTTTTTTCATTTTCTATAAGTTCTAATGTTTCCAAATAGGTCTTTGTTAACTTCTTTGTAGGTACCCTCTTCTCTAACTCTTCTTTATTTTCCTCTTTTACTGTTTTACACAGTTGTAAAAATGCATCTCCATATTTCTCAAATCGCACTTTACCCACACCATTAATTTCTAAAAAATCCTCTTGGCTAGTTGGAAGTTTTGAACAAAGCTCTTTTAACGTTTTATCTCCAAAGATAACATAAGCTGGAACATCATGCTCTAAAGCTATTTTTCTACGTAGGGTTTTAAACTCTTCAAAAAGTTTTTCATCAAAGCTTAGTTCTACCTCTTCTTGTTCTTGTTTTTGTAAAATACCTAATTTATCCCTATCAATAAAAACTTTTTCATTACCTTTTAAAATACTCATTCCTAAACTGGTGATTTTTAGCGCTCGATACTCACCCAATGTTAAGGCACTATCGTCAATAAGTTTATCACAAATAGCAACCCACTCATTTTTACTTTTTTCATGTCCAATATTGTAAACGCTTAACTTTTCATGTCCAAACTCTAAAAGCTTTTGATTTTTAGAGCCTCGTAAAACATCAATAATATGGTTTAATCCAAACCGTTGTTCCGTTCTAAAAATTGCAGAGAGTAATTTTTGGGCATCCACACTCACATCCACTTGTTCCACTTTACCTTTGGTACAACTATCACATAAGGTTTTACAATCTTCTATTTCATCTTCAAAATATGAAGCGATAAGTTTGTGGCGACACTGGTTAGAAACGCAATATCGATACATGGCTTCTAATTTTTCTAAGGAAGTTTTTTTGTAGCCATCATCCAACGCCTCTTCAATTTGAATTTTACGTTTGACTTCATCTGATTTTGAGTAGAGTAAATAAGTATATGACATATCACCATCTCGACCTGCTCGACCGATTTCTTGATAGTAATTTTCTAAGGTTTTTGGCATAGAAGTATGTAAAACAAAACGAATATTAGATTTATCAATTCCCATACCAAAAGCAATAGTAGCAACAACAATATCTATTTTTTCATAGACAAAATCTTCAAATACTTCATGTTTAATTTCGTTTGAAAGTCCCGCATGATAGGCTTTTGATTTGTAGTTATTCTCTTGTAAGAAAGCAGCTATTCCTTCTGCTTCTTTTCGAGTAAAGGTATAGATTATCCCACACAAACCCTGATGGGATTTCAAAAACTGCAAAATCTGTTTTTTGCCATTTCCTATACGAGGTTCACAATATATATTTAAATTATCCCGTTTTGTCTGCGCTCTAAAATGGCGAGCCTCATTGAGGTATAAACTCTGAGCAATATCTGCTTCAACTTTTTTAGTTGCCGTTGCTGTAAAAGCAGCAATTGAAGTATTGGGAAAATTTTGTTTTAGACGGTCAAGATTTCGATACTCTGCTCGAAACTCGTGTCCCCAAGCACTAACACAGTGGGCTTCATCAATAACAAAATAGTTAATATCTATATTTTGTAAAGTTTGAATAAACTCAAATGAAGTAAAACGTTCTGGGGCAACATAGAGAAACTTTAATTGGTTATGTTGTAATGCTTGTAGGGTTTGATTATTCTGCTCATTACTTTGCAGTGAGTTAATCATAGCCGCGCTAATATCAAGCTCATTGAGTGCTTTGATTTGATCTTGCATTAAAGCAATCAACGGAGAAATAACAACTGTTACACCTTGCATTAAAAGTGCTGGAAGTTGGTAACATAGTGACTTACCACCACCTGTAGGTAATATTGTCAAAACATCTTTTTTAGCTAAAATGGTATCAATAACTTCTTCTTGAAAGCTTCGAAAGTTATCGTATCCAAACTGTTCTTTTAAGATTGTGTACTTAGTATTCATTTAGGGATAGTAGCATAGTTTGTGTTAATACTTAACGTTTAGAGACTCTTTTTTATCCTCTTTACTATCTTCTATTTTTGAGCTATTATTTCTCTTTTTTATTGACAAGAATAATTCCAAATATTACCATTGTAATACCTATAATAACATTCCACTCCAAGGCATCATCTAATAAAAAGTAAGAAATAATCACCGCACTAACAGGTACTAGATAAAAAATTGAAGAAACTTTTGAAACGGCACCATTTTTAATCATAATATAAAGCAATGTTAATGATCCAATACTTACTCCCAAAGACATGTACGATAGCGCAATAATAAATTTGCTATCCCACACCACCCTAATTTCTTCAAAATATAAAAAAGGTAAAACAAGAAGTGTTGAAGAGAGTGTTTGTATAGCACCACCAGCAAAAAGATTCATATGAGCACAATACTTTTTTTGATATAGGTTTCCAAAGCTTAGCCCCAACAAGGCAATAATAGAAAAAACAACACCAAAAATCTTTGTACTACTCATATCAATATTCATGACAACAACAAAAACAACACCAAAAAATCCAATAAGAAGTCCTAACCAAATTTTAGGATTTACCTCTTCACCTAAAAATTTTATGGCTAAAAAAGAGACCAAAATAGGCTGTAAGGCGATAATCAATGCACTTAATGAAGCTGAGATTCCAAAAGCAAGCGATAAAAATACACCAATAGAAAAGGTACCAACAGTTAACATTCCTGCAATACTAATATGCATAAACTCTTTGTAATTAGAGGGCCAACGTGCTTTTATGAAATAGGCAATTAAACATAAAATTAAAAAGGCAATAAAAAATCTAATCGCTAAAAAAGCCATGGGTGAGGCACTTGTCAAACCATATTTAGTAAAAACAAATCCACTTCCATATAGAAGAATAAAACCAAAAGGAAGCAATAAAGAAGGAGTAAATCTGACCATAGTATTCCTTTTTTTGGGTATAAAAAAAGTAGCCATCAAAATGATAGCTACTTTGAAAAGTCCTACTATTGATATGTATTTTAAAATTCTTTTAATCTGATCCTATAAAATAGGTTGAAACAACAAATTTACGAAGAAGTTTTTATACATAAAACTAAAACAACATCCACAATTCTTAGTAGGACTTACGAAGAAGTAGATTTAACACTTATTATACTGTCGCTTCAGCAAACATCATTACAATTAATGTTGCAGCTGATAAACTATAAATTGCAAGACCAAATAAACGTTTCATCTTGAATCTCCTTAAATTAATTTGACTAATCAGTCAAATTCAGAAAGGAGTAGAAACCTTGACTAACTGGTCAAGGAAATTATAACAAATATTGACTAACTAGTCAAGAGGTTTTTCGCTAAATTTTGAAATTTCTTGACTGATTGGTCTAGTTTATGGTTAAAAGTTCTATTTTATGGGGTTTCTAAGGTTTTAATTGCTTAAAGTAATACTCCAACTGTCCAATACAATCACAGTAAATATCACCATTTTGAGATTTTTGCGCCGTTGAAAGACACCCTTCAATGGAAGCCACTGTGTAAACTGACAGTTGTTTAACATCTGGGTGTTGGATCTCTCCTGCATCAATCGCTTTTTGTAAAACTTCTCTAAAGATTTCTTCAAAACGGTAGTATACTTTTTCTAAAGCCGCTTTAAAATCTGCATCTTGGTGAGAAAGTTCTTGAACTAAAGAGTTCAAACGGCATCCATATATAAAGTTAAAGGAGTTCTTATTGTATAAAACTTTAAAAATTGAGTCGATGTAATTTTTATCTGTATCTAATATAGCACTATACTTTTTGTCAATGTAGTTATAAACGTGTGCATCAATCACAGCTAAGACTAACTCTTTTTTTGATTTAAAAAAGTGATACATACTTCCTTTGTTCATACTGGCTTTTTTAAGTATCTTATCCACAGAAGTGGCATAGTATCCATTTTCATAAATCTCTTGAAAAGTGACTTGTAAGAGATGTTCTTTACTTGCTGACAATTGTGTTTCCTTTTTTTGTGTATTTTCATTCTAGCATATAAATTAAATTTTTCAATATAAAGATATTTTAAAATCTCAAAGAAAATTCATAGAAAAGCTATATTTTTCAAAATCAAGGCAGAGAATTCAACTTATAAAGGAGCTTACAATAAGTATGTGACTGCAATAAGTTTGTTTCTCTAACGCCGTGTTTGGACAAAAGATAGCTTTTCTCCTAATTTCTTCGCTGTCCTTCTTTCGGCGGTGTTACATCTTTTTGAATATCTAAACTCAAGTTATGATAAAACAGCTCTCCATAATCTGTTGTTCGATTTATGGTCTCATAGGCTTGTGCTAAGGTGTTGTTATACTTTAATGCATCTTGTAAAATCTTGATAATTTTAACAGACTCTAAAAAATTAACATGACTTGGAGCTTCAATTGGTGAGCTATAATATTTGTGCATTCGTTCAACTAAATTCTTATTTCTAATCTCAATAAAAACAGACTCAATAGGTGATTTAAAGAACAAAATCTTCTGTTTTACGTTGATAGAAATGTAGGTTGTTTCCATTCCATAAATTTTTCGTGAAAATGAGTCAAAAAGAAACAATTTCTTATTGTAGTTATTATTAAAGAGTTCATAAATGAGCTCCAGAATTTTGATTTTTTCTTCTTTTGTGTAGAAGTTTCCAATGCTTGCAAAACAGAATGATAAAACGGATTTGATAGAGTACCATTCAGTTGTATCATAGTCATATCGTAACATTTGTTCAATTCTAATTTGTTTTAAATCTTCGATATCTTTTCCCGTTTTAGTTCTGTACACTTTTTGTACAGCAGTATCACGGTACATAGGTCCAGGAAATTGTGCTTGAATAACAAAACGTCGATTAGCTTCAATATCAATGATATATTCTAAGCGTCCTAAATAGTCCTCATCAATAATTCGAACCTCTTTTTGGGGTATTTGTGTAATTGACTTAATAAACTCATCATCACTACAACCATCCTCCCAAATATAATCAGGGTATCTAAAAAGTTGACATATTCTATTTTTTACATCTTCACTAGGCTCTATATCGGTAATCTTGTCTACCCAAGAAGTTACTGTTCTTCTATCTTTTTGGATTAATGAAGAAAATTTTGATATACTTAGATTTGATCTTTTATAGATTTCTATTACTTTATCTATTCCTGTTTTAAATGACATTTTTTTAATCCTTAAGCAAAACTTTACATATATTGTACACTTATTTAACATAAAAACAAATATTGTACATAAAAAAACTTTTAGTAAAAATATTGCGTTTTCTTTTCCAAAAATTATACAACCCACTTACCTTCTAATTATGTATAATGTATGTACAAAATTTCATAATAGGTACTGATTCGCATGCCTATTACGATTTATAACGCACATTAAAATTTTCAGGAGGAACTATGAGCGCAGGAAAAAAATTTAGACAAGCACTTAAAGAAGAAACACCACTACAGATTGTAGGAACAATTAATGCCTACCAAGCATTACAAGCTACAAGAGTAGGATATAAAGCAATTTATCTTTCAGGTGGAGGGATTGCAAATGCATCTTATGGTTTACCAGACTTAGGTATGACTATGATTGAAGATGTATGTATTGATATTAGAAGAGTTACTTCTATTTGTGATACACCAGTAATCGTTGACGCTGATACAGGATGGGGACACGCATTTAACGTAGCTAGAACTGTTAAAGAATTTATCCGATCTGGAGCTGCTGGACTACATATTGAAGACCAAGTTGCTGCAAAAAGATGTGGACATAGACCAAATAAAGAGTTAGTAACTACTGAGGAAATGTGTGATAGAATTAGAGCGGCTGTAGATGCTAAAATGGAATTAGACCCAGATTTCTATATTATTGCTAGAACTGATGCACACGCAAGCGAAGGGCAAGAAGCTGCTGTTGCAAGAGCTAAAGCATACGTTGAAGCTGGAGCAGATGCAATTTTTGCTGAAGCTGTTCATACTTTAAAAGAGTATAAAGAGTTTACTGAGCAAATGACTGTACCTGTATTAGCAAATATTACTGAGTTTGGAGCAACACCATTATTTACAACTGAAGAGCTAGGTTCAGTTGGAATTGATATGGTACTTTACCCATTATCAGCATTTAGAGCAATGAACAAAGCTGCATTAAATGTATACCAAGATTTAAGAGACAACGGAACTCAATCTGGTACTATTGATACAATGCAAACGAGAATGGAATTATATGATATGCTAGGATATCATGACTATGAGCAAAAAATGGATTCATTATTTGCTGCAGGTAAATCTAAATAAATAACAACATTAACAAAAGGGAGAAATAACATGGCAGGATTAGCAGGAATTATCGCTGGTGAATCAGCAATTTGTACTTGTGGTTTAGGGAACGGTCTTAACTATAGAGGTTATGACATCGCAGACTTAGCTTTAAAATGTGATTTTGAAGAGGTTGCATTTTTATTATTAGAAGGTGAATTACCAACTCAAGCTCAAAAAGATGAGTTAATGGCAAAAATTCAAGCAGGTAGAGACTTACCTCAAGGTGTTAAAGATGTATTAAAAGCAATTCCAGCTTCATCACACCCAATGGACGTTATGAGAACTGCAACTTCAGCTTTAGGTTGTATTGAGCCAGAAGCAGAAGATTTTTCTGATCAAATGGACAAAATTTTAAGAATGTTAGGTGCTTTCCCATCATTCTTAGTATACTGGCATCACTGGCATGTAAACGGTAAAGAAGTTGATTTAAAATCTGATGAGACTACTATTGCTGGATACATTGTTGAAAGATTAAAAGAAGAAAAACCTTTAGACGTTGAAGTAAAAGCGATGAACGCAATGTTAACTTTATATGCAGAGCATGAGTTTAATGCATCTACATTCGCTAACAGAATTACAGCTTCTACATTATCAGACATCTACTCTTGTATGACTACTGGTATTGGTACATTAAAAGGTCACTTACATGGTGGAGCAAACGAAGTTGCAATTAAATTCGTATTAGGATTTGATTCAGTTGAGCATGCATTAACAGAAGTTGATGGTTTATTCGCAAGAAAAGAAAAAATCATGGGATTCGGACACCGAGTATATAGAGAAGTAGATCCAAGATCTCCTATCGGATTCGATTTAGCTAATGAATTAAAAGAATTACCAACTTCAGATCCAAAACTATTTGATATTGCAAAAGCAGTAAGAGATAAAGTTAAAGCTGAAAAAGGTCTTCCAGATAATATCGATTTCTTCGGTGGATTAATTTACCACTACATGCAAATTGAGAGACTTTACTATACTCCATTATTCATTATGTCAAGAGCTGCTGGATGGGCTGCTCACGCATTTGAACAAAGAGCAAACAACAGAATTATCAGACCTGGTTCTGAGTATACTGGTGTTGAACCAAGAGATTTCGTATCTATTGAAAATAGATAAGACCTCTTTTTAGCCTCCTCTTTTTAGAGGTGGCTAAACTACTTAATTAAGATTAAACCAATACGATTTTAATTTAGCTTCAACATATGAAGCTAAATTAAAAATGTGCCTACTAGTGCCACCTTACAGTGGATAAATAAATTGCAAATGAAATTGTTCACTGGTGGCAAACACAAACAATAGCTCTGCTATTAAATAATATAAAATGGATATAAAATAATGACAAATGATAAATATCTTAAAAAATTAGAAGGTTTTGACACAAGCTTTTATGATGTAAAAGCTGCTGTTGAAGATATCACTCCTGGTTCTTTTGCTAAACTTAACTACACATCAAGAGTATTAGCAGAAAACTTAATCCGAAAATGTCCAAGTGCAGATTTAAAAGATTCACTTGTTCAGTTAATTGAAAAAAGAACTGACAAAGATTTCCCTTGGTTCCCTTCAAGAGTTATCTGTCACGATATTCTTGGTCTTACTGCGTTTGTTGACTTAGCAGGGCTACGAGAAGCAGTTGCATCTAAAGGTGGAAATCCAGATAAAGTTAACCCTGTAGTTCCAACTCAGTTAATCGTTGACCACTCATTAGCAGTAGAGTGTGGTGGATTTGATCCAGATGCATTCCAAAAAAATAGAGATATTGAAGATAGAAGAAATGCAGATAGATTCCACTTCATTAACTGGACTAAAGAAGCATTTAACAACGTTGATGTTATTCCTCCAGGAAATGGTATTATGCACCAAATCAACCTTGAAAAAATGTCTCCAGTTGTTCACAATATCGATGGTATTGCATCTCCTGATACATTAGTTGGTACTGACTCACATACTCCTCACGTTGATGCACTTGGTGTAATTGCTGTTGGTGTTGGTGGATTAGAAGCTGAAAACGTAATGTTAGGTAACCCTTCATACATGAGAGTTCCTGAAATCATTGGTGTTGAAATCACTGGTGTAAGATCTGAAGGTATTACTGCAACGGATATTGCTTTAGCTATGACTTCATTCTTAAGAGAAAACAATGTTATCTCTGCTTACTTAGAATTCTTTGGTGAAGGTATTAAATACCTTAACTTAGGTGATAGAGCTACTATTGCAAATATGACTCCTGAATATGGTGCATCTGCTGGTATGTTCGCAATTGATTCTCAAACTATTGATTACTTAACTGTAACTGGTAGAGATCACGACCAAGTTAAATTAGTTGAAGCATATGCTAAAGCAAACGGATTATGGGCAGACCAATTCGAAGATGCTACATATGCTAGAACAATTGAATTTGATTTAGGTGCAGTTACAAGATCATTAGCAGGTCCATCTAAACCTCATAAATTAGTACCAACTTCTACTTTAAAAGAAGAAGGAATTGTTAAAGAGTGGACTCAAGAAGGTGATTTAATCCCTGATGGTGGTATCTTAATTGCAGCTATTACTTCATGTACAAATACTTCAAACCCAAGAAACGTTATCGCGGCTGGTTTATTAGCTAAGAAAGCAAATGAGCTTGGATTACAAAGAAAGCCTTGGGTTAAGTCTTCATTAGCACCAGGTTCAAAAGTAATTGAAGTTTATTTAAAAGAAGCTGGATTACTACCTGAAATGGAAAAATTAGGATTCGGTGTTGTTGGATTTGCATGTACTACATGTAATGGTATGTCAGGTGCTTTAGACCCAGTAATTGAAAAAGAAGTTGTTGATAGAGATATCTACTCAACTGCTGTTCTTTCTGGAAACAGAAACTTCGATGGAAGAATCCACCCATACGTAAAAGAAGCATTCTTAGCATCTCCTGCATTAGTTATTGCATATGCATTAGCTGGTACTGTTAGATTTGATATTGAAAATGACGTTCTTGGACAAGACCAAGATGGTAATGACATTAGATTAAAAGACTTATGGCCATCTGATGCTGAAATTAATGCAGTTGAAAAAGAGTGTGTTAGACCTGAAATGTATAATGACATTTATGACCCAATGTTCGCTCGTGAAGCACTTGGTGATATTAAAATTGATCCATTCTACAAATGGAATACTAACTCTACATATATTAACAAGCCTCCTTACTGGGAAGATGAATATATGCAAATGCCAGCACTTAAAGGTATGAGACCATTAGGTGTATTCCCTGATAATATCACTACGGATCACTTATCTCCGTCAAATGCTATCTTACCAAGTTCTGCTTCTGGTGAGTATTGTATCTCTAAAGGTCTTCCAATTCCTGACCTTAACTCATATGCTACGCATAGAGGGGATCACCATACAGCTTCAAGAGCTACATTAGCAAATCCAAAACTATTTAATGAAATGGTTAAAGATGAAAATGGTGAGACTAAACAAGGATCACTTACTAAAATCATGCCAGAAGGTACTGAGTCTAGAATGTGGGAAGCTATTGAGACATATACTCAAAGAAAACAACCACTAATCATCGTTGCTGGTACTAACTATGGTCAAGGATCTTCTCGAGACTGGGCTGCAAAAGGTGTACGTCTAGCTGGTGTTGAAGTATTAATTGCTGAATCAATTGAAAGAATTCACAGAACTAACTTAGTTGGAATGGGTGTATTACCATTACAATTCAAAGAAGGTGATACTAGACATACTTACGCTATTGATGGTTCAGAAACTTTTGATATCGAAGGTGAAATTACTCCTAGATGTGACTTAACTGTTGTTATGACACGAGCAAATGGTGAAGTTGTTAAATTCCCTGTGTTATGTAGATTAGATACTTCTGCTGAAGTAGATGTTTACACAAATGGTGGAATCTTACAAAAATTCGCTAAAGATGTTATTGCTGAAGGTAAATAATAAAACCATCACAAATAACATTTCTAAAAGGGCTAGATAACTAGCCCTTTTTAGTTTAAAGAGCCCATAAAAAAATCAAAAGATTTTTTTATAGACTATTTAAAATGAAAAAATTACAAGGGAATATAATGTCTTACCAACCACAATTTAAAGTAAAAGCAACCTATATGAGAGGTGGTACTTCAAAAGGTACTTTCTTTAACATTGCAGACCTTCCAAAAGAAGCGCAAGAAGATTCTGTAAAAAGAGATAAATTACTTCAAAGAATCGTAGGTTCTCCAGATGTTTATAAAAAACAGATGGATGGAATGGGAGGAGCTAGTTCTTCTACATCTAAAGCTATCTTAGTTGGAAAATCTGATGTTGAAGGTCATGATGTAGATTACTACTTCTGCCAAGTTGCAATCGATAAAGATTTTGTTGATATGAGTGGAAACTGTGGAAACTTATCTTCAGCAGTTGGTCCGTTTGCAATTACAGAAGGATTAGTTGATAATGTACCTGAAAATGGTGTTTGTTGTGTAAGAATTTGGCAAGCAAATATCAAAAAAACCATTCTTTGTTATGTTACTATGGAAAATGGGGTCGTTAAAGAGATGGGTGATTACGAAATTGATGGTGTTGCCTTCCCTGCTGAAGAAATTCAATTAGAGTTCGTTGAGCCAGTTGATCCTAGCGAAGAGCTTTTCCCTACAGGAAACTTAGTAGATGATTTAGAAGTTGAAGGGGTGGGAACATTTAAAGCAACAATGATTACTGCTGGTATTCCAACTGTATTTGTAAACGCTGATGAGATTGGATACAAAGGAACTGAACTTCAAGGTGATATCAACTCTGATACAGAAGCACTAGAGCGATTTGAAAAAATCAGAATTGCAGGGGCATTAAAAATGGGTGTTATGAAAAGCCCAGAAGATGCAAAAACTCAACAACACACTCCAAAGATTGCATTTGTATCTCCGGCTCAAGACTTTATTACTTCTTCTGGTAAAGAAGTTAAAGCAGACGAAATGGACTTACATGTAAGAGCATTATCAATGCAACAACTGCACCATGCTATGATGGGTACAGCTTCAGTTGCTATTGGTGTTGCTGCTTGTATTCCTGGAACACTTGTTAATATTGCTTCAGGTGGCGGAGAAAAAGAGACTGTAACATTTGGTCATCCAAGTGGAGCTATTAAAGTAGGTGCTGCTTTATCTCAGAAAAATGGTAAATATGTAGTAGAAAAAGCTTCTATGTCTAGAAGTGCTAGAATTATCATGGATGGAAATGTTCATGTTCCTGCAGGAACTATGGATAAATAATCTAATCAATTAAATCCAAAAAGGTAAAGCATTTTTTGTGCTTCACCTTTTTTATTGTCTAATGATTTCTCACAGGGAAACTAATGGTAAACTGTGTCCCTTGATAAGCAGTGTTTTCATAGGTAAACTCTTTGTTAGTAAACCGTAAATCACCCGAAAAGTACTTTGTTAAAATGTTTTTTGCCATATAAAGACTCAAACCAACACCTTGAGATTTATGTTTTGTCGTAAAATAGGGTTCAAAAATTTTTGATTTAATATCGTCAGCTACACCTAATCCATTATCATAGATATTAAGATTAATATTCTCACGATTAGCGTCTAACTTAATAAATATCAAACCATTTTTAATATTACTATTTTTGATAGCATCTTTTGCATTTTGAATCACTTTGTTCATAATTAGAAGTAGTTCATCTTTATACCCATAATATTCCACATCAACAACATCAACAATAAACTCTATATTTTCAGAAAGGAAAGCGGGTTTTAGAATATCAATATCATTTATAATGATATCTTTTATATTAAAATCCTCTTTTTTATGACCAAAATTATAAGTCTCTCTAAAAGTATCAATAGTACGAGAGAGTTTTTGAGAAGTATGTCCAACAGTGTCTAAGTCTCTAATAATATCATCTTTATCAAAGAGATCTAACTCCAAGGTGACTTTTATGCCCGAAACAATCGTGGTGATTGCACTTAAAGGTTGTCGCCATTGATGGGCAATATTACTTAACATATCACCCATTGCAGTCATTTTGGACTGCTCTAAAATGTATGCCTCTTTTTGACGATTATCTTCTTCAAGTTTTTTTATTGGGTCAATATCACTATGGAAACCTACCATTCGATATGCTTTACCATTTTCAAAAAGTGCCTTAGCTCTAACCCTCAGCCACTTAAAATCACCATCTTTACACATAATCCTAAACTCACCTTCAAAGTTAGGAAGCTCTTGTTTTAGATGCCCAATTAATCTTTTATCAACATTTGCTTTATCATTAGGGTGTATTCTTTGACTCCAAGACTCAACGGTCAATTCGATTTCATCAGGAGCAAAACCTAACATCTCTTTACAGCGTTTAGAGAAGTAAATTGTATTCTCTTTAATATTCCAATCCCAAAGTCCCTCTTGAGTTCCATCAATCGCTAAACTGTACTGCTCTTTTACATCTCGTAGTTGAGAAATAATATCTTCTAAACCTTCTCCCAAGGTATTATATTCTGAAATAACTGTACTCTCATACTTTTTACTCTTTTTCTCTTTAACCTCTTTTGCAAAGCTTAATAACTCATTCATTGGAGCAATAACAAATCGATTAATAAGTACGTAAATAAAAAGTCCAATAAGCGCAAAAATCATCACTAAAATTAAAATTTGTTTATCAAAGTTTTCTTTTAATTCATTAAATTTTGTAGCATCTAAAACCGGTAGCATGTAAATACCCGAATCACGAGTGTGGCAATCTAACTCTATTTTGGAGTACAAAAAGTTTTTTTCATGAAGAAGATTTTCTTTTCTTTTATTTCCCAATTTTTCACTTTTTTTGTAGTGAATATCACTCTTTTGGTATGTTGATGCAATTAGGGCATCATCCACATAAAAAGAGACACCTTTTAACGCAACGCTCTCTTTAATAAATGTCAATAATGCTAAATTATCATTAAGTACTTTTCCCACATAAACAGTTCCTTCGACTCTTCCTGTTTGCGTATTGATGATACGATGAGAACTTAAAATTACAGCAAAAATCTCTCCACCACTTGTTACTTTATAAACACAGTGACTGTTATTCTTATATTGAGGTAGTAGTTTTTGAATCATTTCATCACTATCAAATAATGAGGTACTATTATTAATAACTTCATCACCCTTTTGAATAAAAAAGAGATCAATTTCATTGTAAGCCGTGTCATTATCTAAAGAGATATTATCAAAATTATCACTCTTTAAATTTGCAATAATTGTCGCTAACTCCAAAGACAAATTATTTAAAACAAATCGTTCTTGTTCTAAAAGAATTCGACTACTATTCTCTACTTGTTTTAAATAGCTACCAATATTACCATGCAACGATTTTTCAAAACTATTTAAAGAAAAATAGCTTAATGGCAAGACAAAGAGTAGAAAAACCAGTAGTAAAATCGCACTAAATATAAAAGAGATAGAGTAAGATTTTTTCATTAATTTGTGTACCTAAAAGCTCTATCTTTATAGCTTTTCAGTTTTTTAGCTTCGACACCTTGTTTGACTAATTGAAAATCACCCGAATAAATTTGAGGCACTCTTTTTGTTTTTCCTTCAATATCTAATTTAATGGCTTCTGCCATAGCAACGCCATTATCATCGTTCATACGCATGACAGTGACATCAAGTTCATTAGCTTCAATAGAGACTAACTCGCTACTTCCGCCACCCCAGCCATTAACAAGCACCTTGCCTATTAAATTACGCTCTTTTAACACTTGCACTACCCCTAAAGCAATATCAGTAGAACAAGCATAAATAAATTTTAAATCATCATGGGTATCTAATATTTCACGTGTTGCTGCCATCGCTTTTTCTTTGTTAAAGTTTGTATAATAAGACTCAACCATTTTAAGTTTGCTATTTTTTTTCATATAATTAATAAACTCATTACCACGCATAGCACTTACATAACCATTAGTTCCAAAAAGAACTGTATATTTTCCTTCTTTTTGACTCTGTTCTAAATAATAATCTGCCAGCATTTTACTACCAATCACATGGTCAAACCCAACATATAAAAATGGTTGTTTGCTCCATCGTTTTAGAGGGGTGGTTATATTTTGTAAAATTAGTTTTGGTTTTTTCTTACTTAAAAGACGTTCAATAAATTTAGAGTGTTTTTTAATATCCAACGTGAAAACTAAATAATCGGTATCATTTTTTAACGCTTTAAGTAACTGCCGTGATTGTTCTTTGAGAGCTGCTGGTTTTGTAAAGAAGTCGATTAACTCGTATTGAATATTTAATTCATCAAGACGTTTTGTAAAAGAGAGTTTACTTCGTCGCCAATAATCTGATATTTGATTACCTGGGTACACCATCATGATTTTTACAGGTTTCTTCTGTTTTATATCAATACGGATTGCATTATTTTGAACTAAATCGTTAAAGTTCTGACCAAGTTCGTGTTGCTTGGGAAATTCTTTTTCATAGTCACTAACAAGCCAATATTCATTGTTAGCTGCAAAAACAAAAATGGGGAGAAGAAGACTTAATAAGGTTATTTTTAAAAGATTCATAATAACTCCTTAATCATTTGAAAGCTATATTAATTTATTCTATAGAAAGAGAACTTTATATTCTCTTTATAGTAAAAATTATTTTTTATAACTATTTCCATAAAAAGGGCAATAAATTAGATATTCTTTTTAATTCTAAGTACATACTTTTTCTAAAGTCTAATATGAATATAATAGCTTATGAAAACGTCTATAGAGCCATATAAAGTACTTAAATCAATTATGGAAACAACCTCACCCCATACAGGTGAAAAATTCGTGAAAATCATTTGCGAAGAATTAAAGCAACTTTTTAACGCCAATATTGTTTTTATAACACAAGCCGTTGAAATCAACCCAACACACAATGTTAAAGTACTCTATTGTACGTTAGAAACTTTTGCAAAAGAGTTTCATTTAGATGATACCCCTTGTCAACTGGTTTTTGATGATAAAATTATTATTATTGACAAAGATGTCTCTTTGAATTTTAAAAAAGACGCAAAGTTTAAAATGGAGAGTTTTCTAGGTCTTCCCATGCATAATGATCAAGGAGAGTGCTTTGGACACCTGGCAATTATGTCAAAACAAAAACAAGCTTTTTTACAAGAGCATATCGATATTGCAAAAGTCTTTTTAGGAAGAATAGAATCTGAAATTCTAAGACATGAGCTTGAAAAAAAGAACCAAAAAATCACACAAGAACTCTACACCTTGAGCATCACTGACCCTTTGACTCAACTTTTTAATCGCCGTTATTTTCAAGAAAAATCTGAAAAAGTCTCAAACCTAGTAAAACGCTCTATATGTAAAGCTTCCATGATTATTTTAGACTTAGATGATTTTAAAAAGATAAACGATAACTATGGTCATGATGAAGGAGATTTTGTATTAATAAAAATTGGTGAAATTTTACTTCAAAATAGTCGTACTGATATTGATTTTATTTCACGTATTGGAGGCGAAGAGTTTGCAATCATTTCTTTAAATAATTCCCATGATGAAATTATCGCTTATATTAATAGATTGGTCTGTCTTATAAAAGATATGTTTCAACAAAAACCTTATTCAGTCACCTTATCTGTTGGCATAAGCCATTTTAATAAAAGTGATACTTCATGGCAAGATACCTATCGCCTATCAGATGAACGTATGTATCTTGCGAAAAGTTCTGGTAAAGATAAACTTATTTGTGAATAAACCTATTTTACGAGTTGTGAAATTTGTTTAAATACTGGGCTTTTTGCATTTACTGTAAGTTCAAATAAAATTGATTCATAGGTTGTTGGAATAACACCTGCTTGAACTAATCTTTCAATTGCCATAATTGTATTGTAGTCTGTTCGTGAAGTTACACAATCAGTTACAAGAAGAGGTTGTAATCCAGCTTCTAATAAATCTAAAC
>LPNY01000021.1:77331-93024 GCA_001655195.1 Arcobacter sp. EP1
ATTGTTGGTTCATTTTGGCAACATGAAAATGTTGTTTTTTCAAAGTGAGGGTCAGAGTCAACTAGTTCTCTTAATGCTGGAATTGTCTCCCCTATTCCTTTTTTGTATTGTTCATTAACAATAAATGGAATCTCGTGTAATCGTAATCCTTTAATTAAAGTAACTAGATTTTGCTCAATTAGCTCTTTATTTGCCATATGAGGGAACAGTCTCTCTTGTACATCAACTAAACAAAATAGTGCTTCTTCTGCTTTAATTCTCATTCGTATTCCTTTTTATTAGTTCCCAATAAAAAGGGAACCTTTTATATCATTTGTCTTCTTTTTCAACACAAAAACAAATTTTGTTAAAAAGAAGCAAAAACCTAAAGAGAACAACGAGTTGTTCTTTAAATTTTATAGAATAATGATACATTAAAATCATAACAAAAGTCTAGCATTTTAGTAAGAATTAAAAAGAAAAAAAGAAGTTGTGAATGGAAGAATCAAAAAGTTTAGAACACTTAATAAATCATAGATTTGATTTAGATTCAAGGCAGAAGGTAATTTTAGTAAAGGAGCTTACATAGGTAAGTGACTGCACTAAAATTCACCTTCGAACACAGAAGGTGAATCGAAGCTATGATTTATTATTTGAAAGCTACTTTCTCTGCTCTTTCGAGTAGTTCCTTCGCCCCTTGGTCGATAAATGTTTGTGCTAATATTTGCCCTACATTTTCGTAGTTATCTAAATCAGCGGTAATATCGTCTTCTATATACTCACTACCATCAGGCATTCCTACAATAGCTTGTACACGCACTGAATTTTCATCTTGAATCGTTGCTTTTACTCCAATAGGAACTTGACATCCCCCTTGTAGTTTATCAACAAAACTTCTTTCAATTGTTGATTCAATGTGAGCATCATTGTCATTTAATACTGAAATCAACTCAATAATTTTTGGATCTGTTGTTGTTTCAATTCCTAACGTTGCTTGTCCCATAGATGGAATCATTTTATCTGTAGAGATTGGGTTGAAGTGTTTTACTTCATTTTCAATTCCTAGTTTTTGGACTCCCGTTGCTGCTAAAATAATTGCATCATATTCACCCGCATTAAGTTTTGCAATTCGAGTATTGATATTTCCTCGTAAATCTTTTAAATCAATATCAGGTCGTAATAGTTTGATTGCCATTCGTCGCCGTAGACTTGTTGTTCCAACTACTGCACCTTGTGGAAGCTCATCAATTGAGCTGTATTTATTACTTAAAAGTGCATCTCGTGGGTCATATCGTTTTGATACAGCAGTTAATTGTAACCCTTCCTCAAATTGAGTTGGAACATCTTTTAAACTGTGAACTGCAAGATGAGCATCACCGTTTAACATAGCAACTTCTAACTCTTTTGTAAAAAGACCTTTTCCTCCAATTTTTGCTAAAGGAACATCTAAAATTTTATCCCCTTTAGTAACAAACTCTTGAAGTACAATCTCCATATCAGGATAGTGCTCTTGAAGTTGGGCTTTAATAAATTCACTCTGCCACAGTGCTAATTGACTTCTTCTTGTTGCAATAACTAATTTATCCATATCTCTATTTTCCTAATGTTTCATATTTTAATTTTGAATTATCTTTCTCACCATTTACAAATATTGTTGGTGTACCTTGAACCATAACTTCTTCACCCATTTTAATATCAAGAAGAACCGCTTCTCGGCCCTCTTTTGTCATAACATCAGTAAAGCTAAAATTTGTTTTAAACTCTTTGTTAAATCCATCAATTACTTTTTGATGGTTAGTTTCACGCTCACTAAAATGTTTATCCCAATCAGCTTCATAAACTTTAAGTTCAATATCTTTGATTCCTTTATGCTTTGCTAACTCCATTAATTTTGTTAAAGCATCAGCCGCAGGATGAAGTCGTAAAAGTGGAAAGTGATAATAATAAAGTGCAATTGTATCACTATTTTTCTTTACATGTTGGATAACATCAGGGATATAGTCCATACAAAATGGACATAATGGGTCTGAGAAAACAACAATTTTATTTTTTGCTTTATGGTTTCCAGCAATTAAATGTGACTTGTTATAATACTCAGCGCTCAGTGTTGGACTCATATTATCTTTTAAAGAAGCTCCTGTTTTTATATCAAACAAATCTGGGGAAACAAATGTTCCATTACTAAAGACCATATCTTTTGCTTTGAGCTCTTTTCCTTGAACTTCTGCTGTTACATCAATAATATATCCATGCCAACCTTCAAGAGGCATCTTCTTTTTCATATTAATTTTTACATCTTTTACTTCAATTTGACTATTTTTTGAAAATCGTTTCTTCTCAAATTTTATAATTGCATCATCAACTGCATTTGCAAAAACAACTGAACTCAACAGTGTACTTGCTAATAATAGTTTTAAAAACATATACTCTCCTATTTATTTAAAAATCAAATATTTTATCACTTTACCATTAATCAAAAATTAATTGAATCCTTAGAAAAATTCTCTAAAATATTTTATGTTTTGGTTTTAACCGTAATTTTTTTGATATCAAATAACTCTTTTGCCTTATTTAACATGGGTGAGTTTAAGATATCTTGCATTTGTAATTCTTGTTGCGCAGGCGCTGGATTTGCTGTTTTTTGCATATCTGCAACACATCCAGAACCCACTTCTATATCCTCTATCATTGAACCTGCTTCATTATTATTTGCAGCTTCTTGGGTACTATTTTCATTTTGAGCATTTTGTACATTTGTTTCTTGAGGCTGTACACTAACTACCTCATCAGACTTTTTTTCACGCTCTTGTGTAAAGAATTTCAACTCAATGCCATGACCATAAACATCATAGAAAAAGGTTTTAATAATCCCATAGTGTTTGAGTAAAAATTTTCGCGTATCCCCTTGGGCATAAGAGTCTATTTGTAACTCATTGTTTTCAAAAGTTTTATAAATAAAGTTATCCTCAAACGCTTCCCCTAGTTCAATATCTCGGTCATACACACGATTAATGACCAATTCAAACTTATCTTTATTTGGGTCAGGCAGATTTGGTATATCTTGTTCTGGCGTAACAACTGGCACGGTTTGTTCTTGTTTTACAGGTTCTGATGTAGAAACTTCTGGAGCAACGTGTGTTTCATTAATATCCCTATGAATTTGCGTATCAGTTAGATTTTCAACACTATTTTCTTGTGCCATTTGTTCAACAGTTTGTGTTGGAATTTGCGCCATCATATCTTGGGCTATACTGTTTTGAACTTCAGGTACAACTGTTGGTATTGGTTCTACTACTTCATTTACAATTGGCTCAACTATTGGTGTTGTTGGCATGTCAAAAGGTGTTTCAAAAGGATTTGAAGCAATTGTTTCTGTACTCTCTTGGCTCTCTTGCACAATTGGTGCAGTTGTTGTTTCAACAGCTTGTTCAACAACTGCTTCAACAGCGGGTTCAATTGCTGGTTGAGAAACAGTTTCTGTATTATTTACAATAATGGTCTCTTGCTCTTCAAATGGAGAAGAAGGAACTATTTTTGTCTCTTGAGTATCTACAGTTTCTTCATTGACTGTCACACTGTTTTGTTCTACAGGTATTTCATGATACACCTCTTGTGCTGCTTGGGATACAACATCAGTATTGGCTTCATGGGAATGTTCTATGACTGTTTTAGATTCAATAGCATGAGTCAATGAAGCATCACAAGTTTTCATAGACTCTTTGACTTCTAATGCTTCAACTTCATTAATCACTTCTTCAATGGTTTTTAAATTGGTTGCTTCACTCATTTTTGATAACATTAAAATAATAACAAACATAGGGTCAGAGTTCAGTGCTAGTAGATGTTTAGCATCAGCAATAATTCTAAAGAAACGATCAAACAATAATACATCAAACTTTGGATCTCGTTCAAGCATTTTTTGTTTTAAATAAATTGTCATTTCATCACAAACTTGTCCTGCTTCATAATCTTCTAAAGCATGAATAATTTGTGTTGTATCACTTGCACTTAAAACCGTATCAAAAATGGACTCCATAAACTGGGGATCAATGAGACCTAACATATCCACAACTGCAGTTGTGGTTACTTTTCCTTTTGAAAAAATTATCGCTTGGTCAAGTAGGGTTAACGTATCTCGAAGACTGCCTTGCCCACTTCGGGTGATAATATCTAAGGCATCGGTTTCAAACTCAATATGTTCTTCATTTAAAATATGTGTTAAATGATGTAAGACATCTTTATTTGCAATACGCTTAAATCTAAAATGTTGTGTTCGAGAAAGAATGGTTGCAGGTAATTTAAGAGGATCAGTTGTTGCTAAAATAAACTTAACAAAACCAGGAGGTTCCTCGAGGGTTTTTAAAAGTGCGTTAAATGCTTGGGTTGTCAACATATGAACCTCATCGATGATGAAGACCTTAAAACGTGCCGAGCTTGGTTTATACTTTGTATGTTCAATCAAATCTTTAATATCATCAATACCACGGTTAGAAGCGGCATCCATTTCAATGATATCTAAGTGACGATTACTGTTTGCACTTTGACAATTTTCACACACTTCACAGGGTTTTGAAGTAGGCCCTTGCGTACATAAAAAAGCCTTTGCCATAATACGTGCCGTTGATGTTTTACCCGAACCTCGTAGTCCACTAAATAAATAAGCATGGGAAAGTCGGTTAGAATCTAATGCAAGGGAAAGGGTTTGGGAAATAGTTGCTTGCCCTACTAAATCTTCAAATCGTTTTGGACGATATTTTAATGCTAATACTTTTATCTCTTCATTCATTAATCATTACTCCTAACCATAATTTCTCCACCATCTTTCCAGTTTTCTAATATTTCATTTATCATATTTTTATTAATTTTTCCTGTTGAGAAGACATTTATCTCTAAATGTCCATTGTTTGTATGTCCTTGCTCTTCACTCAATGCTTTTAGACGTTGTGCAATTGCGCAACCCGTTTCAATCAACTTCACATGGGCTCCCATAATCTCTTTAATAGTATCGCTTACCAAGGGATAATGTGTACATCCTAATACAATAGTGTCAACTTCGTTTTCATGCATTGGTTTTAACCAATCATGTAACATTGAAACGGTTTTGTCTTCTTTCGTTTTACCATTTTCGATTTGTTCAACTAACCCTGGACACGCTTGCTCAATGAGTTCAACACTATTTGAACAAGATAACTCATCAGCCAAAAGCTGGTACTTGTTACCATTAAGTGTTGCAGGTGTTGCCATTACCCCTACTTTTCCACTTAGTGTTGCTTCAATAGCTGGTTTAATTCCTGGTTCTGTTCCAATAACAATCAAAGAAGGGAATCGTTCCCGCAACTCTTTAATAGCAGCAGAAGTCGCCGTATTACAGGCAACAATAAGTGCATCAATTTGGTGCGTTTTTAATAAATAGTCGACAATATCAAGACTATGTTGTAGGATTTGTTCTTGTGTTTTTTCACCATAAGGAGCAAATTTTGTATCTGCAATATAAAAAATCTCTGCACCTTTAAAGATTTTTGTTATTGCTTGAATAATTGTCAGACCACCTAAGCCTGAATCAAAAACACCTACTCTCAACTTTTGCCTTATTTCTTCTTTTAAATTTGAAAGATTATATCAAAACTATTATGTTAAAATCATCAAACTAACAAAGAGCGAGGTTACATTGTTTTTCCACTTTCATCCTTATAAACCATTTTTGCATGAAGATACCCAGAGAATTATTGTAGGTACTCTTCCACCCCCTCGTTTTTGCGAAAAAAACTTCAAAGAAAAAGATGTCAATTTTTGTTATGGTTCCCAAGACAATCTTTTATGGCAAGCACTCAATGTGATTTTTAACCTCAACTTGCCCTTTGATCATTCACAAGAAGCAGTTACTTTAAGAAAAGATTTCTTACGTCAAAAAAAGATTGGAGTCTGTGATATTGTAGAGTCTTGCAAACGTGAAAAAGTTGATGCCAGCGATATTGGCATGAGTGATGTTAAACTTCGTGATATTTTAGGTTATTTAGAAAAGTATAAAAATATTGATACCATCATTTTTACAGGTGGTTTATGTAAAAACTCACCAGAGTATTTTCTTCGTCAAATTTTAAAAATCCAAAATATAACCTATACAAATATCAGCGAATCCATACCAAAAGTACATGAATTTCTCTACAAAAATCGACAAATTAGAACCATTAGCCTAACCTCTCCTTCAAATGCAGCAAACCGTTCCATTGGAGCAAATTCCTACTACAAAGAACAAAAAAAGAGAAATCCTAGTTATACGACCTTTGATTTTAGAGTAGAACAGTACGCAAAAATATTTAAACAATTTTAAAAAGCGTTTGTTAATACATTTTTTCGCAATTGTGCATAAGTTTTTATGGATAACCCTGTTTTTAAACGAAATAGTTTTTCAAAAATTCTTCGAGGCACATTTGCACTTAACAGTAGTTCTTCAATACGATATTCACCACATTCTTTTTCAACTAACTCTATAATTTTCATCATATTAAACTGAGCCGTACTTGGTTGAAATCTATTTTTTAAATAACTATCTAATGCTTTTTCATCATAATTTTTTGTAAAACTCTGAGTGATATTATCTTGCAAAAAAATAGGAGATAGAGGTTCCAACATCAATGTTTCCATAAGCTCATCAAAAAAGAAAGAAGCACCTGCTCCTTTAAATCTTATGATAATTAACTCATTTGATTTAATCAAAACTGTTGATTCATAAGCGTTGAGTAAAACACTCTTAGAGGCTTCTAGAGAATAACACTCTTCTCCAATAGAAAATTCACAATCACTGCTTATGTTAATTAGTAAATTCATACCACCATCAGGTATTAATTCATAAGAGTTTTCTTTTATTAATTCATAATTGTAGATATATTTTTGTAGTTTTTTGTGCATAGGGTATTTTAGAATAAACCTGCTTATAGGATTATAGAAATATTAGACGATAAAAAAGGGCTGTAAAACTACAGCCCTTTGGACAAACACTTTAAAACGAACTGTTTTAAACCATATTAATATTTTAACACGAAGGAACATTCCCACTATCAATTGCATAATTAAATAAGAAATCATACACATGCGGATAGTATTTCTCTTTTAGTGGTTTTGAATCCGGACAAATCTTTTTAATTTCAGCGGGTAAATTCCCACCATCATTAATCTCTTTCCACTCATCTTGAGTATGTTTTTTAGCAAGCTCTGCACCATTCATGCCACAATCTTTTTTCAGTTTTTTAATAATAATCTTTTGCCCTTTTTTCTCATCTGCTTGTGCGCTAACACTTACAAACAAAACTAAAGATGCAATCATTAGTAGTTTTAGTAATTTCATTTTATTCTCCTTATTCTAATGGTTCATTTGCTTCGATAGTACATTTTTTACCTTTTTCACAACTGATATTGGCATCAAAATAGTATACTTTTGAAACATCTAAATTGGCATCTTTTAATTTTGTCCAAGCTTCTAATGCTCTTGCTCCACTGGCACAATTAAATACAACCACTTTATCTTTTGGTAATTTTGCTAATAACTCATTTGGTTTTAAAGGTTCAGCATACACATTAATAGCATTTGGTAAATGTCCATTTTTGAAATCTTCTGGTGGGAATACATCCACGATTTGTACATTTTTTGGAACTTTATTGGTTTCAATCATTTTTTTGAACCACTCCCCATCAACGGTTCCTTCATCGGCACCTTTTTTAATACCATTTGTCATCATCGGTTTTTTAGCAACTTTTTTTGCAATAGCTTTTTTAGCTCCTCCACCTGTTGTTGCCATACCATCTTTTTTCCATTTTGGTAAACCACCTGCATATACAACTACATTTTTATATCCCATACTTAACATCTTTTTGGCTACTTTGTGTGATTTTCCACAGTGGTATCCACCACAAAATGTAATTACTTTGATGTTTTTATCTGCTGGAAATTTTCCTAAAAGTTTATTCATATCCGTATCAGGTATCGCAATAGCTCCTGGAATTGTTGATTGCAAATATTTTTTATACGGTCGTGCATCAATAATCACTGCATTGTTTTTCTTTTGTGCAGATTTTACAACAGCGGTATCAACTTCTGAATAGGTTTTCTTCTTCCATTCAGGCTCCCCTGCTTGATAGAGTTTTACATTTGTAAACCCTTTTTTCATTAACATATTTGCAACTTTTGGACTTTTTCCACATTTCCATCCACCACAAAATACAATTACCTCTTTTTTCTTATCAACTGCTGCGATTTGTTTATAATACTCATCAAACTTTGTATCAGGAATATTAATACTACTTGGGATCGTACCTTTAATATATTTAGGATTTGGTCGAGCATCAATCAAAAGTGCTTTTGCACCTTTTCGTGTTCCTTTGCCAATAGCTTTTTTAACATACTTATAGTCAACAATTTCTAACTTAAACTTATTGATAAGTTTTTGCACCTTAGGGCTTGGTTTCGTTAGTACTTCCCCTGGTTTCATCTCAGAGGCAAAGCCACTTGAAAGTAAACCTAATACTAAAATAACACTATAAAATAATCTCGTTTTCATCATATCTCCTTTTTTTATTTTCTATTTCTATTTTTACGCTCGTCCTGATAACATTCCATATTGGGTCATCGGTTTTAAAATATATGCTTTTAACAGCCACCAAATATATCTCTCTTGGGTTGGGTCTAGAGGAAATGAAGGTGTTGGTTTCATACTCCAATCAAACTCAGCAAGCATTACTGTACCAATACTAGTAATAATTGGACAAACCGTATAACCATCATATTTTGCTTCCATTTTTTCATTTTCTATTAAAGCAACCAAGTTATCGCACACCACTTTATATTGTTTACGAACACTACCCCCTGTTTTTCCTAATGGAACAGCAGCAATATCACCCAATGAGAAAATATTATTATATTTAACATGTTGTAGGGTCTCTTTATTAACAGGTACCCACCCTTTTCCTGAACCTAATTTTGATTTTCCAATCTCATCAGGAGCTTTTGCTGGTGGAACCACATGTAAAAAGTCAAAAGGTACTTCAACCAATTTATTTTTCTTAATCATGTCATACTCTTCTAGGTCAGGGTCATATTCACCTTTTTCTTCCCAGTGATTATTAAATGTAGCTATTTTTGATTGTAAATCAACCGCCGCTAAATTATGAGCGAAATTCCATTTAAAATTTCGTTTTTTAAACTGCTCTTCGATTGCTTGGGCATACTCTTTAACCCCAAAAAGTTTTCCACTGTTTGGGTAAAAAGTCATGTTAACATTGTCTCGTACTTCTTGTCCTGCTTCATTAAGACGTGCATCCATTAGATACATGATTTTTTTTGGAGCACCACCACATTTAATAGCGGTATTAGGGTGTGAAAAAACAGCTTCAATTTTTTGTCCCTTTTTAGCTTGTGCAATAACGCGTTGCATATTTTGCCAAGTAAGAACGGCTCCATCTACATTATAAATACTACTGGCACCACTTTTTCCAAAAAACTCTGTCATTGCTTTACCATCATCTAGAGTATAAAGTTCACCCAGTGGCTCTAGTCCTTTGATTTTTGCAAAATCAAATACTAAACCAGCAGCAACAACCATATAGTCATATCCTAATACATTGCCACTTTCTAAAGTAACTTTATTATTATCTGGATCAAATTCAACCGCTTTATCATAGATAAGATCTACACCTTTTGGTGTAAAGTCATCGGTGTTATACATCACATCTGCTTTTGTATAAAGTCCAGCCCCAATAAATGTATTACCCGGTTGATAAGAGACCGATTTTTTATTAGGTTCCACAACAGTTATTTTTGCATTGCTTAACATATTTCGTAAACGAGCTGCCGTAGAAATACCAGCTAGCCCTCCACCAATAATAAGAATATTGACGCTTTTATCACTTGCATGTAGTTTAGTTGAAGCATTAGCATCAATTCCATTTCCCACAAGAATTGAACCTGCACCAACTCCAAGAACTTTTAAAGCGTCCCGTCGTGATAAACCTTGTTTTGCTAACTCTTCATCAAATTTTTTAAGATTTTTTAACATTTCCGTGTTCATCTTAGCCTCCTTTAATTAAGACAAATAGTGAACAACTATTCATATATTAAAATTATAAGATTATTTTATCAGAAAAAGCAAGAAAAAAGCACTATTATTTCGACTTTTTTCGAATCATTTTATGGGCTAATAATTAATATAATTTTTGATTATTTTTGTGTAATATTTTTATGGATATTAGTTATATTTTAAGAAATCTAAACCAATTTAGTTGGTTATCTTAGACTAGCTTAACAAGTTTTTTTAAGTCACTTCTTTTAACCAAAGTAAGTATTTTATTACTATTACTATCTAAAACATAATCTTTTTTTTCTTGATTATCATGATAAATCACAACTATGTGGCTTTTACCTTTATAGAGTGTTTTATACAAAGAGAGATGTGTTCTCTTTAAACCTAATGCAACGAGCGTTGTGTATTTGGCAATGGCATAATCTTCACAATCACCACTACCATAAAGTAAAAACTCTTTTTTACTTGCCCAATAGTCAGTTTTGTTGTAGCGTTTTAAATCATCAGTATAATTAAACTTATTAAAAAAGGTATTTACTAGAGTAATCTTTTTATGAGTAGCTTTATCTTTTGCATTTACTAGCAACCTATCATAATCTAAAAAACGTTTTTTAATCTCTGTTTTAAAAGGAGAGAGTTCAATCATTCTTTTATCAGATGGCGTCATATAAACATCCACTTCATCCAAAAGAGTTAATCGTTCAAAACTCAAAGCCCATGAATTGGTAACAAATAAAAAAAGTACTAATGTAAAGATAAGTTTCATGGCAAAAGTTTAACAAATTGTATATTTATAATTTATTAAATTATTTTATTAGTTATGTATGACATATAAAAGGTTTAGAAAATAGACTATTTTGTGATAGTTCAAGGCAGTGGGGAAATTTTGTGTAGGAGCTTACTTTTGTAAGTGAGAAACAAAATTTCTACGCTAACGCAGAAATTTTGCAAAAGAGGCTGTTTTATAAACCTCTTTTTTATTCGTTCATTGATAAGAAGAAAGCATCATTATCATCTGTTTTCTTCATTTTACTATATAAGAATTTAAGCGCTTCAACTTCATCCATAGAAGCAATAGCATTTCGTAAAATCCATGTTTTTTGTAAAATATCTGGAGTAAGAAGTAACTCTTCTTTTCTTGTACCAGATTTAATAATATCAACTGCTGGATAAACTCGTTTATTTGAAGCATCTCGGCTTAGAACAACTTCTGAGTTTCCTGTTCCTTTGAACTCTTCAAAAATAACTTCATCCATTTTTGAACCAGTTTCAATAAGTGCTGTTGAAATAATCGTTAAACTTCCACCCTCTTCAATATTACGAGCAGCTCCAAAGAATCGTTTTGGTTTATGTAATGCATTGGCATCGACCCCACCAGAGAGTACTTTTCCGCTACTTGGTGTTACGGTGTTATATGCACGTGCTAATCGTGTGATTGAGTCTAATAAAATAACTACATCTTTACCCATTTCAACCATACGTTTTGCTTTTTCAATTACAATCTCTGCTACTCGAACATGATTTTGTGCTGGTAAATCAAACGTAGAAGAGTAAACTTCACCTTTAACACTTCGTTGCATATCTGTTACCTCTTCAGGTCGCTCATCAATTAAAAGTACCATTAACAGTGCTTCAGGATGATTTTTACTAATACCATGCGCTAACTCTTTTAACAGTTCTGTTTTACCTGTTTTTGGAGGGGCAACGATAAGTCCTCTTTGTCCTTTTCCCATAGGAGAGAAAAGATCAAGGATTCGTCCTGTCATTTTTCCTGATTCATACTCAAATTTAAATCTATCAGTAGAATATAAAGGAGTTAAGTTATCAAATAAAGGTCTATTTTTTGATTCATGAATTGGTAAATAATTTATGGCTTCAATTTTTAAAAGTGCATAATATTTTTCACTCTCTTTGTTTGGAGGTCGTACTTGTCCAGTAACAATATCTCCTGTTCGAAGTGCAAATTTTCTAATTTGCGTTGCGCTCACATAAGAATCATTTGAGGTATCTGAAAAGTTTCCATCAATTGCTCGAAGAAATCCAAATCCACCATCTTTTATCTCTAAGATACCTGTGAATAGAATAAATCCACCAGCATTGATTTGAGACTTTAGAATTGAGAACATTAACTCTTGACGTTTAAGTTCTTGTGGGTTTTCAACATCGAGTTCTTTAGCAATTTTAAGAAGTTCCTCTAAGGGATGCTCCCGTAGTTTTTCAATAGTGTGTCCTTCAACAGGAACATGTGTTCTAGACTTCCTAGAATTACCATTACTATTATTTTTTGGTTTTGATTTTGATTGAGTTTTAGACTCTTCCATAAGTATTTTTACCCTTTGTGGATTTACAAATTGATGTAGTTTTTAGAAGTTTATTTATTAATTTGTAGTTTTAAGATACGTAATTGTAGTCTTTATTTCTTAAATTGTCAAATTTGCTTCAACAGTGCCCTATTAATTTGCATTTTCGTTAGTTTCTGGGGTTGTAGATTGTTCTTTCTTCGCTTCTTCTGTATCTTCTTCTTTAACCTCTGGAGTTACTGCTTCACTCTGTGTCACCGAAGAAGTCTCTTCTTGAGAGGCTACTTTTGCTTTGTCTGATTCATAGGAATCAATCACATCTTTTAAGTCTTCAATTTTTTTGCGATACTCATCAATATAACCTTGAAAAGTGACCACACTCTCTTGGGCTTTTTCGAGTTTTTCTTTGTAACTTTCATTGGACTTTCGTAAACTCTCTACACTATTAAGTAACTCTACCCTCTCCGAAGAGAGTGTTTTAATGGTTGTTTTTGATTTAGTACTAAAACTCTCCATGGCAACTGTTTTTGTTTTTATCTCTTCTTCTAAAGAAGCGATGGTAACAACGCCTTTTTTATGAGCCATTCTAACTCTTAATAACTCTGTTTCCATATTTTTAATGTATTCAATATATTTAGTAGTTAATGCTTGTTCAATATCCTGTTTTAATTCCAAGTCATGTTGAGCCTGCTGTCGGTTTTGTTTTATCTTGTCACTTTTACACTCTAAAACTTGTTTTTTAAGATTATGTTTAATGTGTTCATCTTCGGTTACTAAATAGTGAATTGACATATATTCTTGAGAAGAAAGTTTTTCATTGGATACAGGAAAAATAGTAGCATTTGTAAAATACTCTTGTCCGTTTTTATTAATGTTTCTAAAAACTCCATGCCAAATCTCACCCGACTCCAGGGCTTGCCACAACTTTTCATAAAAGTTTTTTGATACATCGGGGTGACGTAATATATTGTGAGATTGACCAATGAGTTCTTCTTTTGAGTAGCCTGATGCATGACAGTAGTTTTCATTGACATAAGTGATAATGCCATCATTATTAGCTCGTGTTACGATTGTATGGTTTTCAATGAGCGCGTTATAATCAATTGACGATTCCATGATGCAACCTCCGATAATCTTATCTTATCATTATATATAGAAAAAGTCATGGAACAGTACTATTAGAGAATTTGCATAAAAAAAGGGTGCCAAGAAATCTTGACACCCTTTTGAAAATGAATAAGAAAAATTCTTATAAATCACCCTCATGGTTTTTTAGGTAGTCTGCAACACCTTCAGTAGAAGCAGTCATACCAGCATCACCTTTGTTCCATCCTGCAGGACAAACTTCACCGTGCTCGTTTGTAAATAACATTGTATCTACCATTCTAATCATTTCATCAATGTTTCTTCCTAATGGTAAGTCATTGATTACTGCATGTCTAACCGTTCCATCTTTGTCAATTAAGAAAGACCCTCTTAATGCAACAGCATCTCCAAATAATACATCATAATCTCTTGAAATTTGTTTGCTTAAGTCAGCAACTAGTGGGTATGCAATTCTTCCGATTCCACCATTGTTAACATCAGTCTCTCTCCATGCAAAGTGAGAGAATTGTGAATCAACAGATACACCAATTACATTAATTCCTCTTGATTTAAACTCTTCGATTCTCTTAGAGAATGCAATAATTTCTGATGGACATACAAATGTAAAGTCTAATGGGTAGAAAAATAGTACTGTACCATTTTCACCAAAGTTTTCATATAAATTAAAATCTTCTACAATTTGACCGTCTGCAAGCACTGTAGTTGCTGTGAAATCTGGAGCTTTTTTTGTTACTAACATGTAATTTCCTTTTGTGTTTAATAATTAAGTTGCGAAATTATATAATAATTTTCTAAAAAAAAACATTCCTTTCAATGTTAATTTTAAAATTAAGAGAAATTTTATTTTAGGATAATTTTTTTCCTTTAAGGCAAAATCCTATGTCAAAAAACTATTTATTTACAAGCGAAAGTGTCACCGAAGGACACCCTGATAAAATGGCTGATCAAATCAGTGATGCCATACTTGATTATATTATTGAAAAAGACCCCCAAGCACGCGTTGCATGTGAAACGCTTTTAAGCAATGGCTTATGCATAATTGCGGGTGAACTCAAAACTAATGCCTACGCACCTATGCAAGATATCGCACGTGAAGTAGTTCGTGAAATAGGTTATACAGATGCCTCCTATGGATTTGATTACCGAAGTGCGGGTGTATTAAATGCTGTAGGAGAACAAAGTCCTGATATCAACCAAGGAGTAGATAAAAAATCAGGTGAACTTGGAGCTGGTGATCAAGGAATCATGTTTGGGTTTGCCTGTGATGAAACCAAGGAACTCATGCCCCTTGCTATTTCATTAGCACATAAAATTACAGCAACACTAGCCCAAGTGCGAAAAAGTGGAGCACTACCTTATTTAAGACCCGATGGAAAAGCCCAAGTAACAATTGAGTATGAAAATGATTTACCAAAAAGAGTGCACACAGTAGTCGTATCAACACAACACTCTCCTTCAGTATCACAAAAAATCCTTCACGATGACATTATTGAAGATGTCATTAAGGAAGTCGTACCAAAAGAACTTTTAGATGATGATACAATCTTTCACATCAATCCAACAGGTCGCTTTGTCATTGGTGGTCCCCAAGGAGATGCAGGATTAACAGGTAGAAAAATCATTGTTGATACATATGGTGGAGCATGCCCCCATGGTGGTGGAGCATTTTCAGGTAAGGATCCTACAAAAGTTGATAGAAGTGCAGCCTACGCCGCACGTTATGTCGCAAAAAACTTAGTAGCAGCAAAAGTTGCTAAAAAAATAACCATCCAGTTAGCCTATGCCATTGGTGTATCTAAACCCCTATCAATCATGGTAGAAACTCACGGAACATCATCCTATAGTGATGAAAAAATTGAGTCCTGTATTGCCCAACTTTTTGATTTAACACCTGCTGGAATTATTGAATCATTGGATTTATTGAAACCTATTTACAAAAAATCAGCAGCTTATGGACACTTTGGACGAGAAGAAAAAGGCTTTAATTGGGAAAAAACTGATAAGATTCAGGACATTCAAAACTATTTAAAATAAGAATCATTCTATTTTAAAGTTAGATTTACTTTTAGTGTGTTAAAGTTTTTGAAATTTTAAGGAGACAAAATATGGCAGTATTAATTACAGATACATGTATTAGCTGTGATGCTTGTTTAGACGAGTGTCCTACAGAATCGATCGTTGATAACGATGAGAACCCAACAGGTGAAGATATTTATTACGTAAACCCTGAAACT
>LPNY01000021.1:93034-224139 GCA_001655195.1 Arcobacter sp. EP1
AGAGTGTGTTGGTGACAACGATGAACCAGCATGTGCTGAAGCATGTCCAACTGAAGGTTGTATTGTATGGGATAACCCTACAACTGAAGGTGCAGTGCACGGTGAGCCTTGTATCGAAGAATAATCTTTACATTGGGAAGATAAAATCAGGTGAGCAGTTTGACTGTTTGCCTTTTTTTATGCCTGCTTTTGTATTTTAACTCTACCTTAACTCCTACAATTATTAATAACAAATTTTTATTATTTTTAAGCTAAAACACCCTAAAGTTGATATAAAAACTTAAAGATAAATTTATATTTAGTGTGTTAAAGTTTGTAAACTTTAAATAAGGAGTAAATATGGCAGTATTAATTACAGATACATGTATTAGCTGTGATGCTTGTTTAGACGAGTGTCCTACAGAATCAATCGTTGATAACGATGAGAACCCAACAGGTGAAGATATTTATTACGTAAACCCTGAAACTTGTACTGAATGTATTGGTGACCATGATGAACCAGCTTGTGCAGAAGCTTGTCCAACTGAGGGTTGTATTGTATGGGATGCACGAGAAGGTGCAGCAAATCCTGTAAGAGATGGAATGACACAAGGTGAACCTTGTATTGAAGAGTAATCTTTTAATCAAATTTCAAACCAAAACACACACAATTTTACATATAAAAAAGGTAGGTAGTTTTTAACTGCTTGCCTTTTTTTATTGTCACTACTTCTATAAGCAACTATCCATAACTGGTAAAATCGAAACATACTTACTTTTTAGAAACCAATAAATTTCTTTTTTATTATACTAAACTTGCAAAATTACACTTTACTATGTCATAATATTATTAAAGAGCATTCCTTATAATAGATTTCTTTATTAAGGATAAAGATGAAAACTTCACAAAATGAGAAAAATTTACTTATCTTAATTAAATATGGTGCAGTCCTTTTAATAATTCTATTCTCTTTTATCATTACTAGTATTTTTATTAATCAAAAAAAAGCATATCTAAAAAAAGAACTTCAAACCCTCGAAAAAACATACGTAGAACAAAAAAAAACTGAACTTAAAAATCTAGTAAATAGAATGTATACCATTGTCGAAGTGGGTGAAAAAAACTCATTTAATAAGCTCAAAGAGCATATTAAAGAAGAAGTCTATAGCGCCCATGCAATTGCTACATCAATATATCATCAAAATAAAAAAAGTGAAAACTACTCTAAAGAGAAAACAATCACTCAAATAAAAGAGACCCTACGTGCTGTAAATTTTAATAACGGCAATGGATATATTTATCTACTGGATACCCATGGGAATACTATTCTTCATAAAATCAAAGAACTTGAAGGAAAAAATCTCTTAGAGGTAAAAGACAGTAACGGTTATCAATTTATAAAAACAATCATATCGACACTTCACAATAAATCAGAACGCTTTGATGTATATAATTGGTATAAGGGGGAGGACAAATCAAAAAGTTATACAAAAATTGGTTTTTATAAATATTTTGAACCTTATAATTTTGCAATTGGAACAGGTGCTTACCTTGTTGATTTTGAAGAACAAATGAAAGATAGAGTTATCAAACAACTCAATGCCATAAAATTCGATGAACCAAAATATCTTCTTATTTATGATTTAGAAGGTAAACATTTAGTCAATTCAAAAAAAAGGTTAAAAGATAAAACAAAAGATCACTTAAAAAATGGGGAAATAGAATATACAGTAAAAGAAAATATTCACTTTGCTCTTAAAAATAAAGAAGGCTTTCGACATAATAAAGAGTCTAAAGAAAAGATCTCTTTTTTTAAACTATTTGATAGGTGGAAATGGATTGTAGAGAGTCGATTTTACCTAGAGGAACTTCATAGTAAACTTGATAAAAAACGAAAATCATTAGAGCAATCTAATAAAGATGCAATTCAGTCAATCATGGCTATTAGTCTTATTCTTACACTACTTATTATTCTTATCTCTTTTTATCTTTCACATAAAACAAGATTGATTTTAAGAAATTATAAAAATAATCTATTTATAGAATCACAAAATAGAGAAAAAGAAATATTAAAAAATGCTCAACTCTATCAAGATTTATTTGAATCAAATCAATCCATTATTCTTTTAATTAATCCTCAATCTAATGCTATTCTTAATGCCAACAAGTCAGCTTGCAAATTTTATGGTTATAAACGAGAAAAACTACTATCAATGAATATCTCTGAAATTAACAACTTATCAAAAGAGGAGATAGAAAAAGAGATAAACCGTGCCAAAAAATCAAGAAGGGAATATTATAATTTTGTTCATAAAAAAGAGAATGGTGAGCTTAAAAATGTTAGAGTGACTAATTCAAATGCACAGTACCTTGGAATTCCTGTTATTTTCTCGGTTATTGTTGATACCTCTCAAGAGTACCAAATAAAAGAACAGTTAGAAGATAGCGAACAAGAGTTCAAAACCCTCTTTGAATCCAGTAATATAGGATTGGCACTTCGAAATAAAGAAGGCAAATTTATCAAAGTTAATAAAAAACTCCTTACGATGTTAGATTATGATGAGTCATTTATTCTTAATAAAACATGTCAACATATTTCACATAAAGAACAAGAAGAAAAAGAGAATCATCTTTTCCAAAAACTTTTAAATAAAGAGATTACTAACTATAACATTGAGAAAAAATTTATTAGAAAAGATGGTTCTTCTTTTGAAGCTATTTTAACTATGGCATCAGTTCTGAATAAAGAGGGGGAAATCATTGATATTTTATCCTCAATTATTGATATTTCAGAACTAAAAAAGAAAGAACAACTTCTTATACAACAATCAAAAATGGCAACAATGGGGGAAATGATTGGAAGTATTGCTCATCAGTGGAAGCAGCCACTCAGCCTTATTTCTATGTCAAATGGAATGATTCAGCTGAGTTTAGGAGAAGATAAAGACTTTGTCACACAAGAAGATTTAATCAGCTCAGTTAATGATATAAACACTGCTGTCGTTAATTTAACACAAACTATTGATGATTTTAGAAACTTCTTTAATCCCAACAAAGAAAGAAAACTGTTTCCTGTTGAAAATGCCTTAGATGACACCTTCAAACTAATTGGTTCACAGCTCAAAAACAATACCATTGAAGTTATAAAAGATATTCAAAGTGTTCAAATATTTGCCTCACAAAACGAGTTACAACAAGTTTTAATTAATCTATTAAAAAATGCTAAAGAAGAGCTTGTTAAAAAAGAAGCCTCTTTTAGCCGATTACTCTTTATTGGTATTACACAAGAAAATAACAATGCCATCATTAAAGTGAAAGATAATGCAGGAGGAATTCCCCTTGAGATTATTACTCGTATTTTTGAACCTTATTTTACAACTAAACGTTCTCAAAAAGGAACGGGAATTGGATTATATATGAGTAAACAAATTATTGAAGAGAGTATGAAAGGTAAAATCACTGTATCAAATGTAGAATTTACTTACGAGAATTCACATTATCATGGTGCAGAATTTACTTTAGTTATACCTATTGATTCGCGAAAAAACGCGAGATAATATAAATAAAAAATATCTTCAAGTCATATTTTTTGCTATTTTAAATTGTTAAAAACTCATCTAATATTTCAGTTATATTTTATACTACTTGCCTTTTATTTATTTTTTAGGTATAATCCGCGGCTAAAATTTACATTAGGAAAAAATAACATGGAACAAACGTTATCAATCATCAAACCTGACGCAGTTGCTAAAAATGTAGTTGGAAAAATCTTAGACAGATTTGAGTCTGCTGGATTAAAAATCGCTGCAACTAAAAAAATGCAATTAAGCAAAGCTGACGCTGAAGCTTTCTATGCAGTTCATGCTGAAAGACCTTTCTTTGGTGAATTAGTAGAATTCATGATTTCTGGACCAGTTGTAGTTTCTGTACTTGAAGGTACTGACGCAATGACTAAAAACAGAGATTTAATGGGTGCAACTAACCCAAAAGAAGCTGCAGCTGGAACAATTAGAGCTGATTTTGCAGAATCAATTGATGCAAATGCAGTACACGGTTCAGATTCATTAGAAAATGCAGCTAATGAAATTAAATTTTTCTTTTCAGACAGAGAAATTTGCTAAGACCATAAACCTGTGAAAATAGAGTTTAGAAAAGTACCCTTTACTGCAAAAGATTTTACATCATCTCTTGCTTCAGTGAAATTAGAGGGGACTTTCTGTAAAATATCACCACTTTTAATCAAGGTTGATGCCCTACTTGTAGGAGAAACGACCGCAGATTGCTGTAGATGTGGTGTAGAAGAGCACATCACCATCGAGGAAAAATTAGATTTTTTACTCAGTGATGGAATATTTAACGATACTGAATCGGAAGATTTAGTAATAGAAGTTGAAAACCATACTATAAATTTTGATGAAATTATTGAGAGTGAATTATCCTCATTAAAGAGTGATTACCATATCTGTCAAGAATGTTTACAAAACAATAATAGTATTGAAAAAGAATTTTAAGGAGATAAATTATGGCAGTACCTAAGAGACGAGTATCTCATACTAGAGCAGCTAAAAGAAGAACTCACTATAAAATCACACTAAAAAGACCTGTGAAAGATAGTGACGGAACTTGGAAGATGCCTCATACGGTTAACCCAAATACTGGTGAATACAAAAGCTAATGTTAAAAATAGCTATAGATGCAATGGGTGGGGACTTCGGTCCTGAACCTATTGTTGATGGACTCATAGCAGCATTACGAAACAATAATAGTTTCACAGCGATTGCTGTTGGAAATGAAAACGAACTACGAAAACTTATACCTGATCACTTTTTAAATCGAATCGAAATTTTACATACTGATGATGTTATCTCAATGCACGATAGTGCAACTGATGCTTTAAAAAGAAAAGAGAGTACAATTTACAAAGCCATTGAACTAGTACGTGATGGAAATGCAGATGCAGTAGTATCAGCTGGACATTCTGGTGCTTCTATGTCACTTGCAACTTTACGAATTGGAAGAATTAAGGGTATTACTCGACCTGCCATTGCAACACTTATGCCAACCAGTGAGAACCAAAATACTTTGGTACTTGATGTTGGAGCAAATGTTGATTGTGATGCAAAAAATCTTTTTGAATTTGCAGTTATGGGACAAGTTTACGCAGAAGATGTACTCAAACTTGATGAACCAATTATTGGATTATTAAGTAATGGTGAAGAAGAAAGTAAAGGTAATGAAGTTACAAAAGAGGCCCATGGACTAATTGCAAAACTTGATGGTTATGCAGGAAACATTGAAGGTAGTGATATTTTTAATGGTTCAGTAGATGTGGTTGTTTGTGATGGATTTATTGGTAATATTTTATTAAAAACTGCTGAAGGTGTCGCAGATACCATTGGTAAAATTTTAAAGAAAAATTTAAAAAGATCTCTAATCTCAATTGCAGGTGCAGTACTTATGAGAAAAGTATTTAAAAGCTTAAAAGTACGTGTTGATTATGCAGAGTATGGAGGAGCACCACTACTTGGTGTAAAAGCTCCTGTTATTATTGCTCATGGTAAATCAAACGCTAAAGCCGTTAAAAACGCAATTTTTCAAGCAATTACAGCTGCAAGTTCAAACTTAAATGATGATATAGAGCAACGAATAAATAAATATAAATAATTATTAAGGAAGCTTACATGACTTACGCAGCTTTTAGATCAATTGGGGCATATATCCCACCAAAAATTATGACAAATGCCGATTTCGAAAAAATTATAGATACTTCTGATGAGTGGATTACTAAACGAACAGGAATCAAAGAACGAAGAATCTCTGAAGAGAATGAAGCATCATCTGATTTAGGAGCAAAAGCTGCGCAGCAAGCCATTGAAAGAGCAGGACTAAATAAAGAGGATATTGATATGGTTGTTTGTGCAACTGTAACGCCTGACTATTTATGTATGCCTTCAACAGCATGTTTAATCGCTTCAAAACTAGACCTACCTCCTGTTCAAGCTTTTGATATTAGTGCCGCATGTACTGGTTTTGTATATGCAGTATCAGTAGCAAAAGCCTTTATTGAATCAGGAATGAAAAAAAATGTACTAATTGTTGGTGCAGAAAAATATACTTCAATTTTAGATTATACTGATAGAGGAACATGTTTTATCTTTGGTGATGGAGCAGGAGCAGCAATTATTTCTGCAACTGATAACAAAGAAGAAGCAATTGTTGATGTTAGTTGTTCAAGTGATGGAAACTACGACGAGTTAATCAAAACTCCAGGTGGTGGAAGTAAACATCCATGTTCACAAGAAGTACTTGACCAAAAAATGGCATGTATTAGAATGAAAGGAAATGAAGTTTTCAAACTAGCAGTTAAAACATTAACAGCAGATGTTCAAGTAATGATGGAAAAACATAACATTACAAATGAAGATATCAACCACTTTATCCCACATCAAGCAAACTACCGAATTATTTCAGCAGTTGGAAAAGCATTAGGACTTAATGACGAGCAAACTGTTGTAACCGTGGATAAATATGGAAATACTTCAGCTGCTTCGATTCCTATGGCAATGAATTATGCTTATGAGCAAGGGAAAATTAAAGCAGGTGACAACGTTCTTTTTGATGCTTTTGGAGCAGGACTTACGTGGGGAAGTGCACTTTTCCCATTTGCACCAAAACAATAATTACTTTTAGAGCATTCAGCTCTAAAGTAGTTCACTATCTCTTTACTTTTAAACACTTAACTCAATTATAAATTTAGCTCCTATTGAGCTATTTTGAACCTCTATTTTTCCATTCATATTATTTTCAATAATCATTTTAGTCATATATAATCCTATTCCTGTACCTTGAGATTTGTGTTTTGTAGTAAAATACGGGTCAAAAACTTTATCTAAAATATCCTCTTTAATTCCACCAGCATTGTCTTCAATAGAGATAACAATTTTCCCCTCTTCTTCTTTTGTATCAATAAGAATCCGAGCATCTGAAACTTCTCTTTGTATTAGTATATCTTTAGCATTGGTAATTATGTTTAACAGTGCTTGTGAGAATTCATTTTTAAAACTTTCAATTTCAATATTTTCATGACTATATGATGTTGCAACTTCAATGTTAGAGGTTTTAAGACTAGAATTAACAATAAACAAGGCGCTGTTAATACAACTTTTAAGTAAAAAAATCTCTTTTTGTTTTTCGGGTTTATAATAATTTCTAAAATCTTCAATGGTTTTCGACATAAAATCAATAATAGAATTACCGTCTTTAATTTTGCTATCAAATTTTTGGGGAGTTAATTTTCCTTTTTCATTATAAGCATCTAAATACATCAATATTGCACTTAATTGCATTAAAGGTTGACGCCACTGATGAGCAATATTTCCTATCATTTCACCCAGCATTGCAAGCTTTGATTGTTGCATGAGAAGCTGTTCACTTTTTTGTTTTTGTGTTAATGCCTCTTCTTGTATTTGTAATCTATGCTTAATTTCATTTTCAACTGTTTGTTCCAAGTTTTTATTAATCTTTTTTAATTCCTCTTCATTTCTATTAATTCTTCTAATTAAAACTGTGAAAAAATAATTAACAATAACTGCTGCTATTAAAAAGAGTACAATTGAAGTTATAATTGAGTTTCTAACCGTTGAGATATAATCTTTTTTCTCTTTAGTAACATCTAAAAAGAAGATTGCATTGGCGACAAGTTCTCCTTCAATATTCTTAATGGTTAAATCTTTTTTCACATAAAACTCATCTTGAATTTCAATTACAGGTCCTTTATGAGAAGGACACTCTTCAACCATAAATTTAAATATTTCAGACTCATAGTACTTTTTTAAATAAATATCATTGGTTCTATCATTATCGATTATATATATGATTCCATTACTACCATCAAAGTCTTTTACTGCTTTTAAAAACAGCCTAATATCAATAATATATTGAGCATAAGACTCTATCTTCTTTTTAGTCCTTATAGGAACAAGAATTTTATAAAAAACCTCTTTTTTCTTATTGGAAAAAACATCTAATACAGTTTCATTTTTTAATAGGAGTTGCGTATATTTATTACTCTCAACTATCTTTTTTATTTCCACACTTTTTAAGAATTTATAATTATTAAGTAGCTCATTTTTAAACTCTTCATTTGTTATATTCTGGGTAGACATTTCATAATGTTGGATAAGCTTTTTTCTAAAAAGTTTACTTATGTTGTCAAAGGATTTTTTATAGGCATTTTCTATTTGAATTAGATAGTTTTTATTGGATGTTTTATTTTGAAAATAGAGAGTTAGCAGTAAAATTGATATTAAAAGCAATATAAAAAGGGTTGCTTTTTGTTTGATACAAAGTTTTTTTCTCATTTAAACCTCTAACTTATATCCCATTCCTGAGATATTTTTTATTATCTCTTTGGAAGTTTTTTTTCGTAAATCTTTGATGAGAGATTTTAAAGCATTTCGACTGACCGTATCATCCCAAATATGATATTCTAACTCGTCATAGGTTAAAACTTTATTGGGGTTTTTTATCAATAGATTTAAAAGTTGCCGTTCTTTTTTATTTAAAGCGATGGTTTCATCACCCTTTTTAATCATTTGAGATTCTATTATAAAAGATATATTATCAGCTAAATCAATCTTGTTATCATTTTTTTTATGAATAATCTCTAGGGATGCATTTAATGCATCAACTAATGTATCTTTATCAAATGGTTTAACTAAGTACTTGGTAATATAAAGTTCAACGGCATTCATTAAATACTCTTTTTCTGTATGCGCTGTCATTATAATAACCGGTGTTGCAAGGTCTGTTTCTCGAATGACTTTTAAAACTTCTAGACCATCTTTTTTAGGCATACAAATATCAAGAAGAAGAACTGATGGCTTATATTGTTCATAAAGGGCTAAAGCCTCTTCTCCATCACAAGCAGTTATTACATTATTTACATAAAGTTCTAACACTTCACATACAGTATCTCTAATACCATTTTCATCTTCTGCATAAAGTACTGTTAAATCTTCTAAATTCATTATTCTTTCTCTATTTAATAATAAAAGAGTACCTATGTACTCTTTTATTAATTTTTATCAATACTATATTTTCCTGCACCTTGGAAAAATATAGCAACTGATGCCAAAATATAAAATACTAATAATTCAATTGCCCAAGCGCCATGTTTAGTCAGAGTAAAAATATCTCCACTGTGTGCCATTGCAATTGCCACAATCATTGTACCAGCAACTAAAATAGATGCTAATCGTACTTTATAACCAATTATAAGCATAATAGGAGCTACGACTTCACCTAAGTATACACCATAAGCAAAAAAGGCAGGTAGTCCCATAGAGGAAAACATTCCTTCAAGAAAACCAACACCACCGGTGATTTTTGCTACTCCATGAAATAACATTAAAAATCCAACAGCAACTCTTAGAACTAATTTTGACATATCTTCATTTTGAAAAGTTTTACTTAAAACTGCTTCCACTTTTTTTTCCTGCACTTTTAGTTAACTTTTTTTGCTTCAATATCAACACTAATTTTTACTTTTTCACCTAAAAGTAATCCGCCTGAATCTAATAGTTTATTGGCTTTTAATCCATAATCAACTCTATTAATTTTTGCTTCTAAAGAAAATCCTAACTTCGTATTTCCCCATGGATCTTTTACAATACCATTATTTTCATAATCAAACTCAACTTTTTTTGTAATCCCTTTAATTGTAAGGTTAGCTACTAAAACGTCATCGTTAATTTCAATTAATTCAAAACTCATATTTGGATGTTTTTTTGCATCAAAATAATCTGACTCTAAAAGATGAGCATCTCTTTTCTCATTTTGAGTATTTACAGAATTTACATCAACTTTACTTTTTAAAACTTTTAACTGTTTACTCTTTTCATCATAAACAATATTTGCATCAAACTTGTCAAACGTTCCATAGACATTTGTGATTGATAAGTGTTTGATTTTAAAACCTACTTTTGAGTGTCCACTATCTAATTGATATGTACCAGCAAAAGCAAGTGCTCCCGAAACTAATAATCCCGCTAAAATTTTTTTCATTTTCATTCCTTTTTTTAATTATGAGTGAAAGTATAAAAAGAAATCGAGGGAAAAAAGTGGGACGTTAAAAGTACTGCACTAAAACCATATAAAAAATTGTACCACTAAAAATAGAGACCAAATAGTTTTTCAACCAAAGGTGTAAGCCAGCTGTAAAAACAATACCCCCTATCTCTTTAATCCCATAAGGTGCAACTGCAAAACTGATATCTTTAATAGAGTAAAAAATAAGTATGGTCATAATTACTGCTGGAAAATATTTCTCAACAAAACTAATATACCACGGTAGCTCATTTTTTCTAAAAAATAAAAAAGGAACCAATCGAGTCAAAAAATTCACCACAGCCATAACAGCAATAGCTAAATAGAGTTCCATACTACTCATTTTCAACCCTTTTTTTAAAACTAAACATTAAAACTAATGCAATAACGATAGAGGTTACTAACATCTTATCACTAGGTACTAAAACTAAAGCTATCAAGGATGCTGTTGCCCCAATAAGAAAAGGCACACTATTTTGTAGGTTTTTATACTGTTCAATACATAACACAACAAAAAGAGCAGTCAAAGAGAACTCTAACCCTGCAGTATTAAAATCAATATTGGAACCAACAATTGCCCCCAAAGTTGAGCCAATAAACCAATAGCTTTGATTAAAAGCAGTTAAAAAAAAGTAGTACCACCGTTTTTTTAACTGTTCATCATCTTTTATGGTTGTTAGTAGTGCATATGTCTCATCGGTTAAACCAAAAATCAAATAGGGTTTGAGTTTTCCTGCTCTTTTAAACCGCTTTAATAAAGAGAGTCCATAAAAAGATTGCCGTAAATTAATAAACCATGTAGCAAGAGCAATATCAACTAAACCTGCTTTAACATTAAAAAAGTTTATGGCAACAAACTGTAAAGCACCTGCATAAACAAACAGGCTCATCAAGGGTGCTAAATACCAAGCATATTCAAAAGAGACTAATAAAAGACCAAAAGCAAATCCCAAAACTCCATATCCCATCATAACAGGAATAGAGACTTGAAATGCTTTTTTTATTTCATTGTTGTAGCGTTTAATCAAGAAGTTTTTTGTTATTCGGGTTATTCATAAATGCGTTCAATGAACGATTTTCTAATACAGTATTTTCGTTAAACTTTTCAACTGTTGCCACTGGATTAACAAATAAAATAGACTCATCAACAACAATTTGGAAAATTGAGTGCAAAGGAATCGTTACAACTGAGCCAAAGTTCTCTGCTCCAAACCCTGCTTCAAATGAGATAAAGTTTTCATCAACTTGTAATGTAGAGTAGGTGTAGTTGGATAACACAAAGAGTGAAAACTTTGCCAATTTATCATAAACTGCTTCTGGTAAAGTAGGTTTAAAATTAGCCGCTTTGACATTCACAGTGATTGCAAACTCCTCATTTTTTTCTAATAAAAACTGCAAAGTTTGATGAATTTGTACAGAAACCAGTTCCTTATATTTTTCATCTTCAATTATATTATTTATCATAGTTTGTCCTAAAGGTTATTTTGTTACTATAAAGTATGAAACATCTAGTCATAGTAATGCTTATTTTTTCTTTCTCATTGGCTTATAGTCAAAACACATATAAACTCTCTTTAACCAAGAAAGAAATAAAAGAGATTAAAGAATCTCCTAAACGCCATTTTATAATAAAAAGATTTAAACTCTATAAACAACTCACTAAAAAAGTACAAGATTATCCAACCCTAAAAAAACTCTCCCATGTAAATGCCTTTTTTAATAAAATACTGCCCCAACACGATACAGCTAAATATGGTATTGATGACTACTGGACAACCCAAAAAGAGTTTTTGATAAAAGGAAAAGGAGACTGTGAAGATTACGTTATTGCCAAATACTTTACCCTCTTAGAACTGGGTATTCCAAAAGATAAACTCTTTTTATCAGTAGTTCGTGTAAAGGGACGTCAAACTGATCATATGGTGCTTCTTTACTTTGAAGATAAAAAATCTATTCCTTTAGTTATGGACAATCTTAGTTTTAAAGTCATTCCCATAACAAAACGAAAAAAATTGATTCAAAAATTTGCTTTTAATGAACTGGGAGCTTATATTCTAAAACGTAATCATCTACAAAAAAAAGTACGTATTAACTGGGGTGAAGTTGACAAATGGGATTTAATCTTAAATCGCGTTTATAAATATAAACAGTAATCCTCTAAAATATCTTGTCCTATCATCGCATTTAACAGTGCAATTTTTTTAGCTTCTTGTAACATTTTAATAGTAATATCTTTTTCAAAAATAGCTTGCTCTTGCAAAAGTCTAGCTCTTGTAGTTCCTTCTAAAAGGGGTATTTTAGGTGTAATCCAGTTTGTACCATCAAAAAGTGCTATATTTGCAATAGAGGTATCAGTAACTAACCCATTTTTAATAATAATGATTTCATCAGCTTCCTCTTTTTGGGCAAAGAGTTTATCTATATTCATTCGATCAAGAGCTTTTTTATCATAGGTAATCACATCATCATCTATGAGTTTAAAACTGCTGATAACTCTTTTTTTATAGGAGCTAAATTCTACATCAACAATCCCCTCATGGTTGTAAATTACTTTACATTTAAAAAGTTTAGCAGAAGGAGCATAAAGATAATCGGATAAATTAAAATTCAAGCCAACCGTTTTTGCCATACGTTTTTGATGGTAATCTAAATGAAAGAATTCATAATCCTCACATTTGATGGTTTCAAAAAAAAGTTCACTATTCATTTAAGCTCCAATTATTATATTTGTTAAGAAGGGATATAGATTTTATCAAGTAGTTCACCATACTCTAATTCTACATTAGAATCACAGGTAATTCCACCACCACTTTTATAAAAAAGCTCATTGCCTATTTGTTCAATAAATCGAATTAAAACAAACGACTCTAAAGACTCCCCATCAAATATTCCAGCAACACCAGTGTAAAAACCTCGCTCATAAGACTCTACCTCTTTTAATATCTCAACCGTTTTTTTCTTTGGAGTCCCTGTTATGGAACCAGCAGGTAGAAGTGCTGCAATAATATCTCCAAGGTTTTCTTTCCAGTTCTCTTGCAAATGGGCTGATATTTTTGAACTTACTTGCAAAAGTTTTTTATCTCCCGCATTGATTTTATCAATATAACGGAACTTATCCACTTTCACTTTATGTCCAACAATTCCCAAATCATTTCGTAATAAATCTACCACCATGGTATGTTCTGCCATCTCTTTTGTATCCCCTAAAACTCTTGCTTGTGCATTGGGTATACTTGCATCAATGGTTCCTTTCATGGGATAAGTAAAGATTTTATTCTTCTTAATTTCAATAAATTTTTCAGGAGAGAAACAGACAAAATCATCTTTAAATTTGAGCTTAAAACGAGCATGTGATTTTTGATAAATCTCACCTAGACTCAATTGCGTTTGTATGGGTGTTGACGCTGTGAGATTCAGCAAATAACTGTTTCCTGATTTAATATGCTCTTGAAGTTTATTAAATTTCTTTTCATAATCTTCAAACTGTAAAGGAGACTTTTCTAGAGTAATCTTTTCATCAATTTTACTCATGGCTTTATGATGAATTTCATACTGAATATTTGCAGGTAATTCTTTTAAAGGTTTAACATAAACCTCTTTTGTGTCATAAGATATTGTAAAAAAAAATGGCTCGCCTTGCGAGCCATAGGTGTTAAGTTTTGAGATATATTCTTGTGTCAAGGAATTAGTTATTATCTAAGATTAGTTTCTTTAAAATGGCCATTCGTACAACTACACCATTTGTTACTTGCTCTAAAATTTTATTACGAGGGTCAACTAACATCTCATCTGAAATATCAACATTACGGTTTACTGGTCCTGGGTGAAGTAATAAAATATCTCGATCACCAAAAGTGTCTTTTGTAATACAATAATCTTTTGCATACTCATGCAGTGAAGAGAAATACATTTCATTGTGTCGCTCTAACTGAGTTCGTAAACTCATCACAACATCAACCTCATCAATAATTTCTGAAATATGATTATACTGTTTATGTTCGTCACTATCATCTTTAAAACAATCTGGGGCAACAAAAGAAACATCCATTCCAAATCGTGGAAGAAGTTTTCTATTTGAACCTGCAACTCGAGAAGATTTCACATCTCCAACAATTGCAACTTTTTTATTTTCTGTATTTCCATCATAGTGTTCAACTATGGTAAATAGGTCAAGTAGTGCCTGTGTAGGGTGAGCGTTTTTTCCTGCACCTGCGTTAATAATTGGACAATCAACATAATCAATCAGCGTTTTGTGAAAATTACAGTCAGAGTGTCTAATAACAATCGCATCAGGCGCCATTGCATTAATATTCGTAACTGTATCAAAGATTGTTTCACCTTTTTTTGTAGAAGATGTACCAACATCTAAAGAGATAACTTGTGCTCCAAGTCGTTTTGCTGCCATTTCAAAGGCACCTCTTGTTCGTGTTGAATTCTCAAAAAATAGATTTACAATAATTTTACCATCTAACAGTTTATTTGATGCCATATCTTTAAAGATACGTGCATCTTCATAGAGTTTAAGAATCTCATCTTTAGTAAAATCTGCTGTTGTAATCAAATGTTGCATAGTAATTTCGCCCCCAATTTTAGTTTTTATTTTATCCAAAAGCACTTTAAAAATAATGCTATTTTTTAGAAAAATGTGACATTTTTTAGAGAGTGGGAAAAAAGGTATTGTTAACATACTGTTTAGTATTTTTAGCTATAATCTTTCTTTATAATAAATTTTTCCTAAAGGTTATTTAATGAATTTAGAAGCAGTAGATAAAGCATTTGTATTACAAACATATGCACGAAATTATGTAAATTTCAAAAAAGGTGTTAACGCAACACTCTTTGATGAAAATGAAAAAGACTATATCGACTTTACCTCAGGTATTGGGGTTGTTGCAGTGGGTCACGGGAACAAACAAGTTGCCGATGCCATTTGTGAACAAGTCAATAATATTACTCATATATCAAATCTTTATGCCATTGAGCCACAAGCATTTTTAGGAAAAAAGCTAAACGAATTAAGTGGAATGGACGTTGGAACATTTTTTGCAAACTCTGGAGCTGAAGCTAATGAAGGGGCTATTAAACTAGCACGTAAATATGGTGAAACAAAGTTTGATAATAAACGTTATAAAGTGATTACTTTAGCGCACTCTTTTCATGGTCGAACCATTACAACTGTAAAAGCAACGGGACAAAAGAAAATGCACAGTCCAAACTTTTCACCTTATCCTGACGGATTCTCCTATGATCACTATTTAAAAGATATTTATACTTCAATTGATGATGAAACAGTTGCAGTAATGATTGAGCTCGTTCAAGGTGAAGGTGGTGTTCAACCGCTAGATAAAGAAGAGGTTCAAAAACTTGCAGCATTTCTTAAAGAAAAAGATATTCTACTCATCATTGATGAAGTTCAAACAGGAGTTTATCGTACAGGAGAGTTCTTAGCAACGAATCTGTATGAAATACAGCCAGATATAATCACCCTAGCAAAAGGTCTAGGTGGCGGTGTACCAATTGGTGCAGTAATGACTAAACATAAAGATATTTTAACAGTAGGCGATCACGGTTCTACTTTTGGAGGAAACTATTTAAGTTGTGCTGCAGCCAATGAAGTTATCACTATTTTGGAAGATTACAAAGTTAGTGGTGCATTAGATGAAGCGATTATCTATTTTGAAAGTAAACTCAGAGCCCTTTATGAGAAATATCCTCAACACTTCTTTAGAGAAGTAGGTCTTGGGCTCATGCGTGGGCTTCGAGTCACTGATGAAGAGACTCTAAGTGCTATTATTAATAACGCTTTCCAAGAGGGAGTTTTAGCACTCAAAGCTGGGAAAAACACCCTAAGACTTTTACCACCATTAACCATAACAAAAGAAGAGATGGATGAAGGGTTTAGAAGGTTAGATAATGCCATTTCAAAAATCTAAAACAATCTTATTAGCAAGTTTTTTGCTCTCTTATAGTGGTTTTGCAAATGATTCAAAACCACTAAGTGATGATACAATTCTTTCAAAAGATCGTCTTGAAATCTTTGAACTGAATCGTGAACAAAACAAACAAAACAGTGATAAGTTACAAAAAGATTGGATCAATGCAATTACCTACAAATATATCCATACTTATGGTGATAAAAACGTAGATTCAAAAAAATCCTACATCTCAATCAATCAACCAATTTTTAAAAGTGGTGGAATTTATTCTGCCATTAAATATGCCAATAGTCTTCGTAAATATAACTATTTAGATATTGATTTACAAAAGAAGGCGATGATTAAAGATGCTACGACACTGCTTTTTAACATCCATAAAGCAAATTTAAGTATCCAAAAACAAGCGTTGCAACTTAAAAATGCACAAATTGATATCATCCGAAAAAAAGAACAAGTCATGAACGGTTTTTTAGATACTTCTTTTTTAGATAATGCAATTTTAACAGCCAACAGTGCAAAAAATAGTTTAGCAGAGCTACGATTTGCAAAAGAAGAACTCATCAACAGTTTTAATAATCTATCAAGTCAATCCTATAGAACACTCAAGTTACCAGAATTAACATTAGTTGATAAAGAGGGGTTCTTAAATAATAACATGGAAATCAAAAAAAGTGAACATGATATCCGAACACAAGACCGTTTCCACGAAATGACCGTCGCTAAATATCTTCCGACATTAAATTTTACTTATGACTATACTAAATATCATGAAATAGAAAACTCATCAAGCTACAGTGATGGAGATACGGTTGCAAATCTTGGATTTAATATCACTATTCCTTTAGATGTACGAACCTTTAACGATATTGAAAGTCAAAAAATCAACTATTTAAAAGCACAAACCTTAAAAAATAGTATTATATTAGAACAAAGCAATCTTTTTAAAACAAAGCTAGCTAAAATTAAAATGTTAAATGAAAAGATAACTATTGCCCAAGAGGATTATAAACTGTATGATTCACTTTTAGATATCATTAATCAAGAAAAAGAAGCAGAGATTAAAACACAAAGTGATGTGGATACACTCAGAAACTCACAAAAGAGCAAAGCCCTTGATATAAAGATACATAAAATTGAACAACAAATCGAACTTCTTGAACTCTATTCAAAACTTGAGTAACCATAGGATAACTATTTGAAAAACTTTTTTTCTGAAACAAGTATATTAAGACTTATTGTCGTACTACCAATAATTTTTATCATACTTGCTTCAGTCATACTCACAAATATCTTTGTATCCAATGAAGAAAACAACTACCAAAAAGAGATACAAGCTATCAAAGATGAACATATTAACAATATCAAAGATGTTATCAAAGACCGAATTGAAAGAACTGTTCATATTATCGAAACAAAAAATAAATTTAATGAACTCAATAATAAAGAAGAGATGAGGAACATCGTTCTTATGGGACACAATATTATTCAAAGTACCCATAAAGAGTATGAACATCTAGGAACAAAACACGTTATTAAAGAGATAAAACAAAACCTTCGAGATATCCGTTTTTATTACAATAAAAGTGGTTACTTTTTTATCTATGACTTAGAAGGAAACAATATTCTGCTTCCTCCGAAACCTAAACTTGAAGGTAAGAATCTACGACATATTACAGACCCACGAGGGAAACCTATTGTGAGTAATGCCATTAAACTTGTCAAAGAAAATCCAGAGAGTTTTGATACTTGGTATTGGTGGAAAAAAGATGGGAAAGAACTCATTCAAAAGCTCGGGTTTTTTAAACGGTATGACCCTCTAAACATATTTATTGGTACGGGAAAATATTACGACGATATCAATAAAGAAAACCAACACAATACTTATAAACTTTTAAACTCCATAAAATACAAAGATAACAGCTATATCTTTGCTCTTGATGATACAGGAAAAACTGTTGTGCATCTCAATAAAAAAATTTTAAATACTCCTTTTAATTCCCTACCAGACATTGAGAAAAAAATTGTTACCAATATTTTGACAAAGGCTAAACAAGAACATGGTGCTTTTATTGAATATACACCTACTACACAAAAAAATGAAACCTTTCCTTCCAAGAAAATATCCTTTGTTAAATATATCCCAGAATTACAACTTACCATTGGTACAGGTCTATATACAAATGATTTACAAAAAAAATTAAAAAGCAAAGAACTTTTCTTAAAAAATAATCTCAATGAGACCATCAATAAAATTGTGATTAGTTCCATTATTGTAACCCTTATTCTAATAGTGATTATGCTCTTTATTGCAACAGCATTAAAAAACATTCTCAATAATTATGCCTATAAACTCAAAGAGAAAAACAGAGTCTTGGAAGAACTAAATTCCAGTCTTGAAGAGAAAGTCTCCATTGCTGTTAATAAAAATAGAGAACAAAATGAAATCCTTTACCAGCAATCAAAAATGGCAGCAATGGGGGAGATGTTAGGTAATATTGCCCACCAATGGCGACAACCATTATCAGCTATTAGTACAGCAGCAAGTGGTATTAAACTCCAGGATAGCGTTAATCAGTTAGACAAAAAGCTTATGTACCAAGGTCTTGATGCAATTGTACAAAATACCCAAACATTATCAGAAACTATTGATGACTTTAGAAACTTCTTTAAAACAGACAAATTCACAAAAGAGTTTCAAATTCAAACATGTTATGCAAAAGTTATTACCCTTATTAGTGCAAATCTCAAAAATAAAAATATTCAAATCATTGAAAATATTGAGGATATTACACTTAACAGCTATGAAAATGAATTAGTTCAAGCACTACTTAATTTAATCAACAATGCAAGAGATGCCTTGCTTGAAATTGAGAGTAATAAAAAGTATATTTTTATTGATATTTATGAACAAAAAGATGAAGTTCTTATTACTATCAAAGATAATGCAGGAGGAATCAAAGAGGATATTATAGATAAAATTTTTGAACCTTACTTTACCACTAAACATCAAAGTCAAGGAACAGGTATCGGCTTATATATGACACAAAAAATTATCCAATCAAGTCTTAAAGGAAGTATCACTATTTCCAATAGTACCTTTATCTACAAAGATAAAAACTACATAGGAGCCCTATGTGAAATAAGGCTTCCAAAATCTCTTTAATCGTGTCTTTTTTTAACCGTTAAGTTTAAATAGTATTCGATTTCACCCTCTGTTAAGATTTTGATGGTATTAGTAGAACCTGGCATTCCAACAGGGTACCCAACTGTTGCAATATAAGGTCCTGATCTATCAAGTTGTCCAGATTTTTCTAAGTTACGAAGCATCTTTTGAAACATCTTTGAGGCTAATGATTCTTTTATCACCTCAATAGGTTGTACACCCCAAACAGCCGTTAAAGAATTAAGTACTTTTCGCTTATGTGTAAAAGCATAAATTGGTGTCCGTGGTCGATAACGAGACATTTTTATAGCACTTTGTCCTGAACTGGTCAATGCTAAAATTCCTTTTGCATCAATATCATCTGCAAGCCGCGTGGCTGTTGCTTGAATAACATCAAATTCATCTAAGTATGCCATATCATACTGTTTCACATAATCATACATCTCTTCAGTTTTAATAATAATATTACTCATTGTATGCACCACATTAATAGGGTCTTCTCCTACGGCACTCTCTTCACTTAACATTACCACATCTGTACCATCTAAAACAGCATTGGCAACGTCTGAAATTTCAGCACGTGTTGCTCTTTCATTGTGTGTCATAGAAAGCAACATTTGTGTTGCAGTGATAACTGGAATGGCATTTTCATTAGCTTTTTTAATAAGCATTTTTTGAATAGTAGGTACATCATAATAAGGAACTTCGATTCCTAAATCACCCCGTGCAACCATCAAACCATCACTCACTTCAATAATTTCATCGATATTTTCAACGGCATCAAATTTTTCAATTTTAGCAATCAATTTACCCTTATATCCACCAAGTAGTCTTCTAGCATTTGTCATATCTGTGGCATTTTGAACAAAAGAGATGGCAAAATAATCAACTCTGTTCTCAATTCCCCACGCAATATCTTTTTCATCTTTTTTAGTAATAACATTAATATCAATCACAGTATTAGGAAAATTTACCCCTTTTCGAGAGTTTAGTATTCCATGATTTTTAACAAGTGCAACAATCTTTTCACCTGTCTCAATAACTTGTGCTCGAATGGTTCCATCGTATAAATAAATATATTCATCCACTTTGATTTTGTCTAATAGTTCTGGATAATTTAAAGAAACAACATAGTTTTTATCCGCTACTTTTTTTCCAATAATATCCTCTTTTACAAAGGTGATTTTATCACCACGATGCAATTCAAAAGGTTCTTTTAAATCGCCAATTCGTACCTTTGGTCCTGAAATATCTTGCAGTACTCCAACTGTAGTATTGAGGTTTTTCATAGCCGTTCGTATATTTTTAAGTGTTTGTAAATGATACTCATGACTTCCATGAGAAAAATTTAGTCTAAACATATTAGCGCCAGCTTTAATTAGCCCTTCAATTGTTTCAATAGTATCACTGGCTGGTCCTAAGGTTGCTAATATTTTGGTTCTTTTATTCATTTGGGCTCTCCTTATTTTTGTTTATTTAACACAATTATATCTAAAAAGCCGTTACAGAGTAGTTACATTAAGATTTTGATACACTTGCATTATGAATTTAGAAAAACAAAAATTTAGTACCTATTTTAACAACTGGTTATACGATAACGACGGCTACTACACCAACTATAAAACAATTGGAAAAGAGGGAGACTTTTATACATCAGTCTCTACGAGTAGTTTTTTTGGTGGAAGTATTGGAAAAAAGATTGTTGATACCATCAAAAATGGTTCTCTCAAAAAAGATACAACTATTCTTGAAGTAGGCTCTCACCACGGTTATTTACTCGCAGACATTATTCAATTTATTTATACACTCAAACCTGAGCTTTTATCAACATTGACTTTTGCTATTGTTGAGCGATTTCCTCAATTACAAGCCCAACAAAAAAAATATCTTGAAGACTCTTTTGGTGATGCAATTAAACTTGAATTCTACGATGATATTAGTGAAGTTAAACTTCCTAGTGCTTTTATTGTTGCTAATGAAATCTTTGATGCTTTTCCTTGTGAACTACTCTTTACTAATAAAGAAGGTATTTTACAACAAGGTTTTGTGGAAAACCACAAAATTGCATTTGAAACCTGCGAAGATGAAAACCTCAAAGAAATAGCCTCTAAATATAAAGTAACCAAAGGGGAAATTGGTGTAGGTTATGAAACCTTTGCAAAACATATCTGTAACAATATCAAAAAGTTTGAATTTATCACCTTTGATTATGGAGAGAAATACCCACGTAATGATTTTTCAGCCCGTATTTATGAAGAGCATAAAGTTTATCCTCTCTTTGAAGAGAACCTTGAATTAGACAAACTCTTCGCGAAAACGGATATTACCTATGATGTAAACTTTACTCATATTATTGATAGTTTTGAAGCTTGCACAAAAGTAGAGTTTGTTTATCAAACCCAACTGCAAGCATTGGTTGATTTTGGAATTATTGATTTACTTGAAATGCTAAAAGATAATGCAGGAGAAAATGTCTACTTAAGAGAGACGCAAAAAGTCAAAACCCTGCTTGAACCAACAGGCATGGGTGAACGCTTTAAAATGCTCAATATTAAAAATATTTAACAAAGAGTTTAGGCTAACTTATCGATTCTAAGTTAGCGTACTCTTCATCGGTAAAAATACGGGATTTTGTTAAAAACTGATACCCTAAATCAATCTCTAAAGAAAACGAGTTACCAAAGGCACCCTTCTCTTCTTTTACATCTATAGTGATGTGCGAATGTTTAAAATACTCAAACTGGTCTTTATCCATAAAAAATTCACAATCACAAATTTCACCTAACTTCACGTTCCTGCTGGGCACATAAAAGTCACCCTTTTCATAACACATGGGTGCTGTTCCATCACAACATCCGCCACTTTGATTAAAAACTAATTCACCATGTTCTTCTTTTAATCTTTCTACTATTTCTACTGCCCAAGGTGTAATAGCTAATCTTTTTGTTGACATAACAATCCTTTATATTAAATGCAAAAATACATAGAAGAAAATCTCCTATGCATTTTAAATCTTAATTTTAACCAGAGACCTAGAAAAATCCTAATGCATTTTTAGAGTAAGAAGTTAAAATATTTTTTGTGTGTCTATAAGAGTTTAACATCATCATATGTGTCTCTCTTCCGATACCTGATTTTTTGTATCCACCAAATGATGCATGTGATGGGTACATATGGTAACAATTCACCCAAACTCGTCCTGCTTCAATTCCTCGACTAAATTTATGTAATTGGTGGGCATCTCGTGACCATACACCAGCACCAAGACCATAAATTGTATCGTTTGCAATTGCTAACGCCTCATCTTCATCTTTGAATGTTGTTACTGCTAATACTGGTCCAAAAATCTCTTCTTGGAAGATTCGCATTTTATTGTGTCCTTTAAACAGTGTTGGCTGAATGTAGTTCCCATTTGGATGGGCTTCACTATCATGTGCTTCACCACCAATGAGCACTTCAGCACCCTCTTCTTTACCAATTCGAATATAGTCTAAAATCTTCTCTTGTTGACTCGTTGAGCACTGTGCTCCCATCATACACGTAGGATCTAGTGGGTTTCCTAATTTGATTGCTTTAACACGCTCTAAAACACGCTCCATAAATGGCTCGTAAATTGATTCTTGAATTAATGCTCGTGATGGACACGTACACACTTCACCAGAGTTAAAGGCAAATAGAACTAACCCTTCAATTGCTTTATCAAAAAACTCATCATCTGCATCCATGATTGACTCTAAGAAAATATTTGGCGATTTTCCACCCAATTCTAAAGTTGATGGGATAATATTTTCAGTTGCGTACTGCATAATAAGTTGACCAGTCGTTGTTTCACCTGTAAACCCAACTTTTTTAATATCAGGATGCGTTGATAAATGTTTACCAATTTTTCCACCTGCACCATTGATAATATTAACCGTTCCAGCAGGTAATACATCTTGAATTACTTCCATCATTAATAAAATAGACATTGGTGTTGCACTCGCTGGTTTCATTACAATACAATTTCCAGCTGCTAATGCAGGGGCAAGTTTCCATGCTGCCATTAAGAGTGGAAAGTTCCACGGAATAATTTGAGCCACAACACCATACGGTTCATGCACCTCTTGAGAGATAGTATTCTCATCTAAATCAGAAACTGTTCCAGATTCAGCTCGAATAACTGAAGCAAAATATCTAAAGTGATCAACTACCAATGGTACATCTGCGGCTAATGTTTCACGAACTGCTTTTCCATTATCTAATGTTTCAGCAATTGCTAGTTTCTCTAAATTTGCTTCAATAGCATCAGCAACTTTGTTTAACATGGTACTTCGCTCAACTACTGACGTGTGTTTAAAAGAAGCAAACGCTTCATTGGCAGCTTTGATTGCTAACTCAACATCCGCTTCATTTGAACGAGGAATTCGTGTTAATACTTCTCCATCAACAGGTGAAACGTTATCAAAATACTCACCGCTTTGAGGGGCAATCCACTCGCCTCCAATAAAGTTCTCATATTGTGCTTTGTACTCTGGTTTTGCTAATGGTAATACTTTCTCTTGTGTAGACATTCTTTTTCCTTTTAGGTTATTTATTAATTGATTCACTTTAAACAGTGAAAAGCAATTTTTATCAATCAATTTGCTTGACTGATTTTTGTTACAATGAAATCTTACACGATAAATATAGCCTCAATTTAGCCTGAATATAGCGTGAGTATAGCGATAGTAAAATTTAGCCACAAATCCCATAAAATAGGGACTTTTTTACTCTATTTTTTTATAAAAATTCCTGTTTTTATGCTACAATCTTTCTCATGAAAACCTATAATTACTCTTTAAATAGCGAAAAACTAGAAAGCATAATCGATTTTGAATCCTTTTATGACGAAGAAAATATTCTTATCCAAATTTTTTGTGGGGAACCTCATACTATTTTAGAAAAGAGCATCAATCAACTGCTTGATTTTTTACCTCAAGCTATCTGTATTGGTACAACAACCGATGGCGAAATAAATGACTCCCATGTAAGTACATCTAAAACTGTTATTTCTCTTTCAACCTTTGAAAATACAATCGTTAAAACTGATTTTGTTAACTCTAATAACTCCTTTGATAATGGAAAAGCATTAGCACAAAAACTTGTCACATCCAATACCCAACTACTCATTTTATTTACAGATGGTACCACTACTAACGGAGAAGAGTTTTTAAAAGGGATTGAAAGCTTTGATTCCAATGTACTTATTTGTGGAGGAATGGCAGGAGATAATGGAGCCTTTACCCAAACCTATATTTCCAGTCAGAATACTCTACTAAAAAAGGGTGCTGTGGGAGTATCCTTAAACTCAAACAGTTTAAAAGTACACAATGACTACCGCTTTAACTGGTCTCCTATTGGTATTGAGCACACCATTGATACCATTCAAGATAACCGTGTTTACAGTATCAATGGCATGACACCTGTTGATTTTTATGCAAAATATCTAGGCGTTGAAGTTGCCAGTGCACTACCTGCAACAGGGATTGAATTTCCTCTTATTGTCGAGAGAAATGGTATTTTAACAGCCCGTGCCGTTATTGCTAAACATGATGATGGCAGTGTTAGTTTTGCAGGAAACCTCAAAGAAGGCGACAACGTAAAATTAGGGTTTGGAAATGCTGAGATGATTATGCAAAATCCCATGGAGACGTTCCATGATCTTTCAAATATCAATGCACAAACCTTTTATCTTTATTCCTGTATGGCACGACGTCGTTACATGCCTGATTTTATTCAAGTGGAAGTTGAACCTTTTGCTAAAATAGCCCCAACGGCTGGTTTTTTTACCTATGCAGAGTTTTATCATAATAAAGGGCACAATCAACTGCTCAATCAAACGTTAACAGTGGTAGCCTTAAGTGAAAGCAACCAAGCCATTACATCAAAACAGCACATTGATGAGATACCAAAAAAGACTCAACACTCTGAGTATTCACGAACCATTAAAGCACTAACCCATTTAATCCAACAAGCATCCAGTGATTATGATACGCAGACTAAAAAACTTAATCTCGAAAAAAGTTATTCTCAAAGTCTCTTAGCTTCACAAAAAAAGTTTTTGCGTCATGCGGTGCATGAAACCAATACTCCACTCTCTGTTATCATGGGAAATATTGAGTTATATGAGTTAGAGTTTGGAAAGAATAAATATCTTAGTAACATCGAAGTTGCTATGAAAAATACTTTCTCTATTTATGATGATTTGAGTTATTTAGTGAAAAAAGACCAAATCCAATACACCATTCAATCCATCGATTTAGCAGATTTTGTACGAAGCAGAATTGATTTCTTCTCACAAGTTGCCCTACAAGTAAAATCAAAGTTTATTTTCACAACAGATAAAGAGTCTATGAGAATAGAGTTTAACGATACTAAACTGCAACGTATCATTGATAATAACCTCACCAATGCTATTAAATATACCTTTGAAAATGAGAATATTTATGTACACTTACAAGAACAAAAATATCACTATATTTTAAAAATCTCTAGCCACTCAAGTGTAATTCAAGAACCTCAAAAGATTTTTGATGAATACTATAGGGAAGAGAAAGTCCAAGAAGGTTTTGGATTAGGACTCAATCTTGTTAAACGTATTTGTGATGAAGAAGATGTGAAAATCAAACTTGAATCAACTATTGAAAAAACCTGTTTTACCTACACTTTTAAAAAGGAACACTCATGAAAATCCTACTGCTTGAAGATGATAGTATGCTCAATGATGCCATTACTCAATATTTACAATCGGTGGGTCATGCCATCATCTCTTCACGAGATGGGGAGAGTTGTCTAAAAATCTTAGAAGAAGAGAAGTTTGATTTACTGATTTTAGATATCAACCTACCTGATATTGATGGATTTACTATCTTAGAAAAACTGCACGAACAAAAACGTATGGTTCCTACTATTTTTATCTCAGCTCTCATTGATATTGAAGAGATTAGTCGTGCTTTTGATATTGGGTGTCATGACTATTTAAAAAAACCCTTTCATTTAAAAGAGCTCAATTTACGTATCAATAAAATTCTCAAAACGGGTGTTGTTCCAACGCAACATAAACGTCTGTCAAAATCCTATAGTTTTGATGCGCAAACCATGACCCTTTACTTTAATAATGAACCCCATATTTTACCAAAACGACAGCTTTTGATTATTGCACTATTAGCAAAAAACCGAAGCTTAGTAGTTAATTATGATATGTTTAGAGAATATGCCTATGAAGATGAAGATATTGATAATGCAACCATTCGAGCAGAAGTCAATCGTGTAAAAAAAGTTCTCAAAGAGGATTTCATCGTTAACATTCGAGGTATTGGTTATATGGTGGAAAGACCTGAGTGATTTTGTCAACTTTATGCCTGTAAAGTTTAGTGTAACTCTTAAGAAAATTTAGATAAAATTCAAGGAATTTTATACATAATGTATACACAATAGGGGCAGTAGATGAAACTAATCATAAATGGTGTTGAAAAAGAGTTTGAAGAGAACAGTACACTTCAAACTATTATCACCTCGTTAGAGATTGAAGACAAAGTTATGGCAGCAGCAGTTAACATGGAAATCGTAAAGAAAGACCAGTGGGCACAATATTGTCCAGTAAACGATGATAAACTAGAATTACTACAATTTGTTGGTGGTGGTTGATTATGATTGCAGATATTAACTCCGTATGTACCTACTGTGGTGTTGGATGTGACATCACTGGACAAGTCAAAGATAATAAGATTCTAAAAATCTACGCACAAAATGATGGATATGTTTCGCAAGGGAAGCTTTGTATCAAAGGTGCAAAAGGATTTGGTTTTGTGGATGCACCTGAGAGAATCAGAAATGCCAGAGTCAAAAAATCATTCTTAGAAAAAAACTTTGAATTATTACCTCAAGAGCTCAAAGCACGAACACGAACACTCAAATCATTTGATGAAGAGTATTATGAAACACCGTATGAGTTTACCACTTCACTAGCCGCATGGAAGCTTACTCAAATCAAAGAGAAATATGGAAGACACGCCTTTTGTGGTATGGGAGGAGCACGAACATCATGTGAGAGTTCATACATGTTCCAAAAGTTTGTGCGCGAAGGAATGGATTCACCACACGTAGATTGTTGTGCCAGAGTATGTCATAGTCCAAGTTTAAAAGGGATGAAACCCCTCATTGGTGAAGGAGCAGCAACCAATCCATTTGATGATATTTATGAGACAGAAAATATTATTATCATGGGTTCAAATACCACTGAAGCACACCCTATTGTTGCCAATAGAATTTTAAAAGCGGCAAAAGCAAAAAGTGCAACTCTGTCAGTTATTGATGTACGAAATATCCAAATTGGGAAATATGGAGAAGAGCTCGTTATCCCTTATGAAGCAAACCTATTAGTATTAAATATGATGGCATACGTGATACTAACAGAAAAACTTTACAATAATGAATTTATCGATGCAAGATGTGAAGGTTTTGAAGAGTATAAAGAGTCAATTTTAAATGACCCATTTGCCAACCCTGAATACATGCGAAATATCACTGGCTATGAACACTTAGCCGATCAAATTCCACAAATAGCACGGCAATATGCAACTAAAAAATCCATGTTCTTCTGGGGACTTGGAATTTCTGAACATTTAGATGGTTCGTATGCTGTTATGGCAATTGTTCATTTAGCACTTTTAACAGGGAATATTGGTAAAACTGGAACTGGTCTTATGCCACTACGAGGTCAAAACAATGTACAAGGGGCTTGTGATACGGGATGTCTCCCCTACTTTGACCCTGATTATCAAGATGCTAAAGAAGTGGGTCTAATGACACCACAACTTATTGATGAGATGTTAAAAGACAAGGTAAAAGCCATGTATGTTATGGGAGAAGATATTGCACACATTCACCCAAATCAAAACAAAATCCATAAAGCTTTAGAGCATTTAGAGCTGATTATTTCCAATGAACTATTTATGAACGAAATCACAAAAAAAGCTGACATTATTTTTGGTGTAAAATCAGCTTACGAAAAAACAGGTGTTTATGTAAATGCTATGCGACGACTGCACCTTTCTCAGCCACTTGTGGAAGCCGATATGCCAGACGACTGGGAAGTACTACGAGATATTGAAAACAAAATCAAAGGTGAGTTTGTTTATGAAACCAGTGAAGATGTTTGGAATGAAACAAAAGAAGCTGTTGGATCAAGGTATTCTGGCGCAACCTATCATAAGTTATCAAAAAACAGAAACCGCGGAATGCAGTGGCCAATTAAAAAAGAAGATACCCCAGTACTTCATCTAGAAGAGTTTAGAACACCAAGTGGAAAAGGGTATTTCCAATACCACCAATACAAACTACGAGAGCAAATTGAAAAATTAGTGAAAAATATCAAAACTCCTGATAATGAGTTCTATTTAACAACAGGTAGAACAATCGTGCACTATAATAATGCGGCACAAACACGCCACAGTGAAGCTCTAAACTCGCGCTATGACAAAGATATTGTCTTAGCTTCTAAAGAGGATAAAGAGAAAATTGGTAGTGACCAAATCATCATTCGATCAGAGTATGGTGAGACAGCTGTTCTACCAGTTAGATATACAAAAAATATCAAACCGGGAACACTGTTTACAACCTTCCATCATCCTGAATCAAAAGTAAACTTTGTCTTTGGAGATGAAGCCGATGAACTGATTATGACTGCACGTTTTAAATCAGTGCGAGTGGATATTGAGCCGGTCTAAGGGAGACCTTGCAGAGCAAAAGTCTTGTGAGTATTTAATCTCACAAGGCTTTACTATCATCGAACAAAACTTCTATGCAAAAAAATTGGGTGAAATTGATATTATCGCTACAAAAAACAGTACCTATCACTTTATTGAAGTCAAATCTGCCCAAGATTATGAAATCGCAATAAATAATATAACACCAGCTAAACTTTCTAAACTCATCCGAAGTATTGAGTACTATTTACAACAAAAGAGAATCGAAGCAGACTATTGCGTAGATGCGGTTGTCGTTGTTGATGATACTATTGAACACTTAGAAAATATCACTTTTTAATCTTTTACAGTTATTTGATAAACGAGCCCATAATATGGTAAAATAATTATTGTGAGAGAGGATAAATATCATGAGAGATATCCGAAGATTTAAAATCGCCTCCTTTATTATCGTTACTATTTGGCTGACTGCTATTACTATCTCTATGCTTTTTAATATCTCAAATATAACCAAAAAACAGAATAAACTTGTACTTGAACATGCCAAAAATGCATTTGAAAAAGATTTAATGTTTCGAAGATGGGTCGCTTCCCATGGGGGAGTTTATGTGTTTCCAACACAGAGAACACCACCAAATCCCTATTTGTCACATCTGCCCGATAGAGATTTAACCACAACAGATGGACGAAAACTCACCTTGATGAATCCTGCATACACTTTACGTGAGCTCATGGAGAACTTCTCAGGTATGTATGGAGAAAAGGGACATATCACAAGCCTAAATTTACTCAATCCAAAAAATAAAGCAGACGAATGGGAAACAAAAGTACTCAAAAATTTTGACAAAAAACGCTATACAGAGTTTCATGAAATATACAACTATAAAGGCAAAGAACACCTACGATATATGAAAGCACTTAAAACAAAAGAGAGTTGCCTAAAATGCCACGCAAATCAAGGATATAAAGTTGGTGACGTCAGAGGAGGAGTCTCTATAACTATTCCAATGAAAGAGTATTTAAAAGATGGATTCAGTGAAAAAAAATTTATTATAACTGTTCATCTTGCTATTTTACTCTTAAGTATTATTCTTGCCTTTATCATCTATCAAAAACTACTTAAATCTCTTCAAAAAGATATTGCTCAAACAAGAGAAATACAACGAAAAGAAAAAATTTTAAATCAACAAGCACGCATGGCTTCTTTAGGTGAAATGCTTGCAAATATTGCTCATCAATGGAGACAGCCCTTAAGTATCATCTCTACCAGTGCCAGTGGACTTAAACTCAGTGATGAAATTGGTACATTAAACAAAGAGACACTTTATAGTTCTGTAGATGGTATTTTAAGTAGTACCAACTATCTATCTCAAACAATTGATGACTTTAGCAATTTTATCAAAGATAATAAAGAACGTGTAGAGTTTTCACTACAAGAAAATATCGAGTGTAGTCTTAAAATATTACAGGGAAATATCAAAGCTCATAATATCAATATCATTTTAAAGCTTGAAAAAGATCTCATGCTCAAAAGTTTTCCCAATGAACTCACTCAAGTTTTTATCAACATCATCAACAATTCAAAAGATGCTTTCAATGAAAATGATATCGAAGAACGTTATATTTTTATCAGTACAAAGAGAAAAGATAAACGTATTATTATCAAAATAAAAGATAATGCCAACGGGATTCCTAAAGATACCATCACAAAAGTTTTTGAACCCTATTTTTCAACAAAACACTCCTCACAAGGAACAGGTCTAGGATTGTACATGTCTCATAAAATTATTACTCAAAGTATGGGTGGAACAATTCAAGCAAAAAATGTCTCATTTATCTACAAGGAGACCCAATATAAGGGTGCTAAGTTTATTATCAATTTACCTGTTTTAAAATAACTTTTTACACTCCCTACACATAACTATTCTAAAATTCTTAATATTAGTTTTAATTTTTGGACATTTTTCAAAAAAAGCAAATTTAGCTAAAAAAGTGTTTCCATTCATTTACAAAAATTGATTATAATACGCTAACTACAAAGGAGATATTATGAAATTTTTTCAATATGCTGTATATATTTTTTCAACGTTTTTAATACTTGCCAGTGCGTTAGCTATCTTTGGATTTGAAAAAGCATTTAGGGAAAAACCATGGCCTACAGATATAGAGAGTAATGTACTAATCGTATTTTTATCACTCTTTTTTATCTATTTAGTAAAAAAAATAGATACTAGTAAAGAGAAGGAGTAACAACTTCTCTCTTAATTACCCTATATAAAATTAACTGTGACTATTCTGTCTTTATATCGCAAAGAGGATTACCTCTTTACTCTACTTACTTTTGTGTTTACGAAAAGTAAGCAAAAAAAACTGCCGGTTGTCAAAGGCGAAGCTTCCCTACAGTTTTAGAAGTATTTTCTGCCCTGCAAAACTCGCTAAAATGTGCTCCCAGCACATTTGTTACGCTCAAACAGTTTCGGGCGTATCCGAAAATAAATCAAAAACTTTCGGCTTTGACAAAGGCAGGAATACAATCCCTATTCGCCAATTAAAAAATACTCAATAACAGCTTTTCAAAAAGGGAAGCACTAACAACAAAAGAAATATCAACCTAATCGCGGAGCTACTGGGAAAGCTAAAGGTAGGTAATCACATGCCAAACGAATTAAGAGAATAAGTTAATATAACAAATACAACGTCAGTAACTGGAAAAACCTTTTTGGTTACTATTTGTGGTTTAACAAAAGTGACAAAAGCGCGACTCACGCAGTGAGCGAAAGAGAGATTCCAAAACTTATTTTGGCATGTGTTATAAATTCAAAAAGAAATACTTCTTGTGACGGTAACTGTGACGCTGTTTCGATAAAATAATCCTAACTATTTAACTAAGGTTTCAAATGTTTAAAAAACTAACACTCATTTTACTATTTATATCCACCCTACTTTTCGCAGAAAACAAAATATCCAACGACGTTTTAGAATACCGTATCAAACAACTTGAAAAGAAATACTTTTTATTACAAGTCCAATATGAAAATAATATTAAAGATAAAATCAAATTAGAAAGTCAAATTGAAATACTAAAAAATAAAAATTTAGAAGAAAAAGAAAACTATAAAAATTTACTTGCGAATAATGAAAATCTATATTCAAGTCAACTTAACACCTTTAATATTATACTTGTTTTAATTGGAGCATTGTTCTTCTTTTTATCTTTTTTTGGTTATCTAAATATTAAGAAAAAAATCGAATCAACAATAGATAATAAAATTGATAACAAAGCTAACCAAAAAATTCAAGAAATTGAGGAATTAAAAGTAGCATTAAATTCAATAACAGAACTTTATGAAAATGTTTTACATGAATACGAACAAGAACTAGAAAAAATTAAAGAAAAATCGCCAGATAATTTCACAGAACAAGATAAAAAAACATTAGACTCAAAAGTTCAAAAACTAATAAATAAAAAAGATAAGACTGATGATGACTGGTATCTAATTGGTCTTGAATATACAAATAAAGGACATTATGAAAAAGCTATAAAAGCTTATCTTAATTCTAATAACATTAAACCCTTACAAGAAAATGTTTTAATAAATTTAGCCCATTCATATAATAGAATTGGTGAGTATGATAGTGCTATACACTGGTTAAATAAAGCTAAAGACCTATACCCTAACAATGAGTTAATCTACGAAAATTTAAGCCATGCATATGGTTCATTAAAAGACTATAATCAAACTATTCAAAGTGCTTCTATGGCTATAGAATTAAATCCTAATAATGTTGTAGGATACAATAACTTAGGATATTGTTATTTAGAAATGAATAATCTTACAGAGGCAGAAAAGTATTTAAAAAAAGCCCTCGAGATAGATTCTAATTATGAGCTTGCTAAAGAAAATCTAGAGTTACTAAAAGAAAGACTTAACGAGGAATAAAGGACTATTCCTCAATTATTACTTCCTTCTCATCCAAATACTGCGCCAAAGTCTTCATATGCTTTAACTTCCTAGACTCAACACCCAAAATCTCCGTCATAGGCTTAACGCCCATTGATAATAAATACTGTAAGTTAGAATCAAAAGTCGCTTCTTCGATAATATAAATTTCATCTTTATGAACTTCAAACATATATCCACCATTTGGTATAGGTGTCATGGACAGAGTTACAGTATAGTGGTCTTTTATAATGGATTCTTTGGTTGAATACATAAGTCCTATGTTATAACTTTTTTTAGCAAAACCATTTATGGCTACAACAAGAACTTTTTGCTCTCCTGATTTTGAGGTATTAAAAATATTGATAAGCTCTTTGATAGTTTCATACCCTGGAATTTTTGCATAAAGTTTTTGAATAAAATTTCCCAATCCTGTTTCAACAAAAATTCCAATAACATAAGCAATAAAACCAAATAAAAATAGACCCACAATGGTCCAAAGAAATGGGAATTTATCAGGTTCAAATCCAAAAATCTGGAACATGTTTCCTGTTAGGGCATCGATTTTATCGTATATCCATAAAATAATAATAGTAATTGCCGCAATTGGTGCTAACCAAAAAAGACCTTTTAAAATAACGGTTATAAAGTGATCTTTTCCATAACCTAAATAGGCTTTGATTTTGTCTAACATAGAAACCCTTTTGATTGTAATGATTTATTGTAACGAGTAGTTTATAAAAGATACGCAATATCATAAAAAGAGTGATAAAATTTTGAAGAATTTTAAGGAAGGATACCGGCAATGGCTCAATCGTTATAATCATCTCTAAGCATGGGAGGAAGAAGTGATGAGGACGGATTGAACCTTGCGTGGTACTTGTATATTAAAAATCAGTACTGACGTAAGTTTATCAAACAACAATAGCAAAACCATAGCAATTAAATAAAAAAAATAAACTTCTTTCACAACCAGCCTATATAAAGCCTTTTTAATCCACTTTTTACTATAATCTTTAACTATTATTAATGCTAACTTTTGCATATCTTCGATGCAATTGAGAAGTTAGTTTAGTAAGAAAAACAGGAGCTTCTTTGTACACAAAAGAACTAGATGCGATAAAAAAATCAAACCTTTTAAGAGTACGAAATGTCTATGATGAGACCCTCATTGATATGGCATCCAATGACTACTTAGGATTAGCAGGAAATAAAACGCTATTTACTAATAGTTATGAAAAAATCTTAAAAGAACAATACCATGCACCAAAAGCCTCATTGCTTGTCAATGGGTATTCCAAATTCCACGAGAAGTTTGAAAAAAATTTATGTATGTTTAACGGCTTTGAAGCAGGCGTTGTTGTAGGAAGTGGTTTTTTAGCAAATATTTCAATGATTGAAGCCTTGGTACGTAAAGGTGATATTCTTTTTATTGATGAAGAGTATCATGCAAGTGGTATCTTAGCAACAAAACTTCTAGAGAAAAATCAAGTCGTAGTATTTGAGCACAATAATCCAGAAGATTTAAAGCAAAAGATGCAACAACATAAGGCAAAAAAGAGAACCTTGATTGCTATTGAAGGAATTTACTCGATGGGTGGAGATTTAGCCCCTAAAGAGATTTTTACAATAGCTGATGAAAGTAATGCGATTTTAATGGTAGATGAGGCACATAGTTCAGGTGTCATTGGAGAGAATTTATCAGGTATTTTTAACCACTATGGAATCACACCAAAATCAAATCACATTAAGATGGGAACTTTAGGAAAAGCCTATGGAAGTTACGGTGCATATATATTAGCAAGTGCACATATCATTGAGTTTTTACTCAACCGTGCAAAAGCGATTATTTATACGACAGCACCTTCCCTATTTGATATTGTTTTAGGAAATGAATCCTTGAACTATATTCAAAACAATCGCACAAAGTTAAAGAAAAAAATAAAAGAGCGTCAAGAGCTTATTAGAAATGAGTTAAATATTGATGCCCAATCACTTATTATTGCCTATGAAATTGGTGATAATAAAAAAGTATTAGAAATTCAAGCACTCCTAAAACAAAAAGGGTATCTCGTTGGTGCAATACGGCAACCAACAGTTAAAAGTGCAATTATACGTCTCATTGCAAAAACAGACGTATCCATGGAACACTTACAAGAAGTGTGCCAAATCATAAAATCATATTGAGGAAAGAATGGAAACAATTCAAGAACTAATCAAAGGTAATGAAACGTTCAAAAATAAAGAATTCCCCTACTTTGAACAAGACTTAAAAAAGTCAGTTATTCATGGTCAACATCCCCAAGTGCTATTCATAGGATGTTCTGACTCACGAGTCACACCAGACTTGATGCTAAACACAAAACCTGGGGATATGTTTATCTTACGAAATGTTGGAAACTTTGTGGCTCCATTTAAACGAGACGAAGATTTTCACGGTAGTGCTGCTGCAATTGAGTATGCAGTTTCAGTATTAAATGTAAAAGAAATCATTGTATGTGGACACTCGCACTGTGGTGCGTGTAAGAGTCTATATGACTATGATGATATTCCAGATAGTGATTCACTTATTCATGTTAAAACATGGCTCAAACTTGGAATGCCAGCTAAAAAAAGAACCCTAGAAAATCAAAAGTTCACAACCGAACAAGAGATGTACCGAGCAACAGAGAGAAATTCTATTCGACATCAACTGGATAATCTTATGACTTACCCTGAGATTATTAAACGAGTCAAAGAAGGTGAACTAACAATTCATGGATGGTATTATGATATTGAAACAGGAGATATTTACTTTTATAAAAAAGATCAAGATATCTTCAGACCACTAAAAGAGTATACCAATGAGTAGTGAAAATATTGAGGTACGACGGCTTCCTAAAAAAACAATTTATATCATTGCGGTTTTAGTTGTTTTAGGTATTTTAGCTTCACTAACTATCTCGCTTTCACAACAAGCAAAAATGAGTGAAACTCTAAAAACAGTGGGGTTTCCTAATGTTAAAAGTATCACTATTTATAACACCTCACCCGTTGAAGATGAACAAACAAAGATACGTGGTGAGTTAACAAAACTAAAATTCAAAGACCTAAATACAGGGAAAGAGTGTTTTGGATTTGTATTAAAAAATAAAAAAACTGGTGAATATACCAAAGATTTAGATTGTAAATAAGGGCAGAAATGGACGTATTAGAGAAGTTAGAAAAAGGTGAACGATTAAATTTTGACGATGGTGTTAAACTTTATGATTTGGATCTTTTTCAGTTAGGGTATTATGCCAACAAAATGCGAGAAGAGAAACATCAAAAAAAGACCTATTTTAATATCAATCGACACATTAATCCAACCAATATCTGTAAAGATGTATGCCAATTTTGTGCCTACAGTGCCAGTCGAAAAAACCCCAACCAATATGCCATGACCCATGAAGAAATTTTAGATGTGGTAGCAAACTCATCTAAAAATGGAATCAAAGAGGTGCATATTGTATCTGCTCACAATCCAGACACTGGATTAGAGTGGTATTTAGATGTATTTAGAAAGATTAAATTTTCATACCCAAATATGCATGTCAAAGCACTAACTGCTGCTGAGATTCATTTTTTAAGTGAAGAGTATAACCTAAGCCACGAACAAATCATTGAAAAAATGCTTGAAAGTGGAGTTGATTCTATGCCAGGTGGTGGGGCTGAAATCTTTGATGAAACTGTGCGTAAAAAAATCTGTGGTGGAAAGGTGAGTAGTCAACAATGGCTTGATATTCATAAACTGTGGCATAATGCTGGTCGACAAAGTAATGCAACCATGCTTTTTGGACACGTAGAGAGTAGAGAACATCGAATTGATCATATGATGCGACTAAGAGACCTGCAGGATGAAACAGGCGGTTTTAACGCCTTTATTCCTCTGGTATTTCAAACACAAAACAACTACCTAAAAGTAAAAGAAGCATTAACAGGTCAAGAGATTTTAAAAACCTATGCTATTGCACGAATTATGTTAGATAATATTCCTAATATTAAAGCCTATTGGGCAACATCAACAGTAAAATTAGCACTCATTGCTCAAGAGTTTGGTGCCAATGATTTAGACGGAACTATTGAAAAAGAGTCTATACAAAGTGCCGCAGGAGCTGCAAGTGCAAAAGGGGTACAAGTACAATCGTTTGTTGATTTGATTAAAAACTCTGGGTTTAATCCAGTTGAGAGAGATTCAGTTTATAATGAATTAAAAGCATGGTGATTTTCTAAAAAATCACCTTGTTAACATTATCTTGTCAAAATCACACTTAGTGATTTTGATGAAATTGAAGGTTAAACTTCGTTTCAATACCATCTGCTACTTTGATAAAACTCACTGGGTAATTCACATGTATCGAATAAGCTAAATCATTAAATCGTTTAATGGTATCAAAGAAAACAATAGGTGAGTCAACCACCATCGTAATCTCATAATTATAAGTTGTTACTTCTGATTTAAATGAAGATTTATAGCGTACAATACTCTGTTTTGGAAGACTCAGTTTTATCTGTTCAGTTACCCGTTTAATAGGTTTAAAGTCCTCTTTTTTGTATTTTGGTAAGGCATTTTCAACTGGCTTAACAACAAGCTTCTCGTTGTTATAAACTGTTGCTTCAATAATTGTTGATTTTGGCCCCTTAAACTGAATGTTTGAGTATTTATATAAACCAAGTACTTTTGGCTGGATTGCTTTGATATAGGTATCTTCTTTTAAAAGTTTTAAGGCAAAAATAGAGTTATTATTTTTTAACTCGATTCGCTCTAATACAGCATCAATAGGAATCACTTTAAAGAGATTTTCTATTTCAGTTTGAATGGTTTGATTTTTTTGAATATGGTTAGGTAAATCTGGGAATGTTTTGACAACTGCTTTTGGTGTCTCGACTTTTTTAACCTCTTTTTTCTGGGCTAAATATTCGTTAACCTCTTTTTCAAAAAGAGTAAATGCACCACCTGCTAATAATCCAATAAAAATAATAGCTAATAAAAGATTTCGTAAAAATTTACTGCGTTTTTTTCGTGGTTTTACAAAACTTTTTGTGGTTGAATTCTCTGCTTTTGAGAGTTCAAAAATCGCTTCTTTGATGGAAATATTATGATAGTTTATATCAATCATTAATTCAGAATTTAATGTATCAATTTGTGAATCGTTCAACTGTTTTTGACTGTATAAGACGTTAACTCTTTCTATAAAATTATTATTTTGTAAGTGATAAAAGTCTTGAACCGCACCATTGATGGCTTCTTGTAACTGTAAATAATAAATCTCATCAAAGAGCTTTTGACCAACCACATCACTTTCATAAAATTTTGTCTCTTGAATCTCTTTAAAGGTACTAAGTTCCACAACCTTGTGGTCAATAATTTCACTTTTGTTATCAGTAATTAAAATATATGCGAAGTTGTTAATAGTTAATAATAATAAAGAGTTTTTTGAAGGATTAAGTTCTAAATAGAGGTTTAAAATTTGAAAAGGAGAAAAGACATAATCGATTCCCGTTAGTGCAAAATAGTCTTGGGTATGCTGAACACTTAGTTTATCCCCTAACACATCAAAATGAGCATTTAAAGAAGCAACGTTATACTCTTTTGCTAACTTCTTTGATTCTCGTTTACTAACGAGTTTTTGACGGTTATCAATACACAAGGTTGACAAATACGTTTTACGTAATTCGTTTTGCCAAATATTTAGTTTTGTAGCAATATCTTTTGGTAAAATCTTATCATAGATGATAAATGTTGACTCTTTACCAAAGGCGGTTTTCCCATCATCAAGTTTTTTATAATCAATTTTGAGTTGATTGTTATACTTGACAATACTTACATACTGAGACTCTTTATTAAACATATCCTATTCCATAGCATTTATTAACATTTTCTCTTTTATAAACTCTTTGGCAACATCATTGTCCATGTCAGAAACATCAAGTGGCTCAGAAATAAAGAACTCTAACGTCCCAAAAGGTTTTGGTACGATAAATTTATCCCAAGACTTAAACTGCCAATATTTTGTAGGTTTACAATTAAATGCCAATATTTTAGCATCTGTTTTCTTTGATATGGCTACGATACCATCTGCAACTGAATGTCTTGGCCCTTTTGGTCCATCGGGAGTGATTGCAATATCATCACCACCTTTGAGTTCTTTGATAGCTGCGATGAGTGCTTTTGCTCCACCACGGGTGCTTGAGCCTCGTACAGAGTGGATACCTAAGTGTTCTACAGTTTTAGTAATAGCTTCCCCATCTCGATGGTCAGAAATCATGGCGCTTACTTTTCCATGGGGTTTGAGTTTTTGATAGTTAAAAGGTTGCATCAAAAGTTCACCATGCCAAAAAGCAACAAGATAGATTTTATCTTTGAGCTCTTTTGGATGGTGAAATACTTTTTTACTTGTAAGATAGATAAACCGTACAAACAGTTGTAATATAAAAGGAACTACTCGTGTTAGTAAAAAGTGTTTCATCTACTCTACCACTTCACCTTTTAAAGAAGTTCGCGAAGCAGCTGTTATTTTAACTTCTACAAAACGTCCTAGGAGTTCATCACTTCCTTTTACGAATACTTGCATAAAGTTATCAGTCAAACCTGCTACTTCACCATTGGGTTTTAAACTCTCAAAAAGCACGGTGAACGTTTTACCAATATTGGCATTCATTAATTCACTTTGATGCTCTTTGTGTAGGTCAATAACCTGAGTTAATCGTGCACTTCCAATATCATCAGCTATTTCATCATCTTTTAATTCTAAAGCTTGTGTATTTGGTCGTGGTGAATATTTAAAGTTAAAAATTTGGTCAAATTTCACTTGATTGATTACATCAATCGTATCCAAGAAATCTTCACGTGTTTCACCTGGGAATGCCACAATAATATCCGTAGTAATTCGAACATCTGGAACCAAGTCTCTAATTTTTTTCGTCCGATTTAAGAACCACTCTTTTGAATAGCCTCGTTTCATCGCTTTTAAAATTTTTGTTGAACCACTTTGAAGTGGCATATGAATACATTTTGATATTTTATCATTAGATGCAAACTCTTCGATAAACTCATCATCCATATGTAATGGGTGTGGTGAAGTAAATCGGATACGCTCTAAACCTTCTATTTTAGAGACATCTTTTAAAAGTTGGGTAAAAGAGTATTTTGCTCTACCGTCTGAAAAACGTCGCCCATAGGAGTTAACATTTTGTCCTAATAACATCACTTCTACAGCACCAGTTTTAACATCTTTTTGAATTTGTTCAATAATCATTTCTGGTGGAATAGAGATTTCATCACCTCGAGTTGCTGGTACGATACAGTAGGTACACTCTTTATCACATCCAATAGAGATATTCACATTTGTTTTATAAATAGAGGTTTCTGCTCGTGCAAATTCATAGGTTGAATCGTCATTATCAATATCGATTTCAATGGCACCTTTTTTATCAACCACATCTTTGATTTTTGAAATATTTCTTGCACCTAATACAAAATCAACATAAGGTGCTCGTTTCATAATATCATTACCTAAGTGACTTGCAGTACATCCACAGACACCAATTTTTGCGCCCTCTTTTTTCTTTACATTGAACTGACCAATTTCAGAAAAAAGTTTTTGTACTGGTTTTTCACGCACTGAACAAGTATTAATAACAATTAAATCTGCATCTTCCATATTTTGGGTTTGTGTATACCCTTTGTGCTTGTTTAGTTCGGCAATAATATGTTGACTGTCAGTATCATTCATCTGACAGCCAAGGGTTTGTATAAATAGTTTTTTGTTAGCTTCGTTACTCATATCTTTTCTTATAAAGCGTGAACCTCATACATATACTCTTCATCAGCAAGACCGTATCTTACTTCTCTAAAGTATACGTTGTATCCTTCATCTTCTAACGCATCAACTAAAGCCATCATATCTTTATGGGAATTATCTTTATCAAAATAGAAGATTTTTTCACCCGCTTCTTTTAACTCATCTGTAATCTTTTCTAATTTAACTTTTTTTGGTTTTTCATCTAATTCGTTTCGTGCGAATAGTAATTCCATCGTATTCAGCCTTTTATGTTTTATTAGCATCTAATTGTATTATTAGAAGCTTCTCTTTTTTAAATAGCCAAATAGTTTATCTAAAATTGACTTTAATTTTGATAAAAGAACTTTTGGATATAATATTGTCCTACTTCACATTGAAAATCAAAAAACATTCATTTCAATGTTAAAAAAAGGTCATACATGGATAAAATTATAGATATATTAGACTCGATTGCATACGAAAAGGGTCTTAAAATTAATGATGTTGAAGAAGCATTAAAAGAAGCATTAATAAACACTGCAAAAAAGATGGTTGATCATACCTTAACCTTTGATGCAGGAATTGATAGAGAGAATAAAAAACTAGAACTATTTCAAAAAGTAGAAGTCGTTGAAAATGATGATAAACGATTATCTGGGGAAGAATTAGATGAATATGAAAATGTTATTAATCCTGAAAACTTTATTACCCTAGAAGAAGCCAAAGAGATTGATACAGACTTAGAAATCGGAGATTTCGTAGACTATGACTTAGAGTTTGAAAACATGGGTCGAAATGCAGCAACTATTTTACATAATAACTTTGAATACAAATTACAACGATTTATTGAAGAGAACTTAGTTAGTAAATATAAAGATAAAATTGGGAAAATCATCAACGGTAGTGTAACCCGAGTTGATAGACAAGAAAACACTTTTGTAGAGATTGGTGAAGTACGAGGAATGTTGCCACGAAAAAGCCGAATCAAAGGTGAGGTTTTTAAGGTTGGTGATGTTGTAAAAGCGGTTGTAAAATCTGTAAACATTGATAAAACAAATGGTCTTGTCGTTGAAATTTCACGAACTTCTCCTAGATTTTTAGAAGCCTTACTTGCTCTTGAAGTTCCAGAGTTAAAAGATGAAAGAGTTGAGATAGAAGCCAGTGCACGAATTCCAGGAAGTCGAGCTAAAATTGCGCTTTCAACAACGGAAGCACAAATTGACCCAATTGGTTCAGTTGTTGGTGTAAAAGGGGTTCGAATTGGAGCTGTAAGCCAAGAACTTCATGGAGAAAACATCGATTGTGTTGAGTACTCACCCGTTCCTGAAATGTTCATCGCACGAGCATTAAGCCCAGCAATTATTTCAACTGTTAAAATTGATAAAGTTGGAGAAGAAGGTGAGCGAAGCAAAGCAACAGTAACGATTCCAAGTGATCAAAAATCAAAAGCAATTGGAAAAGCGGGATTAAATATCCGACTTGCATCAATGCTAACTAAAACAGATATTGAACTTGTAGAAATTGAGAGCAAAGCACCAAGTATTTCAGTAAAAGATAATGCTGAAGCTGCTGAAGAGAAAACTGCTGATACAGCAAGCTTAGAAGCACTCTTTAAATAAGATGTCTAATAGTATGAAACTCTTTGTCTATGATTCAGTAAAAAAAGAGAAAGTCCCCTTTGAACCAATTGTTCAAGGGGAAGCTAGAATTTATGTGTGTGGACCAACTGTTTATGATGATTCTCACTTAGGACACGCCCGTTCAGCAATCGCCTTTGATTTGCTCCACCGTGTTTTTAAAGCCAATAACTTAAATGTAAATCTCACAAAAAACTTCACTGATATTGATGATAAAATCATCAAAAAAATGCATGAAACAGGTCGATCTTTAGAAGATGTCACAAATCAATATATTGATGCTTATAAACATGATATGGATATTTTAAATATCTTACCAAACTCAAACGAACCCAAAGCCACTGAAAACCTACAAATCATGATAGAGATGATTGAAGACTTAATGAGCAAAGATATTGCATATGCTATTAGTAATGGTGTCTATTTTGATGTAAGTAAAGATTCTCAATATGGTAGCTTATCAAAACGAGCCAGTGATGAAAACTCAATTGCTCGAGTTGAAGGTAATGACGAAAAAAGAAATCCATCAGATTTTGCTTTATGGAAATTTGAAAAAACAAATGATGTGGCATATGATGCTCCATTTGGAAGAGGTCGTCCAGGATGGCATATTGAGTGTAGTGCAATGATAAATAAACATTTAGCCTACAAAGATACTCCATACCAAATTGATATTCATGGAGGAGGAGCAGATTTACTGTTCCCTCACCATGAAAACGAAGCAGCCCAAACCCGATGTTCTACAAAAAGTGATTTAGCAAAATATTGGATGCACAATGGTTTTGTAACCATTGATGGTGAAAAGATGAGTAAATCACTTGGGAATTCATTTTTCTTAAAAGATATCGTTAAATCTTACAGTGGTGAAGTAGTACGGTTCTATCTTCTAACTGCACACTACCGAACAGATTTTAACTTCAACGAAGAAGACCTAATCGGTTCAAAAAAACGACTTGATAAATTGTATCGGGTTAAAAAAAGAGTTTATGGTGGTGGACAATCAACAGTGAACAAAGATTTCAAAAATGCAATGTTTGAAGCACTAAATGATGACCTAAACTCATCTAAAGCCATGGCACTTGTTGATGAACTCATTAACAATGCAAATGACATGCTAGATAAAGAACCAAAAAACAAAGCCTTTAAAAAAGAGCTTGTTGCTAATTTAGGTTTCATTGAAGAGATTTTAGGAATTGGAAATTCAGATGCTTACGAATATTTCCAGTTTGGAATTGATGAAGCAACAATTAATCAAATTGAAGTACTAATTGAAAAAAGAAATGAAGCAAAAAAGAGTAAAGATTTCAAAACTGCCGATGCAGTTCGAGATGAAGTAACTAAGATGGGAGTATCACTAATGGATACGCCAACAGGTACTAAGTGGGAGAAGTTGTAAGAAGAGCCAAGCTCTTCTCCCTTAGAACTAATATTAATCTCCGCCACCGCCAGAATCTCCACCAAAAGAATCTCCCGAATACGAACTTGAACTACCATCAGAGCCTGATGTAGCTCCATGAAATTCCCAAAAAGCATACCATTTAACTGCATCACCACTGCCTCTATTTTCTCTATAAAACTTACCTATTTGGTATAAAACAACTAAACCTCCAATAATTGGAACAACTATAATAAACATTGTTTTTGTAAATAATTCTGCACCACTATAAAGTAAGTCATTTCTATGTAAAACTACAATAGACGCAATATCAATTGTAAATGTTAAAATTAAAAACCATGTCAATAACGAATTCATGAAGTCCCTTTATACGTAATTAAAATATTTTATCAAATTTTCGTCATATTTTCTGTCACAAAAACAGGAAATTCATATTTTTGTAAAGGTCAATGAAAAAAGGAAAATTTGCGAAGGAGTTACCAAATAGGTAATGACTGAGTTAATTTTTCTTTATGAAGCAGAGATTTGCAAAAAGATGGATTTTATGTATATTCTTTAATTAATTCAGGCATTTTTTCAGCTATTTCTTTGAAGTCGTATTCAAAACTTTTCACTACCGCTTGATACAACTCATGCTCTTTATATCGCGCATGCCATTTTGGCTCTTTGTTTTCATAAAAATTATAATACTCATACCGTAATCGATAGGCATCTTTTAGTTGTTTTTCATTCATCTACTGTTTCCTATGCATAAAAAAAGGGAAGATGAAAACATCTTCCCTTTTTAACTATTTATAACAGTTACTAGAATCTACTATATGCAGCGTCTGTAACGTTTTTAGTATCAACAATGTATGGAACTAGTGCCATGTGTCTAGCTCTTTTAATTGCTTTTTCTACCATCTCTTGAGAGTTCTTAGAGTTACCAGTTAATCTTCTTGGCATAATCTTTCCTCTCTCACTCATTGACATTTTTAATAAGTCAGCGTTTTTGTAATCTACGAATTCAATTTTCATTTCCGTATATTTACAATATTTTTTTCCGTATTTTCTTCTTTCAGCCATCTATTTTTCCTTATATCCTAGAAAGGTATTTCATCTTCATCAATATTTATTTCAGGTATTTTGTGCTCTTGCGGTCGCGCTTGAGCTTGCATACCACCTTGATTTGGTTGAGAATAGTTATTTTGCTGTGCTGGTTGTTGGTTGTACTGTGGTTGTGGTTGAGAATAACCACCATCCATCGGTGCTCCACCAGCTGACGCTGAATCTGCTTTTGAATCTAACATTTTCATCGTATCAACTCGTAAAGAGTGTTTACTTCTGTTAGTTCCATCTTGTGCAGTCCATTGTTCTAATACAAGCCTACCCTCTAATAAAACTTTAGAACCTTTTCGTAAGTATTGGTTAGCAACTTCAGCACTTCTTCCAAAAATATTAAAATCTAAAAAACATACTTCGTCTTTTTGTTCACCAGTTGAAGTTTTGTACTTATATGACGTTGCAATTGCAGATTTTGCGATTGCTGCTCCACTTGGTAAATATCGTAATTCAATATCTCGGGTAAGATTTCCTACCATTACTACTTTGTTATACATACTTGGTTCCTATAAACTTTTAATTAGTTTGCTTTTTTAGCAGCCTCATCGCTCATTTTAGTCCATGCAGCGATTTCTTTTTTATTCTCATATTTAATAAAAATGAATCTTAAAATGTTTTCGTTGATTCTATAGTTTCTCTCAAGCTCTAAAATAGATGCTGTTGGAGCCTTGAAGTATGCTACGAAGTAGTAACCTCTTTTGTTTTTTTCAATTTCATATGCTAGTTGTCTTGTTCCCATATCATCGCATGCAACAATTTCACCACCATTTTTAACGATGTTTGATTTAACTAACTCAATTTGTGCTTGAGTCTCTTCTTCTGTAAGCGTAGGCTTAACAATAAACATTGTTTCGTAATGTTTAGCTTTTGACATTTAATCTCCTCTTAGTTTTCGCCGGTATTTTTACAAATATCAGCAAGGTTTTTTATAAAGTCTGTGATTTTAGCTAAAGGTAACTGAAAATTTTCTGAGACTTGCTTGCATATAGGCATTGGTATCATTAATTTTTGAGGATTTAAGTTCGAGCTCTAATGCATTTAGAAATTCAAACATCTCTAAAAACTGTTCAGGCTTAATACCAATTGCAAGACGTGTTTTCTTTTCCCATACAGGTTTTGGTGGAACAAACCCTAAAATTTCTTTTGCATTGGGAACACCCACTGTTCTTGCATAAGCGCTTATCATAAAAAGTTGTTGTACAAAAGCAGTGATTTGGGTTGTGAGGTAGACTTCATTGATACCCTCTTCTAGTAGAAAGTATAAATCTTTTGAGATAGATGCTCCTGAGACTAGATTAAACAAAAACTCTTCTAAAGAGACACTTCCTATTCCAAAACAGTGTTTCTCAACAACTTTTGGAGAGATTGGTTCATCTAAAATAGCTAATTTATCCAAGTCATTCATACATAAAGATAAATCATTACGGTGCATAAAATAGAGGTGATTCAGTGCAGAAACTTCATAATCAATTTGTAATTGTTGTGCTTTTTGTTCTAACATTTTTATGGCTTCATTGGCATATGGAGTAAACATACGAACACTTACTGCATTGAGTTTTGTCGTAAAATAACCACCCATAGTTTTAAAATCACTATCTCCTAAACATGCAAAGATAAGCGTTGAATCAGGATTAGAATTTGCTGCTTGGATGAGTTCAGTTGTCTCTTTTTTGTTGAGTTTCTTTTCTAACTTAATGAGTAAAATATTATTAGAAGCAAACAATGAGGATTGCAAAAGTTTATCTTTTGCATATTTAAAATTGTAATCATCAAAATAGACCTTTTCAATTTCATCTGCAGCCCCACGCGATAAAGCAACCATAGATGCATATTGTTCAATTAAAAAGTTGGACTGCCCATAAAACATATAGGCTTTAAAGGTTTTATTATTTTTGTAAAGATTATCAAATTCATTTTTATACATACGAAATAGTATCTAAACATTGGTTATAATTATATTTGACTCTGAGTAAATATGACAAAGGATTTTTATGCAAAAAGAAGCAAAAATTTTATGGACAACCGATAATAAAGAGACAGCAATGAATATGGTACTTCTATATGCACACAATGCAAAACTAAAAGGCTGGATGCAAGAGGTTACTGTACTCGTTTGGGGAGCGTCTCAAAAACTCATTAATGAGGATAAAGAGATACAAGAAAAAGTAAAAGCAATGATAAGAGATGGTGTTAAGGTCGTAGCCTGTCTAAAATGTGCAGATAATATGGAAATCACCCAAGGATTAAACGCCTGTAACATTGATGTTTTTTATACAGGTGAATTGTTAACCCAATGGATACAATCAGGAGAGACCATTATTTCGGTTTAGTAAATAAATCAAAACTTAAGGTCTCTTCCAATACACTTAACAATCTATTTAAAAGGGTATGCATGTACGAAATAAAATCATCAATTTTAGGTTTTGAAGACTATAAAAAAATAGAGATAGAAGCTTTTGATAACTTTTTTTCAATCATTCAATTTGACAAAGAAAAAACTATTAGTATGAACATTGCCAACGCAAAATACCTTCAAAATATCAATATAAATTTACAAGATAATATTTTAGAACAACTTAATTGTGAAGATATCAAGCAGCTTGATATTTACTTTACTATGGTTATTCAAGAGCCTATTGAAGACTCTGTTATCAATTTAGGTGCCCCTATTATTATCAATGAAAATAAAAAACTCTTGGGGCAATTTATTGTTGAAGATAGCAGACTTTTTAGAATGTGTACTATCAAAGATATTAGTACTTTATAGAAGCAACTATCTTTTTACTGACAATATCAACATCTTTTAACACCACTTTTAATTTTGTAAAGAGTTTTTGTCCTTTAAAGTTATCAATTTGTACACGAAGTCCTGGCATCTCTTGATAAAATTTTGCTAACCCTCGCTCTTCATCGACAACTTGTGCTTTAAACGCTTCTCCAATATGTTCTTTTGCCCATCGTGCATATTTACGTGCTTCTAAATCCCACACTAACATGTCTACTTTTCGTTCTTGTTTTGAAATATGGTCACACACCTCATCAATACCCGAAGGCACTTTTTTTGTTTTTAACATACGATGTAGTACCAAATCAGAGTATCGCCGTATTGGTGACGTAAAATGAGAATAGGATTTAAATCCTAAACCAAAGTGCCCTAAATTTTTTGAGCTATATTTAGCTTGTGTTTGAGATTGAATGATTAACTCATCAACCTCTTCCCGTAACACAGAATCTTTTGCTCTATCTTGAATATGAGTAATAGTTTCATGAACACTGCCTTTGATTTTTGCTTTAATCCCTAATAAATTCACATCATCAATAAGTTTGGAAATAGCTTGCAATGAAGGCTCATCATGAATACGATAAATACCCACTGTGCTTACTTTTTTGCTCGCTTCTATATTTGCAAGTAACATACACTCTTCAATAAGTTGGTGAGAAGCCGTAGAGGTTTCTGTTACAATAGCTTCCACTTTTTGGTTCTTATTCAGTTGTAATCGATACTCCACCGTCCTAAAATCATATCCATGAAACAGTCGTTTTCTTCTAATATCTTTTGTCACTTCATATAAAGGAATAATATAATCAAAGATTCTATCTTCAATCTGAGTGCGTTTTTTTAATGCTCCTTCTAATAAACTATCAATATGCTCATAAGAGAACTTTTTATGAGAATTTATAATTGCCTCAAAAAGTTCTGATTTTTTGACACTGTTTTTTTCATCTAAATAGATTTTAAAAACATATGCATAACGGTTCACACCCTCTTTTAATGAACACATCTCTTCGCTTAGTTCATTGGGTAGCATTGGTAAAACTTTATTAGGTAAATAGATAGATGTGGACTTTAAATAAGCCGCTTTGTCTAATGGCGTTTCCTCTTGTACATAATAAGATACATCTGCAATTGCCACATAAATTGCGTGTTCTTCATTATCGTAATAAATAGCATCATCATGATCTTTTGCGCTAGCTGGGTCAATAGTACAAAATGCCAAATGGGTTAAATCAACTCTTTGGTTACTATCATCCATTTTGGCATCAATATCAAATGTTTCATCAAGCCTAAAGGCTTCATTATATAAATGTAAAGAGATCTTTTCATCAACACTAGGATCAAAAATATTTCCAATCATCTCTAAAATCTCATGGGTCTTAGAGTTCATTAAACAGACATCACCCTCTTTAAGTTGAGGAAACTTCTGTTTAATATGCTCTAAACAGATTGATTCTTTTACAGTATGTAATTTGTTTTTGTGCATATAAAGCAATAAACTATGTTCACTGCTATCTAATACACGTACTACTTTCCCTTTTGACTTTACGCGGGGGTTAAAGGTACGTTTTACTAAAACAAGATCGTTATCATATGCCCCATTAAGAGATTCAAAATCCAACCTCATATTTTTGTGTACGTTATCTAAATCTTCTAAAACTGCATGTTTATTCTCTACTTTTAGTACCCCTACACGGTATTTTGTATTCAAACAATAATCGTTCTCTTCTTGTACAACAATCTTTTCATCTAAAAATGTTTGTAAATATGTAAGTTCTTCTTCACTAAAATTTTGTTTCTTTTTTAATAATTTATTAAATAATTTTTTTATCATTTTTTACCTTATCTTTAATCACTATATATTATAATAACTAATACCAAATTAAAAGCCATGGTGATTTAATATGGCAATTCTTCTGGTAACTTAAATTTCAAGGATGGGGATGAAATTTAAAACACTACTACTATTAACACTATTTTACACTTTTTTAAATGCAAATCCAAAACCAACGCTTATTTTTTATTGCGGTATTACTATGGTAAAACCTATCAAAGAGATGGCAAAAGTTATTGAAAAAAAACACAACTGTACTATTAAAATCTCTCAAGGAGGTTCTCAAGACCTCTATGATGCCATTAAATATTCAAAAAGAGGTGATTTGTATCTTCCAGGTAGTAACTCTTATCGTATAAAAAATCTCAAAGATGGTTTTTTATTGGATACTCAATATATAGGGTATAACCAAGCAGCGATTTTTGTTCAAAAAAACAATCCTAAAAATATACAATCTCTTGATGCCCTAAGCAATAAAAACATTGCTTCTATTTTATGTAACCCAAAATCTGGAAGCATTGGACAGATGACAAGTAAAATACTTACAAAGGCAAAAGGCGAAGAGTTTTTATTAAACGCTTATGATGATGCATCGCAAGTGGGTAGTGACTCCCGTAATCTAAACTATGCACTCATTAATAAACAAGCAGATGTAAGTATTAATTGGAAAGCAACAGCCTTGTGGGAGCAAAATAGCACCTATATTGATACTATTGTATTAGATGAAACCATTGCACCTAAGAAAAAACTCTTTATCAATCTACTACGCTTTTCAAAACACCCTGAAATTGCTAAAAGTTTTATGAAGTACGCTTCATCCAGTGAAGGTCAAGCAATCATGAAAAAATATGGGTTTTTAGACTAATGGCAACATCAGGCAATACCTTGCGCCATTTAGGGCTACTTTTGCTGGTCGGTATTTTTGGTATCCTTTTACTCATCGCAGTTAATCTGACGTTTACCAACCTACTTAATAAACTGGATACTCAAACCAATAATTTAGAAGCAAAAATTCAAATTGGAGAGTACATTGTTAATGACTTAAATAAAATACGCTCTAACTTTTATGAACTTGCTACTACAGCTTCTAATACATTTGCAAAAAACATTGTTCAAAAAAGAATAGATGCTCATTTAATGGAGATTGAAAAAGCCATCACCATTTTAAAAAATGGAGGAACACTTAAAAGAGTTATCCATCTAAATTTAGTAGAACAAGCGCAAACCATCAAATATATTACTTATAAAAAGAAAAACAAAAGTGAACTCTCTTTAGAAGCTATAGATTTAGAGCCTAAACTCTTAGAACTTAAAAAGATGAACCTATCAATATTGGAGCTTTTAGAAAAGCGCGACAATGCCATTCAAGAACAAGATAAAGAGAATTTCTTCAAACTGGCAAAACAGGTAAAACGTTTTTATAAAACAACTCCCTCATTTTTTATCCGCATTATTGAAAACACCAGTCGTCTGCTTTATGAAGGAGAACTTGAACTTCAAATTTTACAAAAAAAAGTCACCAATCAAAAAGATAGTTATCTCTACTTAGAACTTATAATTATTTTTGTCATTATTTTGCTCATGATAATCTTTGGACTTATAATTGCAAAACAGATTAATAAAAACAACAAAGATTTACTCTATTTTAACAAACAACTCAATCTTAAAATCAAAGAGTTAGAATCACAAGAAGCCTCCACCCGAGCCATCTTAGACGCGCAACCTAATATTGTAGTTGTTAGTAACGGTGAAGAGATGATAGATGCAAACTTAGCCCTAGTAGACTTTTTTGAAGGGTATGATAGTTTTGAAGACTTTAAAGAGAAACACGCCTGTATTTGTGACTATTTTGAAGAGGTAAGTGAAGACTACATTGTTGATAAAGAGTATCCAGAGGGACTCTGGTTTGAGCATATTTTAGCCCATGAAGACAAAGTACATAAAGTTGTTATGCACAGTGGCGACGAGGTACACTACTTTACCATACAAGCATCAAAAAAATTCATTAATGAAGATACCTTTATCATCATCATTGCACTCAATGACATTACAAAAGAGTTACTCATCCATGAAGAGCTTAAAGAGTTAAACAATAACTTAGAGAATATTGTTCAAGAAAAAACAAAAAAACTGCGTGACCTTAATGAAAATCTTGAACAAAAAATTATCATGGAGCTAGAAATTAGCCGTAAAAAAGACCAAAAGATGATACAACAGTCCCGTTTTGCCGCCATGGGAGAGATGATTGGAAACATTGCTCATCAGTGGAGACAACCCCTTTCTGCAATATCATCCACCTCTTCTAGTATGACCTTACAGATGGATTTAAAAATTGCTAAAGAGAATGAAGTAAAAGAAGCTTTCGCAAGTATCATCAAATATGTCGATTTTTTAGATCATACTATTGAAGATTTTAGAGCCTTTTTCAAAAAAGATAAGAAGTCAGTTAACTTCAATATTATTAATATCATTGAAAATGCTTGTAACATCACCAAAGCTCTCTACAAAGATAACAATATCACGATTAGCAGTAAATATGAGAGCAAAAGTTTAATAACGAAAGGGTACCCAAATGAACTTGCACAAGTCCTTGTCAACATTTTAAACAATGCCAAAGACGCCCTAAATGAAAATAAAATCTATGATAAGCAAGTATACATTACTGCTTATGTCAAAGATGACATAACAGTTATAGAAATCCACGATAACGCAGGGGGAATCCCTGATAATATTCTCACAAAAATATTTGACCCATATTTTACAACAAAACATCAAAGTCAAGGTACGGGTATAGGTCTATATATGAGTAAAGATATCATCGAAAAAAATATGCATGGTTCACTTAGCGTTAAAAATATGGCCTTTGAACTTGAGAAAAAAACCCACTATGGAGCTGCATTTAAAATTGAGCTTCCAAAATCAATCCATGAGTAGAAACAAGGTAACTTAACTAATCTTTATAATAGTTTCGATATAATCCTCAAAAATTATTTTAGGGGATTTATAATGGCATTAAACGTTTATTATGACAAAGATTGTAATATTGAATTAATTAAATCAAAAAAAGTTGCAATGATCGGATTTGGATCACAAGGTCACGCTCACGCTGAAAACTTAAGAGATTCAGGTGTAGAAGTTGTTGTTGGTTTAAGAAAAAATGGTTCTTCATGGGCAAAAGCTGAAGCAAAAGGTTTTGAAGTAAAAACTGTAGCAGATGCAACTGCTGGTGCTGACGTTGTTGTAATTTTATTACCAGATGAAAACCAAGCGGATATCTGGAATAATGAAATTGAAGCTAACTTAAAAGATGGTGCATATGTATCATTTGGACACGGATTTAACATTCACTACGGAAGAATTGCACCAGCTGCAAATATCAACGTAATGATGGTTGCTCCTAAAGCTCCAGGTCACACTGTAAGAAATGAATTCACAAAAGGTGGAGGAATTCCTGACTTAATCGCAATTCACCAAGATGCATCTGGAGATACTAAAGATGTAGCATTATCATACGCTTCTGCAATTGGTGGTGGAAGAACTGGAATCATTGAAACTACTTTCAAAGATGAAACAGAAACTGATTTATTCGGAGAGCAAGCTGTATTATGTGGTGGAGCTGTATCTTTAGTTCAAGCTGGATTCGAAACATTAACTGAAGCTGGTTACGCTCCAGAAATGGCTTACTTTGAGTGTTTACACGAATTAAAATTAATCGTTGACTTAATGTATGAAGGTGGAATTTCTGATATGAGATATTCTATTTCTAATACTGCTGAATACGGTGATTACGTATCTGGAAAAAGAGTTATCAATGATGAGTCTAAAGCTGCTATGAAAGAAATCTTAAAAGAGATTCAAGATGGTAGATTTGCAAAAGACTTTATCTTAGAAGGTCAAGCTGGATACCCAAGAATGAACGCTGAAAGAGCTAATGCTAAAGCTTCATTAATTGAACAAACTGGTGACAACTTAAGAAAAATGATGCCTTGGATTTCTTCAAGCAAAATCGTTGACTTAGACAAAAACTAATTATAATAATTAAATGGGGCCTTGGCCTCATTTATTATCACTTACATGGCAAAAAGAAAACCTCGACATAAGCGAAAACAACCACCAAAATCATCAGGAAAAATAAAACTCATTAACTTAGTACTCTTTATGATGGTACTAACTCTTACGATTACTATTGGTGCATATTTTGTCATCCTTGAAAACCATAATCAAAAGCAGTCTCCAAAAGTCAAGACAAATGTTGTTTACAACGAAGCCCAACTCGATGACTACAGAAATGAACGACTTAATAAATATTTTGAAGAGACCTATAGTAAAAAACCAAAAGAGACACTACAAGAAAAGCCTGAACAAGACTCTTTAAAAGAAAAAATAAAAACCAAAGTTACTAGTCTCTTAAAAAAAGAGAATACCTTTGAAGAGTATACAAAAGAGTTTGAAAAAGAGTATATTGATTTAGAAAAACAAGAAAAAATCAAAAAAGAAACTGAACAAATTATTGTTACAAAACCTATTAAAAAGCAACCAACAACATTTATTGATAAACGTCCTAAACTTGCTATTGTAATTGATGATGTTACTATTAAATCGCAAGTTAATAAAATACGAAATATTGGTTATAACATTACCATGGCATTTATGCCTCCAACTTCACGACATAGAAACTCAGCTAAAATAGCACAAGGCCTACCATTTTATATGATTCATTTTCCAATGCAAGCAACTAATTTTAAGCATGAAGAAGAGAATACATTACATATTGGAGACTCTTACGAAAAGATTGAAAAACGTGTTAGAGAAATACGACGCCTCTATCCAAATGCTATATATACAAACAATCACACAGGAAGTAAATTCACTGCGGATGATATAAGTATGGATAGACTTATCCTTGCATTAAAAAAATATAACTTTATTTTTGTAGATAGCCGAACCACTTCAAAAACTGTTGCCAAAAAATATACCAAAAAATATGGTATGCCATATATTGCACGAAATATTTTCTTGGACAACAAGCAAGAGTACAACTACATACAAAATCAATTAAAAAAAGCGATACGAATCGCCAAAAAAACAGGTTCTGCCATCGCAATTGGACACCCACATAGCAGTACTATAAAAGTACTCAAAGAATCCAAACACCTTTTAAAAGGTCTCAATCTAGTCTATATTAATAAAATTCCTACCGATTAATTTATCCAAGAGCTGTTATAATAATCTAAAAAATTATTTAAGGCTTTTAAATGCAATTAATTGATTTTGAGATTCCTGAATTTAACAATTTACAAACTGATTTAACCACACTAAACTATCTGGGAAATACTACTTTGCTTTCAAAACGAAAAGTCTCTATTGTAGGGACTAGAAGACCCAGTCACTATACACAAAACTTTACACACCTGCTTGCACAAGGACTTTCCCAAAGAAATATTATTGTGGTTAGTGGTGCAGCAATGGGTGTGGATGGGATAGCACACAAAGCTGTAAAAGAATCCCAAACAATCGCTGTAGTCGCCAATGGATTAGATATTCGCTACCCACGAGTTAATAGTGGCTTAATCAAAGAGATTGAACAAAAAGGTTTGATGTTATCACAGTTTGAAAAGGGATATGAAGCACGCGCATACTCCTTTGTACAACGAAATGAATTGGTTGTTGCCTTGGGTGAAGTTTTAATTATCACTGAAGCCTCACTAAACTCAGGAAGTATGCGAAGTGCTGAATTTGCTATCAAACAAAACAAAAAGATTTATGTTTTGCCTCATCGTTTGGGGGAGAGTCAAGGAACGCAACAACTTATTAACCAAGGATTAGCCACACCTATTTATGATATTGATAGCTTTTTAAATAATTTTGGTCACATTAATACACAAGAAGATGAAATATTAACATTCTGTAAAGGGAACCAAAATTATGAAAGTGCTTATTTACAATTTGGAGAAAAACTTTTAGAGTATGAACTAGAAGGAAAACTTTTGGTCAACAATGGGATAATTACTATTATTGAATAATAAATCTAAATTTTACAATAGCGTTTTGCCTTTGTAAAACGTAAAATCAAATACCCCAAAACACCAGAAAGTAACGAACCAATTAAAATAGCCAATCTATCTGTATACATATAGGTTGTATCAATAGGATATGCTAATGAATCAATAAAAAGACTCATAGTAAATCCAATACCTGTTAAAACACTTATTCCATACACTTGCATCCACGTTGAACATTTAGGCAGTTTAGCCAGTTTTAGTTTCACTGCAATAACCACAAACCCAAAAACTCCCAACTGTTTTCCAAAAAAAAGTCCTAAAATAATTCCCATAGGAACAGGTTCAATCATATTACTAAAATCCATATTTCGTAGGTCAATACCCGCATTCACAAAAGCAAAAAGAGGTAAAACTAAAAAAGCAACCCAAAAATGAAGGTTATGTCGAAGTTTTTTGTCCGGAGCATTGTGTTTTCCTTTAGCAGTTTTTCCGCTAAGTGGAATAGTAAAAGCGAGAATAATCCCTGCTAAGGTTGCATGAACACCTGATTTGAGTACACTTACCCAAAGAATCGTTCCTACTATCATATATGCTGCTGTTTTAATCACACCAAAACGGTTCATTGCCACTAAGACAATGATACACAATAGCGCTATCATCAAAGACAAGGCTGACAAATCTGTAGTATAAAATAGTGCAATAATAATAATGGCACCAATATCGTCAATTATTGCCAATGCCATCAAAAAGATTTTTAAACTAACAGGAACACGCTTGCCTAACAGCGCTAAAATACCCAAAGCAAATGCTATATCCGTAGCAGTTGGAATTGCCCATCCTCGTATTGCTTGAGGGTCCGAACCATTAAAATAAATAAAAATCACTGCAGGAACTAGCATCCCACCTACAGCAGCCAGTCCAGGCAGTGCAACTTTTGACCATGAAGAGAGATGTCCTGCTAACAATTCACGTTTGATTTCTAAACCTATGACTAAGAAAAAAAGTGCCATAAGTCCGTCATTAATCCACAAATAAAGAGGTTTATCAATAACTAAGGTTTCGACAGTTAATGTAATTTGAATATGAACAATATCACTATATATTGAGGCAAGAGGAGAGTTACGTAAAATTAAGGCAAAGAGGGTAACAAATATTAAAATAATCCCCGCAGAGGACTCTTGTTTTATGAAATCTCGAACTAAAATCTTCATCACAATCCTAGTGGTACTATATTGGTGCCAAGGTATGGCAAAGTACTATAATTATTTTATAATAAATGGCTTTACAAATTCTTAATTAATTATAGCACTTTTAAAAAGTTATAAACAAAATACTTAATTTTGACGCAGTTGATAGGTGATATCACCTGCTCCTACACCTACTATTAACCCCTTATCATAAGAAGCAATAACCTTACCATCTTTTATAAGTTCGATGGTACAATCACCTGCTCGCACACTGTCTGCAAAAATAGGATTATAGGATTCAAACTCTTTTTCAAAATCTATGATAATCTCTTTTTCACCTGCAACTGTCCAAATTGGTAAAATAACCAACTCATCACATCGTTTGAAGCATTTTTTGAAACCTTCTAGGTTATCATTGGTTCGTGAATATTTATGAGGTTGCCAAATCATCACTCGTTTATTAAGATTTTTGAGATTATCATACAGCTCAACAGATTTCATTGTTGCTTCAATCTCTGTTGGATGGTGAGCATAATCATCAATCAGTACAAAATGTTCGCATTTTTGTAAAACATCAAACCGTTTTTTGATACCTCTATATGATTTTAAATTCTCTCGAATTGTTTCCACATCAATTTCATTTAGTGCTGCTAAAATTGCTAAAGCTGCATCTATTGCAATATGGTATCCAAATCCCCAAACCTCAAAAGAACCATACTCTTTTAACTCAAATTTTGTAAAAGGTTCATCATCTTTTAAAATGTACGATAAATTTTTTATATCATGACTTGGATAAAGCCTTATTGCTTCTTGGATATCAAGTTTTTGAACATGCTCATCTTCAGCATTTATAACGCGAACTTTCCCTAAATTAATAAACTTTTCATAAGACTCAAAAAACTTATCATAGTCATAATTATAATACTCCATATGCTCAGGCTCTGCATTGGTTACAATTGAACAGTAAGGATTAGAGAGTAAAAAAGAGGCATCTGATTCATCCGCTTCAAAAGCAACTAAATCATCCACATATCTAAAGTTTGAATTAAAATCTTTTGAAATAGCCCCAATAAGTGCTGATGAATTTAAAATCGAAGCTAAAATTGCAGTGGTAGTTGATTTTCCATGAGCTCCTGCCACACAATAGTTTTTCTTGTCACCTAAAATAATAGGCAAAGCTTCTTTTCGTGAAAGGGTTCGTATTTGTTTAATACGAGATTCAATAAGCTCTGGATTTTCATCAGTAACTGCAGCTGAATAGATAACAATATCAGGGTCTTGAATGTTTTTTGCATCTTGAGGACAATTAACAATAATCCCCTCTTCTTCAAGTTGCTTGGTAATAGGACTTGGTTTCATATCTGAACCACACACTTCATGTCCATCATTTTTTAAAAATCTTGCAAGTGCAGAGAGCCCAATACCACCAATACCTATAAAATGTATCTTCATTATTAGTCCAGTAAGTGCTGTAAATTATGTTGTAATGTCTTTAACACTACCGTATTATCTTTTAAAATTTTCTCTGTCTCTTCTTGAAATGAGACAATAAAATAACCATACTTTTCTTCTAACTCACTTGGTTCTGGGTTAACCATATTTTCGTAAAACTGCTCTAAGTTATAGTTTTTTGAACAAGCAATTAAATGTACATTTAAAGCTCTTTGTAAAAGCCCATCATCAATAATATTACTTAATACAAAAAGAAGCTCTTTTGCTCCTTCAATATCATCACAACTCCACTTTTCAATGGCATGTTCATAAAAAGATCGCACATAATAGAGTTCATCACCCTCTAATCGTAATTTCTTTCCAGTATTAACAATATTGTCCACATTTTCAAAAGCAATTTTTAGAATATGTTCATAGACATCATTCACTTTTTCTTCTTCTAAATCTAAAATCAATAAAGAGTCTAATACCTCATAAAGTGCTGAAATATTTTTTGTTTTAATGGCATCAACTCTCGTCTTTTCTAAGTATGTTAAAAACTCTGGGTTTGTTCTTGCTTGATTTAACTCATCTTGCGTCATTCATAAAATCCTTTAATCTATTTAATGCTTCTTTTGTTTTTGTTTCATTTTCTACTAAGGCGATTCGAATATAACCTTTTCCTTCGCCATTACGTCCTAAATATCGTCCTGGTAATACTTTGATGTTTTTTTGCTCATAAAGTTCTTTTGCAAACTTTTCATCATCTTCAACTTCTAACCAAATATAAAAAGTTGAAACAGGAATATCAACCCCTAATATCTCTTGGGCTATTTCAAAATTTCGTTTATAAATCTTTTGAAAGTATTTGACATGCTCAGTGTCATTCCATGCCGCTGCTGCTGCTGTTTGTAGAGGTATTGGACTAGCACACCCAATATAAGTTCGGTACTGCATGTAACCTTTTAGAATCTCTTTATCTCCAGCAATAAACCCACTTCGCAAGCCTGGTGCACTGCTTCGTTTTGAGATTGAGTTTACCACTAAAATATTTTTAAATTCAGGATTTCCAGCTTTTACTGAAGCTTCTAACAGCGAAGCTGGGCGATTATTTTCATCAAAATAGATTTCACTGTAACACTCATCATTTAACAACACAAAATCATACTCTAAAGCATATTTAACCCACTGAGCCATAACATCAATACTCATATTTGCTGATGTTGGGTTACTTGGGTAGTTAATGATTACTAAATCACAGGCTTTCATCTGTTCTGGCGTTAAACTCACTTGAAAATCGTTCTGCTTTGTTAATGGCATATGAATTACATTAGCCCTGCTTGCTGTTGCAGCTCCTTCGTAAATTTGATAAAAAGGATTAGGGAATGCTATTGTTGGATTTTGTTTATCAAACAAATAGTATTGAGGGAAATTAAAAAGAGCCTCTCGTGTACCAAAGGTAGGAATAAGTTCACTTTTATCTAAAGTAATTCCAAAACGTTTTTGCATAAAATTTAACATAGACTCTTTTAAAAAATCTTCACCTGCAGTTTTAGGATATTTTTTAAGTAATGAAGAACTTTGAGAAAAACTCTCTTGTATAAAATCGGGTGTTTCAAATTGTGGTTCACCAATAGTTAAAGCAGAAAGTTCATACTCACTATTTGGCGTGACATCTTTAAAAAGTTTATTTAATTTTTCAAAGGGATAGGGTTCAAATTGCATTATTTACCTTTACTAATATTTTAATTTTAATCTTCAACAATTGGAATAAGTAGTTGATTGTATTTTTTCATGTCAAAACTCAGTAAGTCCGAGTTAGTATAGAAGAACTCATAAAAATATCTTTTTTTAAGCATATCTTTTTTCAATGGCATGATTTGAAGAATATTCTCTTGCTTTTTAAGTTCACGAATAGGGTTTTTATCCTCAGTAATGATTTCAACTTTTTGGTTAAAAATTTTTGATAAGTTTTCAAAGTGATCTAAAAGTTCACGTTTATTTTCATCCCCCATAGGGTCCATATCAAGAATTTTAGTTTTAGTTTTAAGCTGACTTGAGATATCAAAAATAATAGGAGAAATCTGTTCATAGGATTGGGTGTCATTTACCAATACAAAGGTTTCTTTTGAAGTATTGATACTCTCATGTCCTAGCTTTAAAATAGGAATACGCATATCAACAAGTGAAGCGATTGCATTTTTATCTTCAAAAACCTCATAAGAGAGCATAATCATTCCAATATCATACTTCTTTCGATCTTCTCGTAAGATTTTTTGAAAGCCTAAATTGTGATAATCAATAACAACTCTTAGATTCTCAATTCCCCGTAATTCTGCATGAATTTTATCCATCAATGCAACTGAAGTTGGTCGCGTAATACGAACAATCAGTTTTTGATTTTTGAGTACTTGATTTAAATATTTTGCTTCTTGTACTGCTTTGACCACATACTCTTCTTTTTGTAAATAGAGATCCACATAAAGATAGATATTGTGCCCAAAAGGCATCGGAAACTGACCTTGTGTTTTTCCAATGGCATTATAGACTTGCATCAACACTTCAGGTTTTCCAATAACAAGAATAATATCATTAGGTTTTAAAATCAACGAGGGTTTAATATTAATCATTTTTTGGTTTCTGTAAAGACCAAAAATACGCCACTCTCTTTGCTCAATTGAACCAATATAACGGTAGGCATAGGAACTTCCAAAAGGAACTCGAATCTCCATAATCTCACCCTGTTTTAGACCAATATTTTGCGCCATAACAGGGTAGTTTGGTAGACGTTCGAGCATACCATTGGCCAACACTTCAATACCACGATAGATATTTACGTAAGGATCTTCAAGTTCAATTCCCCAGTAATCCAAAACATTCATCTGTAGCGTTCTTTTTTCTTGCTTGATATTAGCAATAACACTTAACATTTCATCTTTTGAGTTTAGGGCAATAAGTGCCTCAGAATGAATATCTTTATCCAATACCATTGCTAACTTTGTAGGAGAGGTTGGGTCAAATTTATAAAAGGTAAAATTGGATGGTTTTTTGTCCGTTAGAATTTGGTCATTCATATAAATAATATCATAATAGTTTTCACCACTATTAGTATCTAGAATTCTGTGTAATAACTTCTTGGCGACAATACCATCTAAAATAACGAGTATCTTTTTCATGCGCGTATTATATCTTTTTCTTACTAATAGAGTGGTTTAAATAGACAAATTAATCAATTAAAGGGGTTTTATCTTACGCTTTATTTTTATCTCCGTAACCAAGGTTGCAAAAATAATAAGACCAGCTCCTACAAGCTGAGAAGCAGTTAAAACTTCATTACCAACATAAACACCATAAAATGCAGCACTTACAGGCTCCATTGTAAAAATAATTGCCGTTTTTGTAGCCGTTGTGTATTGTTGAAAATAAGTCTGAATCAAAAAAGCGTACACCGTTGCAAAAATTGAAGTCACGATTACTGCTTTTAAAAATACAGGGTTAAAATCTAAATTAAAGGTCACTTCTTCTAATGATAACGAGAAAATTAATGAAAGGATAGTGACGGTTAAAAATTGAAAGCACACAATTAAAAAAACATCTGCTTTTGTAGAGAATTTACCTGTGAAAACTATGTGAATAGCAAACATTAAAGCACAGATTAGTGTCAAAAACTCACCAAAACCAACACTTAGCGTTCCACTCATTGTTAAAAAATATAATCCTGCTAGAGCCACGAAAGAACCAATGAAAACATTAAGACGTACTTTATCTTTAAAAAGTAAAAATGCTAAAAATGGCACAAAAATCACATTAAATCCGGTAATAAATGCAACAATGGAACTTTTCACATAAGTTAGTCCAAAGGTTTGCGTTGCAAAGCCACCAAAGAGTGCAAAACCTAAAATAACACCATAAAACATAGACTCTTTAGTAATATTATTTATTCGATTGTATGAAATTAAAAACATTAAAATAGTTGCAATACCAAAACGCCAAAATAAAAATGCGTAAACAGGAACACTTTTAATGGCATCTTGAACCATCAAAAATGTAACTCCCCAAGCAATGGCTACTGTTAATAATAAGATATCAGCTTTAAATTCTAATAATTTAATTGTTTTCAAATATTTTCCTTCAAAAAAACGAATATTATCAAAATAATAATTAATTTTAAAAAAAAGTATAAAAACCTCATAATTATGTCATACTTATGTCTTATACTGTTTTAAAATTTTTTACATTAGAATGAAAGATTGTATAAAAAATTTGGGGTAACCAAAAAGTAATAAATAAAGAGTACGAATGAATGACAAACTTGTAATTGACATGCGAAGTATTGATAAATACTATGATGACTTCCATGTTCTAAAGAATATTAATTTTAGCGTTAAACAAGGGGAAATCGTCGTTGTTTGTGGGCCATCAGGTTCAGGAAAATCAACACTGATTCGATGTATTAACGGTCTAGAAGATATTGATGATGGTGAAATTATGGTTGATGATATCAATATTCATCAAAGTAAAAAAAACCTCAAAGAGATACGAAGCGAAGTTGGAATGGTATTTCAACACTTTAATCTTTTCCCTCACTTAACAATTTTAGAAAATATCACCCTCGCACAAACATTAGTTAAAAAAATATCTAAAAAAGATGCAGAACACATTGCAATGGGACTACTTGAAAAAGTAAAACTTCAAGACAAAGCATACTCTTATCCAGCAGATTTAAGTGGTGGACAAAAACAACGAGTTGCTATTGGACGAAGTTTAGCAATGAAACCAAAAGTATTATTGTTTGATGAACCAACATCAGCATTAGACCCAGAAACCATTGGGGATGTTTTATCAGTAATGCAAGATTTAGCACGAGAGAACTATACATTAGTATGTGTTACTCACGAAATGGGTTTTGCTAAAGAAGTGGGTGACCGTATTGTCTTTATGGACCACGGTGTTATTGTTGAAGAGAATACTCCTGAGGAGTTCTTTAACAATCCACAATCAGACCGTGCTAAAAAATTCTTAAATGAAATTTTAGTGCACTAAAATCAAGATTTACATTAAACTAAGGAGAAACAATGAAAAAAATCGTTTTAGCATTAGCAGTGCTTTTTACATCATCACTTTTTGCGGATGATATCAACCTATGGAAAAAATCGACGCTTAACAAAATTTTAGAGCGTGGAGAGATGCAAGTTTGTATGGAACCTGGTTACATGCCATTTGAAATGAAAGACAAAAAAGGTCGAATCATTGGATACGATGTGGACATGGCTAAAAAAATGGCAAAAGAGATGGGTGTAAAAGCTAAATTCCTTCCAACGGCTTGGGATGGGATTATTGCAGCACTTATCACTGGTAAATGTGATATTATTATGTCAGGTATGACAATTACTCAACAAAGAAACTTAAAAGTAAACTTTGCAAACCCTTACATTGTTGTTGGACAAACACTAATGATGAAAAAAGGTCTTCCTGCAAAATCTGCTAAAGAGTTAGATAAACCAGAATATACAATTGCTACAAAACTTGGTGTTACAGGTGAAATTGCAACACGAAAATTCTTCAAAAAAGCAAAAATCGTAACGTTTGAAACAGAAGCTGACGCGGCAAGTGAAGTGTTAAATGGACGAGCTGATGCTATGGTTTATGACCAACCTTACAACGTACTGTTTATGTCTGATAAAGGTAAAGGTAAATTAGTTCACTTAGATACACCATTAACATATGAGCCATTAGGGTGGGCTATTAGAAAAGGTGATCCAGATTTTCTTAACTGGTTAAACAACTTCTTACAACAAATGAAAGAAGACAAAGTTGTTAATTTCCATGCTAACCTTTACAAAAAATGGTTACAAGATACTAAATGGCTTAAAAGAGTTCAATAATGAGAAGAAAGAAGTCAGTCTCTTTCGCACAAAATAAAACCATCGGGCATTTTATTGCCCTTGGTTTTTACGTTGCGTTAGGTTATTTTTTATTTTTAGCCGCTTCAAACATGAACTATGTTTGGAAATGGAATTCGATTCCAAAATATTTTGCATATGAACAAACAATTTCCATTGAAGCTCCTGCTAATGGAGTCTTTGCAGAAGAAAATGGAAAATATTTTGTAATTACAGTAGATAATGAAAAAGAGCCTTTAGAAATCACCCCTGATTACTCTTTTGAGTATGAAATTGGGGAAGATGTTTATGAAGGAGATGCAGTAGCATCTAAAACAGAAATGAAAGCAGGACCAATGCTTCATGGTATTTGGATTACTATCAAAATATCTGTTCTTGCGGCACTTTTAACCTTTGTTATTGGTGTCGTCATTGCCTTTATGAAACTTTCATCTTATCAATTCTTAAAAGATATTGCGTCAGTTTATATTGCTGTAATTAGAGGAACTCCTCTTTTAGTTCAAATTTTCTTATTCTACTTTATTGTTGCAAATATTTTTGAGCTTGAACGATTTGTTGCAGGTGTTCTTTCACTTGGTATTTTCTTTGGTGCATATATGGCTGAGATTTTACGAGGAGCTATTCAATCAATCGATAAAGGACAAGTTGAAGCGGCACAATCATTAGGGATGTCATATTTTCAAACAATGCGACACATTATTTTACCCCAAGCATTTAAACGTGCTTTACCAACACTAGTAGGTGAGATGATTGCCTTAGTCAAAGACTCATCACTAGTATCAGTTATCTCTATTACTGATTTAACAAAAGTGGGTCGAGAAATTGTTGCAAATACTTTCTCTCCATTTGAGACGTGGATTGTTGTTGCGATGATGTATTTATGTATTACCTTCTCACTATCATACCTAGGTCACGTCCTAGAGAAAAAAATGCAAGCTAAAGGTGGAATGAGCTAATCATGTCCGCGTTTTTTGATCTATTATTGCAAAATTCTATCACGTTTTTTGCGATAATGGACCCTATTGGGATCAGTGCACTTGTGCTCTCACTTGTTAGTGCCAATGTCACCAAACAAGAGATGAATCAAGTAGCTTCCAAAGCTACCATAACTATTATTATCGCTTTTTTTGTTGTACTTGTTGGTGGAGATTTTATTCTAAGACTTTTTGGAATTGACCAACACTCTTTAAAAGTTATGGGTGGAATTGTTCTTATTTTAACTGCTTTACAAATGATTACAGGTGGTAAGAAAAACAAAAAACAGACCAAAGAAGAACAAGAAGAAGCCAAAGAACAAGAAGATTTATCAGTAATTCCTATTGGTATTCCTATTACTTTTGGACCAGGACTTTTTACAACAATTATTATTTTTAAACAAGAGTCACATAGCTTTGTTGATATGACAGCTCTCATTATTGCTTTTTTAATTAATGCTCTTATTATTTATCTTGCTTTTAAAAACTCTATTTATATTAAAAAATATTTAGGAATTACGGGGCAAAATATTATTACAAAACTTATGGGACTTATTGTTGGAGCTATTGCAGTTCAATTTATTGTTAGCGGTATTGTGAATCTTGCCAAGGGCTACTTATGATTAGTGAAGTCATTTTAAAAGGCTTCATTGTTACTATTTCACTGATTGTTGCAATTGGAGCTCAAAATGCATACGTTTTAAAACTAGGACTTCTTAAACAACACGTTCTCAAAGCCGTTCTTATTTGCATTTTTTTTGATTTTCTTCTTATTTCTGCTGGAGTTTTAGGATTAGGTTATTTTATTCAAGGAAATCAATTTCTAATTAATATCATTGCATTTATTGGTATTGCTTTTTTATGTATCTACGCTTTTTTATCCTTTAAATCAGCGTTAAAAAACGAGAGTTTAGAAATAGATGGTAATGTTAAAACTAATCCACTTAAACAAGTTATCTCAATGTTATTAGTTTTTACCCTACTAAATCCTCATACCTACTTAGACACTGTTTTGCTCATTGGTGGTATCGGAGCAAATATTGAAGTTGATTTAAAACCCTACTTTCTTTTGGGTGCAATTATGGGCTCAACAGTTTGGTTCTTTGCTCTAGGATTTGGGGCACGAGTATTAATTCCTCTATTTAAAAAACCAATCACGTGGAAAATACTAGATATTAGTATTGGGTTTATTATGTTAAGCATTGCTTACTCACTCATAGATTTAATCAAATAATCGTTATAATCGCGAAAATAATTACTACTTTATAAAAAGGATTGTGATGGAATTCACACTTGAAGCAACACGAGGGAAAGCCCGAGCTGCTACTATTAAAACAGCCCATAGTACTATTCAAACCCCTGTATTTATGCCAGTGGGGACTCAAGGAACTGTAAAAACCCTTGATGCTAATGATATGTTAAGTATGGGTGCAAAAATTATTTTAGGAAATACCTATCATCTCTATTTACGGCCAGGAAGTAAATTGATTAAAAAATTTGGTGGACTTCATGGTTTTTCAAAATTTCCAAACTCATTTTTAACTGACTCGGGAGGTTTCCAAGCTTTTTCCCTATCAGATAATTCAAAACCTGATGAAAAAGGAATCATGTTTAAATCTCATATTGATGGAAGTAAACACTATTTTACTCCGCAATCTGTGCTTGATACGCAGTATGACTTAGGTAGTGATATTATGATGATTTTAGATGATCTTGTTGCTCTTCCAAATACAGATGAACGAATTCAAACATCAATTGAACGAACAACAAAATGGGCACAAGAAGCCATAGAGTACCATAAAGAACAACAAGAAAAAGGTATTGGAGTTAATCAAAATATCTTTGCAATTATTCAAGGGGGAACCAATAAAAAGTTTCGTCAACTCAGTGCTGAACAACTCTGTTCTCTAACAGACTACGACGGGTATGCTATTGGGGGATTAAGTGTGGGAGAACCCAATCAAGATATGTATGATACTGTAGATTGGACAACCCAATTTATGCCAGAAGATAAACCCCGTTATTTAATGGGTGTTGGTCTACCTGAGGACCTCATCGAAAATATTGACCGAGGTGTTGATATGTTTGATTGTGTTATGCCTACACGAAATGCTAGAAATGGAACACTTTTTACAAGCTTTGGGAGAATCAATATTCGTGGTGCAAAATTTAAAGAAGATGATCAACCAATTGATCCAGAGTGTACCTGTTACGCCTGTCAAAACTTCACTAGGGCTTATTTAAATCATCTTTATCGAGCAGGAGAAATGACCTATTTTAGATTGGGTTCAATGCACAATATTCATTATTATTTAAATTTGATGAAAGAAGCGCGAGCTGCAATCTTAGAAGATCGTTGGGAAAGTTTTAAAAAAGAGTTTTACGACAAACGTTCTTAACTAACAATAGTGAAGCAAGGAGAGTTGCTTCACTATTTCTAATAACCAAGAATTTTTTTCATACGCTCTTCGTGAAGTTCTTGGTTTATTTTCTGCTTATTTTGTTTTTTCACAGGAGCAACTTTTACTTTTTTTACCTCCTCTTTTTTTTCTTTTTCATATTTTTCATTCTTTTTCATAATTTCACGTAAATCTCTTTTTTTATTAATCAATTCTTGTTGTTGATTATTATTTTTTGCATCAACAACCTCAGGTGTAATAAAAAAGACTAATTCACTCTGTCCAGAAGTAAAAGCCTCACTTCTAAAAATTCGCCCAATGATTGGTAAGTCTCCAAGTAATGGTATCTTTTCATAGTTTTTTGCGTCGTTACTATTAATTAGTCCGCCTAAAACAATTGTCGATTTATTTTTAGCTACAACATAGGTATTTACTGATTTATCTGAAAAACTTGGTATTCCATCTACGGTATTTGCCCAATCAATTTTTGTTGATTTTGTTAAAATTTCTAAATTTACAAAATCGTGATCAACAATCTCTTTAGCTTTGACTTCTAATTCTAATCCATATTTTAAAGGTTTAACTTCGGTTACTGGCACCCCCTCTTTGGAAGTCGTTTGTAATTTTAAATAGATTGTTCCACCTGCATGAAATTTTGCATCTTTATTTTCAACTGTTATTAAATTAGTTTCATCTAATATTTTTGCAACACCTTGAGTTTGTAAGTAGTTTAATACTAATCCAACATTAAATCCACTTGATAATATATTAGCTGCTGCGGTTAACCCACCTGTTAGTGTAACTGCACCCTCAACGGCATCTGCAACTTGTGGAGTGTAACCTGCCAATTTACTTTTATCCGTATAGATTGTTTTTGTAGTTCCATAAGAAGTAGTATAATTTTGAAAATTGTAGTACCACTTATTCTTAATCTCTTTTCCTTGAGCATTATTGATTTCTGCCACATAAAGCTTCACTCGTATCATCTTGTTTGGATTTTCAATGGTTGTTAAATTGATAATATCTTTCTCTTTATCCAATCCAATTTTAACAAGCATGTCTGTAATCTTTTCACGATGTTTAATCGAAGTAATAGAACCTCGTAAAACTACTTTTCCCTTAGTTTGCTCAATACGAACATTGGGAGAAATGATTTGTGCCAATTCAATTACAGTTCCTAGATCTTGAGTAATATAACACTCTAACTGTTGACTCTTTCCATTACTAAATGTTATAAAAAGTGATGTTTTCCCTACTTCTTTAGCAAATATTTTAATTGCTTGCAAGGGTTTGCTTACACTTTTTTCAAAGCTAACATCAATATTTAGATTATCTTTAATTTTAACCTTACTGATAATACTACTAAACTGTAATACTTTATAAGATCCTTTTTGTATAAAGATTTTTTTATCACCTAAATCTATATCTTCAAATGTAACATCGGCAAATAGTGAACCTACCGTGAATAATAAAACAAATAACGTTCTCATTGTCTACTCCTTACTGTGCCGTTAATGCCAAAGTACAATTAATAAAATTTGAGTTAGTTTCATTAAATGCGGCAATTTTCGATTGAATCGTATCATTATAGGTAATAACCCGCGTATCCGTATAAGTTGCACTCACTGTTAAAACAACTTGATATTCATTAACTCCTGCTGTAGCAACTGTCTCTGTACAGAGAATATCACTACCAGCTATATCTGCAAAATAATTTACTTTCATATTGTTCATGCTTGATGCAATATCAGCATCATCTCTTCCTAATGCAATCATACGTGCTCCATATTGTGCCAAAAGATCAGTATTTGACTTGACTCTTGCAATTGCAGCATAGTCAATTACCATAAAAAAAAGCGTTACAAATCCTACTATGAGTGTCATCCATAATAAGATTTGATCTACAAATGCCTTTTTTTTATTTTTTATTTGCATGGAGTATATCCTTAGCACGTTTGTCACTAATTTTTACGGCTTCATTTTTATGTACATAACTTCCATCACACACTTCAAACCAATCTTTATTCACCTGTTTGGTATAAGGAATTAAATAATTTCTATAAACTTGTTTGAGTACTTTGCTTCGAACACTTGGTTTAGTTCGTAAATAGACTTTTCGTGAACTTCCTATTAAGAACTGATTTGTTGACTCACAACGAGCTTTTAAATTTGTCCGCATTACTTCACTTGAGCTTTGCGCTGGTATTTTTGTATCAATATATTCAATAACCGCCGTTTTGGTTATCGCTTTATTTTTTGGTACATACAGTTTATGAGGGTAACTTCTTTTCACTGGTTTAGCACTTTTTTTCGTTGCTTTTTTATCACCATTTTTAGCAGTTTTAATCATGTCTGTTTTTTCTGGAACTCGTTTTTTAGGTAATTCTTTTGACACTTGCACCATCCACAATTGTTTGCCTTTATTATAATCTTCCAATAGGGATAAAAGGGTTGCTTGTTTAATATCTAAGATCATTTCATTAGCATATTGTGTTACAAGTTCATATGTCACTTTGTCTTTTTTCTTTTTAGGTTTTACTTTTTGTTTTATTTTTCTAAAAGTGTTATCAACCACTTCCCCCTTAATTAAAAATCCTAAAACCTGAATGTTTTGAGCTACATAACGTACCTTATAATCCATGTTCTTTTTATCTTTACTTTTAGGGTAAACAGAAGCAATATGAATTCTATCTCCTTTATTAAGGGAGAAATTTGGGTTTTTAAACATACTAAACCCAATATTATAACTGCTGTTTTTAAAAGGTAAATTTTTGGCTTTCTCTTTAGTTTTCTCTTTAGAGAGTTTCTCTTTTCGGAACATTTCATCTTTATACATATCAATTTTTGTAAAATTGTTGATAATCTCTTTTTTAAGCATCGGCTTTCCTACCAAATACTTCTTGGCAATGACAACACTCTTGATATCTTTTACCTGCACAAGATGATTCTTTTTCATATTTTTCTTTGCTACAAATACAGTAATTGTCGCTTCATTTACACGTTTTGTCTCTTCATTCTTTTTATAAAGATACAAGGCTGCTCCAATAGCTGAGATAAGCAACGAACCTAATACTAGAATAAGTGCAATTTGTTTATTAAATTTCATAGCGTCTTCCTTAAAAACCGATATCTAATCTTCCTGCCATCATTGGAAATACGATAAACGCACCAACTGTTGGAAGAATAAATACAAAAATGATTAGCATTAAATACAAACTTAGTGTATTTGCTTTACCTTTAATCTTATAGAACTCTTTTTGTCTCATTTCGTCACTTTGTGTAGAGAAAATATTTTTTACCCCAATTCCTGTATCTTCGTTAAGAATCAGGAAATCAATGATTTTATCAAACTCTCTACTATCAACACGTTTTTTTAGATTTTCATAGGCAATACGTGTTGAAAAATTTGACATTTCATACTCCAAAATAGCTATCTCTTTTAGCAATTCATCATCAATGATATTTTTTGCCTCTCGTGAAACTTTAAAGAAAGCATTTTTTAAACCACCACCTGCTTCTAAAATAACATTTGTCAAGTCTAAAAAAACACCTAAATCTTTTTCTATTTTAGAAACACGCTCGGACTTACTAATGTATAAAAATATTTGTCCACCAAAAGCGATTGATATAAGTCCAAGTAAAATAGAAAAAATTGCAATCTTTAAAGGGACAAAAAAAGGCAAAATACCAGCAATAAGCAGTCCAATAAGCACAAACATTAAACGTGCTTCATTGTATTCTTTAACTGTTGTACCTGCTTGAATGATTTTTAGTTTAAAGGCTTCACTGGATAATTTTTTATGACTATGCTGTTCTTCAATAATTGAACTCGTACTTAATTTCGATAATAAAACAATATTTTTTTGACGTTTAACTCTATCATAAAAATACCACGCTAAAACAATTAGTGTTACCGTTACTATGGGAACTATTATTATTGTATAAATCATCATCTTATCTTTGTCAATAAATTGTTAATAAAGAGTCCAAATGCTACCCACACTAAGAGGAAAAACATTTGTAACCTACCTTGATCACTCTCAAAAAAGTGCTCATTTAAAACACCTTTTAATGTACTATTCATCATAATATAAATAAAAATAACCAAAGCAATAATCATATATGAACCAATTTTTATCTCTCGTGTTGAAGAGGTAATTTGGTCTTTAATTTCACCTTGATCATGAAGTGTTTTCCGTAATTTTTCTAAAGTATTTGAAAACTTACCTCCTGATTGTCGTCCAATAGAAACCGTCAGATAAAAAATCCGTAGCTCTTTAGAATCCACTAATGTAAACATTTTTTCAAAAGCCTTATCTTCGCCTATAATGTCTTTTTCATTTAAGTAGATACTAAAAACCTTTTTTGTAAATTCGGAATGACTCGTTAAAATCGATTTTTTGAGCCCTTGCTCAAAACCAACACCACTTTTCATCATACTTGTCACCTTATCAATTATCTCTTTTAGATACAGATTAAACTCCTCTTCACGTCTTTTAATAATACGTACAAGAATTAAATAAGGAATCAAAGAAAATATAAAAACTGAAGCAATGAAAGCAATAGGTGATCGAATAACAGTAAAAATAAATAACCCCACAAGAATACCAGTTGTTAAAGAAACAAAAATAAAAATTATAACAGCATTACTAGCTTCAAATCCTGCAAACATTAACTTCTTTGCTAACCAATTTTTTTCTGTCTCATCACCGGTTATCTCTTTTTTAGAATTGTTGATAATCTTATTGCTATTATTTTTAAGTAGTGTCACCATTCGATTTTGTGATTTAATTTGCACATACCATGTATACAGTACATAAGCAAATAACACAAATAGTAAAGGAATGATAACTAATAATGCAATCGATAATCTTTCCATGATTTATCCTTCCATCAACTTTTGTAAATAGGGCCATTTTAAGAGTACTTGATTATCTTTTTCGATAAATGCATGGATAAACTCTTCTTTCCAATTACACATTTTATTTGGCATATCTTTTTCAAGTTCGTCAAGTAACATCTCTTTTGGCATTTCAAAGTTAGGATCAAAAATTCTTTTATCCATATTGACACCATACATTTCCATATTATCAATCACACGAGAAGCACTTGAAATAACCTCAAATTTCCCTCGTGTTGTTTTGGTATCACTGGTATCTCTTTTAAATTCAAAAATATGGTTAAGAGATACTACTGAATTAGCCTCTATACGACGTTCCAATTCTGAAACTGCAATAACTTTTCTCGAACCATCAGGAAAACGCACCAACTGAACAATCAAATCAACTGCAGAAACAATTTGAGCTCGAATAAAACCAATATTTGCACTCGGTCGTGCTTCTAGATACATATTTTCAATTCTTACAATTGCCTCTTTTGTATTATCAGCATGCACGGTAGTCATAGATCCAGGATGTCCTGTATTCATCGCATTTAACATTACAACAATCTCAGGTCCCCTACACTCACCAACAACAATTCTTCGGGGTGATGAACGCAAAGCAGAACGTAATAAAAAGTCTAATCCAATAGCACCTTTTCCTTCTTCATTTGCCATACGACCTTCATAGGCTCGAATAGAATGGCAAGGCATTTGAGGTTGCATCTCTTTAGTATCTTCAATTGTAATTAATTGTTCCCCTCCATCAACAAAACGTGTCATGGCATTCAAAAAAGTTGTTTTACCACTTGATGTACCACCTGAAACAATAATATTTGACTTTCCTTTAACCGCTTTGATTAAAAAATAAGCCATTTTATAATCCATTTGTATGGTATCAACTAAGTGTTCAAGTAATAGTGGTACTTCATTAAATTTACGTATTGTCACACAACTTCCGTCATTGGCAGCAACTGGTGGAATTTGAACCTCAACACGTGAACCATCTTTTAATTTACTGGAAATAATAGGGTGGGCTTCATCAATTTTTCGGTTATTTTCCGCAAGCATTCGATCGATAATTTTTCTTAATTCTTCTTCGCTTCCAAATACAAATGGAGTTACTTGAGTCTTACCTTTATAAATAATATCAATAAAATTTGCAGTATTGACAATAACATCATTTAAGCCATCTCCTGTCATTCTAAAGATAGTTGAAATTGGGCCATAGCCGATAAGATGGTCGATAATAAACTCTTGAATTTCATCTATAATCTCTTTGTCATAACTTCGTAATTCACTAATATTAGTTAAAAACTCAGGCAGGACTTCTTCTAAAGAATCCCTTGTTACTCTTTGATCAGCATTAAGCTTAGAAATAAATGCTCCATACATTTTTCGAGATAAGAACAGTAACTCTGTATCTGTATAAATTTTAGGGAAAACTAAATCACCCTTTTGAATATTTTCTCGAAGTTCTTGAATTTTCTCTTTATTTGTCTGCTCAATTTGCATCTCTTCACTTGATTCATCAAAAGACTGTTGTTGTAAATAACTTCTTTTCTCTTCATCTTCAATGAGTTCGCGTAAATTTTTCATAATTATTTCCTAGAAAAAAACGAAAATAAGCTTTTCTTTTTAGTTGAAGCATTATCTTCTGATAATAGATTTTTCTCTTTTAAAATCGTCATTAACTCTTGTGTAAAAATATTATTAGGGAAAACATCACTTACTAACTCACAATTATTCCAACACTTACCAATCTCAACAAAGTTATTTGAGATGGTATATTGAAAATGTAATTTGTCCTCTTCATTCATATTCAATATAGAAACAGCATCATTAATAGTCAATGCACATTCACTATCAAAACGATTAACAATAAATGAGAATTTATCTTTCAACCCTGCTCGTTTAATTAAACTGTATAGAGTTTTTAATTTTGAAATATTTGGAAGATTCATCTCGGTAATAAGTTCTAACTCATTGGATATATCATAAAGAGTTGTTTTTAAATTAGATGCCTCAAATACACCTGTATCAATAATAATGGTATTAAAATAGTCACTGGCTTTACTCAAATAAGCAAGAAACTTCTCAATAAATATATCTTTTTCTAAATAATCCTTATCAATATGTTTTTGAATACCATTAATAGTATAAAAGTTTTCTCTAATTTTAACAAGTCCATTATTTAGATTATTTTCTAAATCAAACTCGTCAGAGTTTACCAATTCCAAAATAGATTTTTCAGGAAGAGGATTTTGTTCTAAAAATAGATTTGAAATTGCTTTAGTCGTAGACAAATCGATGAACAAAATATTTTGAGTAGGCTGTTCTTTGGATAAGATATTAGCAACATTCATAGAGATTGTTGTGCATCCTACCCCACCTGAAATCCCACAAAAAGAAATAATGTTATTTTTTGTTGTAAATTTATTTAAGATAGAATTTTTTGTATCAATGATTAAGTTTCTTAAATCATCTAAACTGTAATCTTCAAATGAAATATAGTTTTGAACATTTAAGTTACCACACAATAGTGAAATTCGATGGTCATTAGGTCCGTAAACAATAATAAATTCATTTAATGATGCAATTAACTCTTTATCCATCTCAATATGCTCATAATCATTAGTCACATATAAAATAATATTTTTTGAATTCTTTAAATCAAGACTCTTAACAATTGTTCCAAGCGTATTTACCGTAGAGATATTTGCATTAAACATAACATTTAAATCTCTTTTAATATCTTTTGAAAAAGTTTTTGTTGCTTCAGTACCAACAATGTAAATATTTAAACTTGACTCATCACCAATTGCTTTTTGTAATAAATTATGTTTTTCATAAAGTTTTTGGGTTATCATAGAAAGTACTTTTTTAATACTACTATTAGAATCAAATTTATTTTCAAAGACAATTTTTCCAAAAATAACATTTTCATTTTGAAGAACAATATGAAAATTACTTTGCACCGATTGTTCTTCTTTGTTGCATACTGTAAAATCATAAGTATAACTATTATAGGTATAATCATAAAAATAGAAATCAACTTGTTCTAATTGTGTTATTGTTAAAAAAAGTTCTAAATACTCTTTGATACTATTTTCTATATTCTGAATATCTTTTTTTAATGAGATATCTTCTTGAAAATCTTCTGCTCTCATCTTAAATCCTTAATACTTCAATACGATTTCAGAAACACCACCAATGGTGGCTTCAATCGTTAAAAGTTTCGTATTCTCTCCGCTTACTACAGGACCATCAACTAAGTCATAAACATTTGACATTTTAATATTTAAAATTCCACTTACAATCAAAGTATCTGCTGTTGTTCCACAATCAAACATTAAAATATCCATTTCATAAGGCAAGTCAAATGTTCTTAAATTATTATAAAGTTGCATAGGGTCAACCGAACGTGGATTTTGAAAAGAGGTTTGCACCAAACAACTTCCAGAGGTGTTCTCCATATCAAAACTCACATAATCAACTTGACTTTGATTAAAAAGATTTTTAAAATGAGCAAAGTTTGAATTTCCTGCAGGAAATGTGCACTCAGGGTCTACAGCATAAAACTCATTCATTGCTGTATCTGTATAATCATCAGATACTGTAAAAGTAAAATCTATTGTATTTTCTGAAACTAAATCATTTCTATTGCATTGATTAATAGCTAATGGTGCTAAAATATCTGATGTATCTTTAATTGGGTCTGGAACTGAAATCTCTGCGCGTGATTCTATTTCTGGAATAGTAAAACTATCTTTTTGTAAAAACCGATACCAAAATGTATCTTGAGTATAATTATTTAGACTCACATCTACATGATACGGTTGAGTAACTAATTGCCAATTATAAACAATACTTCCAACAATTTCAGTACCTACTTTACTTTGTGATAATATATTGTTTGCTACTGTTTCAGCCTCAGTTGTATCTTCATTAATAATATAGTGTTTCGCTGCTGCAAGTGCAGTATTCGTAGTGAGGTTTTTGATATCATTCATTTTATTGTGCACAATTATCTCATCTGAAAGTGTCCCTATTAATGCAATCACACTTGCAAGAAGAACAAATCCTAATAAAATTGTATCAACAAATCCTCGTTTCATAACCAACCCTTTTAAAATGGAAGCATTCCATTTTTAAATGCCATATCTGTTATTACTACTGCTGCAAAAATTGCAGGAACCATGTATGCTTCATTTCTTTTAAGTACCTGTTTAGTATAAGCTAAATGTATTGCTTGTAATACTCCACTAATAATTAAAAAATAAGCAAACGCCAATGGTGATAAAAACAGAGCTACCAAAGCAATATATTTAATATCCCCACCACCTAATGTCATCTCTTTATTAATTAAAATTAAAACAACAAAAAATATTATGACCAGTAGAGCAACAATGATAGAGTTAAATTGAAGTTGTCCTTCAAGTAAACCAAAGATTATCATTAAAGCTAACATTGCTTTGGTCATAGTGTTAGGAACTAAATAATATTTGTAATCAGTAAATGATAAAAAAAGAGAAAATACATAAAAAGTAATAGCAAACATTTTCTCTCCTTTTTAGTCATTCAACCAAAAAGCAGGAAGAATGATTTATTTATTCAGAAGGTGTAGAGCTTGCATCTGTGGTTGCATTTGTTACAGCAGTTGTAGCAGAAGTTTCTACTGTAGTTTGAGTCGTATTCCACCATCCTGATAGACCGACTATTCCTCCAACACCAATTATGACGAATAATAGAATCACTAAAATTCTATCTATCGCACCTTTTTCATTGACCAATCTTCGTTTTATAAAATCGAACATCAGTGACTCCTTTAGATATCGATACTAAAAAAGAAAATAATTTAATTACTCTCTTTTTAAATATCCTCTCTCTGCAATTTACAAAGAGAGAAATATATTATTTTATTCAGAAGCGGGAGCACTTGCATCTGTAGTTGCATTTGTGATTGCAGTCGTAGCAGATGTTTCAACTGAAGTTGTTGTTGTATCCATCCACGTAGATAACCCCACTACAGCGCCAACACCAACGATAACTAATAACAATGTTACTAAAATTTTATCCATTGCACCTTTTTCACTTGATAGTCTTCTTTTTATAAAATCGAACATCTCGAACTCCTTATTTTTTATACTGAAATTATGACACGTAAAAAATTATTTGTCAAGTATTTTAAAATAAATAATTTTTAATAATTCCTATTTTAAACCTTTAAATAGCCATTTATAGGTATAAACGGAATATTAAATAATTGTTATTTTTTATAAATTTTTAGGAAATATTTTTTCGTTATTAAGTCATAAATCTGCCGTTTTTTCAAATTGTAATCAAAAAGATTATCAAAATTCATCGTTTTATCAAGGGTTTTTTTCTACACTTACACAATCAAATAAAAATACAAAAGGAAATGCATGATAAAAAAAGTTCTATTTCTACTAATTATTGTTAATTTTATATGGGCAAAAGAGTGCAGTCCCTATTTTAATCCAGAGAAATTTTATGATGCCCCTGAGTTTTTAGTTGAGCTTTTTGAAAATAATCTCAATACTCAAAAAATTTTTGTTGATGAAAAAGCATATGCGCAAGCACAGTTTATTAAAAAAGAGAACACTGCATTAAAAGAAAACTCCTATATTCAACATGGAGATTATCGTTATCCTATTCAAACAGGTGTTTGGAAATACAAAACAAAAGGTACTCTCATTGATGAACTCAATATTGCACAAGCAGAAATTTATCGATTTAAAGATGAAGATATTGCCAACACTATAAATGACGATTTTGGGAACTTCTGGCTTGATTTTGTTGAAGATGGCTTTTCTATGCAGTTAACCCCAGAGCAAACTCTTTTTAGATATAATGGCGAATATTTTACATTTTCTGTTTTTATTTATGGAGTTCAAGGTGACGCAACTCCCCTAAAAGGAACAGTTGTAAACTTTTGGTTGAAAAACTATACCAATGAAGTCAATGAATATATACAATGTAGTAAGGAATAAAATGGAAGTTGATAACGCTTTAATTGATAAGTTAGCAAAACTATCTAGTTTAGAAATTGATGATAGTAAAAAAGAGAATCTCAAACAAGAATTAGGTGATATTATTAATTTTGTTGAGAATTTAAATGAAATTGATGTGAGCCACATTGAAGCAACATTTACGACAATCGAGGGTGGAACACCTTTACGAGAAGATGTTGCAAAACAGGACTTAGAACTTTCAAGTCATATTTTAAATCATGCACCAAAAAGTGAAGATGGGTACTTTATCGTACCAAAAATTATAGAGTAGAGGAAAAACTAAAATGATTAGGATTTATGGAATAAAATCCTGAGGAAGTGTTAGAAAAGCCTTAAGTTTTTTTAAGGAAAACAACATCGAAACAGAGTTTTTTGATTTTAAAAAAGAGACTCCTGATTCAACTCTAATACAAACTTGGATTGACAAATCAGATATTAATTTACTATTTAATAGTAAGGGTACAAAATATAGAACGTTAGGTTTAAAAGAGTTAAACCTTGATGATGCTGGAAAGTTTGAGTGGCTTTGTAAAGAGCCGATGCTTTTTAAACGCCCAATTGTTCAAGATGATAACAATGTTATTGTTGCTTTTAATGAAGATATTTATAAAGAAACATTTTTATAATCTTTTTATAAAAAGCATAAAAAAAGGGGATAGAGTTAAACTCTATCCCCTTTTTTATTAGGCTAAAAATATATTAACTTCTAGCTTCTTTCAGTGTGTCTGCAATCATAAATGCTAACTCTAATGCTTGGTCAGCATTCAATCGTGGGTCACATTGAGTATGATAACGACTTGCTAAGCCATCAGCAGTAATTGCAGAACTTGTACTTCCTGTACATTCTGTTACATTTTGTCCTGTCATCTCTAAATGAATACCACCAGCAACAGTACCCTCAGCTTTATGAATTTGGAAGAACTGTTTTACTTCACTTAAAATATTTGCAAAATCTCTTGTTTTATAACCATTTGGTGCTTTTTCAACATTTCCATGCATAGGGTCACATGACCATGCAATATTTTTCCCTTCAGCTTTTACACGTCGTAATAATTTAGGGAAAAGGTCAGCTACTTTATCATGTCCCATTCGAACAATAAGGTTTAATCTTCCTGCTTCATTTTCTGGGTTTAGAGCATCAATTAGTTCAATAAGTTCATCCTCTTTCATAGAAGGTCCAACTTTACAACCAATAGGGTTTTTAATCCCTCTAAAGTACTCAATATGTGCCCCATCTAAATCTCGCGTTCTATCCCCTATCCATAACATATGTGCACTACAATCATAATAATCACCAGTCAGTGAATCTTGTCGTGTTAATGCTTCTTCATAGTTTAACAGAAGTGCTTCATGAGAAGTATACAGTGTCGTATGGCTTAACTGGTCTGTATTTCCAGATGTGATTCCACACGCTTTCATAAATGCTAACGTTTCAGAAATTTTTGAAGCTAAATCTTCATATTTTGCACCTAGTGCATTATCTTTTACAAAGTCCAAGTTCCATGAGTGTACTTGATTTAAATCTGCTAATCCACCTCGCGCAAAAGCTCTTAAAAGATTCAGTGTTGAAGCACTTTGATTATAGGCTTTTAATAGTTTTTTAGGTTTTGGCATTCGTGATTTTTCATCAAATCCAACAGCATTAACAATATCACCTCGATATGAAGGTAATGCAATTCCATTAATCTCTTCAAAATCAGCTGATCGTGGTTTTGCAAACTGTCCTGCAACTCGCCCTACTTTTACAACTGGACATCCTCCAGAAAAAGTTAAAACCACTGCCATTTGCATCATTACTTTGAATAAATCTTTAATATTGTTTGCATTAAAAGCATCAAAAGATTCTGCACAATCTCCACCTTGAAGAAGGAATGCATTTCCATTTACAACATCCGCAAGTTTAGCTTTTAGATTTCGAGCTTCTCCTGCAAAAATAAGAGGAGGATATGAACATAACTCTTTTTCTACTTTAGCTAACTTTTCTAAATCTGAATATGTTGGTTGTTGCTTAATAGGAAAATCTCGCCAGCTACTTGGGTTCCAGTTATTCATCTTTTTACCTTTACTTTAAATAATTCGTGAAGTCTATCTTAATATTACTTAGGAAATTATTCCAAAATAGACTTCGTTACTTCATGTAATCAACTTGTAATTAATTACCTTAAAATTAGTGTTTTAATTTTGCTAATAAATCTTCAAATGAGACTTTAAAGGCATCTAATCCATCTATTAAAAGAGTTTCATAAACCTTATCCATCTTGATACCTTTTTCACTTAATAGTGAAAAATACTCATCACACTCATTCTCAGTGATAATTTTTGAAGCCGTTTTTTTACCATGAATAATCCAATCTTCAATAGTATTTAATGGTGCTGTATTAATTGAGTTAGGATAGAGTAAGTTATCCACATAATACGTTGATACTAACTCATCACCTTTTACACCTGTACTTGCAAATAGTGTTCGAATATTAGCATTTTTGAATTTTTCAACTTCATGATAACATTTTACGGCATTCATGATTCCTAATTTTCCTGATTCTAAACCTTTTGCTACTAAATCTTTATCACACAGTCTATCAAACCGTGAAACAAATACCGAGATAACTGCTTTTGTATCTTTATTTGAGGCTTTAATACCCGCATCTAATGCTTTCGCACATTCAACGGCTTGCTCAACTGAAAAAATCAGTGTTGCGTTAACATTGATACCAGCAGTTGTTAATGCTTTCATTGCTTCATAACCAGCTTTTGTTGCAGGAACTTTAATCATTACATTATCATGTCCAATGGTAGCATTTAATCGCATACCCTCTTCAATAGTTCCTTGAGCATCATCACACAAAGTTGGGTCAACCTCAATAGAGATAAATCCATCATTTTCATCATTTTCATGTAAATCTTCTAATAAATCAGCAGCTCGTTTAATATCAGTAATTGCTAACTCTTCATAGATTCTTTTTGCTTCATTTGCTTGTAACATATCAAGTTGTTGTTTATAAGCAACAGAGTTTGAAATAGATGAAGCAAAAATTGCAGGATTTGAAGTTGCTCCATGAATAACTTCATCTTTGATAATATCTTGAAATTTATTTTCTAAAAAATCTCTTTCAATAAAGTCACACCATAATGAAAAATTAATATCTTCTCTTAAACTCATATTTTCTTCCTTTAAATTGTTCCTCTATTTAAAGGGGAACCTTCTATTCTATATTTTTATATCTCTTTTAAGATTTGTGTTAAATCTTTTGTATCAACAATAATATTTGCCTCTTTTTTTAGTACTTCTTTAGCACAAAAAGCAACTCTCTTTGAAGCATATGGGAACATAGAAACATCATTTGCTCCATCACCAGCAACCAGAGTATTTTCTACACTTACACCTAACATTGCTTGTACTCGTTGAATCATATCACCTTTGGAAAAACCAAACATCATATCTCCACCAACTAGTCCTGTTAAAATGCCATCTTTTTCATGTAAAATATTTGAGAAGTCTGCATCTAATCCTAGTTTATCTTTTGCAGGAGATGTTCCGATTCTAAAACCACCTGAAAAACAGATAACTTTATACCCATTCTCTTTTAATTTTGCTACTGTCTCTTTAGCACCAGGCATCAGTGGTAAGTTTTTACAAATTTCAACAGCTTGAGCATACTCTAAGCCTTTTAATAATGCTACTCTTTCAACTAATGATTCAAAAAAGTCTAATCTTCCAGCCATTGCTTCTTCTGTAATTGCGGCAACTTTTTCTTCTAACCCTAATGGTCGTGCTAAAAAGTCAATCGTTTCACCATCCATCAAAGTTGAATCAAAATCAAAAACTGCTAATTTCATCTACATTCCTAACTTAGGGACTTACGCCTTTGAGGCACCCTTTATTCTTTAAAGGTTATAATAGTATCCAAATTATGCAAAATAAGCTCTAAAAGGAATAGGATAATAATGAAACTAGCTTGTATTGATGTAGGATTGAAACGTATTGGTTTAGCAATTTGTTTACAAAGTGATATTGTTACTCCCCTACCTGCAATTTTACGGAAAAATAGAAATCAAGCAAGTGCAGATGTACTCACTGCTTTAAGAGAGTGGGAAATAGATAAACTTGTTGTGGGATATCCAAGTGCTAGCGATGATATGCAAAAACGCATCACTCATTTTATCAATCTACTTGAGTTTGAAGGTGAAATAATTTTACAAGAAGAGAACATGAGCTCCATTGAAGCAGAAGAACTTATCAAGGGAGATATTACCTATAAACGAGATGGAAGAATCGACTCCATTGCTGCAAAAATTATCCTTGAACGTTATTTACAAAAATAATTTTAAGTAAACGCAGAATACACAAAATCTATGTTATACTCTTAGCTAATTAAAAAAGGGATACCTAACTTGCATAACCTTGAACTTATTATTGCGATTGCTTCTTCTAAACCACTGCTAATTCGAGCACTAAAAATTGCCTTTGTTGTAGGGATTATTTTAAACCTCATCAATCAAGGGGAAGCACTTATAAGTTTAGATTTTCAAGAGATTAACATTGCAAAACTACTTTTAACGTTTACTGTACCTTTTTGCGTCTCTATGTACACTGCAATCTCCATGAAAATAAAATTTCATATTGGAGAAAAAGCAGTTGATAATGCCGTATTAAGATGCAAAAGCTGTAATGGGTGTATTCAAGTACAAAAAGATCAAATCATTCCATTTTGTCCAACTTGTGAAGACAAAACAAAATGGAGTGTATCATCAATCAAGGATAAAAAGTGTCAACAACACAAATAGAAACTCAAGAGCTCCAAGAACTTCAACGAAAAGCTGCGCTTTTTGATAGAATCAACCTCAGCGAATCCGTTAATATTGCACAAAATATTACCAACAATGCCATCAATGTAAATCAAGCATCAAAAACGAGACTTGAAGAGATTGTAAATATTGAAGATTTAGTCAATCATTTTATTAATCACTCTAATGAAATTCGATCTATGTCACAAGAGTCTTTAGACTCTGCACAACTTGCAACAACGGAAAGTAACAATGTTATTACCTTAGTTCAAGAGCTTTTTGATTCTATTAACAAAATGTCACAAGCTATCAACGAGTTTTCACAAACAATTGAAGAATTAAATGAAAAGAACGAAGCCATTACAGATTTAGTACAAGCCAATGATAAAATTTCAATGCAAACTAATCTTTTAGCTATTAATGCTGCTATTGAAGCATCAAAAGCAAAAGAGTATGGAAGAGGATTTGCAATTGTAGCAGCAGAAGTAAAAAAATTAGCAGGGGCATCGAAACAATCAACAGTAAACATTGGAAATGAAATTGAAACTATCAGTACGATGACCAGTTCAGTAACTAAAAAAAATGAAGAGGTACAAACTCTAGTTCAAGAGAGCGTTAGTATTTCAAAAAATGCCATTGAGAAGTTAGAACGTCTTATTTGTGTAGCACGTCAAAATAGTGAAAATTCTAACAACATTTCATCAAATGTAAATGAACAACTTCAAAACTCAGATACCATTAAAGATAAAATCAGTCATTTAGTAGGTGATACACAAAAAGCAATTGAAGGCTCTAGTACTAATATTAATTTAGGTAATAATCTTTTAAATAACCTTCAAAACTAACTGTCTTGATAGGCTAAACGCACTTTATCGAACTCATCAAAGTGCTCAAAGAAAAGATCAATCAAGTGGGGATCAAAATGCTCCCCACGCTCTTTTTTAAACAATTCAAAAATTTCTTCTAATTTCCACGCTTTTTTATAGACCCTATTACTTCCTAATGCATCAAAGACATCAGCAACTGCAGTTATTCGCCCATAAATATGAATATCTTCACCTTTTAGTTTTTTTGGATAACCAGTACCGTTGTACTTTTCATGATGTTGATGTGCTACAATAGCAGCTGCTTTTAAAATTGGTTTATCAGAATTCTTGAGCATGTTATACCCCAAAGTAGAGTGAGTTTTCATAATTTTAAACTCATCCTCAGTAAGCCTTGCAGGTTTATTTAAAATCTCATCTTTAATACCCACTTTACCAATATCATGCATGGGGCTTGCTAGTTTTAAAAGTTCGGCTTCTTCTTTAGAAAGACCATACTTTAGTGCTAAAATTTCAGAATATAAAGCAACTCTTTTTACATGGTTACCCGTCTCTTTTGAACGGGTTTCCCCAATTGCTCCCATGGTGTAAACAACATCTTTTTGAATGTTAATAATCTCTTCATTTGCTTTAACTGTTTCAGTAATATTCGTTCCATATGCCATAATAGCCTGCATATCTTTTACCCCTTGTAACGAGAAAAGATAGATAGATTCATCAATAAAAGTGTGTTCAACTTGAAACAGTTGATTCTCTTGAATTACTTGGCTTAACTGTTTGGTATCTTTTAAAAACTCAAAACAGACATTTTCAGGAAGAAGCTGTGAAGCTGGATTATTACGAAACAGAATTTCCGCTTTATCGTTAATAATAAATACAGGTTCAGGGTTGTGTTGTGGTAAAGCTTGTAAGTATCTATTTTTTAATCGCAAGGGCTCGTTGATACCTAACCAACGATACATAAAACAATTTCGAGTGAACACTGTATAAAGAAGCGTAACACCCATGATTCCCATATACCAATAAGGAGTAGAAAAAGCAATGACAAAAAAAACAACTATTAACACCAAACGAATATTGGTGTCAAGTTTTGACATATTACAATCTTGAGACATAAAAAACATGTTAGGCCTTATCTATTTTTTGATGATATTTACAACAGCTATTGCAAAACCTCCATCATGAGTAATGGAAAGATATGATTTTTTTATTTTAAACTTTTTACGTAAAGCTTTTGTGTACTTTAATTTTGGTGCACCCAATTTACTTTTTGAAATTTTAATATCATGAAAAGAACATATTGAACCAATACCCGTTCCTAATGCTTTACTCGCTGCTTCTTTAGCTGCCCAAAATCCCGCAGCAGTGCTTGGTGACTTAACTAAAGCAATTTCATCTTCTGATAAAAAGCGTGCATACGCTTTATCTTTAAACTTTTCATGCATCTTTGCGATACGTTCAACTCTTACTATATCAATACCAATCATATTTCCCAACCATTTTTAAAATTTCTTAGCTATAATACGCCTATGAGATTACTATTAAAAAAACTATTATATCTTATTATCATGTTATTTATTATTAGTCTTATTTCGTTTATTGCTATCCATTTAGCTCCTAACTCATTTTTTGCAAGTGGAGAGTTAAATCCTAATATTACGGAAGAAGCAATAGCGCGACTCAAGGCAATTTATGGTTTAGATAAACCGCTTTATGTTCAATTTTTTTCTTGGATATTCGCTATTTTACAACTTGATTTTGGTATCTCATTTTCCAGTGGTGAATTAGTTAAAAATGAAATTCTAACACGTATTCCAATTACGTTGACCATTAATATTACCTCGATGGTATTTATTTTTATTATATCTTTATACTTAGGTATTAAATCAGCTATGAGTAAAAATAGCTTTTTTGATAGGTTTGCTAGTCAACTTTCACTTCTAAGTTTTTCCATGCCCTCTTTTTACTTGGCACTTCTACTAGTACTAGTTTTTGCCGTCAATTTAGAGTGGCTTCCTATTGCAGGATTACACTCAGTCAAAGATGATGGAAGTTTAGCCTACTATTTAGATGCGGCTTGGCATTTAATTTTGCCCATATTTATTATAGTCTTTGGAGGAATTGGTTCATTAACCTTGTATGTACGATCTCTTGTTATTGAGATACTCAAATCTGACTACATCTTTTTTGCACGTGCACGAGGATTATCCAATAAACAAGTTTTACGTTACTATATTTTACCCAATTTATATCCACCCGTAATTACTCTACTAGGACTCTCTCTTCCAGGAATTATTGGAGGAAGTGTTATTTTAGAATCTATTTTTTCCATAGATGGAATGGGACTACTTTTTTATCAAAGTGCCTTAAGTCATGACTACCCTGTTATTATGGGAATACTTATTATTGGTGCATTTTTAACCCTACTTGGTAATATTTTAGCAGATGTAGTGCTACTAAAACTCAATCCATCATATAATGAACAATAAAATAATAAAGAAAAGGAATAAGGAAGAATTTTGAAAATTATAAAAACAATTGAAGAACTCCAACAAATACGAAAAGAGATATCGAGTTCAATTGGTTTTGTACCAACTATGGGAGCTTTACATGATGGACATATTTCACTCATCAAACAAGCTCGAGCGAACAATGATATTGTCATTGTCTCAATTTTCGTAAACCCTACACAGTTTTTAGCCCACGAAGACTTGGATAAATATCCACGACGTGACATTGCGGACCAGAAAATATGTCAACTATGTAAAGTAGACTATCTTTTTATGCCAGAGATAAATTCTATGTATCAAGGGGATGATGAAGTTTTAATCAAAGCACCAAAGATTGCTTCATATATATTAGAAGGGTTAACCCGACCGGGACATTTTGATGGTGTATTACAAGTAGTACTTAAACTCTTTAATCTAGTACTTCCAACAAATGCATACTTCGGAAAAAAAGATGCCCAACAATTAGCACTCATCTCTCAAATGGTAAAAGACCTATTTTTGCCTATAAATATTGTCGAGTGTGAAATTGTGCGTGAAGCAGATGGATTAGCACTCAGTTCTAGAAATGTATATTTATCAGAAGATCAACGACAAGAGGCATTAAAAATCTCAAGATCTCTTAAAAAAGCGGGCAAAAAAATCGGTGCTGGTGAATTTAAAGTCAAAAAACTCAAGAAAAAAATGCTTGAAGTCATGGATACTTTAGATGTAGAGTACCTAGCTATCGTTGATAGAAATTTTAATGAAGTAGAAGAGGTGCAAATTGGAAATACAATTATTTTAATCGTGGCACGCTTTGGGAATACGAGACTTCTTGATAACCTTTGGGTATAAACAGTAAGCTTTTGTTCAATCTTTGTTCAAAAGCTTAACTCCTTATAATTAAACGACACCCTACTATTTTACAATTTTTCCATATTATGCTAAAATTCGCAAAAAATAGAACGGAACTAATTAAACTATATGAAATTTACAGAAACTAAACCTACTAAAACACTACATCTTGTTTCACTTGGGTGTACTAAAAACCTTGTTGACTCAGAAATCATGTTAGGTAAACTAAAAGATTATGAAATCATTGATGAACCTGAATCAGCTGATGTTATTATTGTTAACACCTGTGGTTTTATTGACAGTGCTAAAGAAGAGAGTATTAACACGATATTAAACCTTCATGATGAGAGAAAAGAAGAGTCTGTACTAGTTATGGCAGGATGTTTAAGTGAACGATACAAAGAACAACTTCAAAAAGAATTACCTGAGATTGATATTTTTACAGGTGTGGGTGACTACGACAAAATTGATGAACTAGTACTTGAAAAACGTAGTGCCTTTACGGATGAAGTCTTTTTACTCAATGAAAATAATGATAGAGTTATAACGGGTTCAAACTACCATGCCTATGTAAAACTAAGTGAAGGGTGTAATCAAACCTGTTCTTTTTGTGCCATTCCAGCATTTAAAGGAAAACTTCATTCACGGACGTTAGAATCGTTAGTCAAAGAGGTTAAAAATCTTGTAAAAAATGGTTACTGTGACTTCTCATTTGTTTCCCAAGATAGTTCATCTTATTTACGTGACTTAAATATTAACGATGGATTAGAAAAACTAATTGAAGAAGTTGAAAAAATTGAAGGGGTAAAAACAGCACGTATTTTATACCTTTACCCTTCCACTACAGAGTTAAGTCTAATTGATAAGATTCAAAACTCAAATGTATTTGAAAACTATTTTGATATGCCTCTACAACATATCTCATCATCAGTTTTAAAAATCATGAAACGTGGAAAAGGAGTTGAGAAACTCAATGAACTTATGGATGCTATGAGAAAGGTATCCAACTCTTTTGTACGAACAACATTTATTGTTGGGCATCCAGGTGAATCACAAAATGATTTTGAAGAGTTATGTAACTATGTTGAAAATTATGGGTTTGATAGAGCTAATGTTTTTTCATACTCTGATGAAGAAGGAACAGGAGCCTTTGATAGAGCGGACAAAATTCCTCAAGAAATCATTGATAAACGGGCTGAAGTCTTAGGTGAAATTATTGAACGAAAAACACAAGAGTCTTTAGAAAAAGAGGTTGGTAAAACCTTTGATGTTTATGTGGATGGAGAGTCTGATGAACATGAATATCTTCTAAGTGCACGGAAAACAATTTGGGCACCAGATATTGATGGTGAAATTTATATCAATGATAATGAGACTGGAAAACAAATTGAGTTTGGGAAAAGACATCAAGTTAAAATCACTGAACTTATTGGTGATAAACTTTTAGCAACCCTTTTAAAATAATGACACAATTCAATATCACCACAAAAAAAAATCTTCTTGCCTTTTCTGGTGGTATTGATTCTACAGCACTTTTTTTTCTTCTACTGGAACAAAATATTCCATTTGATATTGCAATCGTGGATTATAATGTAAGAGCTCAAAGTAAAGAAGAAGTAAACTATGCCAAAAAGCTTGCTAAAAAGTATAATAAACACTGTTTTATTAAAAGTGCTACACTATCCAATAATAAGAATTTTGAAAAAAATGCACGAGATATTCGTTATAATTTTTTTGAAGAGATTATTCAAGAGCACGCCTATGAAACGCTTATAACTGCACATCAACTTAATGACAAACTTGAATGGTTTTTGATGCAACTCTCTCGTGGAGCTGGGCTAGTGGAGATTTTGGGCTTAGAAAAATATGAAAACAAGTCTAAGTATACACTGCTTCGTCCCCTGCTTGAAATTTCTAAAGAAGAGTTACAAAACTATTTAGATAATAAACAAATCAAATATTATCTTGATGAAACTAACATAGACACAAACTACACCCGAAATCATTTTAGACATAACTTTAGCGATATATTTATCAAGAACTATCAAGAAGGAGTTAAAAAATCTTTTGAATACTTATCACATGACATTGATTCTTTGCAAATCAATTATGAGCCAATTTTTCAAGAAAAAGAGCTACAAGTTTTTGATAAACCTAATGACTTGAATCTAGTTATTCGAATCATCGATAAAAATGTAAAACAAAGAGGAATTCTTTTATCAAACTCACAACGTAATGAAATCATTAAACAACAAGAACTTGTTATATCTCACAAACTTGCTATTTCATTTAGTTCATCAAAAATCTGGATTTCACCCTATGTAAAAGAGAGTATGGATAAAAGATTCAAAGAAAAATGTAGAGTATTAAAAATACCTAAAAATGTAAGATGTTATTTATATAAACAAGATATTAATTTAGAAAATCTAACTATGCAATAGAAAATTTTTCATTTTTTTCATGTTAATTAATTCTTCGCGAGTATTATCTTTATAAGATTTTAAAAAAGTTATATTTTTATAGAATAATTCTGATAGTCTTTTTAAATCATCAAGTTCTAAATCAAACTCAGAAATATTATGTTTTGTAAGGTATTCACCAACCCATTTTACAAGGGCTTGTGCGCGTTCAAAGTCATCTAGGGAATCAATATAAATTAATTCCGTAAGTGCTTTTATTGACCAATCTCTTCTTTCCATGCTTCAATAAGACCTTGTGTAACTTTCATTACTTGATTAATTGCATTGATATTGTCATCTACACCTGCTGAAAAAAGTGTTTCTATTTGGTACAGATATAATCCATCTAAGTAATATGCTACTTCACCACCATCAAAATCAAGTACGTTACGTAACTCATCAAAGATTGCAACAGATTTATTGATATACATAAACTTCATCTCAATCTCACCATCTTCCATGGCTGTTTTAATAAAAGATAAATATTTCAATAATCCTTCATACAACTTTAATATAAGTACATACGGATCATCTGATACAGCGTTTTGTTGGTTATAGGCTTCAATTCCCATTAACATATCTCCAAAAAATAATTTGTTAATTGGGAATTAGTATATTATAACTTAACTTAAAGAATCAATTAACTACCGTTATTCGCTTGTTGAATTAACATTTTTAAACCTGAAAATGAAGCTTCCATTTGATTAATAATTACACCATAACTAGCAAATTGCTGTGCCATTTGTGCATACTTATTATCTAAATCCTCAACAGCTGACTCTTTCTCTGTATTTAAACTTGTCAACCTTGCATCTATATTTTCACCATAAGTTGTAAGAAGACCTTCAAAACCATCTAAGGCATCAACATAAGTTTTTAATTGTGTCCCTAAGCCTTCATCAGATGCAGTACCTACAAACAACTCTTTTAAGGAGTCTAAATCATTTGTAATAGCATCATTTAAAACTGTACTATCAATCGCTAACTTACCAGTTGTCTCACTTACTGAAAAACCAAAATTAAAAAGATTTTTATCACTACTTGCACCGTAATCATTAAATAATTTATCTTTAATTTCAGACATCATTGTTCTAAGTGAAGACTTATCTTCAACTACACTATCAGCCCCATAAAGTTCTGCATCAACCAAATCAACTAATTCATTGTACTTAGTTACCATTGTCTCTAATTGGGTTGCAATATTTGTCGTACTCTTTTGAATTGAAATACTTGAATCACCTGCCTCAACAGCAGTTATTTTTAAGCCACCATCAACGGTAATTACATTAGAAGATACATCATAATCAATTCCATTAACTTTTGCAACAAGATTTGAAGCATCTTGAGTATTTGTACCTGCTACTTCAGTATAACCACCAGATGAACCATCTGTAGTAAACCCTAAAGTCTGACTTGCTGCACCCGTCATACGTAAAGCGTTTGCTGTACCTGAATCTGCGCTTTTAACAACTAATCTATAAGAATCATCACCTACTTGTTCAAGCGATGCACTAAGTGCTGAAATTGTATTGATTTCATCAATTAGCTCTGCATAAGTTTTTTCTGTTGTATCAAAAGTATGTGTTGTCGAATATAATCCATCACTACCAGCTATTTCAACCGTAAAATCACCAGCATCAATATCTGCTTCCGTTGTAGTTTTATCAACTGCAGTAGATTGAAATACATCCCTTTTTGCTAATGTTGTAACAGTAACATTCGTTGTTCCAGTATTCAAAGAGGTTTCATCTGCAGCATCAAAAACAACTGAACTTCCCGTTGCAGTTGCTGATTTCGCTTCAAATGCATTAACTCCACCGGATACGTATAAATCAAAAGGTTTAATAGTATCAAGAAATTCATTTACTTTTGTAGTAATTTCAGAAAGCTTTTCTGTCTCTTTTCCAATATTAGTAATACTTGTTTCTATTGGCTCAACACGTGCTTTATTCTCTGCTGCTTTTAGTTTGTCAATTAACTCTTGGTTAAGGCTAGCAGCTTGTCCTGACCCTAATCCTAAAACTCCTTCAGCCATAATATACTCCTAGTTATCGTTTAATTCCGAGAATTGTTTGAATCATTTCATCAACAACAGTCACGACTTTTGCATTTGCAGTATAGGCCGCTTGGAATTTAATTAAATTAAGCATCTCTTCATCATTATCAACTTTTACAATTTGATCATAATTACTTTGAATTGATTGCTTAACTGCCTCTTGAGTCTCTTTTAGAAAATCATTATTTTCTTTATCTGCAGAGACTCCAACACGTAAAGATTGAAAAAATTCTGCTAAAGAACCTTGGTCATCATCAACATAAGATGCCGTAGTTGAACCTTGAGGTTTTCCATTAAAATAAACATCTTTTTTAAACTGCATTGTTGCTAAATAGTCTAAATCAACCTGATCTAATTCATTTACTGCATCTTTATCAAAGGAAAGTGTTGCAACATCACTTCCTGAGAAAAGACCAAGACTTCTAACAGTACTTGTAGCGTGTGTTGCTCCAGAATCGTCAATTGCAAGTTCACCATAAACAAACGATTCATCACCTGTTCTAATAAATTGATCTGTCATATCAGATAGTGTACGTGCAAAATTATCAAGTTGATCTTTATAACTTTCAAATTTATTAGAACCCGAAATACTACTTAAATTTTCAATTTGTGCTTTCATTGAACCTGAACTTACTGGAATCTCTTTATCATATACAGAAATACCAATTCTTTTTGTAGGTTCATTACTTTGAGAATCATCTCTATAAACAACTTTACGATTTTCAATGATTGCAGGATTGGCATTATCTTTTTCAACAATAGAAATTTGACCTGAGAATTGTCCTTTGAGTCCATCTGTTATGGATTCAATCAATAAGTATTTATCAGAAGTATCAATAGTCGATTTATTTCCATCAATATCCGTTGCATAACTACCATTGTATGCTTTTACAGAAGCTGCTGTTCCTGTGTTATTGTTGATTTTATAAACCATGGCTCGAACATAATTATTTTCATCAACTGTATCCGTCGTTGCTGTTCCATCACCATTCCAATCGAAAGTTAAAGACTCGCCATATGTAACGCTTACACTATGTTCATTATCTAATTTATAGGTAATCTCATCATTAGCATCAAAGGTTATACCCACTAGAATATTACTCGTTACACCATCATCTTGAATAAAACGATCTTTTTGTGGTGTATACTCTTCAATAAGTGTAATATCTCTTACATTTGTACTGTGTCTTACAGCTGTAGCACCACCAACTTTTAATGTATAATCATCACCAACACGTTCTACTTCGATATCAATATATTTAGACAGCTCTTCTTCTAAAGCATCTCGTTTATCAAGAAGTTCATTAGAAGCTTGAACTTGTTGTCCTAACTGCTCATTAATTTTACCAATATCTTGTAGAATTCCATTAACTGTTTTAATATCATCATTTAAAGATTGAACTTCAAGTTCTTGTTGCTTTTCAATACCTTCGTAAAGTCGTTTTAAACTATCAACAATAATTGACCCTTGAGTTTTCATATCATTTTTATAAACTTCACTAGAAGGGTTTGATCGTAAATTTTCGACAGATTGAAAATAACGATTTAAATCTTGGGTAAAACCACTTTTATCCGTCTCTTTAAACAAAGATTCTACACCCTCTAAAAGTGTTGATGATTTTTGATAATAGTTCTCTTTACTTGTTTCAGTAATTAAGTTATCATACATGTAGTTAGCGGTTGCTCGACTCACTCCACCAACAGAGCTTCCCCTTCCAACAATTCTAGAATCTAGGTGTGCTAATTCATTTAACTGTACTGAACGCTTTTTATATCCAGGAGTATTTTCATTAGCAATATTATTCATTACATTTTCAACAGAAATTTTTGCAGCATTCAATCCTGATTGTGCAACATTTAAAGAATTCAGCATGGTATACTCCTTTTATAATATAACATATCTAATTATTACATTACAATTCTTAAATTTAGATTAAAAGGGCCAAAGTAGTTTCATAAGTTTATATCCCCAAGGCTGATGCATCACATCTTGTTCTTCACCATCTTTTTTATACATAATCTTTAAATTAGCAACTTGAGAAGACATTATAGAGTTTTCGGGAGTAATATCATAAGGCCTAATAACTCCAGAAATGATAATTTCTTGCTTTTGCTGATCAATTAACATCTCTTTAGAACCTTTGATATAATAATTACCATTTTGATAGGTTTCTTGAATAATAACAGAAAGAGTTGTTGCAAAAGATTCATCTACTTGTGTTTTTACTTCACCTGAAAAATCTTCACTACTTGTAGTTGAGAATCCAACTCCTAAGTGACTATTAAATCTATTGACTTTATTTTGCGTTCCAGAGGATAACGTATTACCAGTAGTTGCAGCTAATGTTCCACCCCCAAGACTATTTGTTCTATCATTTGAAAGTTCTCTTTTATTATTTGTATCTTTTGTAAGTGCTTCATTAATAACAACTTGAATAATATCTCCAACTTGTAAATCTTTTTTATCAGCAAATAGTGACGTACCTTTTTGAGAGTATAAAGAGCCTTTTCGTTTTTTTGGCATAGGTTGCTCTTTAGGTACTTGTACTTCTGGTTTTTCAAATTTAATCTCTTGAGGTTTAGTACATCCTACAAATACTAAAGCTAATAAAACAACTAAATATCTACTCATCATTAAATTTACTCTCTATAATAAACTGCAAATCAATTGCTACTTTTGTATTTTTCAGACCATTTTTGATTAGTGCCATAGTTCCATAACGCACAGTTAATGCTTCTAAATCTGTATTTGCATCACAAACTATTAAGATTTTACGATTGACTACTTTTACTTGTTGGACATACTCTTGCCCAATTAAATCAATGGCTGTTTCCACTTCTCTAAAAATAAGTCGTTCAATTTTTTTGCTTTTTGCTTTTTTGTCATCTTTTTGTGATGTTTCAATTTGTTTGGCTTTAGCAGCTTGCTCTTGTTTAACAAACTCTTCGCTCATATGATTATAATAACTATAAAACATTATTACAAGAGCAACAATTGAAACGATTTTAATAATAAGACGTTTTGGATCTTTTCGTTTAACTGCTACTATCATAAAAACTACTTAATTACAAAAGTGGTGAAGAAAAGTTTTTTAACACTGTTCTTAGGAATTTCTTCGTCTGCTGATGTTGCATCATTAATAACAACATTAATTTCTTCAAGTAACTCCTCTTTTAAGAGAGCTTTTCCACCAACAGTTAACAACTCCTCTGAACTTCGTGCACTGATTTGTGCAATAACAACATCAATAATTTCGGCTTTATACTCTTCAACAATAGCTTCAATAGATGGAACAGTACTCTTAATAGAGAAAGAGAGTTTCATTAATTTTTCTCTTCCTTTAGAATTTGTTATATTTAAAACTAAGTCATTAATGTGTGCTTTAAAAGACTCTTTACTATCTGCCGCTTCTGCTTTTTCCATCTCTTGTTCTTGTTGCTGTCCTCCACTAAATACGCCTTGTGAGTAAAGGAAATACCCTCCACCGACAACTGCTAATAACAATATAACAATCAATGCAATAAGTACAATCATTAAGCCTTTTCCAGACCCTCCCTGTTTCTGCGGTTGTTCTTCAACTTCTTCAGCCATTATTATCCTTTAGTGAATTATTAATTTTATAGTTTTCTAACATTTGCGTTATTAATGAAGCATTATCAACACTAAGATACTTCATTATAAGTGTGACTTTTTTCTCTTTTAATTTTAAGATTATATCAAAAACATCTTCAATTTTTCCATCATCAATCATTCGGTTGAAAATATCACCTGCAATTTTTGGTTTCATACCATTATAGATTTTAGTTGTTTTACTAGCAACCTTACCTTCGATATCATTTAACACATCAATGTTTTTTTGGTAAATTTCTTTAATCTCTTTTTTTTCATTCTCAATTTTTTTCAAAAGTTTTGAGAGCTCCGCTTGACGCTTTTTATACTCAGCTTCTTTTTTATTATAAAAACTATTCAACTCTTTTTTTAAAGTTTGTATCTCTTTTTTCTCTTTAATAAATGTACCTGTACTCTCTACTTCTGCAAAAAGGGTTGTACCTATAAAAATGAAAGTTAATAAAATTTTATACAAAATTTTCCTTTATCCTCTAATATATTTACTTTGCATGTACTCTGAAGAGGCTTCTTCTTCTGCAAGTAAGAGTTTTTTTATGGCTTCTCTTTTCTCTTCTTTTAGAATATACCCATACTGTTCTGTCTCTTTTTGTAATTCCACTATCTCTTGTTTTATTTTATTTATCTGTGATAATAACAAACTTTTTTGATTTTGTAATTTAGTTATATGAATTTTCATTGTATTTTTATGAATTTCTAAAATAGTAAAGTCTGAAATCGCTCCAAATTTATCCACACTTGAGGTATTAATACTCTCTTGTGTTTTACCTATCTCTTCATCTAAGGTATCAACTTTTGCTTGTACTTGTCCCTGCTGTGCAATTTTTTGGTCAGTTTGCGTTTTTTTTAAATTATACAGTTTTTCAATCATAACTACTTACCAAATGTTAAAATAATATCCCACAACCCTTTAGTATATGCTTGTACATTATCGCCTATCCAAGGAAGGGAAATAAGGATAAATGCTGATACTAAAACCATCTTTGGAACAAAGGATAATGAAGCATCAGAAACCTGTGTAACTGCTTGAAACACTGAAATTAAAAGTCCAATAACCATACTCACTAATAAAGAGGGCAATCCTAAAAGTAAAATAATCCAAACAGTGTTTTGAGCAATTGCTAGTAAATCCATTAAACTACTCTTTAACTTTAACCGTTATCTCCAAAGTCTTATTCTTTAAAAGCTGTGTTAATAACGAGGATATATCCCCTGCATTTGCTAAATCTAAATTTACTGACTCGTTTTCTGCAGGTGCATTAGCACTGGTTAACACTTGCGTATCATTGATAGATACCTCTTCACCATTTAATGCTGCAATAATATCACTCTCTTTTATATCATCTAGTGAAGAAAAATTTTCTGCCATTTCATAATCTCCTTGAATATCTTGTACATTTGCACTCTCTACATGTGACTCATGGAGCTGCGCTTTTTCATCGTCACTCATAAAATCTTCATTTGTAATATTTAAATTATCTAACTCTTTAAAATCTAAACTATCAAGATCTGAAGCACTAACCGTCGGTATCTCTTCCTTTTCATCAAAGTCATTATTTGAAATCTCAATATCTTGTAATTCTGATAACATATATAGCGAAGCTGAAGAAGACAACTCTTCATCATTGGTTATTTCTTCATTTTGTTCACTACTATCATCTTCTAAACTCGGTTCAGTAATTGACAAATGCTTTAATTCATCTTCTATAATATCACTATTTTCTGGTATCTCTTCTTTAATCGGCTCATCAAACTCAAGATTCTTTAACTCCTCATCAAAGTCAAAAACAGAGTCCTCTTCTGGTTCTTCCTCTTCAGTTGGTTCAAAATCCTTTAGTTGAGCATTTAAATCATCACTGGAATCTGATTGTTCATCCTCTTGAGGTTCAGGAATATTTGCAGATAATAACATACTAAGTTCGTCATCTAAAGTAATACGGTTAGCATCCTCTTGCAAGCTATCACTTTCCTCGTAAGCATCTTGAACAATATCAGCAATGGATTCTTGAATTTCGTCCCGCTCTTGAAAGTAATCTTCTTCACTTTCATCTTCAATTTTATTAATAACATGATGGGATAGTTCTTCGATAGAGTCAAAACTTATATCCCCTACTCCATTTTCAAAAAGGTACTCCTCTTCGATACCATCTTTAGGAATAAGAAATTTAAATTTTTGATGCAAGCCTTCTTTTTTGATGATTTTTTGGTCATCGATTAAAAATATATCATTAGGGCAAGTTTCAATGGCATTCTTTAAGTCAACTAAATTCCCTAGTTCTACAATAGAACTAGCTTCATCGAGTCGAAACTTAATATTTGAATGATCTAACTCATTATGCACATCTTTTTTAAAGCTTTTACTTCCGTAAATATATATATTCAAAGATTACCCTAAATTAAATTTCATAGATTATAACTTGTTTTTATAAAATTTTAGATAAAATAGCTACCAATTATACGCTTTAAGGTTATCTATTGAGATTTTTATTACTTTTATTTTTTATTTACTCATTAAGCTTTTCTCAAACGATTAAAGATATCTCTAATGTTGTGGGAATTCGAGACAACCAACTTATAGGTTATGGTCTTGTAGTGGGGCTTGCAGGAACAGGTGACAAATCAACTTTTACAATGCAAAGTTTGCAAAACCTTCTACGAAATGCTTATATAAAACTGCCAACTTCATCCATATCATCTAAAAATGCTGCAACGGTTATGGTTACAGCTAAACTGCCACCTTTTGCACGACAAGGTGATAAAATACGAATTAAAATTTCAGCCATTGGGGACTCAAAGTCAATTAACAGTGGTCAGCTTCTATTAACGGAACTTAAAGGTGTTGATGGTAAAGTTTATGCCCTAGCACAAGGCACAATTATTGCCGATGAAAAAAACCTCACAACCGGTTACATTTATGAAGGGGCAACCATAGAAAATGAGATTGACTTTTCACTCAAAGATGAAAGAGATATTACTCTGAGTCTTTTTAAAAATAGTGCAAAAGATGCTGATTTAATTGAAACAAAAATCAATAAACGTTTTGGTAAGAAACTTGCAACGGCTATGGATACACGAACCATAGAAGTTACTAAACCAGATGAAATTAGTATCGTTAAATTTATCTCTATGGTTCAAAACATTGAACTGGATTCAAGCTTTAAAAAGAAAATTATTATTGATATTAATAAAGGGATTATTGTAACAGGTGCAGATATTCCAATTGATCCAGTGACTATTTCTCGAGATAATTTTAGTTTACGTATTAAAAAGACAAAACTCAGTAAATCACAATGGGAAGATGCAGCAATAAACCGTGGTGTTGATGTTGGTGATGATGTTAAAATTGCTGACAAACCAGTTGTTGAAATAAACAATGCGATGATTAACACGCAACAACAACCAACAGTTTCTGATTTAGTTCGAGCAATGAAGGTTATGAATTTATCAATTTCTGATATAATTGATACGTTAAAAATGATAAAAGATATGGGTGCACTTGATGTTGACCTAGAGATAAGAGGATAGCATGGCAGAATTTTTAAGTCAAGATGAAATTGATGCACTTTTAGATATTGCTGAACAGGGTGAGGAGATTGATGCTCCAACCGATGACCCCATAATATCAAAAGAAAAAAACTACTCTATTTATGATTTTAAAAAGCCAAATCGTATCTCAAATGAACAATTCAAAGCATTCTCTGCACTTCATGATAAAATGCTTCGAGATTTAATCACTGACCTTTCTGCAATGTTAAGAAAGATTGTAGACATAAAACTTTACTCTATCGAACAGATGACCTATGGAGAGTTTATTCTTTCTATTCCTCAACTTACTTCATTAAATACCCTTTCAATTAGGCCTTTAGAGGGAAGAATTGTTATTGAATGTAACCCAGGAATTTCTCATAAAATTATTGCTGAATTATTAGGTTCTGGAGCAGTTGCTGCAAGTGATAACCTAGATAGAGAATTAACAGAGATTGAAGTGGAGATTTTTGATCACTTCTACAAAATGCTTGTGGGTCACTTGTTTAAAGCGTGGGATGATATCTCTACACTGAACTTTAAAATTGAGTCACGAGATACCAACGCCAATGCCATCCAAATTATTTCAGACCATGAGATTGTTCTGTTAGTAGTACTTGAAATTACTATTGATGAAGAATCAGGATTTTTATCCATTTGTTACCCTATTTCATATATCGAAATGTTATTGGACAAAATCGTTGAACGTATTTTTGCAGAAGGTAAAAACAAACGTGCAAGTAGAAGAAAAGATATCACGGCACTTATTTCTGGAGCAAAAATGAAAGTTGAAGCAATGATGGCAGAAACAGAACTGAGTGTTCAAGATATTTTGGATTTAAAAGAAGGCGATACTATTGTCTTTAATAAAAATGCCACCTCATCATCAGCAAAAGTCTATATTAATAATAAAGAAAAGTTTTTAACAGTCTCAGGTATTTCAAATAGTAGAAAAGCTATTCAAATACAATCAAATCTTGATCATGAGAAAACTGAAACATTAACACTTTTAAGAGATATGAGAGAAGAGAGAGAACAAAGAGCCAAAGAAGCCAGTGAAAATATTCAAAGACTTCTTCGTGAAAAAGGTGAATATAACTTTTAAGAAACTAGCTAAGGCTCCACTTCAATGTTTCACCTGCATACATAGGCACTACATTTTCACCAAAACCTTCATAGATTTCTGGCACTATGCAATCTTGCTTTATAAGTGTAATCGTTTTTTCAACTGGCGTAAATTCATATACACTTTGGGCATTTAAACTTACAAATTTTTCTAAATTATCAAGTTTTCCATGTTCCTCAAAAAGTTCTGCTAAAACTTGCAGTGCAATTGGAGCAGTAAAGACACCAGCAGCACAACCACAACACTCTTTTTTATGTTTAGGATGTGGAGCACTATCACTTCCAAACATCACTTTTGGATGTGCTTCAAGTGCCACTTTTAACAAGGCATCTCGATCTTCATACCGCTTTGCAATTGGTTTACAAAATAGATGTGGTTGTAACATTCCGCCAGCAACATCATCTAATGTAATCAATAAGTGATGCAGAGTAATAGTTGCATGTAGGTTATCATATTTATCAAGTAGTTCAACACTATCTTTAGTAGTAATGTGTTCCATGATAATTTTAAGATTAGGGAACTCTTTAGCTAACGCTTCATAAACAGGAACAAACTCTTTTTCCCTATCCATGACAAAACCATTAGTTTCACCATGTATACATAAAGGAATTTTTAGTTCACTCATGGCTTCAAGTGTTGGTCTTAAAGCTTCAGCATCAATAGCAGCAACACCACCCTCTGAGTTAGTTGTAATACCAGCAGGATACAGTTTAATCCCAATAATATCATCTTTTATTTCTTTTAAAAAGTCATAATTATATTCCTGAAAGAAAAGTGTTACATAAGGTTCAAAGTCACTGTACTTTTTAGCATCGTTAATACGCTGTTTATATGCAAGTGCAGACTCTTTTGTTGTTACAGGAGGAACAAGATTTGGCATAATAAGTGCACCAGCAAAGGTTTGTGCAGTTAAAGGAGCAACAAGTTTTAACATCTCTTCATCACGAAGATGAAGGTGCATATCTAAAGGAGATTGAAGAGTAAGTTCAGTACTCACTATATTGCTTCCTCATCTTCTTCACCTGTTCTAATTCGAACAACTCTTTCAACTGGTGAAACAAAAATCTTTCCATCACCAATTTTTCCAGTTTTTGCAGACTGTGTTAAAATATCAAGAGTTTGGTCAACATCTCGATTTGCTACAATAAGTTCAATCTTAATCTTTGGTAAAAAGTCAACCACATACTCTGCCCCTCTGTATAATTCAGAGTGACCTTGCTGTCGTCCATAACCTTTAACATCAGATACTGTCATACCAGTAATTCCGGCTTCTGTTAAAGCATCCTTTACATCTTCTAATTTAAACGGTTTAATAATTGCTTCAATCTTTTTCAATTTCAATCCTTTTTTTAATTCTAATATTCTAACGAAAATTTTTTAAATCTAAATTTATATTATTCTCACTCTACAAAATTAATAGCTAGTGAGTAGATTTTGTTTACTATCAAGGCGGAAAAAATATTTTAGGTAGGAGCTTACTCAAAGTAAGTGAGTGTATAAAATATTTTTTGCAACGCAGAGAGTAAGCAAAAGGTGCTTACTAACTACTAATTTTAAAAGGCTCGCTTGAACTCTGGGTATGCCTCTAGACCACACTCTTCTACATCAAGACCTTGCATCTCTTCGTCTCTATCTGCACGTAAAGAAACAACTTTATCAATAATAAACAGAACAATATAAGATGATACAAAAGCAAAAATACCGACAACAAAAACACCTTTAAGTTGTCCCATAAATGTGATATCTGTTCCATTACTTGCAAAAATACCAACAGCTAATGTTCCCCAAATACCATTTAACAGGTGAACTGAAAGTGCCCCAACAGGATCATCAAGTCTTAGTTTATCAAAGAACGATACACCAAATACAACAATTGCTCCACCTATTGCACCAATTAAAATTGGAGTATAAATATCATATAAATCAGGACCTGCTGTAATAGCAACCAATCCACCTAAAGCACCATTTAGTACCATCGTAATATCCAGTTTCTTGTACCTAAAGTACATAAAAGCACCAACTATAATTGCACCTGCTAAACCAGCAGTATTTGTATTCATAATTGTTAAAGCAACAGCATCTGCAGACTCTTTTGATGCAATAGATCCAACAGAACCACCGTTAAATCCAAACCATCCAATCCATAAAAGAAAAGCACCTAAAGTAACCAGTGGAATATTTGAAGCGGGAATTACTCTAACTCCTCCACCTTTTGGATATCTTCCTAATCTTGGACCAATAATTAAAATTGCTGCTAACAGTGCCCATCCACCAGTAGAGTGAATAACTGTTGAACCAGCTAAATCATACATAGAAAGTTCTAATGGTGTACCTTCTAGCATATTTGCACCCCAAGACCAGTTTACAACGATTGGATAAAGTACAGAAGCCATAATAACTGTAAAAAATGCAAGAGGTAAAACTTTTGCTCGTTCACTTACCCCACCTGACATAATATTAACAACTTTACCAACAAATGCCATTTGGAATAAAAATGCTGCCCATTGACTCATAGAATCACTTCCAAAGTCACCAAAAGCAACTGAATAACCAAACAGTAAAAAGGCAAGTGAAGCCACTGCGTAAATCATTGTATTTACCATTAATACTGCTGAAACATTTTTTGTTCGAACAAGACCTGCTTCTAGCATAGCAAATCCTGGAACCATAAATATAATTAATGTCATTGCAAAAATTGCAAAAAACGTATCAAGTACATATGAAACTGAGTTCAAATCCATAAGAATCCTTTGTCATTTAACTTTTTTTTATGATGTTATTATAAGGGATAAATAAGAGAAAGTGATATTTTTTGATAGCTATAAAATATACAGCTTTAGATTTTATATTCTTTTTTGAGTGTTTAAATTGTTTATTTTTTATACAAGCATAAGAGAAGGAGGAAATAAACTCTTATGCTTATAACTGCGTTATACCGCTTCTGTACCTGTTTCGCCAGTTCTTATTCGAACTACATTATCAATACTGGTTACAAAAATTTTACCATCACCAATTTTTCCAGTTTTTGCAGCTTCTGAAATTGTGGCAATTGTTTTATCAACATCGTCATCATTAACTATCATCTCAATTTTAGTTTTTGCTAAAAAATCAACGATATACTCAGCGCCTCTGTATAGCTCAGAGTGACCTTGTTGTCGCCCGTATCCTTTTACATCTGAAACTGTCATACCAGTTACACCGCTTTCTACTAAAGCCTCTTTTACATCTTCAAGTTTAAAAGGCTTGATAATTGCTTCAATTTTTTTCATTTTTATTCCTTAAAAAATGTCCCATTTTTTAGGGATCACTTCATATTAAATTTCTTTTTACGATGGAAATGAATTCCATCTAAAGAAACAAATCCTAAAGAAAGCAACGAGTTGCTTTTCATTTAAAACCAACACCCTCTAAAAGTTTTAGAGGGTTGGTAAATTTATAATTCAACTCTTCAACTTAAAATTGTTATAGAGTTGGTAGTTTTTTGTCAATATCAAGGCGGAAGATTAAAATTTTTCAAGAGCTTACTACAGTAAGTGACTGTAAAAATTTAATCTTTCAACGCAGATAGTGGCACAAAGATGCCAACTATCTAACAATTTTTTTAGGCTCGTTTGAACTCTGGGTATGCCTCTAATCCTGTTTCATGAATATCTAGACCATTAACTTCAGTCTCTTCATCAACTCTTAATCCTACAACCATATCAAGGATTTTCCACACGATGAATGATACGATGAATACAAATGCTCCAATTACAACGATACCTTTAAGTTGTGCTATAATTGTCACTTCTGGGTTAAAGATACCTACAGCTAGCGTTCCCCAGATACCTGCTACTAAGTGAACAGAAAGTGCACCCACTGGATCATCAATTCTTAACTTATCAAAGAACGGAACCGCTACAATAACTAAAGCACCACCAACGGCACCTTCAATAAATGAAACCATCATTCCAAGATCTGGTCCAGCGGTTACTGATACAAGGCCAGCTAACGCACCATTTAAAACCATTGTTAAATCCACTTTTTTGTAGATAATTTGTGTTAACACTGCCGCCATCAATGCACCAGCACACGCTGCCATATTTGTATCAGCAACAACTAAAGCAATACCATCAATATCAGCTTTTGAACCTAAAGCTAATTGAGAACCACCATTAAATCCAAACCATCCCATCCATAAAATGAATGTACCAAGTGTCGCTAATGTTAAGTTTGAACCAGGAATTGGTCGGACTTTTCCATCTTTTCCATATTTACCTTTACGTGCTCCAAGAATTAAAACACCAGCTAAAGCAGCCCATCCACCAACAGAGTGAACAATTGTAGAACCAGCAAAGTCAGAGAAACCAGCAATTAAACCACCAAGCTCAGTTCCACCCCATGTCCAGTGACCTTGAATTGGATAAATTAAACCACTTAATACAACAACAAAGATTAAGAAAGGCCATAATTTAATTCTCTCAGCAACTGTTCCAGAAATTACTGAAGCAGCAGTTGCTACGAACATTACTTGGAAGAAGAAATCTGCAGCTGCAGGATAACCAGCATCCGCACCATTTTCCATACTAATTACAGAAAAGCTTCCCATAAATGATGAACCATCACCATACATTAATTGGTAACCTACAAAGTAGTACATAATACAAGAGATAGCAAAGAGTGCAACGTTTTTTGTTAATACTGTTGCATTATTCTTTGTTCTTGTTAAACCAGCTTCAAGCATGGCAAACCCTGCTGCCATCCACATTACTAATACACCTGAAAATACAAATAAGAAACCATCTAATATGTATTTTAAGTCGTTAAAATTTTCCATTGTTTTCCTTTGAAAATTAATATGTGAAAAGTATAATATATAAATTAATCTTTTTGAAGAACAATACTGTATATTTTTTATACATAAATCACTTTTTTGAAGTTTATATAGTAGATATAATATGGCTATATAAAGGATTAATATATGAAAGATTATTTTGAAGTCTACTTTCAAAACAGAGATAAAATAGAAGAGTTTATTCAAGAGAGTCTTCTAAAACTTGGTAAAGTTAACAAACTAAAAGAATCAAATTTTAAAGATGTGTTCACTCTATTTCCCTCTTTGGAATTGGTATATCTTATTAATAAAGATACAAAAATACAGATATCAGCTAACTATCACCGAAATAAAATTGATAAAAACGCAAAAGATGAACCAAGAGATTACCTTATCTCAAAACTGCATTTTAAAGAAGGCTCACCTGCAGCTTTTAGTTCTCCTTATATTAGTAGTGCCACAAAAAACAGTTGTATTACCGTAAGTATTAAAGAGGGTGAAGACATCATTTTTTTTGATTTCAAAATAGAGACTCTTTTAGAACGTCTTAATCTTATTGAGTTTAACAAACCCTTCCATACCATAACGAAGTCATTTTACATGATGGCAGGTTTTTCAATGGTATTGCTTTCTGTTTTTATAATATTTTATTCATTGGGTGATTTCTTTAATTCACTATTTGTTCAAAACAACTTTACCTTAGATTCTATCTTTAAGCCAGTTATTGCCTTAACCCTTGGTATTGCCATTTTCGATTTAGCTAAAACGATTTTGGAACAAGAAGTATTTTTTAAATCATATTCACGAAACTCAAAGGTTGAGACTAAAATGATTAGTAAGTTTTTGATTACGATTATTATTGCATTATCCATTGAAGCACTCATGGTTGTATTTAAAATTGCTATGCAAAACTATGACAAAATGATTAATGCCTTGTATTTGATTTTGGGAGTATCCTCGATTATTGTTGCATTATCGGTGTTTATTTATTTAACTTCGAAAAAAACTAAATAACAGTATAATAAATAAATTTTTATAAGGTTATTATTTATGCAAGATTTTATCGCCGTATCTGAAATAAGCAAAGAAATTAAGAACTCAGCAGATTTACTCAAAACCCTTGATATTAATGCGTTGATTATTGGTCAAAGTGGTGTAGGGAAAAAGAGTTTGGCATCCTATATTGCAAAAGATGCTCCAATTTATAACGCACGACAATTACAAGATGATATATCAGATAACGTTATTAGTACACTTAATGATAAAACCGTTATTGTTGATAAAATTGACACCTTGACCAATATTGAACTTTTTGTTAGCTGGGTAGAGAGTGCAAATGTTCGTATTATTGCAACCACCTCAAAAAATGAATTTAGTTCAAACCTAACTGACCTCTTCTCTATTAATTTAGAGATTCCATCTCTTGAAGAGCGTAAAGAAGATGTCAAACCTTTAGCAAAAAAGTTTTCTAAAGAAGCAGGTGCAATCTTAGGCATAGAGACAACCCCTGCTAAACTTATTATAAATACTCAAAACAATGCGCACAGTTTGCGAAAATCTATCTATTTTTCTTATCTTTTTGAAACCATTGGTGAAAATGAAATCATGATGTTATTAGAAAAATATATGTTAGATAATATGCAAGGGGAGAACTCTTATCGGGATTTTCAATATCTTTTTGAAGCCCCACTATTAAAGGCTTCACAAAAGAAATACAAATCACAAGTTCAAATGGCTAAACATTTGGGACTTAACCGTATTACCTTACGAAAAAAACTTGAAACTTATAAAGAGTTATTATGATAAATGAAATGAATTTAGAAGTTGAGGACCTCATTGAAAAGGAAGCTTCGGACTTTGAAATATCCAAAGTTTTTAAAAGCTATATCAAAAACTATATCAATACAATTGATACCACCGTTGATACAACGGGAGGAAAAGACCTCTTTGTTAAACATACCAAAATAACCGATAAATTTCTCATCTCTTTATACAAATACGTTTTACGGAAACATTTTGGTTCTTACCAACCAATGAGTACCTCTATCCCTATTACGCTCATTGCCCTAGGTTCCTATGGAAGAGAACAACTTTGTATCTATTCAGATATTGATTTAATGATTTTATATGAAGAAGTACGAGGGTATAATCTAAAAGATATTATGGAAGAGTTTGTTACCTTAGCTTGGGATTGTGGACTTAAACTAGGTTCCAGAGTTCATGAACTAAAAGAGGTCGAAGAATCGGTCAAAGAAGATATCACAATTAAAACCTCTATTATTGAGTCTCGTCTTATTTATGGTTCAAAACATCTATGGTTTGGTTATGAAAATGTTTTAACAACTATTCGAAAAACAAACCAACTTGAGTTTGTACATGAAAAACTACAAGAACATAAAAATAGACTGTTAAAATACCCATTGAGAATGGAACCAAATATCAAAGATGGTTATGGGGGTATGCGTGAAGCAAACATGGTATTTTGGATGGGATATATTATTTATGGTGCAAAACGACTACGTGATTTAACCGGTGTAGAGTTTGATGAAAAAGAGTATCGAACCTATAGAAAATCTTTAGAGTATATTTTTCAAGTGAGAAACCATTTACATAATATTGCCAAGAAAAAGCTAGATGTGGTTAACTTTGACGTTTTACCCGAGCTTAGTGTTAGGCTTGGTTTTAAAGATACGGCTAGACGAACTAAAGAACGTCAAGCAATGGCAAATATTTTAGAAGCATTACATAATGTTCACTTCTTTACAACAGCCATGGTAAAGAAATTTACCAGAGTAGTTCTTTATGATGCAAAAAACTATAGTGCTATCAAAGCTATACGTTACAAAAAGAATATTTTTGTCCATGAAAATAAACTCTACACCTCTTTTAATGCAAAACCTAAAAAACTCACTGAACTGTTACAAGAACTAGTTCAACTACCTTCAACAGTACAAAAATTTGACCGTTCTTATATTTATAATACCAATAAAACCATTTTACCAACTAAACAGAGTAAAGCACAAAAGAACCTCATCAAACAACTGTTATATAAAGAGTCGTTGTATCCAATCATTAAACTTCTTTATAATGCACGTATTTTTCAATCTATATTTCCTGTAACAAAACTCATCATTGATCAGCCTCAATTTGATGGTTATCATGAACTACCAGTGGATGTTCACTCCATACGAGCACTAAAGTTCCTTGAAAATATTAATGATGATTTTGTTCAAAAAATTTATGATGATTTAGATAATGAATCACGTTCACTAGTACGTATTGCAACATTTTTCCATGACTTAGGAAAAGGTAGAAAAGAGGACCACCATAAAGCGGGTGAGTTACTATTTAAAGGAATGGCCAAAGGAATTGGATTAGATGTTAAACATACTCAAATCATTTCTAAACTGATTCGTTACCATAATATGATGAGTAAAGTTGCCACCAATGAAGATATCTATTCAGAAAAAGTCATCTTAACATTCACTGCACTCATGAAAGATAGACAATTTTTACGAATGTTATATGTTTTAACCTATGCAGATATCTCTGCTGTTGGAAAAAATATTTATAACAGTTCAACTGCCACATTACTAAAAGAGCTTTATACTCAATCACTACCTGCGTTCGAAAATACGCCATTGTTGAGTGAAAATGCACGACGTGTTGCAAAAATGTCTACTATTAAAAATCTTAAGAAATATAAAGAACTCTCTTCAATTATGAAAAAGAAGATTTCTTATATTGCATCCAACCAGATTTTCTTACAGCTTAAAGCCACTGATATTTTAGAGTTATCCATGAAAGCTCATAACATCAATGACTTTACCTATAAAATAATTAATGATGACGTGTTAAAGATTCGAATTATTAGAGCAGTTCCATTAAACCTTGGGTATTTACTTGGAAAATTAGAGTTTTTAAATGTTGCTTCTATGAATATTTTTAAACTCTTTGATGAGAAAAAATGTTTTGAAGTAACCTTTACTGAAAAACTTGATGAGTCTGATTTACTTTTTGTTGAAGAGATTATTCAAAACTCTTTTGATATGAGTAAAACAGTACGTCTGAAAACTATTGATGTTAAAGAAGAAGAGGTAGAAATTGATTGTAACCACACTTCATATTTAGCCTCAATGAAAATCAAAACCAAAGATCAAAAAGGTTTATTGGCTAATATCGCAAGAGTATTTGATGACTTTGGCGTGGAAATCGAAAGTGCTAAACTCTATACCAGCCGTGGAAAAGCAAGAGATTTATTCCTCATTGAAAAAAATGGTAACTTTGTTGTCAATGCGGATAAAATTACTGAACTTTTATGTAGTCAAGAGAGTTAACTCTCTTACTACACATTAAATGATTCTGCACACTTTTGTTTAAGTGGAGTTATCATCTTTTTAACACTTCCATAATCTTTTTTACCACTACCTAATTTTGGAATATGCTCAACGATGGTATAGATTGATGGAATCATTAGTTTATTCTCAAACTCTTTAATGACCTGTGACTTTAACTGGGTTAACTGTTCTTCTTGAATACCTGATAATAAAAGAACAATTTTCTCACCTTTTTTTTCATCTTTGATTGAAGTTGCTACATACTCTATTGCTTCATCTTCAATTATATTTGCTAGTTTTAACTCAATAGCACCAAGACTTACCATCTCACCACCTAGTTTTGCAAACCGTGAGTAACGGTCCAAAATCGTTAAGAACCCTTCATCATCAAATTTACCTTTATCTCCAGTAACATACCAATGTTTTCCATCAATTGTGGTAATCACATCATTGGTTTTGGATTCATTGTTTAAATACCCTTTCATGATTTGCACACCACCAATAAGTACCATACCCTCTTGCCCTATTGGTAAAACTTCGTTGTTTTCAGGGTTTACTATTTTTATTGAGGTTCCAGGAATTGGCATACCCACACTTCCCTTTTTTTCACCCTTTTGGATATTTCCATCTGCCATTGCAACATTAGGTAAATTACAAGATGCCACAGGTGAAGTCTCTGTGGTTCCATACCCTTCTAAAATTGACTTTCCAAACTTCTTTTTAAAATCTGAATAAACTTTAGGTGATAATTTTTCAGCCCCTGCAACCACAAATCGTAAACTCTCAAACATGCACGACTCAACTTTTTTATTCATAGTATAAAGCCGATAAAACGTCGATGTCCCAAACATCATTGTTGCTTTATATTTTTGAACAATTTTTCCAATTTCATACCCATCTGTTGGATCAGGATGAGCTACCATTCTTACCCCTTCAATTAATGGGAAGAAAGTTGTCACACAAATACCAAAAGCATGAAAAAGTGGCAAAGAGCCTACCATAGCATCCCCATCGTGGACATTTAACACTGAAGCAATCTGCTGTGTATTTCCTAAGATATTCATGTGAGACAGCTCAATACCTTTAGGAGTTCCTTCACTCCCACTACTAAACATGATTAATGCTGTTGCTTTTAATGGTACCTTTTTTACATGAAAAAGTTTGATTAAAAAACTTGGTAGTATTTTTACACTTAAAAAGGTTAAGATACCTTTACTTTTGGGAATACTCTCTTTAATGTCCTCTAAAAAAATCACCTCTAAATGCTCTAAGAGTTTCTCTAAGTTCATACCTTTTTCTTTGAGTTTTAAAAGAAACTTTTTTGAAGTGACTAAGGATTTAATATCAGCGCTTTGAACGCTTTTAATCAACGAATCAACCTCAGCAGTATAGTTTAAATTTACAGCTGTTTTCCCCATCATTAAAACCGAAGTATTAACAAAAGCTCCAGCGGCTGTTGTAGGAATCATCAAAGCAATATTTTGTCCCTTAAGTTTCGTTTTTAGGGCATCTTTAAACACAATACTCGCTGTTAAAAACTTTTCACCACTGAGCTCAATACCAGTAGAGTCAGCTACAATTAAATGTTTACCAACTTCTTTCATCTTAGAAACAATTTCACACGGAAGTGATTCTAACATCTTTATATGCTTTTTCCACGACTCAATTGTTAAATTCATCACTTTGTGTTTTACAAATTCAGCTGTTGCTGTCTGTTTATTAAAAGGTTTAGAAAATGAAACCGTTACACTATTGGTTCGATAGGATTTAACAAACTTTTTATTAGCCCTGCTAAACATACTCTCCCACAACCCTCGAATATAAAAAGCAACCACAGGAACATCAGAGTTTGTCATTTTAAGAGCTAACTCAAAACCTCGTTTGAACTCTCCTAAGTGTCCATTATAAGTTATACCGCCTTCTGGGAATAGAACTACAACTTTTCCTTCATCTAAGGCACGTGCCACTTGTTTAATACTACTTTTACTAGAAGCTGATGCAATTGGGATGATATTAAAAAACTTTAAAAACCACCGTAAAAACCACTTGTCATAAATGGTTTTATCCATTACAAAACTAATCTCTCGAGGTGTCGACATTTGTAAAATTGCCCAATCTAACCATGAAACATGATTTCCTAGCAATAAAACTCCACCACTTGAAGGCATGTTTTTAAGTCCTGTTACCTCTAACTTGTATCGTAACCCAACAATAAACTTTACAAAAAAGTAAACCATAGATTGGGGCAGTTGGGTCATAGTATAAATAGCACCTATGATTGTAATAAACAGAATAATATAAATTGTTGTTAACGTATCAAAATGATTTAAAGAAACAATAGTCGTCATACATAAAATCAAAAACATAAACAACGATTGATACCAATTATTCCCTGCTAAAATAGTTCCAAGTCTATTAATATTGGCATTAAACTGAATGAGCGCATTTAAGGGAACGACAAAAAAACCACCACACATACCAAACACTAAGAATGATAACATGAGTCCTGTCGTACTCTCAACAAGTGTTGATGTATAAATCATCACTGCCATTCCAACTGCTGCAAGAGGTATGGTTCCTGTTTCAATATAGTTTTTTGAAATCTTTGAATAAATATAAGACCCCAATGCAATACCAATACCTGAACTAGCTAACACTCCATTGATAACAAACACATTGGTGATTTCTAAATACTCTTTGGCATAAGCTGGAAATACAGCTAACATACCTTGAGAAATTCCCCAAAAAACAGATAACCCAATTACACAGAGTAAAATCACATGATTTGAACTAATCTCTTTTAGATTTGTTCGTAATAGTTTCCCTTGAAAATAGGCTTTTTTATCTAAGATTTTTTTCTTATCAACTTGGAAATTTGTATCTATTTTTTTCAAGATTAAAAAAGAGGCTGCCATCTCAATAGCACCAATTAGCGCAATATAAAAAGTCAATGGTAAAAATTTATTCAGTAATACTTCTTTTGAACTGATTAAATCATAATTGTGTGCACTATAGATTGATTCAAACCAAAAAGAAAATACTCCCATAGTTAATAAAATAGCAATCATAGAGACAGCTTGTACAGCAGAGTTTCCACGACTTAAATGCTCTTTTTCATACAAATTAATAATAATCCCAAACTTAGCAGGTGAGTAAATAGCACTTTGAACTGCTAATAAGAATAGCACAAACATTGCCAAATAAAAACTACTCAAACTATAAGCAATAATCATAAGAACAGATAAAGAAAACGAAGAAAGTGCCCCATACACAAGGACATCTTTTTTGTCATAATTATCACTAAGATAACCTGAAAGTGAAAACAGTAGTAAAAAAGGTAAAAGTATCAAAGCATTGATAATCGAAATATAAACAACTTGAACACTGCCATCAAAAATTTTAAAAGCGACATTTTGTAACAGTATTTTATGAGAGATATCCACTGCCACATTACAGAAAATGACAAATAAAAAAACAAGTTTAAGTGTGCGCAAGCTAATAGGTAATCCTTTTAAATATTTACAATTAGAATACCCTATTTTAGCAACAATCTGATTACGCTTTACTCAAACCTTTTTTATGTCGGTAAGATTTAACGATACTATCCAAAGAAAAAATCAATAATGCAATCCAAATCAATACAAATGTCACCATCTTATTGCTATTAAAAGGTTCATCGTAAATAAAAATTGCAACACTAAATGCCATAGTAGGTCCAATATACTGAAAAAACCCTAACGTTGCTAATTTCATTCGCGTTGCAGCACCATTAAACAGTAATAATGGAATAACCGTTACCAATCCAGTTAATGTTAACATCCATGCAATATAGTGATCATCTTGTGTTATAGCTAGGTTAGAAAAATCATACGCATACCAAATGTATATTAAGGCAAATGGCATGAGAATTAAAATTTCAATAAACAATCCTACTATGGAACCAAGGTTGACTTTTTTTCGTACTAATCCATAAAAACCAAAAGTAAACGCTAACGCCAGAGAGATAAAAGGAATCGTTCCTAAAGTAATTAGCTGATAAACCACCGCTAATACTGCAATAAAAATAGCAATGTTTTGATTTCGAGTAAGACGCTCCTTTAAAAATAAAAAGCCTAATAATACATTAACTAAAGGATTGATGTAATAACCTAAAGAAGCTTCAATAATACGTTCATTAGCAACGGCCCAAATAAAAATCAACCAGTTAATAGAAGCAAACATTGTTGAGAAAAAAAGATATTTTATTTTTGTAAAGTCTTTAATTGTCACCATAAAAGATTTAAACTCTTTTTTAAATAATAAAAAAGGAAGAAGCGTAAAAAATGAAAAGATAATACGATATAACAACACTTCAAATGAGTCAACACTGCCGACTTCTTTAAAATAGATGGGAGAAATCCCACCCCAAAATAAAAAAGCTGTTATTGCAAAAAGGTAACCTTTAGAGTGCTCAGCCACGCTTTGCTTTCAGTAGCTTTTTGATTTCTCCTAAACAACAGCTTGCATACGGATTACGTGTACCACAAGCACAAGGGTACTCTTCCATTTTTGTTTCAATATAACCTAAAGTATTTTCGTTGAGTTGAGATTTTTTGATATTATAACAGTAACACACAAGAGCATCAGAACTTGAGCTTTGCTTATAACCTACTTCTTTATTGAGTTGATGGGTTAAAAATTCATTCATAATATTAAAATAGACCACCTCACAGTGAGTATTTTTACATATATAGTAATTAAAATGCTCTTTAAGATATGAAATATCGTCCACATGATGTTTCATCTTTTTAAGGCTTATTTTTTTACCTTTTTTAGCACATTTTGGGCACTGACCATCAACTTTAAAAATCATTTTTATCCTTTAAAGGTGTATTATAACATAGCAAATGTATTTGGATATGACTTTTTTATACTAATTTTTCTAAACTAGCCTCGTTGTTAATCTCATCGGAAATCCAAGGAGAAATAACAAGTTTTTGACTCAATTCACTTTTAATTTCATGAATATATTTTAACTCATTTAATCCTTTTTGACATAAAAGATTATTGCTACTTTTTGTTAATGCAAAACTTCTATTTATCACCCATGCAAAGGGCTCAATATTGGCTCTTTTTAAATCTTCTTGTAAATCTTTTGCTTCATGGGTTGGTGTTGCTTCTGCAAGTGCAACCAATAAGATTTTGGTAAACTTTTTATCTTTGATTCTAGGTAATAAAGAGACCAGTTCATCACTCATTTCATTATTTGAATTTTTTAAAATTTCTTTATGATAAGCACTTGAAGCATCAAGTAGTAAAAGAGTATGCCCTGTTGGAGCAGTGTCAAGAACAACAAATCGATCTTTAGCTTTTGCTACTGTTTTAGCAAAGGCTTCAAAAATAGCAATCTCTTCAATACACGGGCTACTTAACTCCTCTTTGAGTAATGCCATATCATCATCATTTAATTTGCCTTCATTTTTTTTAATTACTGCATCTACATGTCTTTTTGTTTCAATTTCAGGATCAATTTTCTCAATAATAAGGTTTTCATTATCTTGAGCAATATACTCTAAATGTGCTGCTGGATCAGTTGTAGAAAGTGTTACGTTGTGCCCTTTAGCCACAAGTTTTGAAGCAATAAGTGAAGCCACTGTTGTTTTACCAACACCACCTTTACCCATAGTCATAATCAAACCACTACCATCTTGTTCAAATTCATCAATCAAAGTTGACCATGAATTAATACCCAATAGTGCCTCATCTAACTCTTTTTCTAACTCTTTTTTTACACCTTCAAACTCCAAAGCAATCTCTTCATTGACAATTGCACGTAAGCTTTGAACACCCAGAACACCTTTAGGATAAAATCCAACATTAGTATGTTCTAAATTTTCTAAAGAAATAGGAAGTGAATCAATCGCCTCTTTTGATTTTAGACAGAAGGCTTTTGCAATTGTATCGTCATCATTACTTTGGAAAACACCATTAATCACTAAATGTTGATTTTGCATACCCTGATTGGACAACTCCAAACTCGCTTTTGAAGCTTCAATCAACGATAACTTCTCAGCTCGTGCAACTAAAATAAGTAATGTCTTTTCAGAATCTTTAAGATTATCAACAACATTATCATAAAGTTTTTTGTACTCTGCCAATCCTGACACAGGGCCTAAGCATGAACTTCCCGTGCTATTATCAGCAATAAAGTCATTCCATGCACTAGGAAGTGAAAGCAGTCGTAAAGTATGTCCTGTAGGTGCAGTATCCAATATAATATGGTCATAATATGAAACAATATCCTCATCACCTACATATTTAGAGAACTCATTAAAGCCTGCAATCTCAACAGTACATGCACCACTTAACTGCTCTTCCATTTGTTCAATGGCTTCTTTAGGCAAAATTCCACGATAGGGTCCTACCATTTTTTCTTTATACTCATGGGCCGCAACAACAGGGTTGATATTCATTGCCCATAAATTTTTAACGCCATTAACAAGTGTTGGAGCTGAACTTAAAGTCGTATCTAATACTTCATCAAGGTTTGAAGCAGGGTCAGTTGAAATAAGAAGTACTTTTTTGTTTTTATCTGCAAGTGCCACAGATATAGCACAGGACATTGAGGTTTTTCCTACACCTCCTTTTCCAGTAAAAAAAAGAAACTGTGGTATTTTACAAAGTAAGTTTTTCATACTAAAACTTTGCAACAAACGATGCAAGTCCAAGTTTTGAACTCAATTGAGGAACAGAAGGATAAACACCTTTAAAAACCACTTCATCATCAATAAAAAATAGTGGTAAAGAATCAACACCCTCTTCGTTTAATAGGCGTGCTACTTCACTATTTGTTACGTACTCAGCAGGTTCAGTTGTTAAACCATATCGGTTTACTTCAAACTTCTCTTTATCCAGAGTAGTTAAAAAATTAGCAAGTTGCACTAAAGTTGTATCCACATCAGTTCCACAAACACCTGTGGGACAACACATCGCGGGGTCATATATATTTAATATTTTTTTACTCATAATTTACTTCTTTATAATATTTTATTGATTGTTTAGTATTTACAGACCTAATTCTTTTTTTACTTTTGGTAATAATGTCTCTAAAATTTCTTCATATGTTGCTTCAAAAGCAGCAAAATCTTTACCATCTGGGTCTTCAAATCCTACATGAATAACTTTAACTGCTTTTGGAAACATTGGACAGGTTTCATTGGCATGACCACATACAGTTACTACTAAATCATACTCATTGTCAATAACAGTATCAATTACTTTTGAATGGTATTCTTCTTTCCAGATACCTTTTTGTTCTAATAATTTTTTTGCATTTGGGTTCACTCGACCACTTGCTTTTACACCTGAGGAATCAGAGCTTGCGCCCTCAACAAAAGCATTGATTTGAGCTTCTGCAATAATACTTCGACAACTGTTTCCTGTACATAAGATTAATACTTTTTTTTCCATCTAATTTTTCCTTTTTTTAATTTTATTTTCCACTTTTTTTATAAAGCCAGTAACACTATTAATAATACGGGTGGCGTGATTATTAAACCAAATTTACTATATTGTGCAAATGAAATATGCACACCTTTTTTAGCTAAAACATGTAACCAAAGCAATGTTGCCAAAGAACCAAATGGTGTCATTTTTGGACCAAGGTTACATCCAATGATATTTGCATAGGCTAATGCTTGGTTGGGAATATCTCCCATATTATCAAGAGCAATATCCATAATCATAACAGTTGGCATATTATTCATGATTGCAGATAAAAATGCTGATAAAAACCCTGTACCAACAATAGCTACTGTATCACCTCTTTGAGCTAAGTCTTGCAAAATAAGAGTTAAATAATCCGTAAGTCCTGCATTTTTTAGCCCATAGACAACAATATAAAGTCCAATACTAAACCATACAACTTGCCACGGTGCTTCTTTAATAATATGCACAGGTTCGACTGTTTTAAAGGCTGTTGCAATAACTAGAAATAACACACCTCCACCAAGAGCAAATACAGCAACTGGTAAATCATAAGCATCTCCTACAAAGTATCCTGCAAGTAACAGTGCTAAAAATACCCATGAGATGTTAAAAAGTGTTTGATTCTTAATAGCAGATGCTGGCTCTTTTAATAAAGAGATATCGACATTTTTTGGAATATCTTTTCGCAATAAAATCCATAAAAACACAATTGAAGCAAAAACACTGACAATATAAGGAATAATCATATTTGTAATATACTCACCAAACCCAATGTTAAAATAGTTTGCAGTGACAATATTGGTAAGGTTTGAAAAAACTAGTGGTAAAGAGGCACTATCACTTATAAATCCTCCTGCAAGTAAAAAGGCAACAATAGACTTCATATTAAGTTTTAAAATACGCATTTTTGCTAATAAAATTGGTGTTAAAATTAAAGCAGCTCCATCGTTTGCAAAGAGTGCTGATACAAATGCCCCTAAAAGAATCGAATACACAAACATTTTAAAACCATTTCCATTAGAAAACTTTGCCATCTTTAATGCTGCCCACTCAAAGAATCCAATTTCATCTAAAACCATTGACAAAATTATAATTCCAATAAAAGAGAGTGTCGCATCCCAAACAATATTCGTTACAATTAAAACATCAGAAAAACTCACAACTCCTAAAACAAGTGCTACTATTGCACCTACTACAGCTGTCGTACCTATTTGTAAATCACGTGGTTGCCAAATTACAAAAATAAGTGTGATTATAAAGATTGCACTTGCCAAAATCATATTATATTTCCTTCATAATATTTTAATACATCAAGATATATTGATGTATTTTATAAAAAAATTTCCTATTAGAAATAAAGATTTACTCTTCTAAATCCTCTATTTCAGGTTTAAGTGTATAAATATAAGTATCCACTTCCAACTCATCATAACGTTCAACCACAACAGGTGTTCGTACGAATTCTGCACCTTCAAACTCATCTAAATAATCCCAATGATTGATTAAATTACTTGAATAAAACAAAAACCCATGAATAGTATCTGTTCCTGCATCCAGTTTAATTCCTGGATATCCCATACCAGCAGACCAACCAGCATCAATAAGTTTGCCTTGTACTGTTGCAGGTACAAACTTACCAACAACATTTTCTAAAACATGTCCATTGGGACAGTTGGGCATAAGTGTTCCATATACAAACAAAGTTTCTGTCATTAGCTACACGCCTTAATAATTTTTGGTAATTCAATCTCTAATGTCATAATCTCTTTTATGGCTGCTTGTCGAAACTCATCAAGTGGTGCTCGTACTGAATAGTACGCCCATCGCCCTTGTCTATCAACTCGCAAGAAACCTGCTTCTTTTAAAATTTTAAGATGGCGAGACAGACGTGATTGAATCATATCAAAGGAGTGTTCCAAGTCACATACGCAACATTGACCGTGGATATTAATAAACTTTAGAATTTTTACACGTGTTTCGTCATTGAGTGCTGAAACTGATTTTAAAAAAATATCCATGATTGCTCCTTATAAATTTTATTGTGGAAGTATATCTAAATAAACTTGACACATCAAGATATATTGATATGTTAAAGTAAAAAAATAGAGCAAGCCTAAGCTCACTCTACTTTATAAAAATTAAATATCGTTTTTAATTCTTTCCACTAGTGCATCAAGAGTAAAACCAAACTCTTTGAATAAATCACCTGCTGGTCCAGATGCACCAAATGAATCCATACCATACACTACGTCAGCAAATCGGTAGTACTCTAATCCTCGTGCTGCTTCAACTGCAAATACTTTTGTATTTGGGTCAATGATTGAATCAATGTACGCTTTGTCTTGCTCAACTAGTAAATCATAACATGGAACAGAAACAACATTTGCTTTGATTCCTGCTTCTTCTAAGTGACATGCTGATTGTAATGCTAACATTACTTCAGAACCTGATGCCATGATAGTAACAGTTGCACCTTCTCGTTTTTTAAGAAGGTATCCACCATTTTCAACATCACCAATCTCTTTTGCATCTTTAAGTACTCGAAGTCCTTGTCGTGAACATACAAATGCAGTTGGTGCATCCATTGTTAATGCTTTTTTCCATGATGCTACATTTTCAGTTGCATCAGCTGGTCTAAATGTATAAAAGTTTGGTAATGCTCTAAATTGAGATAAGTGCTCAATTGGTTGATGTGTTGGTCCATCTTCACCTACACCAATAGAATCATGAGTCCATACAAAGTGTTGTTTAATTCCTGCAAGTGCCGCAATTCTTGCTGCTGGCTTTAAGTAATCAGAGAATACAAAGAAAGTTGCAGAGAATACTTTAAATAGACCATAAAGGTTCATTGCATTACAAATTGATGCCATTGCGTGTTCTTTGATACCAAAGTGAATATTTTTTCCATTTGGGAAGTCACCAGCACCTTTTAGTTCAGTTTTGTTTGATGGCGCTAAGTCAGCACTTCCACCAATAAACCCTGGAACTGCTGCACTAATTGCATTTAAGATTTTATGATTTGATTCTCGCGTTGCAACAGATGCATCTGCTTCAAACTCAGGGTACTCAATTGCGTCAAAGTTAGGATTTTGTAATGCTTCAATTTTTGCTTGTGCTTCATCAGATACTTTTGCATTCCATGCAGATTCTAGTTCGTTTCCAGAAACTGTTTTATCAAAGGCTTCTTTTACTTCAGTAGGTACAACAAAAGACTCTTCTGGGTTAAATCCAGCTTTTGTTTTTGATGCTGCGATTTCATCTGCACCTAAAGGAGCACCATGTGTATGATGGCTACCTTCCATTGTTGCAGCACCCTTACCAATTGCAGTATTTGCTTTGATAAGTACTGGTTTATCACATGCTTTAGCAGTTTCTAATGCGCCATTGATTGCATCAAAATCATGTCCATCAATTTCAAGTACTTCAAAGTTGATTGCTTTAAATCGTGCTACTACATCTTCATCCCATGCAATTGAAGTATCACCTTCAATTGTAATGTTATTTGAATCATAAATAATTACTAAATTATCAAGTTTTTGATGACCTGCTGTTGCTGTAGCTTCATAAGAGATACCTTCTTGTAAATCTCCATCTCCACATAAACAGTAAACTTTATGATCAATTACGTCATTTCCTAAAACATTTTGTGCATATTTAGAAGCCCATGCAAAACCTACAGCATTTGCGATACCTTGTCCTAATGGTCCCGTTGTAATCTCAATACCATGAGTATGTCCGTACTCTGGGTGACCTGGAGTTTTAGAATGTGTTTGTCTAAACTTTTTGATATCTTCAATAGATACATCAAATCCCCATAAATGTAATAATGAGTAAACTAGTCCAGTAGCATGACCACCTGAGAATACAAGTCTATCTCGGTTTAACCAAGAGCTATTGTTTGGGTTTACATTTAAATGTGAGCTTAAAACTGTAGCAATATCAGCTAATCCCATTGGTGCACCTGGGTGTCCTGAGTTTGCTTGTTGAACCATATCAGCAGCTAAAAATCGAATTGTATCTGCTTGTTTTTGAAGTAATGACATAATTATCCTATGCGTTAAATTTTATTGCGATTGTATCTAAAATTGATTGAAAAATGAATGAAGTAAAAAAGAATAATTTTTCAAGAAGAAAAATAATAAAAGAGGGGAAACCCCTCTTTTAGTCGTCTAAGTCTGGTGTCATATCAATTTCATCGTCTAATAAGACTTTGATATTTGCTGCATCACCAGTTCCTTGATAAATGTTAAATGTTTTACCATCAACATCAATTGTTTGATCGGTATCTTCAAGTTTACCGTCATTGATTGCCGTTTCAAGATTGACATCTTCACTTTCATCATCTTGTTCTACAAATAACTGAAGATCTTCTGTATCATCATTCATATCAATGATTGATTCAACATCAATATCGTTAAAGAAGTTACTTGTCATATGGATTTCATCAATTCCATCAACAGGTGAAATTAAATCTAAATCATCATCAGCATGGTCATTACCTATATAGTCTGTTACATCAATAATTCCATCACCATTTCCATCTGCTAACGCGATAGTATCTTCAGATGTATTTTCTACACTATCTTCAACCGTTGCAGTTACAACAAGATCAAAGTCTGTATTAGTAGAATCACTTGGTAAGCTTAATGTTACTTCTTCATTGAAGCTTTCTACATCATCACCAAGTGTAATTACCCAGCTTCCATCAAGTTGTACTTCACCATGACTTAATGTCGCATCACTTGGTACATTATGGATACAAATTTGACTAATTTCATCATCACCATCAGCATTGATAAGTGCTGCACTAATATTTACTGGATACTCAGTATGTGGTTCAACATCTGATTCATTAATTAATGCAACTGCAGTAACTGTATTGATAGTTACTGTTTCAATTGGTTCAGTTGAAGCAACTTCAAATTTAAGGTTTAACTTACCTTCATGATTTAGTGTCGAAGTGTATGTATACGAGTGGTTTTCACTAATATTTACATTACTATCTCCACCTGCTCCATATGTATGTACATCAAGTACTTGACCATTTGCTCTGATTGTAAATGTATCATCTGTTACATTTGGTCCAAAGTTCCAGCTTCCTGCAATAGATGCATCAACTGTAAATGTTACAGTTTTATATGCATTCTCATCACCAAAGTCAAATGTTTTTCTAGTATAATCAATTGGATTTTCACCGTCAATTACACTTTCACCTTTATCTCCAAGCACTTTATCCATCTCATATGATAATGTTTCTGTTTCATCAGAACCTGTAATAATTTCAGGTGTTCCAACTGTAACATCTAAGTTAAGGCCTTCTGGTTTATCAACATTGATGTACACATTAAAGTCAGTGGTATCACCATCTGCATCTTCTGCTTGTACTGTCAATGTTTCCATCATATCATTTGCGACACTACTTGATGTTGCAGAGTAAGTATAATCACCCGTTACAAAATCAAATACTAGTTTTCCACCTTGTGCTGTTTCTAAACCATCTTGAGGGAAAGTAACTGAGCTATATGTTGTACCATCAACTGTGATTGATACAAGCCCACCTGCTCCATCAGTATTAAAGTCAACGTTATCCATAACATTTCCAGAAACTGACGCAGTTGTACTAACAATATCAGAAACTACGTCATCTAAGTCATTGATATCATTTGCATAGATTGGATCAATATCACTTGCACTTGAAATTGCATCAAGGTCAGAAAGACTACTTACATTTACTCCAATGGTATGTAACTCAATGTTATTATCAGTAATAAACTGGTTCCATGTTGGTAAATATGCTTCTAAATCATCTTCATAATCATCATAGGTATTACCATCAGCAAAGAAGTATACAGCACTGTGATCTGCAGTTGGTGCTGTATCATGTGCTGCTACTGTTGCTTCTAATCCTTGGTTGAAGTCAGTACCTGATTTATCAGTTAACAGACTTACATTTACATTAGAATCAACCCATCCAGTTGTTTGAAGACCTTCGCCATCACTTCCAGATGATCCCCAAGTTTGAATGATATTAACATTTACATTACCCATAGCTTCATATTGTGAGATGATACTTTCAATTGCATCTTCTGTTAAGCTTAAATCACCATCACTCATACTGCTTGATACATCTACTACAAACGTTACATTTGTTATAGCATTAGCTAATGATAACTCTTGTGTTTCATCTACACTTGTAGGTTTTGTATCTGTCACAACATGACAATCAGGACCTTCTATATGAACTGTTGCAGTATCTGTTCCACCATTTCCATCACTTATTGTATATTCAAAAGTAGCTGCTCCATCATAACTTTCACCTTTTGTGAATGTAATAGTTCCATCATTATTTAACTCTACTGTTCCATTTGTTGGGTTAAATACTTCTGTTACAATTAATTGATCATTTTCTGGGTCTGTATCATTTCCTAGAATCTCTTCTGTTGTAATAGTGATTGTATCACTTGTATGTGTACTTGTAACATCTACAATTAGATGAGAGACAGATGAATAGTCATATGAAGCATCAAACTTAGCATCAATTGGTAAGTCATCAACCGTTACATTCTCATCATAGATTACGATTGTACTTTCTACTTCATCTCCATTATTACCTGCTTTTACAAAACTTGCTGTTAATACTTCACCATCTGGGTAGTATTCATCCATAAAGGCTGAAATATTGATTGCTTTATGTCCATCATTAAAGTCATCTATTTTAACTTTTAAGATATTTCCATCAGATTCTGTAATATATAAATCTACATGTGAAATATCATGTGAATTTGGAGTCATAATTACATCACACGTCTCTTCAATATGATCATCAATCGCATCAGGGTTTGTATTTACTATTTCTCCACCGCTCATATTGATTGTAACGGTATTTGTTGATTGGTCACCATCTTTATCTGTTACTGTGTACTCAAATGTTTGAGATATTTCATCACCTGGTTCTAGATTCTCTTTTGTAAACTCATTCATTACAAATGTATATCCACCGTTTGCATCAACTGTCATAGTACCGTATTGACTTTGTAAGCTTGTCCACATGATAGATTCTAATCCATCAGCTCCTGCTTCGGCACAAACACTTCCTGAAACTTGTGGTAATGGATTTACCGTTTCAACATTTGCAAAAATTCCAAAGGTATTGTTTGCTTGTTCATCTGTATAGATTGTATCTACATAATTACCTTGCGCATCTTGGAAACCTTCTAGGTTAATTGTGTAATCTTGTCCATTGATTGTAATTGGTAACTCACTATCAACTAATGAGATAATATCTCTTGAAGCTACAGCATCACCACTATTTGGCGTTTCAGTATGTTCAACAAGAACATCAAAACTTACAGGAACAACTTCACCATTGATTTCAATATCCATACTCATAGTTACTGTTGTTTTATCCAATGTCGATGAATTACCATAAATCGTCCAGTTTTGGTGTGTAAAGTCTGCAAGTTTAAATGCTTCGTTTGATTCAACTTCAGCACCAGTATTACTTGTAAACGCACTGTTATCAATTAAGTTATAACCAGATTGTCCATTTGTACTATCAACAGGTGTTCCCCACTCTACTTTATCAGTAAGGTCATCAGAATCTGTATCAGTTAACGTTGTTTGACTATCACCATTAACAAAGACAGAGTCTTTAAATCCAGCTTCAAAGTTTTTAACAACGATAGTATCTGGCGTTACGTCTAGTTCTCGTGTAATACCGCATGCTTTTGGCATATCATCTTCAATATTTACTACAATGTTTCCATTTGTAGAGTCTGTACCATCATCTGCATTTACACCAATATTTAGACTAATAATATCTTCAACAGAGTTTTCTGGGTGATCAACTGGTCCAAGTAAAGTTACTTCATATTCACCGTTATCATTAATTGTAACTTTAATAATATCTTCACCATTTGCTTGACCAAGTAACTCTTGAGTACCATCGCCACTCCACGCAACAGTTACACCATCAGAGGTTAATATAGTTGTTGGTTCTGTTAATGTTACTGTTACAATATCACCTTCTGGATCTGTGATAGCAATTGTTCCACTTACTACTGCATCATTTGTATCATCTGTTGGAACACCATCTGTATCAGCAATACCATCTGTTAATCCCTCTTCAGAAATAATAACTTCTGCATCACCTATATCTGGTCCTTGATTTGTATAATCATCTTCGATAGTACCAATTGCTGTATCAGGAGATGAGTTATCAATTTTTCCATCAATGATAGCATTTGGAGAAGAGATATCAGATACTGTTACTACATAACTTTCTGTTCCTTCTTGTAAACCATCAACTAAGGTATCATTTAATACAAATGTTCCGCTTGTTCCACCATAAATTCTTACAACAGTTTGTGCATCGTAATCTGCATTTGTTGCACCATTCGTATCAGATGGAGCATACGATAATGTTACTTCTACATATTGTCCAGGAGGTACACGTACTTCATCACCACTTTCATCAACAAGTGTTAATTTATGTCCTAATGTATCACCTTCGCTTACTATATCATCAGCAATAGTTGCCATGATTGTATCTGGTAAATCACACTCTGGCGTATTTTCTACATGGAATGTTACATCAGCCGTTGCTTGATCTCCATCTCCATCAGTAACAATTACTGGAACAATAATATCACCATCAGGTAATTGTGTATTTTGTACTAAAGTATAATCTCCACTGTCAGGATCAATTGTAATCACTGCATCTGGATTAACAATATTTCCTTTAGTTAATGTCAATGCATCAGCACTTAATGTCCAGCCAACAATATTTCCTAAAGCAAATGCATTAGAGAAGTTATCTGTTGCAGTATTATCTGCTTTTCCATCTGCACCAAAGTTAACATCTAGTCCACCATCAGTAACAATATTTCCTGTATATGTTTCAGAAGATGCACTCATTGAAATATCATCTATTGCCATACCCCAGTTATCATTGCCAGTACCAATTTCTTTGAATTCTAATCTATTGTTTTCAGTATCAGCACTTCCTTCTAATCCAGAGATTGTTACTTCTAACCATCCATTAGCACCAACAGAAACCGTACCAATTTCTTGTCCATCTGCATCAACAACAGTGTTATCATCAACTGTAGCAATCACTTCACCACCCCAGATAACTTCCATAACACCTGATTCAGAATCATTAGCTTGGTGTAATGCTTTATCTTTAAATGCAAATGTTAAGTCATATGACATTCCCTCTTCAACACAAACAACTTGACCAATATGTGTATTTTCAACATCTGAGTCATTTGCATTTGTCTCTCCAAGATCCATGTAATTATCGCCATCTGCAGTTCCAATATTTGCATGGGCACCTTCATGTGGTTCCATCCAGTTAGAAGCTTTACTCATTAGCTCCCAGCCTTCCATTGATTGCATTCCAAGCCATTGACCATTACTTAATGCTAAGTCTGATTCAATAAACTGCTCGTTTCCAGATGTTTTATGTCCAACTACATCTTCAAAGCTTCCATTTACGATTAAGTTAACAAATTGACTGTTATCTACTGTAATTGCTGTTGCATCAGCATCTTCAATTTCTACAATATCATCTTCAATCGTGATATCTAATGTCTCTTCAATTGAAATCGTTCCTGTATCATCTGTCAAGACAATATCAAGATTAACAAATAAATCATCCTCAATTGGATTACTATTTTCTGGATGATCTATCACATCTATTAACGTCATTGTGTATTTTTCTGTTACCATATCAAGCTCAACAGTAAATACATCTCGTCCATCTACTTCAGATTGTGCCGTAATTGTTTTACCATCATTACTTACAACTAATTCAAGAGCTTCGCCTTGTGATGTAATTGAAGTTGTTTGTCCTTCTTTAAAGACAACTGAATCTACAATATTGTAGTTACTTGTAATATTTAAATCACCAATTGCGATTTTTACATCTGCTTCAGGATCAGCATCTGTTGTAGAAACAAGTGCATCTTCATCAACAACTACTGCTGTTGGGTTCATTGTGATTTCTGGACGTAAGTGACAATTTCCTACATATAAATCTAGTGGAATGATATTACTATCTTTATCACCATCATTAACAACTACTTCGAAGTTTCTTAAGGTATCCGTATCATCAGCTGTTGTGTTAAATGAAATTGATTCTAACATCTCTTCATACTCAGCTTTTGTTGCTTCTCCAGTAAGAGTTACAATGATTTCGCCATTTACTTCTGAAATGTTTGCAGTTACTCCAGCTACTAAATCAGATGCATCAATTTCTAAATTATCACCTACTTGCGCATTTGTTAATGTTAATGTTGCTTCAGCTAAATGTGAATCATCAACATCTGATAATGAAATGTCATCAATAACGTTATCACTCATATTTGCCCAAGCTGGCCCACTTCCTTGGAATGCTTGTAAGTAATAGTCAGAAGTATCATGTCCATTTTCATTTGCACCATCTTCATACTGAATAGCTGTAAATACAATACTATCAAATACTTCACTTCCTGTATCTATACTAAATACTGGGTTATTACCTTGTCCACTTCCATTTAAATCACCCTCTGCAACAAGTACTCCATTGTTAAATGCTTGCCAATGACCTTGCTCACCTTCTGTTTCAATTAATCTTGCAAATTGGAATTCAGCTTGGTTTAGTTTTCCTTCGAACTCTAATTTAATTGCTTCAGATTCACCTGTATCTTCATCAAAGTTAATTTGATTTGGTACTTGTGCTCCTTGAGTAGTTGCACCTTCAACACCTAACTGATAATCTCCATCAGTTGTTAAGGTATCTGTTGAACCATCAAAGTCAAGAGCAGTAATTATTACAGCTTTTCCTAAGCTATCACTGTTTGACCAAGTTGCTTTATCATTTGAATCTCCATCCCAAGCGTATTGCTGAGTTGATTCATCAATTTTTCCAAGATCAACCATGTACTCTTCACCGCCAAGTGTTTTACACGTTTTAATTGTAAATACAAAGTCATCAAAGTCTTGGTCTGTTGAACCTTGTGGTAAGTCTTCAAATCCAATAGTAATTTTACCATCGTCATCTTGACTTGCAATTGCATGGTCTCTACCATCAGTAGATAACCCATTGTCTGTAAAGTATACATCACCAGCAGTTACTGTATCTGTACCATTTGTGAACTCTAATCCAAATCCTTCTTTACTTGGAACAAATTCTAATTCATATCCACTTCCTGGTGTTGCTGCATTTCCAATATCTCCATGATTTCCATTTGGAATAATAAAGAATCCAACTTCACCTTCAAGTCCTGTTAAGATATCAAGTAATTTAGGGTTATCAGAGAAGTTATCAAAGTCTCCATTAACTCCATCTTCATCACCTTGATCTAAATATAAGATTACTGGTTCAGATGGTTCACCATTTTCATCTAGAGTGTAGTATCCGAAGATATTTTCAAATCCTGCATTACCACCATGGTATTCAACTGCCATGTTAGTTCCACCAGTACCTACATCAAATGTTAGATTACCATTCTCTTCTGGGAATATTAATCCTTTATCTGATGATAATAAGTCTTCAGATGTAAATTCATTTGGTGTTCCGTTAATTCCTAACTCTTCTATTGCAATATCAGTTCCACTTGTAACTGAATTAATTACTGGAGCATCATCAGTACCTTTGATTTCTACATCAAATTCTGTTTCTGCACTTACTCGTGATCCATCCGTTAAAGTAAATGTAAAGAATTCTTCTAATGAATCTCCCGTATTTAATGCATCAACATATCCATTTGTATCATCAACATCATATGAATATGTTCCATCAACATTTACTGTCAATGCACCAAATGGGGTATCGATAATTTTAGAAGTTTCACCTTGGCTAAATGTAAATACTTCATCTAATCCAGCTGGTGTTGCTAAACTTCCTTTATAAGTAATCGTATGCACTGAAGCTTCAGTATACGTAGTTGCATCAAATAATGCACCAATGGCATCCGTACCTTCAGTTGGTGCATTCATAACATCTTGGTTATCAACCCACTCATTACCTTCTTCAAAGGCTATTGCTGGAGGTGGTGGTGGGATTTCACAACCCTCTTTATGAATATCAACTCTTACAACGGCACTTTCACCAATATTACCATCACTATCAATCGCTGTGTAGTCGAAGTGATCATCTGCAATATAATTAACATCTAAATATTGAATTGAGTAGTTTGAATTGATATTTGTTTCAGACTCAGTTGTAAACTCGATACTATCAAATGTTACCCCTTCAATTGTGAAGGTTGATGTATATTTATATCCATCACCATCTGCATTGTTTTCATCTTGTTGAACTTCTCCTCGAGCAACCTCTACACCATCGTTAAAGGCAACCCATACAGCTTTTGCATCTGCATTATGGTCATCATTGAAGTGATCTCCTAAACTTGCAAGTCCAATTTCAACACTCTCAACTGGTTGTTCAAAGTCAACTACAAGTTTCTCACCAAGTTCAACTTGTCCTGAATCAATATCTTGTCCAGCACCATCAGAATCCGCACCTAATCCAACACCATCATGTGAATTGATGTTATCATTTGTAAATCCTACATCAACTTGTGTCTCACCATTAAATGCGGTTACTGTAAATAGTCCATCGCCTGAAATTAATACGCCATTATCTATAGTTCCCCATTCAGATATGTCTCCATTATCATTATCCGTTCCATATCTTTCAGATTCATTGTAATCAGCATCTGCAACATACTCTAGTTTTGTGTCTTCAGGTAAAATTAACTCATTTGGAGCAGTTATCATCGATTCAGTGATTTCTATACTGTTAACACCATCTATATAATATAATGTACCATGTTCAGGTAAAGTATCAATTCGTACTTGAGTAACTTTTGAACCATCAGCATCATCTTCTAAGTCCTTAGCTCCACCAGTAGTATAATCTGATAAATCAAATAATCCAGTTGTTTTCCCATCAGTATGACAAAGTGCTTCTAAGTCTTTATCACTTGCTTCAGGAGGAGTATCATCATCAACGATTGTAGTAGTTACTGAATCACCATAGCTTTCAGAACTTGTACCTGTTAATTTGATATCATCAATTAATGCTCCAAGTTTATTGGACTCTGCTAAGCCTTCAAATGTTAAGTCTGCATCAGTTCCACTAATACCTGTATATTCAACAGTTACTGTTGTCCAACCATTTGCATCAGTTGATGTAGAGTATTGAACTGTTCCATCTGTTGGATTAGTAGTAATTATTAAGTTTCCAGAAGCGTCTGAATCTATTGTTAACTCTTTACCACCAAATGTTACTTTCATATCTGAACTTGCTTGATCACTTGGTCGTGGTTGGTAAGCAAATTCTAATTCATATGTATCACTTCCATTTAATGCAACAGATGTTGTCATTACTGTGTTTCCAGAGCTTCCATCAAATGTATGTGGGTCTAATTCAGCGTGGCTACTTCCATCATCAGAATCAGTTACAATATTTTTCTGAATTTCAACACCTTCAGCATTTAAGTCCCAAATAACACCATGATCACCTGTAATTGTTGTATCAGAGCTGTTATCTTCTCCATTAATATCTCCACCACCATGTTCTACATGCCAGCCATCATTTGTTCTAAAGTTTTCAAACGATTCTTCAAGTAACACTGTTTCAGTTTTAATATCTGCATTCCCAACAACTATATTTTCATAATATGTTGTATCAGGGTTTTCAAGAGTTACTCTGAAATCTTCATCATTTTCAACTTCGTTATCATTAAGAGCATCTGCTGAGAATACATCTCCAATATTTACACTAATAACTGAACCATCACCTGGAGTGTAGTCTCCATTTTCTGTTGTAACATCTGTAAATCTTACATCAACAGTAGAACCTTGAGGATCAAGAATATTTCCATCTTCATCAACTAAAATTGTTTTGTAGTATGCTGTTTCACCTTCTGGAACGATACTATCTGGAAGAATATTACCAGCAGAATCAGTAGAAACAACAACAACTGTGGTTACTTCATGATCTGGTTCTGGTCCATCTTCTGGGATATTTGGAGTACCAGTATCATCGGTAATAGTAGTTACAATATCTGCACCTACGGTATTAATAGAATCAAAGTCTCCCGTATCTTCAACTGATTCAACAGTTAATTTAAACTGTTCAGATTGATCCGCAATATAATCGTCAATAATATCAACTGGTAAAATCACGCTTGATGATCCAGCTGGAATTGTAACAGTGATTAGTTGACCATCATTATATTCTGTATCACTATTTTCTGTTGAAATATTATTAAATCTAACTACAACATCTGTATCTTGAGTCACAACTGCTGGTGAACCATCACTATTCGTTAATTTAAGTTCAAAGTTTTCAGTTAGACCCTCAATTGCTTGCATATCACCTTCGATATCTACATCGATGTCCGTATCCGTATCCGTGTCGGTGTCAGTGTCTGTGTCAGTGTCTGTATCAGTATCGGTATCGGTATCAGTGTCCGTATCTGTGTCTGTATCAGTATCGGTATCGGTATCAGTGTCGGTATCTGTGTCTGTATCAGTATCG
>LPNY01000021.1:224149-225019 GCA_001655195.1 Arcobacter sp. EP1
GTGTCTGTGTCCGTATCCGTATCTGTGTCAGTATCAGTATCTGTATCAGTGTCCGTATCTGTATCGGTATCTGTATCAGTGTCGGTATCAGTGTCGGTATCAGTGTCTGTATCAGTATCGGTATCGGTATCAGTGTCTGTATCAGTATCCGTGTCGGTATCAGTATCGGTATCTGTATCAGTGTCTGTGTCCGTGTCAGTATCTGTGTCGGTATCTGTATCAGTATCGGTGTCAGTATCTGTGTCTGTATCGGTGTCAGTGTCAGTATCAGTATCTGTATCAGTGTCAGTATCAGTGTCCGTATCTGTGTCTGTATCAGTATCGGTGTCGGTATCTGTATCCGTGTCCGTATCAGTATCGGTATCAGTATCCGTGTCTGTGTCAGTATCTGTATCGGTATCAGTATCTGTATCAGTGTCGGTATCAGTATCAGTGTCTGTATCGGTATCTGTATCTGTGTCCGTATCCGTATCTGTGTCAGTATCAGTGTCAGTATCTGTATCAGTGTCCGTATCTGTATCGGTATCGGTATCTGTATCAGTGTCTGTGTCCGTGTCGGTATCAGTGTCCGTATCGGTGTCGGTATCTGTATCTGTGTCTGTATCAGTATCAGTGTCGGTATCAGTGTCCGTATCTGTATCCGTGTCAGTATCAGTATCAGTATCGGTGTCAGTGTCTGTGTCTGTGTCGGTATCCGTGTCTGTATCAGTATCCGTGTCGGTATCAGTATCGGTATCAGTATCGGTATCAGTGTCTGTGTCTGTATCTGTATCGGTGTCTGTGTCTGTATCAGTATCTGTGTCGGTATCAGTGTCTGTATCAGTATCGGTATCGGTATCAGTGTCGGTATCTGTGTCTGTATCAGTATCG
>LPNY01000021.1:225029-282378 GCA_001655195.1 Arcobacter sp. EP1
CGTATCGGTATCAGTATCGGTATCCGTGTCAGTATCTGTATCTGTATCCGTGTCGGTATCAGTGTCTGTGTCTGTATCAGTATCTGTGTCAGTATCGGTATCAGTGTCAGTATCAGTGTCGGTATCTGTGTCTGTGTCCGTGTCGGTATCAGTATCTGTATCCGTGTCCGTGTCAGTATCTGTGTCTGTGTCACCCTCTGGGTTTCCACCATCTGTTTCTAAGAAGGTTACATCATCATCAGTAAGTTCTAATCTATCTCTAGCGACTAACGCATTATCTTCAATTAAAGGAGAATCATTAAGTCCAGGAGTAGCAGAACCATCACCTTCACCTCCACCAGCTGCAGCTGCATCAAGTGCTGAAGTTAAAGAACCAAAGTCATCAATAATAATACCATTAGTATTACCTTCATCTAATGCAGACTGTTCTAATGTTGCTCGTAAATCATCAAGAATTTCTTGCCCATTAAAATCATTATTAGCTAAAGCTGCCTTGATGTCTTCTGTTCCATCAAGATCGTTTGCAACGGCAACTGCTGATATTTTATTAACATCATCAGGATTATTTGCAGTAATAAGATCAACCATATTTTTAAACAGTATTTCTACAGGTTTACCGTCTACCTGCACAAATAAGTTAATTGATTGTTCCCCCTCTGCGAGGTTAAAGTAGTACTCTCCATGATTATCATCAAAGTAGAACTGTTGTCCCTCTTCTGGGTTAATAACCATATTCTCCGTAACTTCTATCTGTTCAACACTTCCGTCGGCGTTTCTGACATAAAGTAACATCATAAGATCCTTTTTTGACACGATTTTACTAATGATAACAAAAGAAAGTCTTCAAAAAGTTTCTTAATAATTAAATTTATAGTATTATTTTTTAGTTTTGTGTTCTAAAAAAAAGAATAATTATACAGACTGTTAGTGATTATTTGGGAATTAGATAATTTAATATATTATAAATTATTTTTTAGGCTACTCTTCTAACTTTGGAATAATAATTTTAAAAACTGCCCCATTTTGAATATTCTCAACATCTAGCTTTCCATTCATATTATTTTCTACAATTAACTTAGACATAAATAAACCTAGCCCTGTACCATTTTGTTTTCCATAGGTAAAAAATGGTTCAAAAATTTTAGTGATTGGGTCAATATCTATTCCACCCGCATTATCTGCAATAGAGACAGTAACTATGTTTTCTTTTTCTTCAATTATAATTATAATTCTCGGTGACTCAATATTACGTTGGATGAGAACATCTTTAGCATTATTTATGATATTAACAAGTACTTGTGCATACTCATTTTTATAGCCTGTAAGAGTGGGGTTTTTTTTGACAATAATATCCAAATGAATTTCATGAGCTTTTAAAGCAGATGCCATGATATTAACAGAAAGATTAATTTGATCCGATATTTTAAATTTAACTTTCTCCTTATCAGAAGCAAAGAAATTTCTAAAGTCATCAATGGTACTTGACATATACTTTGTAATCTCATTCAATTTAGCAATAGATTCCAAAACCTCTTTATTCTCCACTTTACCATGAAATTTTATTTGTCCCTCTATGGGAATAAAAAGTGAGGAAATTTCCATAAGTGGCTGTCTCCATTGATGAGCAATATTTGCTATCATTTCTCCCATACTTGCAAGCTTGTTTTGTTGAAAAAGAAGCTTGTCTTTTTCACGACTTTTATTAACTTCTTCTTCAATTTTTCGTTCAAGCTGTTCATTAATAAGCTCCAGCTTTTGGGTATGTTCTTCTATATTTAAAAAGTCATCAATTTTTGTTTGTTTCATTTTATTTAGTTATATACTTTTTTAGTAATTTGCAAAATAGTTTTATATCATCAACATTTATTTCCCCGATATTTGCTACTCGAAAAGTATTAAACTTTTCTACTTTTCCAGGATAGATAGTAAATCCTTTATTAAAAAAGTAGTCATGCATATCATTAAAATTAATATGTTCTGGGATAAATATAGAAGTAATTATCTTTGAGTGATACTCATCATCAACAAGATACTTTAAATTCATCTTTTTTAATTCACATGTAAGTTTCTCCCATGACTTAGAATATCTTTTATATCTATTCTCTATACCTTCTTCATTGCATTCAATAATAGCTTGTTTTAAACTATATAATGTTTGTACAGGAGGTGTAAAACGCATCTGATGCGAGTCTAAAAAGTTTCTATACTGAGCATATAAATTTAAATAAAAATTTCTTTCTTTAAGGTCTTTAGATTGTTCTATTGATTTTTTATTTGCAATTACAAAACCAATACCTGCCATACCTTGAATATTCTTATTAGAACTTGCACATAAATAGTCAATATTCTGCTCCTTCATATTAATAGGAATTGCAGCATAGGAACTCATTGCATCTACAATAAATGCTAATTTAAATTTTTTCGCTATTTTCCCTAAATCATGTAAGCTATTTAATAAACCGGTAGTTGTTTCATTATGAACAACTGCTAAGTGAGATATAGATGGGGTTTTTGAAATAGTTTTCTTGAGTTTTTTTAAATCAATAGGCTTGATTGATGAACTTTTAAATTCAATATAATTGATACCGTAAGATTGCACAATTTGGCACATTCTTTTTCCATACGCTCCATTATTAACAATTAAAACTGTTTTATCTTGAGGAATAACACTACTTAAAACAGACTCAACAACTGCCGTGCCACTACCTCCAAATAGAACCGTAGTATACAATTTTGGCTTTGCAACAATCTTAGTTAATGCTAAAGAAACATACTCCATTAAATCACCAAATTCTTTCTCTCTTGGACAAATATCAGGAACAACTTGTGCATATTTCACACTATCTGTTGTTGTAGCAGGACCTGGATTTAATAATACATTTCGTTTAATTAATTTCATGCTCTTTCCTTAATTTTTGGTAATATCTGAGAAAGTGCTCTAATTAAATGATTTTCATCATCTATTTCACACCAGATTAAATTTTCAATTTTTTTTACATAAAAAGGGGTCTCGTTAGAAGTCTTTACCATAATATACTCATAATCAATTTTGGGGTTATCTTGATTTTCAAAAGCACTGCACATTAATTGATACCTAAATTGAGAGACTTTAGAAATACCAACTAGCTCTGCAAAAATAGATGTTAACTCTTCTTTATTTTTTGACATTTTAATCAAATTACATCGCTCATCAGTTTCAATATAAACTTCATCATTTGAGTATGTCGTTCCACTGGCTAAAATTGCGTCACTTTGTTCTTCACTCAAAAGGTATTTTAATGCAGATACTTCATACAATAAATCACTCTCCAGAAGAATAAAATCATCCTTAACAAGATCTTTCATATTATAAAGGGTATACATACTACTTGTAGTCTCATATTTATCACTTTTTATACAAGTAATTTGAGGATATATGTCAGCTAATCTTTCATAAAACTCACTTAAGTATCCTGTGCCAATATAAATTTTTTCAAAACCACAAGAAATAAGGTTCTCAATACTTCTAATGATTAATGATTTACCTTCTATTTCCAAAAAACCTTTTGGTTTTTCTTTGGTACGTTCCTTCAAACGGCTTCCTAAGCCAGCAGCTAAAATAACAGCTGTTTTAACCATTAATAAACTCCATTAATCTCTTTTTCACTTCAAATGGTTTTACTTTGGGTCGTCCAAGATTCTCTTTCGTTCCTTTTTTCACACGAATATATACAAATGTCAATGAAGGATTCTTCATCCAACTCAAAATTACCTCTTCAAGCTCTTTAAGATTATGTACATAAATACTTTGCTCATAACCTACACTTGATGAAACTTGAACAAAATCAATGTTACTTGATACTGTAAACTGTCCACCTGTTGAATCATGTATGTTATTATCAATTAAGATATGTAGCATATTTTTTGGTGAATAATAGGCATTTGTAGCTAGATTTCCCATACGCATAAGAAGGGCACCATCACCATCGATTGCAATTGTATTTTTATTGCTATTCAACGCAATTCCTAGCCCAATCGAACTAATACTTCCCATACTTCCTACCATATAAAGATTATTCTTTGCATCATCTATTTCATAAAGTTCTCGACCGGTCTTACCCGTAGTTGCTAGAAGAACTGTATTTTCACACTTTGTTTTACTTATTGTTTCTAATACATTTAATCTCAATGGTAAACTATCTTCTTGAGACTTATTGATTTGTAGTTGATTAGCAACTTTATTAATCACTTGTTCTTTTAAATCAACTTTATCAAAAGTGCCTTTTTTTACCACGAAGAAAAAAGACTCATCATTTAGTATAGCTTCATCAGCTCGAGCTAACTGTTCTAAAACCTCATTAAAATCTGCACTTAAATACTCCCATTTTACATTCATGAGTTCTAACATTTTTTCAGTAATCGTCCCCATCAATTCATGTTGTGGTTCATCAGAAAGTCCAGGTTCACCCCGAAGACTGACGAAACCTAAAACAGGTAATTGAAAAGAGTAGTTTAGAGAAGTTATAGGAGATGTTGCATTAGTTAATCCACTATTTTGCATAAGAACAACCGACTTTTTACCGGCTAAATATGCACCTGCACTTGTTGCTACAGCATCACCTTCATTAGCACTCATTACATAATCACATTCATTAATAGCATAATTAATTAAATTATTTAAAAAACTACAAGGAACACCACTATAAAAATCAAACCCTAATTTTTTAAGCTCATCGCCAAACTTATAGGTATCAAGTGCCATTACTTTGTTCCTGGAATTAGTTCTAAAATTGATTTAATTGACATACAATCTGGCTCTGCTTCCAAGGAACGTTTATGTTTTAAAATTGATTTTGCAACATTCATCATTCCAGGATAAGCAGCTCTTAGCATATGGTTTGCATAAATTACAATATTCACACCAATTTTTGCAAATTCATCAGTTGTAACTGAGTTAAATGAGGTTGGTACAACAACAATTGGTGTTGATAAATCTTTTTCTCTAAATCTTGTTACAAACTCAATAATTTCTGCAGGGTCTTTCAATCTTGAGTGAATCATTATTCCATCTGCACCCGCTTCTACATAAGCAAATGCCCGTGATAAAGCATCATCCATTCCCACTTCTAAAATTAAACTCTCAATACGTGCAATGACCATAAAATCTTTAGTAATTTGTGCTTGTTTACCCATTCTTATTTTATGAGAAAAATTTTCTATACTATCTTGTGTCTGTGCTACATCATTTCCAAAAAGTGAGTTCTTCTTTAATCCCGTTTTATCTTCAATAATAACAGCACTAACACCTGTTCGTTCTAAACTACGTACTGTAAATTCAAAATGTTCTGGCTTACCACCAGTATCTGCATCATAAATAAGTGGTTTTGTTGTTACTTCAAATATTTCATTAATTGTTGTAAGACGCGCTGTTGTATCGACCGCTTCTATGTCAGGTTTTCCTTTAGAGGTAGAATCTGTCAATGAACTTGACCACATTCCATCAAAAGAAACAACTTCTCCATCTTCAACTGTTTCAGTAGCATTTTCAGCAATAAGACCACTAAGAGCATTATGAATTTCTAATATTTTCACGACAGGTTTCGCTTCAATAAGTTTTCTTAAACGTGATTGTCTAGCAGTAGATGTTATTCCAAGTTTAGCCATTTGTTCTTTGATATGAATATCATTAATCTCTTTACTATAAGGAATTTCAACCAAATCTCCCCCACTCTCTTTCAATACATTAAGAACTTCTTCTCGATACTTTTTTTGAGAATTACTTTTCCAATCATCTCCATGAACAACAAAATCTGGTTTTAAAAGTTGAATATTTTCTTTATAACTTGCTGATTTTTGAGGTATAACATTTGCAACCATCTTAAGGTTTTCTAAAACATCTTTACGTTTTTCATAGTCTAAATAAGGAACATCATTTAACTCACCACAAGCTTCTAGTGTTAATAAACCAACCGTTACTTCTCCAAGTTTTTCTGCCTCTTTTAATACATTAATATGTCCGGCATGTAATAGATCTGCAATTAAACTTACATAGACTTTTTTCATTTATTCCCTTTCTTTGTTAACGCTTTTAAATGTTAAATTTTTTTTCAAATGACCCAAGTTTAAAACTTGGTTCCCCTATAATTAGAACCATATCATTAGATTCTATCTGTTTATCCAATATAACTTCAATTTCATTAACCGTTGTTGCATGGACATTAAAATCAATTTCTCTATTAATAATATCCATACTTACTTTAATATTATCACCTAAAGTTACAATATTTTGTATAACTTCTGCCTCATTGATAAATTTTACTAATTCAATATGCTGTTGTTTAATATAATTATTTGATTTTTCATTTATTAAATCTGAAATAACAACTATAAGTTTACCCTTGTATCCAATATTAATACAATCTTCAATCGCAGATTTAAATATCTCTAAATTAATCTTATGCGCATGTAAATAAAGAGAAAAGTCTATCTCTTTGTTTTTTAGCCTATGAAATGTACCTGAGGTGGGTAAAGATAAACAGTTATCAAACATAGAAGCTGCTAATTCAATATCATAACCTAAATTATAGGCTGTCAACAATGTTCCCACACTCATTAAGGGTAAGTAAGATTGATATGAACCAATTATATAATTTAGACGATGACCCAGAATATCTACTTCAACATTCCATTTCATTTTTTCTCGATTAAAATCAGCTTTTATTAAACGTCCAATATCCTCTTTTTCTGTGCCATATGTTTGAATTGCAATATCACGTCGTTGCATTATTGCATCCATTAGTTTATCTAAATATGGTGTTTGTGAATTAATAATACATAATCCCCCATCTTTTATTCCATCAACAATTGCTGCATGAGCACCTATTTCATCATCAATTAACCCATAATCTTCTATGTATCTTGTATCAAAATTTGTTATCATACAAACATCAGGAAGTATCGCTTTTGAACGATGTCGAACAGGATTAACTCTTGTTGAAATATCAACTTCATTAATCTCAAGATTATCGGTTAATCTTAAGTTGGCAAGTGATGCCATAATATGTGCTGTTTTATTATCACTGTCCATTAATGTATGTACATTTATCTGAGCCTTTAAAATTGAAACCAAAAGGCTTTTTGCAGCTGTTTTTCCATATGAACCTGTTACGGTAACTGCTTTACAATTAACTTCTTTTCGCACAGCTTTAGCGACATCATAAAGAGCATCATCAACATCTTTCACATATAAAGCAGGTAATGATGAACTACGTGCAATATCTATATTATCAACGACAATTGCAAGAACTCCTTCTTGCGATAAATATTCAATATATTCTAAAGGGCTTTCATAGCTATGATGACTCCACGAAGATAGATTTCTAAAAAAGAATAATTGATTTAACTCCTTACTCTCTTCTACCGTAATAGCTTCAAATCGTAATTTTTCAACCTTTTCACTCAGCACATTCATCCATGTTCCCTTCGTGATTTGGGTTAAACGAGCAGGTATTAAATAGAGATAATGAGCGCGATAGTCCCCTTTCTCTTTTTGCATATCAAATATTAAGTCAGCATAAGGAGATAGCCTTGATATAACGCCTTTAGAGAGTTTTTTAAAAGACTCAATAGCTTCTAATTTTGCATCCTTAATTGAATAATCATAAATCACAGCTTCTGGATTTTCTAATAAAAGTTTTGTATTCTCTATTCCACCTTTTATCTCTTGAGCAAACTCTTCAACTGATAACTCAATATCAATATTTGGATCATATAAAATTGCGGCTAAAAATCCATTAAAAAGCAGAAGATGATTCATTAATAATGCTATTGCAATTCGTCCATTTCCATCAGGGAAAGGGTGCAAAATTTCAATATTTCGTGCAATTCGTGAAATTGCAATAAGCTTCTCATCATCACTTTTAGCACGCTTTATTTCTTCATTATACTCATGGATAATCGCATCTAATCGTGAAGCAAATCCTCTTTGTATAAAATGTTTCACCTCATAAAATTTATCTAAATCACCATCTTCATGTAAGGCATCTAGTTGCTCTACGGTAAGAGAAGGATACCAAGGTCTAAATCGTAGTCTTTTTTTATGTTGTAATGTTGAGAATATTTCTTCAGCACTAAACTCATCAGCAGGCTTTTCAAATCCACGAACATGAAACAATGGCGTACCATCACCCTTTCTCATATTAATTATTTCTTGGATACTGTTCAAAGTTGAATATCGTGCATAGATATTCAATCCTGCTTCTAAAAAACGCATATCTCCAGGTGTTGATTTTGGATTACTTGTAATAACATTCTTCATAATAAGCCCATGCAAATTTCTAACATACGAAGGTTGTAATCCTTCTGTCAGATCAAAATTATCAAGCATGTAAGCATATGCTTTTAACAAAGCAGGAACGGAACCTCTTTCATTATTTTCATAACCAACCCAACCTTCATACTTTTTATGAAACCTTCCATCTACAAAGAAACGAAAAAATTGACGATGATCAAATTTTGCCATTTTAGCTAATGCTTCCATACCCTTTTTTAATAATAAAGGATTTCTCTTTACCTTATTTGTGTTCTGAATCATTTTAATTTTTCCTAAAATATTAGCTTCATTATTTTCTGTATAAAACCAAGGATTACCTATCTCTTTAAATAACAATTTTATATCACTTATTTCTTCACGTTTAGTTAGGAACTTCAATATACTGGATACATCTTCACTTTTTTCAGCTGAACATAATACAACTTGACCGTTATTCGCATACTTTTTTATCTCATCAAGGTGTTCAAATGGCACATTTTGATGGGTTTCATTCCACTCTTTCTTAACAATTTTATCCATGGAAAGAGAAAATACACAACGCAAAGGTAAACTGCTAACTTTTTCAACTAAGTTTTTTATTTTTTTAATTGAATAACTACTATCAATTTCAAGCACTAATACTTCTGGTAAATACTTTATATCCGCAGTTAATAAATCTAATAGCTCGCGAATATTTGTATACTTATATCTATTAAAAGTTTTTGCATTTAAGGATATTCCCCACTGTTTGACTATCTCTTTTTTAATGAGTTTTTGCATGCACAAAGCAGCATTTAACCATAATTTTTTCCACTCTCTACGCTTACATAAACTATATTCTAGACCTTCTAAAACAAAAGTATCTAAGCACTCTATTCTTAAATCTTTCACTATATCTAAAACCGTTTTTTCTAAAAATACCGGCTGTATGGAATAACCATAAAGTAAATCTTTTTCTGTGACAATATGAGTCATTGATAATTCTTCATCAATCCACTTTGTATAGTTTCTTTCATCCTCTAAATCATAAACACAAGCCCCACCTTTAGAGAGTAGCCATGGAGATTTTATCATTGGTATTTGATCTTTTAATAGTTCCATTCCTTGATATACAATGCGCTGGGTTTTACGAATGGAGCTATTAGTAGAAATACTTATTATTGGCACCATATATGTCATGGCCTCAACGATAGTACTTATAGTTGAATCAGTAAAACGTCTCATATCCAAGCCAAAGACTACTCCATCATCAAGTGCACAGTTGTCTTTTTGGAATAAGTAGTGATTTACCGCTTTTCGCGACTTGATTGCAATCTTACACGCATTTGCACGATCACTATTTGAGCCCAAACAATTTTGAGTAGCAATACGATTTAAGTTACCTCCACCATGTCTATAAATACCAACATCCTCATCAAAAAGCCAAAGGCCACCTCGCCAATTTGCTTCATGTAACCATACTTTACCATTATTATCAATCGCCATATCCAAAGCAATTTCTTCTGAACTATTATTTGACAAGTCATCTAATTCTCGGGTGATTTTAATAGCGGCACTAAACAATTCATCATAAACGGTATGAACATTTTGTTTATATTTATACTTTAAAAAAGCATCTAAATCTATATTCTTAGAACCTGCATCACGGTTTGCTATAATACTTTTTTGTTTTGCAAGTAAGGACATTAGCGTATTACACGTATGCCAATCACCATCTTTGCCCTTACTTACAATCACACGTACATTAAAATAACGTTCTCCAGGTCCTGTTCCTGCTGCAAACTGCTGCAACATATATTCTCGTGATGCATCAATAAACTTTGATTTAATTAATGCTTTAAAAGCCTTTTCATCTAAACAGGTAACTTGACCATTATCATTGATTTCAAACTCATTATCAATCATTTTAACAAAAACAATTCCTTGCCCTAACCGACCAGTAGAAGGTTTAAATAATCCATTTCCCCAAACTTTTATTTGCTTAAATATTTTTTGAACATTGTGTACAGTAATGGTTTTAGGAATATATTCAGAAGTACTTGGCAAACGACTAAGAAAGTCTAATTGGTCATCTTTTTGAACAATAAAACCTAAAGAGTAAGGAACTAAATCTAATATTTTATCACTTTTACCTTTTCGCTCAAAGTTACGAATTGCATCTGGAAAACGAACTCTTTTTTCTCTCCATTGTCCATTTCTCCACGTCTCACCTAGGATAGTTCTTGTTTTGAAATCAATATCATTATTTGTAAAACGTATGAATTCTGCACCCTGTACTGCAACATCTGCAGCTATTGCATATGCCCATTGTCCAATTCCGCCACGATCTAAAAACCCCAATAATGCCATCTTACATCCCTACTTTATTAAAGTTAAGTTGATTATAAACTCTTAATAAGCTCATGTTGGAAGAAAACTCTTCTATTTCTTCTTCTAAAATATCTTCAGATAACACAACAACATTAAAGTTCATTTCATGCAGCATTTTAAGGGTTAACAAATCTGCTGTCTTCATTCGTGTTGCAATAGTGGTAAAGTATTTACAGTTTTTTGATAATAACTGGAGTTTTTTTAAGAGTTCAAAAGCAGGTTTATTTCTTACATTAAAGAAAATAACACCCCATTGTTTAGCTTGTCCTAGATGACACATCTTTTCAAACCATTCAATCATATTGTTTAAAGCTTTATCTTGTTCACTTTGATTTAAACCTCGTAACCCTAGTTCAATATCTTCTATCCACATCAAATCTAAGTTATCTCCTCCAACAAGATAAGGTTCGATCTGTTCATACTGTTTTTGTAGTAACGGTGGACGAATGGAGCGCATATACTCTGTTTCTGACCAACGAATAATACCCGTGCCAAGATAGTCTTCTAATGCAAGTATACTTTGACGATACCCTTGAACTCTATCATTTAATGCAAAGCCAACCCTAAAAGACAAAAACACATTTCGTTGGTCTTTAGCTTGACATATATCATGTATAAATTGACGACTCCCATGCCCAATACTTACATCAATCCATTGCGTATTATTTTCTAAAATTGTATCACACTCTATTGGCTTTAAAATTTTTCGAGATGTTATTCCATAAGGAGGAATTGTTTTATCTTCTTTGTGCTTGGATTCTAGTTTTTTTCTTTTGGAAGAAATCTCTTGTTCTTTCATTAAACCTTGAGAAAACTGTACTATATTTCTATAAAATTCTAAATGCCTTCCTGGAGCACTATATCCAATGGTCCGTGGTTCGATATTTACTAATTTTGGCATGAGCTTTTCATCTAATAAAAATTTTAAACCAATAGAACACGGAGCACCCTCTATTAACTCCTCAAGTCGTCGAGCAATACATACAGATAAACGTTGCAGTTTCAAATTTATATGTAATCCTCTTTTATATCTAGAAGGAAATTGAAAATAAGTGACATCATCCATTAATAGTGGTGTACCTATGAACTCTCCACCTGAACATAATGAAGCAATAGGTCCACGAGTAGAGTGTATACCTCTTACTATTGGCGAAAGCCAAGAGCCATCAAAACGTTGTTGAACGACTAAATTAAAAGCTATTGATCTTTTTTCCTTTGACAAAGCCTCTACATAATCTTGGATAAAGTATCCATCTAAATCTAAATCATTTAAAAAAACTTCTAGCTCTTTTAAGGTTAAAAGTCTCTCTTCATAAGGTAGAGAAATTTTCCACTTATGTCCTTTTTTAAAAATAACAATAATTTTAGGTTGGATTGTATTATTTTTTGATTTTATAATGATTTTTTTTGATATTTTCAAAATCTCTTTTATTTCAGAAAAACTACTTATTCCTTTAATAGGAACAATAACCTCTTTAAAATCATCATCTTGTATTAATAACTGAAGTAATTCATAACTATTTTGATCAATTCTTTTATTATGTGGTAGCTTATTTAGAAGTAATTTCTCTTCTTTAGAGCGTGAGCTATTTGGAAGTGTAAAATCTAAAAGAACGTCAGGACAAAAAGGTTCTTTAATATCAATCCAATCTCCCTGTATACACTCTTGGGCAAAAATCTTTAAATCACTTTGAATATTTTCACTTAAAAAACGTACAAAGTTTATGCTCTCTAATAACATAGGCCCAACTAATAAATCTGAACGAACTTTAGAAAAATTATCTTCTTTACTATAAAGCATCCCAACTGTTATCATTATTACTTCTTTATTTCATTTCATTATATAATCGTGCAAAAAAACAAGCGGTATGTTGTACAGAATCAACCCTCACCCATTGGCGTGTTAATTTGAATCTAAAACTATCAATACTTTTTTGAGGATATTTATGTGCAAATGTTGATTCTTTTGTATGTAGTGTATGCATTAAACCTTTTGCACTCAATAACATTGCTTGCATTATTTTTTCTGCTTCTTCATCACGTTTCAAATATTTTGCTAGATTATATGCAGCAATTATCCCTTCACAACGTGAACCATCATGATAAACATGGTCACCATAGTTATAAAAGAATCCTCCAATATAATCTCGTGTTGTAGAAGATGTATTATCTTTTGTATACATTTTTTCAATCATTGTATAGGTATCATCAAATACAAATTGAATATAAGACTCTTTTTTTAGACTATCAACTTTAACCCATTCTTCAATTGCCTGCATCAACCAAGCATCAGCTGGTAATTCAGGAAAAAGGTGGGGATACTTAACAGGTCGTTCATGGATTAAGAAATCAAGGGCTAATTCAGATTTTTGAGCAATCTTAGCTTTAAAATCTTTTGGTATACGGTTAAAACTACGATAATACATCGCTAATCCAAGTAAAGCTTCTCCAGGATAATAAAATGAAAAAAGTTCCTCTTTTAATTTTCCAGTAGGATTTATAATTGGTTTTCCGTTATTCACAAGAGGATGAATATAATATCCTATCATTTCACCATCACTATCAATGCGAGATAATATATGTCGAACAAGCCCTGTAATATACTTGTTATAGGATTTATCCCCCGACATTTTATAGTAATGCATCATGGCAATTAGTCCAATACCAGCACCACCAAGCTTTGACTTTCTATTAAAGAAAGGGAAACAGGCAAATCGTTCATCAACTTCATGAGTTTTAAATGTTGAAATATAAAAATCTATAGATCTCTTAGCAGCAGATAGATACTTTTTATCTTTAGTTAGTTCATAAGCTCTCAACAGTGTAACTGTTCCACCACAATGACGCAAGATATTATTATATAAAGGATTTTTCATATTCGGATGTGCAAAATCAACAACACTATCTTTAATCCCATCATAATAGTATAAAAATCGTCCATCATCATACATATTATCCATCATCCAATCAACACTCTTTAGCATACTTTCATAGACAATTCCTTTATCAAATGGGACATTTTCAGGATAACCTCTATATAGTTTAATGACGCTGTTTTCGTAACTAATATAAGCAATTGATTCAATCAGTTTATACTCAATAGGTTCACGTCGCATCAAATGAACACGCTCAATAATCTTATTTGTTTGTCGCGCGATTGGTGTTTTTTTCGACATAAAGTTCAGTACTTGCTTAACACTCATAATACTATGTGTTATTGCATCTGTTGGCATAAAATAACGCAAATTCCCTTGATATGAGTACTTCAGTCCATACAATCCTGGTTCAAATCTATTTTCATTAAATTTTAAAACTGTCAATCTTCTTATATCTACTTCTTTTTCAGAAGTAACCATCTCAAACATTATTCTGCACTTAGAACCATCTTCAAGTGCGAAATCATTAAGTTTCATATTTTCATTTAACTTTAAAACCACACGTATAATAGTTTTCTCAAAAGTTTCTCGTTTTGATCCCCAACGTAAAAGCTTATTACCTTCTTGGAACAAGGTAATATATATTTGTGAAATTTTGGGGTTAAATTCTTTTTGAATATTTTTCAATGTAGGTAAATGAATTGCACTGCGATTAATCAAAGCTTCACGTATTGAATTAATAAGTAATTGTATCTCTTGGTTTGTATCTTTATTCATTTTGTCTCTTTGGAATAAAATTTAATTATTATATAGATAAAAAGTTTCTAAAAAAGTTTATCGTTCATGAAATGCATTCTGTTTAGTTTTTAAGATAGGTTTTAAAAGGAAATCTAAAATGGTTTTTTTACCTGTTACAATATCAACGCTTGCAATCATTCCAGGGATAATTGGTAATCTTTTTCCATTTTTTTCTAAGTAATTACGTTCTGTTTTAAGAATAACACGATAATAACTTTGCCCATCTTTTGATTCTTTATCAACAATACTATCTGCTGAAATCTCAATAATTTGCCCCTCTAATCCACCATAAATTGAAAAATCATAAGCAGTTAATTTAACCATTGATTTTTGACTTGGATTGATAAATGCAATATCTTTAGGGTCTATCTTAGCTTCTACTAATAGATTGTTACTAACTGGAACAATCTCTATAATATCCGTACCCGATTGAATAACTCCACCAATTGTATTTTGATTAATTTGTTTAATAATACCATCAACAGGCGAGCGAATAACTGTTTTAGCAACTTTATCCACATCAGAGATAAGTTTTGCCTCTAATTTATTGATTTCACCTGTGGTTTTATTTAATTCCCCTGCTGATTCTGATTTAAATGCATTTATTTTTTCTTTAATTCTATTTTCTGCTTCATTAATAGCTAGTTTTGAACGAGAAATAGAAAGTTCTGCTGTTTCTAAATCTCCACGAGTCTGGTTATACTCTTTTTCAGCATTAAGTAAATCATAATTAGATTTTACACGCGACTTTACAAGTCTTCGTATCGTTTTACGCTGTTCTTTAATAAACTCTAGATTTCGTTTTAAGTTTCGAATAGTACTCTCAATCTCTTTTAGCTCTTGTCGTTTTTGTCCAAGTTGATTACGAAGCACTCGAATAGATGATTTTAATTCGTTGACACGTTTTATAAAAAATTGATTTTCAACCAAATCATAGCGTGATTTATCTTCTAAAATTCGATTAGGGAAGATGATTTTAGGCATAGTTTTATTAATATCAATATTTACTTCAGCCTGAAGCCGTGTTCGAATAGCAAGTAATCCTAAATAAGCTTGTAAACTCTCCTCTAAAGAGGCTTGAAAACGTGTTGTATCTACTTTGAGTAACGGGGCACCTCTTTTGACAGTTTCACCCTCTTTAACTAAAATCTCAGATAGAATTCCTCCATCAAGAGACTGTATCCTTTGAATTTTTCCAGAAGGAATAATTTTTCCATTTCCACGTGCAAGTTCATCTATCTCTGCAATTGCAGCCCAAAGGATACCTACTGTAACAATACTACATATCATTACGAAAACAAAGATAGATATATTTGAAGCCCGCTCGTTTGAATAAGCGTACATAGTACTAACGTATCTTAAATCTTCGTCTTTATTGGTACTCATTGCCGTTTACCTGTTAGTTGTTTAAGTACTTCTTCTTTTGTATCATCAATAACAATATTACCATCTTCAACAATAATAATCCTATCCACAAGCTTTAACAAAGATGTTTTATGAGTTACGATAATTAGTGTTTTATCCCCGATGACTGTTTGTATTCTATTTAAAAAGAGTTTTTCTGTTTGCTTGTCCATAGAGTTAGTTGGCTCATCAAGCATTAATATATTCGGATTTGAGATAAGAGACCTCGCTAATGTTACAGCTTGTCTTTCACCACCGGATAAGCCTTCACCTCGTTCACCTACTTGTAAATCAAAGCCCGCTTCATGTTTTCCAATGAAATCACTTACTCCTGTGATATTTGCTACTTTTAGAATCTCTTCATCTGTTGCGTATTGCTCACCAATAGTAATATTATCTTTTATTGATCCCATAAATAAAAATGGCTCTTGTGGTACCATACCTATAGAACGCCGTAAATCGACTGGGTCAATTTGTCTTGTATCAACACCATCAACTAAAACGGAACCTGATGTTGGTTCATGCAAATTTAAAATAAGTTTTAAAAGTGTTGATTTACCAGAACCAATTTTCCCTAAAATCGCAACTCTTTCACCTTGTTTTATTTTAAGATTAATTGTTTTAAGTACTTTAAATTTTTGACTAGGATATGAATATTCAACATCTTTTAACTCGATGGTTCCATGTAGGTTTGGCCGAGAGATATAAGCTTTATTCTCTTTTTCAACTGGCATATTCATAACTTCATCAAGATTTTTTATTGCAAGTAGCGTTCTATCAAACTTAACAAACATACTCACCATTTTAGCTACTGGAGAAATTGCTCTACCATTTAACATCATAGCTGCAATAATAACCCCCATAGTAATTTCACCTTCACCTGCTAGATGCACACCAAAAGTAACCACAGCAACCTTAGAAAGTGTATTTAAATAACCAGTAAGATAAGTTGTTATTTGAGAAAGGTGATGAGATTTTTCTGATTTTTCAACAGTTTTTACAATAGACTTATCCCAGTGCGTTCGCATTCTGTTTTGAGCACGAATACTTTTGATAATTTCTAGTCCAGTAACCGTCTCAATAAGCGTTGTTTGCTTTATTTGCTCTTCTTTTACAGCCTCTTCAACAACTTTTTTAAGAGGTCTTTGCATATATAATGCAATGATTATGGCAATACCAACTGAAGCTAAAGTAACATACACTAAAGGGCCACCTATAAAAAAAATAACACCTATAAAAATAATTGTAAATGGGAAATCCACAAAAACAGTAACAGTAGCACTAGTAAAAAATTCTCGTACACTTTCAAAAGACTGTAAACGAGCAACAAATTGCCCCGTCGAAGCTGGTTTAGAATCAATTTTTATATTTAATAAGTGATCAAATATTTTATTAGACATAATAACATCAGCACGTTTACTGGCAATTCCCAAAAAATGACTTCGTAATATTTTCAGTACAAGATCAAAGGTAATCACAATTAAAATACCAATTGCAAAAGCCCAAAGAGTTTCAATAGCATTATTAGGCAAAACCCTATCATAAACATTCATCGTAAATAATGGTACTGCTAAAACAAACATATTAATAAAAATAGAAACAATAATAACCTGTCTATAAATTGGAAAATTTCTTTTCATCGTTCCCCAGAACCAAGACTTTGGATTATCAATTAAAACATTATTATCAACACGGTTTTTAAAGTTATATTCCGGTTTAATAATTATACTCTCACCCATATATTCTGATTCAAGCTTTTTCAATGAAATTCTAGTCGTTCCTTTGCTAAGTCCCGGAATAATAACATCAGCAGTATCGGTTTTAAGATTATATGATAAAAGAACACAATGTCGATCATTAGCTAAAAAAAGAACAATAGGAAGGGCAAGTTTTGTAATATTTCGAAGTTTTCTAGAAACTATTTTTTGGCTTAATCCTATACGCTCTGATGCTTGGCAGAACATATCATAGTTCATTGAAGTATTATGGATAGGAAGCCCATAAATTAAAGACTCTCGAGAAGTCTCTCTCTCTCATAATATTTTGCTAAAAATAAAAGACACTCTAAAAGAGAGTCGACGGTTCTTCTCTCTTTTAAGTTATTTAAACTATCATTATCATTTAAATTATTTTCAGCCAATACATGCCCTTAAGATAGCAGTTTTTTATCTATTAATTATATCGAATATACTTTATATAAAGCTTTCTATGCTTCTCTAAGATATCAATATATGGACGATGAACTCTAATTATTTCTGGATCAAGTGCATCATATGCAGCTTGTGCTTCTGCTCTTGTATCAAATCGTTTATAGATAACTTTGTTATAGAGTTGATTATCATTAAAAATCTTATACACATAGCCTTCAGATCTATCTAATAATCCACTGGCAAACACATCTGCACCTTTATCACTAATATAAGTGGCCATATTTAATGTATATTGCATATCTTGTTGTAAGAATGCTGGTACATCTGCCATTGGTTCAGGTTCTTCTGGTAATAAATTCTCTTCTTGAGGAGTATCATCTACTAATTGCGCTAATTCATCATCCACTTTTGGCTCAGGGGCAGGTGCTACTTTAACAGGTGCTGGTTCAGTACAATTTTGATCTGCCATACCAAGAATAGATCGACTTAAAATTGAGAAAGTATACATTAAATTGTAATAGTTATCTAAAAGAGCAAATTCTCTATTTCGTAAACTTTTTACTGATTCATAAAGTTCTGTTTCTGCATTTAGTATATCAACAAATGTTCGAGTTCCCGCATCAAACTCTTCTTTATACACTTTTACAATATTTTCATTAGCTACCACATAGTTTTTTAATACTTCAATTCTGTCTTTATTTTTGTGATACTCAAAAAAGAGATCTTTTGTTGTTGCAACAATTTTTCTCGTTACTCCCTCTAAGTCCTCTTTAGACTCTTTTAAAAATAACTTTTCTTGTTCACTTTGATTTTTATCTTTTCCACCATTAAACAAATTCCAATTTAAATTTAATCGCGCAATTAACTCTTCTTGTGTTCCATTTTCTGGTAATTTTAAATCATCATCAAAACTCCCTTGTAACTCAAGAGTTAAATTTGGTAAAAAGCTTGCATCTGCGATGGCAATATTTTCTCGTCGTTCCTTAATCTTTTCAACTTGTTCCAAAATCTCAAAGTTTTGTTTCACAGCTATTTCAATGGCTTCTTGTAAAGTATCAGGGATAATCATTGGATCCATCTTTGGTCGACATACATAGCCATCAATTTCATCTGTTCCAATATATCTGATTAATGCATTACTTTGCTCTTTAGCTAAAGTTTGTTCTTCTAAGAACTGTTCTGTTACAAGATTTAATTTCGAACTTACTTGATAGGTTTCAAGAATCTCACCACTAATATCCTCTTTTTCTTTTGCCGTAACTAAATTGTCTTCATTAGTTTGAATCATATTATTCGTTAGTTGTAAAAGTTCCCTATATTGGACTAAACCATCATAAGCATCAACAACGTTTAGAACAACTGTTTCAATATTTTGTGTTGTTTTGTATTTATTTCCATCTCGAATATATTTTGCTTTGTCAACTTCAGCAGGTGTTAATCCTCCATCATAAAGCATTTGTTCCAGTTTTAAATTAGCACGATAACCATCTTTAGTAGAATGTCCTTCTACTGTTCCATCATCACTATCACTTTCTGTTTGTGATTTTTCTAAATATGCACTTAAATCCACTCTAGGGTAATAGTCACTTTGCTTATCATCCACATATCGTTTGTATGCTTCTTGATTACTTCGTTCAGCCATAATTTCAGGATTTGTATCCAAAGCTAGTTGAACACTCTCTTTTAAGGTCAAAGCACTCAAGCTTGAACTACATAATAATAACCCTGATAAAATAATACTCTTTTTTAACATTATAAAACTCCAGAACACAGATGTGATTTAAAATTATTGGTCCGCCCCACAATAAGTATTTATAATATTATTTCAATGCTTAATCCTAGATAAACAAAAGCAAAATACTTCACTTTAATAATAAATTTATTATTTTTTTATTATGATTTAGTGATTATGAGGGGAAAATGTTAACAAACAATAAAGAGATATTAAAAAACCTTACTATTTTGTACATTGAAGATGAATATAATATTCGTGAAAATATGAATAGAACACTAAAGCTATTTGTAAAAAATGTACATGCTTGTGCTACGGCAGAAGACGCCCTTGAAGTAATAAAAAGTAGTTGTATCGATATTGTTATCTCTGATATTAATTTGCCAGGTATTACTGGAATAGAGTTAGTTAAAAAAATACGCTCTTTTGATGAAACTATTCCTATTATTCTCTTAACTGCACATATGGACACAGAGTATTTATTTGATGCCACAAAATTAAAACTTGTTGATTATCTTATTAAACCCATTGATTTTACTATGTTGCAAGAAGCTTTAGACAAAGCTACTAGTGAGCTTATGAAGCAAGGACGTTATGAAATTACATTTCTCAATAATACAAAATATAACCTACAAAAAAAAGAACTCACTTGTATAACGAGTTGTCAGAACCTTGCTTTAACTCATAAAGAGATACTTCTTTTAGAGTTTCTTTTATTAAACAAAGAGCGCGTTGTTCATACTGATGAACTTAAAGATAATATTTGGGAAGATGCTTTTGAAGCCACTGATTCAGCATTAAAAAACCTACTCAATAAACTTCGTAAAAAAATAGGTAAAGAATCAATCACTAATATTTCGGGTGTTGGATATCGTCTAATCTTACCTGATAACTAGCTTTTCTTTAAAGGTTTTAAAACTACTAACAGTCGTGGAAGTAGTAACAAGGCAGAAGCTAAAATTGTTATCATAACAACTACAGTTAATATCCCAAAATAGATTGTTGGTATTAAATTAGAGAGTATCAAAATTGAAAAACCAACCATAACAGCTAGTGAAGTATAGGTCATAGCATAACCAATTGAAGCGTGAGAACGGCGCATTGCTCCAATATAATCATGATCTTTTTTAAACTCTTCTTTAAATCGGTGGATATAGTGTATCGTATCATCAACACCAATTCCTATTGAAATAGCAGCTATTGTAATAGTCATAATATCCAATGGAATATTCCCAAAGCCCATCACAGCAAAGACAATTCCAATAGGTACTATATTTGAAACAATAGCAATAAATGCTAATACAAAAGATCTAAAAAGAACTAAAAACATGACAAATAAAATAATAACCACAAATCCCAAAGTTTTAATTTGAGAATCAAACAAGGATTGAAGCATGTTATTATACAACACCATTAAATTTGAAATATTGATAGTATCATTAGGAACTAAAAGCTTTAACTCTTTATTGATACGTTTGATAAGCTCATCACGACGAAGTTCATCATTAGAATCCACAATACGCATAGAAAAGCGCACTTGGTTATGTTCAATATTAATATAAGGTGAAAGAATAATCTTTTTATACTCTTGGGGTAACTCATTGTATAATAAAGCCAATTTAAAACTATCTAACTCTTCATTTTTATTTAATAATTTTCCTATTTTTAATAGTGTTGCAAAGGATTGAATATTTCCTACTTCATCAATACTAAGAAGATAATCATGTACCTTTTTAATCTTTTCCATCTTATCAGGAGTAAACCAGTACTGTGCATCATCAGAATTTTCTTCAAATTCTTCATCAAATGAGTCAAACTCTTCGTTATTTTCAGTCTCGTTATTCACTTGTTTATCAGGTAATTCTTGAATAACAGGATCACTGAATGTCAAAACAACATCTAATGGAGTAGTTCCCCCAAGTTGTTTATCAATGACCTCCATTCCTTTATAGATTTCTGTATCTTTTTTAAAATAGTTAATAAATGAGTTTTCAACAATCAATAAAGAAGCTCCAACTAAAGATACCCCCATTAATAATAGTGTTCCAATAAAAATAGTTTTATTTCTATATTCTACAATATTAGCACACCAGGCAGTTAAACTCATCTCTTTTTCAAATTTTATATTAGGTTTAATCACAGTTAATTTAACTAACACCGCAGGAAAAACAACAAAGGAAATGAGCAAAGATAATGCAATCCCAACACTCATCATCCAGCCTAAATTCATAACAGGTTGAATATTGGAAAACACTAACGAAGAGAACCCTGCAATAGTAGTAATAATTGCAAAGAATGATGGATTTAATTTAGAAAGCATCGTATTTAACACAAGCTTTGTCTGTGATGCATGACGATACTTTACACTCAACTCACGATACCGCACGATTAAATGCAGTACAATAGAAATCGTAATAATTAATTGCATTGCAATAAAATTAGATGAAATAACCGTGATTTCCCAACCAAAAAACCCTAAAGCACCTGCTGTTGAAATCACGGAAAGAAAACAGATAAAAATAGGTAAAAAAACCCATCGAATTTGTCTAAAAATCACCCACAAAATTGCAATTAAAATGAGTACTAAAGTAGAGCCATAAATAATTAAATCACTACGAACAAAGCCCACAATATCATCCGCTATCATAGTAACACCACCTAAAAACAGCGTTGCTTTACTTTGATATTTTTTCATAATGGCACGAACATTTTCTATCGTGTTATGTTCCATAACACGATGAGCATCGCGATACTCTTTAAATTCTTTTTTGACTTTTTCAAGTTCCACCAACTCTTCTTTAGTGGCTAATTTTTCTCTTTTTTTAGTTTGTAGCAGATTTCTTTTTTCAACAAAAGCGTGATATTTTTTATCATGTTTTAGATTAACAATAATTGCTGTTGTTTTAAAATCAGTACTAACCAAATTGTTTTTATACAAAGGTGAAGTTAGAAACTCTTGTTTAACCAAGGCTTTATTAACACCTTTACTCTCCAAAGTTTTTATATCACCAACCAGCTCTTTTATTGCTCGAACTGGAGACTGAAGAAGTGGCACATTTAGAATTGAAGTTATACTATGTACTTGTTCTAATTTTTTTAAATCATCTGAGAGTGCAGCAATAGTTTGTAAAGATTCAGAAGAAAGTAGTTCTGCTTTAGGCGCGTATGTTACAACTAAAAAATCAGAAGTTTCATACCGTTTACTCATTTGTCGTGCGAACTTTAAATCTTTGTCATCTTCTAAAAGTAGGGTTTCAGCAGAAGCATCAATTTCAAGTTTTGTAGCAAAATAACCAAGAATTGATATACCCATTAAGAGGGTAATTAGTACTCCAAGAGGGTACTTAAATATTACATGAGTATAAAAATTCTTTATCATTGATTATAAGGTTTTTAGTAACTCATCAAAAGATTTTGTTTGTAAGAAACTTGCGAACTGTTTACGGTAAGTTTGAATAATACTCACCCCAATAATATCCACATCATAAATAAACCATTCACCACTTTTCGCTTTATAAAACTTATAGTTTATTTCATAAATCTCATCTTTTCCAATAACATTTGTTAAGAGTTTAATTCGGTTCTTTTTTACCTGTTTTGCATCAAGAATTTTTATCTTTTCATCCGTATATAAATCGAGTTTATCAATATATGATGCTTTCAATTTTTTTTCAAACAGTTGATAAAAAGAGGCTTTTTGGTCATTTGATATTTTTTTCCACGTTTTTCCTAAAGAGATTCGAGACATAAGTTTATAATCAAAAACTTCATCCATAATTGAAAAAATCTCTTTAACTTTATTTTCTTTTTGATTCTCTTTATTTTGTAAAATTGACAATACTTTATCAATTTTATTCTCCATAACAGAAGCGATTTTATCTTCTTGTATCGCCCAAGCGGAAGATGTAAAAAAACATCCTAAAATAAATACTGTAATTAGCTTTCTCATTGTAAACAAGATTCCACTTTGTTTCATTATCTTATTCCTTAATCTCATTTTCTCGTTTTTGTTCATACACATCCCTTAAAAATGGGTATAAATCTAACGCATCTTTTTTAATATTTTCATACTCACCTAAGTGTAGTGAGGTTTTATTAGTTACATTAAGCGCTTTTAACCCAATTGATTTTTCTAAGTTATTTGGGATTTTCCAATCATTTTGCGTAGAAAAGGTTGGATCTGCAAAACTATCAACGCTTAGCCCTACGATATCTCTTACATTTGAGGGTCCCAAAAATGGTAAAACCACATGAAATCCAGGGCCTATTCCATAGTAACCTAAGGTTTGACCAAAATCTTCATCATGCTCTTTCCATCCCAATTCGCTATCAGCCACATCCATAAGCCCTAAAATACCAAAGGTTGAATTAACAACAAATCGTCCTAACTCTTCCATTGAGTTCTCAAATTTAAGTTGTAAAATATTATTGACAAAACGAATAGGAAACATCAAGTTATTAAAAACATTTGAAATACCTTTTCGTGCAATTTCTGGAACAACGTAAGCATATCCGCGAGCAGTTGGGTCTAATACATAGACATAAAAGCCATCATTAAATGAAGTCATTGCTCTATTGTATCCACTTAAAGGATCAGAAACTTCTTCATCTGCTGATGCAAATTCATCATCAAACTCATCTCCTGCTTCTTCACTCTCAACAACTTTAACACTTTGAGTTGAAACAGTATTCTCTTGTGTTACATTTGACTTATTAGCACATGCAGTAAATGTTAAAAGTATTAATATCAATGAAATTATTAATCGCATATTAACCCCTCTTTTCAAAATAAAATGAATTATATTATAATTTCACAAAGTTATCTATTAATAATAATCACAATCCTATCAAAGCGGATTCAACCTATAACCATTCTAAACACTTTAATATTTAATAATAAAAAAATTGTGTATCACTCAGAAGTTAATGTAGTAAGATACAAAGACTCTAACAATTTTTCACTTTTTTGAAGTTTTTGCAAGTTTTCATCACTCTGCTCATTTTTATATCGTTTCTCGTTGTCTAAATAGATTGACTCTGCAACTTGCATAGCAGTTAGTCCTTGTTTATTTGTTCTGTTGATATTAACACCCTCATGGGTACTTAAAAACTTCACATAGTTTATATTAGCAGTTATAACAGCGTGGTGTAACAAGGTATTTCCATTCACATCTGCTTCATCGATATTGTACCGAACCCGTTGTAAAAGTTTTTCAAAAGTATCAACTCTTATTTTCTGTTTATTGGTCAAGACAAATTGTAAATAATTTTTACCATTCAGCCGTTTATTGATATCAAAATTAAAGTTATCCATCAAAAAAAGCACTGTTTCATTCTGTCCGTATTTTAAAGCTAGGGATAATGCATCAAAATTATAATAGCGTTGTTTAACATTTCGTTTTTGTACCACATCATAAATTTTTGCCCCATGTTTAACTAAAAACTTCAACATCAAAACATCACCATTTTTTGCTGCTTTTAAAAATGGAGTAAAGCGTTTAAATTTTTCATTAACGTTGATACCACTTTTGAGTAAAAACTCCAAAAGGTGGTAATCTTTATTATCAATCTCTTCGAAAAATACTTTTGTTAGGTTTGATTTATTAGCACCCATTTTTATCATATCAACAACAAAAATTTTGATAATTTCACGGTGAGCATTCATGCTTGCAAAGTTAATAGCATTCTTCCCTTTAAAATTCTTTTGCAAAGGATCAAACCCGTAAGATAAAAGTAGCTTAACAACTTCAACTTTACCTTGAAATGCAGCCCAAGACAAAATTGTATTGCCATCATAATCTTTTTGAAAAACCGCTGCTTTATTCTTTTTATAAATTTGTTTAATTGCATTAACATTACCCGTTAAAGCTGCTAAAAAAATAGAAGGGTAAATTTTTTTTTCACCTGTTTTCTTTTGTATCATCTCATGTTCAATTAAAAGTTTAAATGCTTCTGGAGTTTCATAGGCTCTTAAATAAGCACCAGCATTAACTAATAACTTTATAATCTCTTCATTATCTTGTAAAATTGCCAAAGACAAAGGGGTAAAACCATATTTTGTATCACGTATATTAATCTCTTTATTACTATGAAGCGCTTTTAATACACCATCAATATTCTCATCAATGATTGCTTGGATAAGCGGTGTTCTTCCAAAAGAAAAAGTGACAAATAAAAAGAGAAGAACAAGGGGTTTAACAAAAGGCATTTAGACTCTTTATATAATTTTTTTTATTATAATATATCATTGGTTAAATTCTAAAGGCAATTTAATCATAAATTTTGCACCAACCAACTCTTTATCTTCATACACAAAAGAGGTATTACATGCAGTTAAATCTCCCGACATATGAATATTAATAATCTGCGATGACATATACAAGCCTATTCCAGTACCCCGGCTTTGATGTTTTGTGGTAAAATATGGCTCAAAAATTCGTTCCATATTCTCTTTCAAAATACCCCCTGCACTATCTTGTACTGTAATCCAAACATATTTTTCTTCTTTAAATGCTTTGATTAATATAACACGAGGTTGATTTTCCAGTTTTACAAGTTCATCACGGGCATTATTCACTAAATTTAGTAAAACTTGTATCAACTCATTTTCTAAATTAATCAACACAATATCTTGAATATCTTTATGTACTATAATCTCTTTACTTCTAAGTTGAGTATCAAGAAGACCTACCGTTTTATCAATTAAATCACTTACTAAAAATCTATTTCGATTTTTGTCACTTTTAAAAAAGTTTCTAAAATCATCAATGGTATGAGAAAGATACTGAGCAGATTGGGTTATTTTATCCACATTAAGAATGAAATTCTTGTCCGTTAAAATATCATGCTCTTTTTCAAACTTTAAACCCGTAGAAGCAGTTGTAATAGTAGACAGAGGTTGTCTCCATTGGTGAGCAATATTTCCTATCATTTCTCCCATTGCTGCCATTTTAGATTGTTGAGAAAGCATATCATGTTGTTTAATATTTTCATCTAATCGGTTATCAATTTCATCTTGGTATTTTTGAAATTTTTGTTCTAATAGCCTTGAAACATAAATAGAAAATCCAATCAACGCACCAGTTAGAAGTAAACAAACAATCAAAATATTTTGTACATTACGTGTAAAATTTTTATTCAGCTCTTCTTCTTTTATGGAAACAGCTAAATCGGTGTCATCTTTATAAAAACCTTCCCCTATTGCCCAATCCCAACCTTGAAGTCCTTTTACATAGCTTATTTTAGCAGTAGGAATACCCGTTTCTGGTTTTTTAAAGTGCACATATGAGAGGAACCCCTCTCCATTTTTGGCCACATCAAGGATTTGTCTTACTTCATTTTTTACTTTGTTTATTTTAAATGCATTTTTACCTTGAAGCTCCAATTGAATATGACTTAAAAAATTTCCTTCATAATCAATCACAAAAACATAACCATTTTTTCCATATGTTAAATTATCCACAAAATCTAGTACCCGTTCTTGTACCTTTTGTGTATGATCAACCACATACTCTCCTGTACCAATAAACCAATTAAAAGGTTTAAAAGTTTTGAAAAGTCCTGTTTTTTTATACTGCGTTTTTTTATCTCCTGGTTTAAACCAATACCAGTCATAGTAGGTTTCATCTTGATTTGACAAAATCTTCTTCATCTCCTGCAAAAGAAAAGTTCCCTTAGCATCTTGATAATTATATAAATCTTTTCCCTCTAAGTGAGGCAAAGTAGGATGCAGTACGTTCATGCCCTCTAACGTGTAAATAAAAAAATAACCTCGACCATCATTAAAGCGAATATTACGCAAGGCATCTTTTATCATTTTAATGACTTCTTCTTGACTCTTATGTTTATTCTCGTTGTAGATAGTCTCCATTATCCTATAAGCACTCGATATGGCACTTGTCAACTCTTTTTTTAAATCATCTTTGGTATTTTTTTGAGTATTAATAATATATTCATGAATACGGTTAATTTTCTCTTTTATTCGTGCCTTATTTGCATTATTGTACTCATTAACTAAACGTGTTTTTTCCTCTTCAAAAGTCTGTTTATTTTCAATAAATAAAAAAATGGTGATAATAATTCCTAAACAGATGATAAATAAAGGGGGTGTATATTTTATAATTTTTAAAATCTGTTGTTCATTTTTATACATCAATAAACCTTCTATATGTTCGTAGTTCTACTTATATAAAAATAGCACAAATTTAATAAAATTAACAAACCAAAATGTAAATTTAATAGTTATTGGGGAAATAAAATAGATGTTATAATAAAGTGGAGGAGCTAGTCGGACTCGAACCAACGCATACAGGATTTGCAATCCCGGGCATTACCAACTTTGCTATAGCTCCAACCAAGAAGTAATCATTTTAACAATGAAACGAAAAAATGATTTTTGTAAAAAATGGCAGAGAGCAAGGGATTCGAACCCTCGGAGGTATGACCCTCGCCGGTTTTCAAAACCGGTACATTCGACCAACTCTGTCAACTCTCTACAATTATAATAGTGGTGCGAATGGTGAGAATCGAACTCACACTCCGAAACCGGAATGGGATTTTAAGTCCCACGCGTCTACCTATTCCGCCACACTCGCACTATTTGGTAGATTTAAAAAAGATGTCTTTCTTAAATTGGAGTGGAATTATATAAAAAAAGTTTACCTTTGTCAAGAGTTTTAACAAAAATATTTAAAATTTCTGCTATAATTTTTAAAATTTATTTTTAACAAGGTAATAATATGAGAAGTGATGAAGTAAAAAAAGGCTTTGATAGGGCTCCCCATCGGTCTTTGTTAAGAGCAACAGGTTTACAAGATGAAGATTTTGACAAACCATTTATTGGAGTAGCAAATTCTTTTATTGAATTAATTCCAGGACACTTTTTTTTAGATAAAGTATCAGCGATTATTAAAGAAGAGATTAAAGCAAATGGTTGTGTACCATTTGAATTTAATACAATTGGGGTCGATGATGGTATTGCTATGGGACATGATGGTATGTTATTTTCACTACCTTCAAGAGAATTAATCGCAAGTTCTATTGAAACAGTAATGCATGGACATAAACTAGATGCAATGATTGCAATTCCAAACTGTGACAAAATTGTTCCAGGTATGATTATGGGTGCATTACGAGTAAATGTTCCTACAATATTTGTATCGGGTGGTCCAATGGAAAAAGGGTATACTAAAGATGGTACACCTATTGATTTAGCAACAGCATTTGAAGCAGTTGGTAAACACGAAGCTGGTGAAATGAGTGATGAAGAGCTACATGATATTGAATGTAATGCATGTCCAAGTGGTGGTTCATGTTCTGGTATGTTTACGGCAAACTCGATGAATACACTTATGGAAGCTATGGGTATTGCACTACCAGGAAATGGAACAATCTTAGCTTTAACTCCAGAAAGAGAAGAGTTATATAGAAAAGCAGCTAGAAGAATTTGTGAAATTGCAAAAGACAATGCCTCTAGAGAAAAATTTAAATTAAGAAATATTTTAAATGAAAATGCAGTAAGAAATGCATTTGCGGTTGATATGGCTATGGGTGGTTCTTCAAACACTGTATTACATATGTTAGCAATTGCAAGAGAAGCAGAAGTTGATTTTAATTTAGAAGATATTAACAAAATCTCTAAAAGAGTTTCTCATATTGCTAAAATTTCTCCATCTTTATCTACCGTTCATATGGAAGATATCAACAAAGCTGGTGGTGTAAACGCAGTTATGAAAGAGATGACTAAACGAGGTGATGATATTTTATTAGACAATCCTACTATTTCAGGAGAAACTCTTTTAGAAAAAATTGCAGATTCATATATCAAAGATACAAATATTATTCATACTATTGATAATCCATACTCTGAAGTTGGGGGATTAGCTATTCTTTATGGTAACTTAGCGCAACAAGGTGCTGTTATTAAAACTGCAGGAATTACGGGGGAGAGAGTTTTCACTGGACGTGCTGTATGTTTTGATGGACAACCAGAGGCAATTGCAGGTATTGTTGGTGGAAAAGTTACTCACGGTGATGTTGTAGTTATTCGATATGAAGGTCCAAGAGGTGGTCCTGGAATGCAAGAGATGCTTGCTCCTACCTCACTTATCATGGGAATGGGAATGGGTGATACTGTTGCACTTATTACTGATGGTAGATTTAGTGGAGCTACAAGAGGAGCATCAATTGGTCACGTATCTCCAGAAGCTGCAGAAGGTGGAATGATTGGACTACTTAAAGATGGTGATGAAATTCACATTGATGTTGACCAATACATTTTATCAGTAAACTTAAGTGATGAAGAAATTGCAAAAAGAAAAGCAGAGTTTACACCACTTAAAAAACCACTCACATCTAAATGGTTAGGACAATATAGAGCACTTGTTACAAATGCAAGTTCAGGAGCAGTTTTAAAAACTGACCTTTAATATATCATCTATTTAAGCTTGAAACGATAAAATGACCTTATGGGTTATTTTATCGAAGGCTTAAAAAATGTTTACCACTATTAACTTCAAAAATAAACTACTTTTAGCATTTATCTTCTATGGACTAATGCTCTCATTTGTTGCCCTTACAACTATTTATGCTATAAATGCCTCTAATATAAAACACAGTAGTATCAAAAAAGCAAAAACAAAAGCCCAAGAGAAATCAGAACAACTCTATAACTACATTTACAATATTCACGATAAACTTTATGCCATCAAACACTCGCGAACCTTTCAGCGCTTTTTAGAACACAAATCAAGTTTTGTCCATACCCAAGAGCTTTTTTTAAACATTGCTTCCACTTCTAAAAATATCATGCAACTGCGTTTTATTAATAGTAAAGGGAAAGAAATTATTCGAATTGATCGAAAAAATATTGGAAGTATTCCAAAAGCTATTCCTTTTGAGCAATTACAAAACAAATCTCAACGATACTACTTTAAAAATATTATAGCCATAGACAACAATAGAATCTGGCACTCAAAGATTGACTTAAACATTGAAAATGGCAAAGTTCAACGCCCATTACAAGCCGTTCTAAGAGTAGGAGTTCCTATTTTTCATAACGAAGAAAAAAAGGGAATCCTTATCATTAACGTATTCATGAACAATTTTTTAAATGAATTTGCAAAATCTGCTGATTATAATATTTTTCTTATTGACCAATACGGTTACTTTATTTCCCATAATAACGCTAACTACATGTGGTCAAAATATAAACAAAAAGAGTACACCTTAAAAGATATCCTTACAAAAGAGTTTGATACTATCTTACTAAAAAAAGAATACATAGGAGAAACTATTTACTCCAAACGGCTTAATCTTTTTGATACAACACACAATACGGTTATTGTTCAACCTAAATACTTTAAAGTCCAAGAAGAGATATATACCCACATTAAACAACTTATTTTTGTACTCATAGGTCTCATTCTTTTATCTTTTCCTTTTGCTTACATTTTTGCAAAAACGCCAACACGACTAAAAGATGAAGTGGATGAGCTTAACCTCACACTCGAAGACAAAGTAATCCAAAAAACCTATGAACTCACTGAACTCAATCGTAATCTAGAAAATCGCGTTCAAGTGGAAGTCGAAAAAAATAGCAAAAAAGACAAACTACTTTATCAACAAAGTAAAATTGCATCTTTAGGTGAAATGTTAGGGAACATTGCCCATCAATGGAGACAACCTCTCTCAGCTATTTCATCAGCCGCAAGTGGCATAAAACTGCAAAAAGAGATGAAAATTTTAGAAGAGAATGATTTAAATGATGCCATAGAAGGGATTTTAAAAAACAGCCGATATCTTTCCAAAACTATTGATGATTTTAGAAACTTCTTTAAAACAGACAAAAATCATGAACACATTCAACTTGATAGTGCACTACAAGATGATTTAAATATTCTAAAGGCTACTTTAAAAAACAACTATATTGAAGTTATTACCAATTTAGAAAAAAACATTGAGATACTGACTCTAAAAAATGAACTCACCCAAGTACACTTAAATATCATCTCTAATGCAAAAGATGCTTTACTAGCTGAAAAAAATCAAAATTTAACCCAACGTTATATTTTTATTGACCTTAAAAAAGATGAAAATATGGCAATTATTAGCATCAAAGACAATGGTGGTGGTATCCAAGAGTCAGCTTTGGAGAAAATTTTTGAGCCCTACTTTACAACCAAACACAAAAGTCAAGGTACAGGAATCGGACTTTTTATGTCAGAAGAGATTATCGTTAAACATCTAAAAGGCTCTATAGAGGCAGTTAACACAACCTACTCCTACAAAGAACATCTTTATAAAGGAGCTATGTTTATTATTAAACTCCCTTTGAAATAAACCTATTAACAATTAGTTAACATTTTATTAGCAAATAGTTTACATAGTTTCTTTATAATTTTAATATATATAAAAATTTTACAAAAAAGGATTTACAATGAAATTATTCAATAGTAAGCTTTTGCTTTTAGCATCACTTCTAGTCTCATCACTTTATGCAGAATCTATCAATTTTAATATGGTTGAAAAAAACCCAACACGAATAGCACCCAATAGTGCCAACCAAATTTTATCATTTAATGATAGTATTAAACACTCAATTAACGCCGTTGTTAATATCTCAGCAAAAAAACATGTGAACCAAAATGTAGGAAGACTTCCTCAAGAGATGTTTAATGACCCTTTCTATAGACGTTTTTTTGGTGATCAATTTGGTAATCAATTTAAACAAAACAAAATTCAAAGAGCTTTAGGTTCAGGAGTAATTGTTTCACAAGATGGTTATATTATAACCAATAATCATGTCATTGAAAATGCCGATGAAATCACAGTGACTCTGTTAGGAAGCAGAACTGAATATAATGCAAAAGTTGTAGGTAAAGATGCCGATTCAGACTTAGCTGTTATAAAAATCGAAGCTAAAAACCTCAAACCAATTAAACTCGGATATTCCGATGACTTAAGAATAGGAGATGTGATTTTTGCTATTGGTAATCCATTTGGAATTGGGGAAACCGTCACCCAAGGAATTATTTCAGCACTAAATAAAAATAACGTTGGTATCAATCGATATGAAAACTTTATTCAAACAGATGCATCCATCAATCCAGGGAACTCAGGAGGTGCACTTGTAGATAGCCGTGGAGCATTAATCGGTATTAACTCTGCAATTATTAGTAAATCAGGTGGTAACAACGGTATTGGTTTTGCCATTCCAATTAACATGGTTAAAAATGTTGTCACCAAGTTAGTTCGTGATGGTAAAGTAACACGGGGTTACTTAGGAGTTGTTATTGAAGATTTAAACAAAAACTTAGCCCAAGTATACAAACATAAACAAGGTGCCCTTATCTTAGATGTAGCCAAAGATACACCGGCACAACAATTTGGTCTTAAACGTGGAGATTTAATCTATGCAATCAATGGTAAAAAAGTTAGAAATAGAGCAGGATTACAAAATCATATTGCTTCATTTAAACCAAAAGAGAAAATTGTTCTTCATGTTGAACGAGACAAAAAAGAGCTAAAAATTCCAATTGTTTTAGGGAGTCGTCAAGGATTAATTGTTTCACAAAATGTTAATGGTAATATCTTAGGAGGTTTAAACCTAAGTGAGCTAAATGAGCAACTTATCAAACGATATCGATTGCCTCGAACCGTTTCTGGGGTTTTAGTTATGGATGTTGAACCAAATTCAAAAGCGGAAAAAGTAGGTTTTCAAGCAGGGGATGTTATCATACAAATTGAAGATATTGAAATCAAACGTTTTCCAGATATGCAACAAGCCATACGAAAATATAACAATCAATACAAACGTGTTTATGTTAACCGACAAAACCAAACTATAATACTTGTTATTAAATAAAAGGATATGCCATCACTAAAGTTTTGATGATAGAAGATGATTTGGAACTAGCCCAAATCATCACTGATTACCTCCGTGCATTTGACATTGATGTTACCAATACTGATAGCCCATACAATGGGCTATCAATGTTAGCAACCAATAAAGAGTATCGTCTTCTAATCTTAGATTTAACCTTACCAGAGATTGATGGTCTTGAACTCATCCCAAAAATTAGAGAAAAATCTGAAATACCTATTATCATATCCAGTGCTAGAGATGATATTTTAGATAAAGTTATGGGCTTAGAACGAGGTGCAGATGATTATCTACCAAAACCTTATAATCCAAGAGAACTTCAAGCACGTATCAAAGCAATTTTAAAACGTCTTGCCCCAGTAACACCCCAGGTGACAACAAAAAAAACATTTATGTTAAACCTTGAAGATATGAAAATATCCTTTCAAGAAACGCTACTTGATTTAACCATGGCGGAGTTTGATATTCTTAAACTGCTCATTCAAAGAAATGGCGGTGTTGTAGCTAGAGAAGACTTTATTTATGACAGTGATTATATTGAAGATGAAAGTAGTTTAAAAAATATTGATGTAATGATTTCTAGAATCCGTCACAAAATTGCTGATATTGATAAAGAAAAAACCTATATTAAATCAGTTCGAGGAATAGGATACCAACTTATTTTATGAAAAATGTCTCTATCTCAACGTTTATCAATGTCATTTTTATTTTAGCCCTGAGTGCTATTTTATTAAGTTTTCTTTTCTTTATTAAACTAGATGAAGAAAAATTTGAAAATGAACGAAAAGATAGATACACCTTTATTTCTAACAATCTCTTAACGGGATTTAATTTATACCCAACAAAAGAGTACCTACAACAACTCTACAGTCAGTTTCAAGTAGGACCTATAACCAATAGATTAGAACATCTAAACATTATTAATAATGGAAGAATGTTATCCCTAAAAAACTCAGCCCTTGGACGAACGCGTATTTATAAATATGATGATAATTACTATATTTATGTGCAAAAACGCAGTTACAATATTTTATTAAAAGATATTAAAGATAGACCCTACAATCGAAGTATTGCCCTGATTTTATTCATTCTATCAGCCACAATTTTTTTAACACTTTTTATTCTTTTACGAAAAAAACTCTCCCCACTTAAAAAGCTAGATAAGCAGATTCAAAAGTTTTCAAATGGGGATAGTAGTATTAAATTAGAGTTTGATCATGATGATGAGATAGGAAAGATTGCAAAGAGTTTTAATCAAGCAATTACCAACATCAACCATCTAACCAATTCAAAATCACTTTTTATGCGTAACATGATGCATGAACTTAAAACACCCATTACAAAAGCCATGTTTATTGCAGAAGCCCTACCTGAAGATAAAAACAGACAGACTCTACAACGTGCTTTTGAACGTATGGATTCTATTATCAAAGAGTTAAGTACCGTTGAAAAAATCTCTTCGAGCATGAACGTTTTATATAAAGAGAAAACCAATTTTTTCCATATTTATAACAACACTTTAGAACTGATGCTAATCACCTCAGATAATATTTCTGCCAAGATTCACGACTTTAAACTTGAAGTTGATATCTATCTCTTTTCAATTGTCTTAAAAAACCTCATTGATAATGCCATTAAATTCTCACCCAATCATCACGCAACTCTGCTTGCAAGTAAACGTCGTATTGATATTATCTCCTTAGGAGAAAAGCTTCAACATGATTTAGATTATTATACTGAACCTTTTGCCCAAGAGGAGAAACGAAGTGATGGATTTGGATTAGGTCTTTATATTGTAAAAACTGTTTGTGAGTTACATAACTTTAAATTTACCTACCACTATAAAGATGACAGAAATATCTTTACAATTGATATGAGTAAACGTTTTATCCAAGAAAAATAAGGTTAAAGAGGTACCTCTTTCATTGCCTCTAACCAATTACGCGTAAAATGTTTTTTAATATAACTCTCTTTATGAGGGACTAAACACCCTGAACAGTTTTGATGGATATAATCTTCTCCAATAAATTGTGCCCCGTCTTTACTATCAATATTACAAATAGAAAAAAGCATTTTTTCACCTTGTTTTTCAATACCATCCACATTAAAACGAAAATTAGGGCAAGCACAAAAATAACAATTCAATGCTTCCATATCATGGCACTTTTTATTGTCCTTATATAACTTACAAAAATCAGGCTCTTTTTGTACCATATTATCAAACCTAAAATACTCAATAACCTCATCATCACTTAAATCAACTAACTTTTCTAAAATCTTTGCATGCTTTTTAGCATGTTCATCAAACCACTCTTTATATGTCATCTTTTATCTCTTCTATTATTTTTTCCACATCAAGTTGCAACGCATGTGCATTCACAAAAGTCTCGATGGACTCTTTTTTATACCTTTGAAAATCAAACCCTTGATAATTTGGGTTGATATGTTTAAAATAGCCTGTTCGAAAGTTATCATTATCCAAAATACCATGAACAAAGGTTCCTTTGAAGTTCTGAGAACTGTACTCCAAGGCAAAATGTTCACTTTTCCCATGATGAATCTCAAACCCATCTACTTCATAACCAAAAAGTTCATAACTGCTTTTTTTCAATACCTTCATCTTTTCAAAAATAAGTTTATCAGGTACTATTCCAAACCCCTCTTCTTTGATAGGTTCACTATTTTCTATTGAAAACTTATCATGCAGTTTCTCAAACATCATCTCGTACCCACCACAAATGGCAAAGATTGATTTTTTATACTCTTTAATTCGCGCAAATAGGCCAGACTGTTTTAACCACTGTAAATCTTTGATAACCAGTTTTGAACCAGGAAGTATCAAACAATCAAATTTTTCCAGTGAAATATTACTATGAATAAACTCCACAAAAATCTCACTATCGGCAATCAAAGGCTCAATATCATTATAATTACTCATAGTAGGATAAGCAATCACTCCCACCTTGATTTTTGCTTCTGGTTTCTTTTGCACAAAGTTTTCTAAACTAGCACTATCTTCAAAGCCTAAATTAAAAGGAACATAGGGCAATACACCAAGGACTGGAATACCAAACTCTTTTTCAATAATCGTAACGCCTTTATCAAAAAGTGTTAAATCCCCTCGAAATTTATTAATAACAACACCAATAACATTGTTACGTAAAGCTTCAGGAAGTAAATGATATACCCCATAAATAGAGGCAAAAACACCGCCCTTTTCAATATTTGCCACTAAAATAATTTTGGTATTGTACTCTTTAGCAATAAAGATATTGGATAAATCCTTATCCATTAGATTTAGCTCAACGGGACTGCCTGCACCTTCAGCTATTACACAATCATATTTTTCATCTAAATAATCATAACATCGTTTTACAGCTGGTTTAAGAATATCCAACTCTCGGTAGTATTCTCTAACATCTTTATTTTCAACAACCTTACCTTCAACAATCAAAGAAGCGGCATTTCCTCTTCCAGATTTCAATAAAACAGGGTTTAAATGATAAGAAGTTGGAACATCTAACACTTCACTTTGAAAGTACTGTGCAATGGCTATTTCACTACCATCATCACAAACTTTAGCATTATTAGATACATTTTGTGCCTTGAAAGGTACAACACTATATCCTCTATCTTGTAAAATTTTGGCAATTACAAAGGTCAGTGTGCTTTTTCCGGCATCACTACTGGTTCCAAAAATAGAAATATTTCTCATCTACCACCGTCTATATTTTTTTGTATTATAGCCAAACTAATATCAGTACATGGATAGCTTTAAGTGGATATTTGATATTTTATATTAACCATACAAAAGAGTCATAAGTGAAAAATAAAATTGCATACAAACTAATATCGTATATATTTTTAATTAGTCTTATCATTACTTCTGTATCTATTTATTTTCAAATCAACACAATTTATAACAATCAACTCCACGAACTAGATAAAGATTTACAAACGATCAAAGAGAACCAACTCCCTGTACTTTCGCAGGCTTTATGGAATATTGATAACAGTACTGTCAATATTTTACTTGAGAGTCTTCTCAATGATAAACGTATAACTGCTACAAAAATTGTAGAAGAAGATGGCAAGACAACTGAGTTTGGAAGATACAAAGCACAAAATAGCACCACAAAAAGTTTTACTATTACAAAAAAAATTAAAGATAAAAATCAAGTCTTAGGGAAGCTCTATATAACAATTGATTTAAGTCCTTTACATAAAGAACTTAAGGGCTATGCAATTACGACAATTCTAACAGAGTTTATTAAAATCTCTTTTATTGCTTTTCTCATTATATTTGTTGTTAAAAAACTCCTAACCAATAACCTTGAAAAAATGGCAAACTATGCAGAAAAACTCACTTTAGATAATTTAGATAAACCCTTAGAAATAAAACAAGAATCAAAGAATTCCCATAATGAACTGGATATTGTATGTGATTCAGTAAACACTATGAGAATTAATCTTCTTGATCAATTACAAAATAGTAGACAACGAGACCAGATTCTTGCACACCAATCAAAAATGGCAGCTATGGGAGAGATGATTGGGAATATTGCCCATCAGTGGAGACAACCTCTTTCAGCTATTTCTACAATATCATCAAGTGTTAAATTTCAAAGGGAGATGGGACTTTTAGGAGATTCAGATATTGATAAATCAATGGATTCTATTACAAAAAGTGCTCAATACTTATCCTCTACCATTGATGATTTTAGAGATTTTTTTAAGCCCACAAAAGAAAAGATCTATTTTAATATAGAAGATACCTTTGACAAAGCACTCTCAATTACTTCCCACCAATATTATAACAACTCCATTACTCTTTTTAAAAATATTGAAGCTATTCAAACCTATGGCTTTGAAAATGAACTTATTCAAGTTATTATCAATATTTTAAACAATGCAAAAGATGCTCTAGTCTCAAAAAAACAAAAAGAGAACCTTGTTTTTATTGATGTTAACGTGGAAGATAAAAATATTATCATAAAAATAAAAGACAATGCAGGTGGTATACCAAAAGATACACTGAGTAAAGTTTTTGAACCCTATTTTACAACAAAAGGGCAATCCCAAGGAACAGGTATTGGTTTATACATCTGTGAAGAGGTGATAAAAAAACATATGGACGGTTTAATCTATGTTCAAAATAGCACCTATGATTATAATGAAACAACTTATACAGGAGCAGAATTTACAATATCTTTACCGCTGAAAGAATCTGATAGTGTTTAAAACGAAACTCCTTTTATCAATTTTTCTTTTCCATACGCTTCTTCTCACACACCTTTATGCCACTAAAACAAAAGAGGAAATAGTTTGGTTTCAACACCAAAGACCCCCGTGGATGATAAATGAAGGAGAGTATAAAAACCAAGGTTACGGAGATAAAATACGCCAAATATTTGAAAAAGAGCTTTCCCAATATAACCATCAAACTATAGCTATTACCCCTACGCGATTTTATAAAGAGGTTAAAAAATACAATAATTTGTGTTATGGTCCCGTGATTAAACTCAAAACTATCAAAGGTCTTTTTTATTGGAGTAAACCGTTATATATTATGCCAACGCAACGTATTATTGTTCTAGAAGAGACTTTTAAAAAACTAGGATCACCCAAAGAGCTCTCAATGAAACAACTATTAGCAAACAAATCCTATACCTTTGGTAATATTGCCGACATAAAGCACTATCCCTTTGATCTCAAGACTTATCGAAAACAAAAAAATGTCGTAACACTAAGAAACTCAGGAGCAACAAATAGTTTAATTGCAATGTTACAAAAAAAACGCATCGATTGGATGTATGATTTTCCACTCTTTATTTCATGGCACAATAAAAGTTCCAAACAAAAAAAATTTTACAACTATCGAACCATTAAAGTCAAAGAAGCAAAAAATGCCACTAAAATAATTGCTTTCATGAGTTGTATAAAAAATGAGTTTGGAAAACAGACCATTGAACAAATCAATCAGAGTCTAACACAAAAAACAATTCTCGATATTCGTACTCTTGTACGATCATGGCAACTAGATGAAATCAACACCAACGAGTTTAATAAACTTAACAAAAAACTCTTTGGTTTTTAAAACTAAAGAAAAGTAATCTCATCCTCTTGTGTTGTAATCATACACAAAAACTCATAGTCCTCACCATGACATGCTTCATAATAGTGAGGCTCTCCTGCTGGAATATATAAATAGTCACCCGCTTTTGCATGGTACTCTTTGTCTCCAATAACAACTTTAGCACTCCCTTTGAGTGCCACTTGTTGGTGAGCAATTTTATTAATATGATTGGGCATCATTCCACCCGCTTTTAGTGTTAGTTTTCGAACAATAAAATCTTTTTCTTGTTCAGGACTTAATACTTGAATATACGCTTCATTTGTTTTTGGAATAGGGTTTGCTTCGTAAGTTTCTATTTTAGTACATGCCATATCTTTCTCCTAAGTTTTTATGTATTATAACTAATTTAATTCGCAAGAGTCGATAATAAATGTAACGGGTCCATCATTGTGAATCTCTACATCCATCATTGCTGCAAACTCACCTGTTTGCGTATGGATACCCACCTTTTGTACTTCTTGAACAAAACTTTCATAGAGTACTTTAGCAATATCAGGTTTTTCACTACTATCAAAACTAGGACGCCGTCCTTTTTTCACATTACCAACAAGGGTAAACTGTGAAATAATTAATGCTTCACCATTAACATCTAAAAGGGATAAATTCATTTTTCCTGCATCATCTTGAAAAATACGAAGGTTCACTATCTTTTGAACCAGTTTATTGACATCCTCAATAGTATCACCCTTTTTTACTCCAAGAAGAATATTTAATCCCTGCCCTATTTGACCAACAACTTTCTCATTAACGGTTACACTAGAACTGCTTACTCTTTGTATTACTGCTATCATCTAAACTCCAAACTCTCTACTACCAACTTCTTATTTTGGAAGGGGTCTATAACTGCTTTAATTTCATCATATTTATATTTTAATGGAAAACCAATTTTAGAACCCTTTGCCGTGCTCTCTAAAATATAATAAGGCTGTTTATTGATATAAAGTGCCTTTTTATTTTTCAATTTTTTACTAAGCTTAACAATGACAAAAATATGTTTTGGAACTAAAACAAAATAGGATTCATACCCTTTTACCTTTAAAAGAGAAATCAAGAGATTTGATTTGTCATCACAATCTCCAAAATTTTGCTTCACTACACTTTTTGCCCCACGTGCAATACTCTCATTTATTTTATATGGAATTGCCGTAGTAAAGTCAAGCATTATTTGTACTTCACAACGTTCATCACCTTGGCACTTTTTTGTCAAATGAGTTGCTAACTTTAAAGTATAATCATCAATCTTCACTTGATTTACATAAGTAGAGCCATCAATATCAATAAACTGATTTTTAACGATAAAAAAAGAGTTATACCCTAAATAAATCACATAAACAATAAAAACAGTACTTATGCACAAAGAGAAGTATCGTAAGAATTTGTTATCAATTAACATTTAAAATCCATGGCCTCTTTAAGTATCATAATCTCTTGTGATGATTTCACTGAAAAACAGGCAAAACTTTCATCCATACCATCAAACAGGGTACAATCTCGAATTAAAATCTTATGCTTTTTTAACTTCTCTTGCAAAGTTTTTACCGTTATTGACTTGAGTTTAACCAGAACGTAATTACTACTACTCTCGTAGATAAATTCCACACAACTAGAATTCTGAAGAATTTTCTCAAGTTCGATACGATTTTTTGTAATGACTGCTTTACTTATTTTTTTGAAACTATTATCTTCTAATGCAATTTGTAAATAATGTGAATCAAACTGTGAGAGTTTCCATGAGGGCTCTATCTCTTTTAATTTTTTAATGTTCATTTGAGTTGAAATAAGTGCTGCAATACGAATACCTGCACTTGAATAAAATTTACTCATTGATTTTAAAATATAGAGTCGTTCATATAAAGATAAATATTCAAAAACCGATGTTCCTTCACAAAACTCTAAAAAACTCTCGTCAATTATTATTGTACACTCTTGAGATATCCAATATTTCATTAGTTCATACATATCATAATAAGTGCCATCAGGAATAGAAGGATTGGCAAAAATAATCAGTGCGCCTTTTTTCACAGGTAAAAAGATATTTTCAAAACGATTAATAGTATGAAGTTTATATCCAAAATGTTGACACGCTTTTTTATACTGTAAAGAAGTAGGAGTATAAATAACACAGTCATCAAGGTTTAAATATTTTAAAAGAGCATAAATAGCTGCACTGCCACCATTATATAACTCTAACTCACTTACTTTTATTTGATAGTTGTGTGCGATTTTTTTATAGAGTTTTTCATAGGTAGGATATAGACTAATGTCTAAAGCATTAAAATCAAAATTGACTTTAGGTTTTAAAAAGTTGATGTTAGAGTAAAAATCAATAATTTCATTGACATTACATCCTAACTCTTTTGCAAAACTTTTTAATGGATTTGATTTCATTTTAAACAACTACTATTGCAATGTTTAAAAGTAGCAGTTCTGTTGTTTCAATAGAGAAACCAATACAATCACCATTTAAAAAGCCAAACTGTTTTTTTAAAATACGTAATACAATCATCGAAAATATTAATGCGCTTACCAATAAAATTAAACTATTTTTCACATCAATAAGATAAATCAGCACTGCCCCATAACAAACTATTGCCAAGCCAACAACAAACATCGTTGCAGATTTTTTCAAGGTTTGTGCAAAAATTGAACCCTCATGAAATTCAAATATCTTTAGATTTGAAAGTACCGTTAAACGACTAAGCATCAAAGCCGCAACAAAAAGGAAAAACTTCTCATCCAAAAGTAAATAAACAATGGCAGCTAACTTTAAAAGAACGAAACTAAAAGTAGCTATTGCACCAATAGAACCTACCTGTGGCTCTTTCATGATGGCATAAACGTCTTTATTAGAGTACTTTGCCATCCATGCATCGCTTACATCTGCAACCGCTTCTAAATGTAAAAAACCATACAGTAATAAATACGTAACTCCAGCCACAAATATTGCATACAGTGGGGCAAATAAGCTGTTAAGAAAAAAAGCAAAATAAAGAGTTAATACAGCTAATATTGCACCAATAAAGGGTAAAAAAAATAACATGGCACTATAGGTTGTGTTATTGAGTTGATACTCTTTTTTAAATGTTGGTATCACCGTAAAATACGAAAAACAGAACAAAAATCCATCAGTAATTGAACGTATCATAATAATTTCACTTTCGTTTTATCTCTAAACCAAACTTTGCTTCATACACTTCATCGCAAAGATTAACCAATGTTTGACCAATAATCCCTGTCATATCTACAAATCGTCTTGACTCTTTATCCATAGGAATCACACCACTATTAGTATCATTTAAGACAAAAATGATATTTGTATCCAGTGAACAGATTGCTTTTAATTGTGTAATTAATTGTTCTTCATTCTTTTGAAGATTATTAAAAAGCCACATGGAGATACAATCAATAACATAGGTATTTCCTTCTTTAATAACTGCCGTTAAATCATGACTCTCTTCAATAGTATCAAAGGACTCAATCCTATCTTCTATGTGCTTATTGATACGCTGTTGCATTGAACTATCATTGTAAGAGTTATCATAGGTTGCTACATAATAGGGTCGTTTTGTTGTTAGTTCTATAGCTTTATTGGATGCTAAATTACTTTTACCCGATTTTTGACCACCAAAATAGAGAATTTTCATGGTTATGTATCCAAGCCTAAAAAGTTTTTAATACCCGTGAAGATGATTTGGGCTGAAAGTGCCGCTAAAAAAAGCCCTGTAATTTTTGAAATCACAAGCAGACCTTGTTTTCCCACAAGTTTTTCAATAATAGAAGCACTATATAACATCATACCAATTACAATCACCGCACAAACTAAAGCGATGCTACCCACAATCAATGATGACGTACTCTCAAAAGATGCTCCCATAACCAATAAAATACCAATGGTTCCAGGTCCAATTGTTACGGGAATTGCCAAAGGAACAACCGCTATTTCACTCAAGGCTTTTTCTTGTGCCTTAGCACTCTCTTTATTCCCTTTAACTAACTCTACTGCTGATAAAAACAACAATGCCCCTGCACCAATACGAAAGGCATCTAAAGTAATACCAAAAACTGAAAAGATATGTTTTCCAAAATAGAGCAATACTAAACTGGTCACAATAACCGCAACCGTCACTTTAATAGCCAAGGCTCTTTTTTCTTGAACCGTTGCTTCATTTGTCATTGTTAAAAACACAGACAACACAAAAAATGGCGTCATAATAAAAAACATTTTTAAAAAAGTTGAAACAAAAATATCCACATCTTCTCCTATATTAAACTAAAAATGCCTCAATTTGAGTGATTAAGTCCTCTTCTTTTAGACCATTAACCGCTGCATAACACAGTGCTGCTCCTGCACCCACACCCTCTTTTGCCTCACCTTCATCATAAAGTTTTAGCGCAGGATGAGAACTTTTTGAAAAGTCAAAATCACTTGCATAGGCATTAATAGGAAAATTTAACATCTCTAAGAGTGCCTTAATATCAGACCCTTCATCTTGGTAAACCCATTTAGTTGTACATAAAGCGATGTTCGAAGAATCAAACTCTCCTCCCATAATCTCAACTAATGAATTTACTAACAATAGGACTGATGCCATTTGTGTTCCACCTGCAAGTACTACTTTGGCTTGTTGTGCATTGAGTCCTAAAATGAATCCTGCATTAAAAATAATCATATTATCACTAACATTGCTGAGTTTATCAAAAATATCCATTTGCTCGTTGACTTTTAAAAGTGCTTCTTTTATCGTCTCTTGTTTCACATTAGTTGGAGCTTCTTTAAATGAACTGGCAAATTTTCCTTCCACTGCATAACCTAATGCTTTGGCTGTTGCTTGTGCAGTTGTAGTTCCAGCTGGGACACTCTCAGCTAAAATAATATAGTCATTTTTTAAAGTAAAGTTTTTACCAAACTCTAAACCTTTTTGGAAAAGTTCCATAGCATTAATATTTGCTCCACTATTAATAGCATTGCTTGGTTCAATATCAAACTCATGTTGTTTAAAGTAACTTAGTTTTGGAGCTACTTCCAATCCTAAGTTTAACAGTTCAATATCTTTAAAAGGGTTTTGTAAATGCACCGCTCGTGTAATTAAAGCTGGTGTTGGCACACCTTTTGGTGTTTCAGGTACACCATCTAAAGATCTAACCTCTCCTGCACAAACAAATTCACTATCTAATGTTGGTGTAAGATAAATTTTTCCAGGAATACCCGCTTGAGTAATTCCTTCTATTTCGTAAGTTTTTGTGTTGGATAGAGCTAAAAGAAACGTCGTCTCTTTACCGCGTAAGTGTTCTAAAAAATCGGGGGTTCCTAAAATTGTTGTAAAATTCAATATACTTCCTAATAGTTATCCAAGGAAGTGCCATATCACAAAAGCACTACCTTTTTACGAAGTATATCAAATATGTACTTATTTAAAATATTTATTAACGATGTTTAAAAAATCTTCTGGGTTTTTATAACCTACAATTTGAGAAGCTTTAATCTCTTTGTTATTACTATCCCAAAAAATAAGTGCAGGAGGTCCAATCACACCAAAACGTTTTTGTAAGGCTTTATCATCAGCAGTATTATCAGTTACATCAGCTTTTAAAAGTGTAAAAGTTTTAAGTTTACTAATAACCACTGGGTCTTTAAAAGTAATACCTTCTAACTCTTTACATGACACACACCAATCAGCATAAAAGTCCAACATGACAGGTTTAGTAGAGGCTTTAATAGCCGCATCTAACTGAGCAATATTTTTCACTTTTTTCCATTGAAGTTCTTGGGAAGTTATGGAACCAACAACTGTTTTAGAAGTCATTTTAGCTAATGGATCAAGAGGATTAGTAGCACCACTAACAGCACCTACAAAAATCAGAACTCCGTAGATTAAAATCACTGCTGTAATAAGTCTAGCAATAATGTGTTCAAAAACTTTTAAATATAACGCAGCACCAATCAATAGAAGTGCCCATAAATACATCACAACAATTGCAGGTAAAACTCTATCTAACATCCATACAGCAACCGCTAACATCACAATTCCAAAAACTTTAGACACTGAATCCATCCAACCGCCAGGTTTTGGCATAAATCGTCCTGCTCCAACACCTATAAGTAGTAATGGTGCACCCATTCCTAAACTCATCACAAACAGAGCTGCCCCACCTAAAAAGGCATCACCAGTTTGTCCAATATAAACAAGTGCTCCTGCAAGAGGTGGTGCAACACAAGGTCCAACAATCAGCGCAGACAAGAATCCCATAATTGCAATTCCTAATACACCTTGTTTCTCTTTACCATCAGTTGATTTATTAATTTTACTTTGCAAACTTTTTGGTAGTTCAAGTTTAAAATATCCAAACATTGAAAAGGCTAATGCCACAAAAATAGCAGCAAATACAACTAAAACATAAGGGTTTTGTAATGCAACTTGTAAGTTTGCTCCAAACAATCCTGCAAGAACCCCTGCAAATGTATATGCAGCGGACATTGATAAAACATAAACAAGTGAAAGGAAAAAACCTCTTGAAGCTGTTAGTTTCCCATTATCACCTGCTTTTACAATAATTGAAGAAAGAATAGGAATCATTGGGAAAACACAAGGAGTTAAAGATAATAGCAATCCAAAACCAAAAAATGTTGCTAATACTAAAAGAAAATTTCCACCTTTTAAGGTATTTGCAATAGTATCCGTTTCGTTAAGTTCATTAGCTTGTGTACTTACCGGAGTAGTAGGTTGTTTCGCACTAGCTAAATTGAGAGTTTTATTCTCTTTCATAGGAGCATAACAAAGACCCGCTTTTGAACATCCTTGAAATTGTACTTGCACTTCAAAAGAGCTTGCGTCAACTTTTTGTTTTAAAAGAGAGAATGGTATTTCTATAGTTTGATCACCAAAATGAACAATAAACTCTTCATATTGAACAGGTTCAGGTAAATTGACCTCTTCACTGATATCTATTTTTTGAGGTTTAGTGATAAATACTTTTAGTTTTTCATCATAAAGATAGATATCTTTACCTAATTTTAATTGAAAAACGAGCTTATCACTCTGTTGTTCAAATGATGATTGGAATGCCTCTTCAGGTGTTAAAAACTTTTGCTCAATGGCAAAAGAGAAAACCGTTATACATACTAATAAAAAAAGTTTTTTCATAATAAGTCCTACTCCTTAATATCTTGATATTTTATACAATGTTTTTAAATCAAATCTTAATGAAGGTATTTTTTTACATTTGTTTTGATCTCTTCTAAGCTTTTTAGCCCAACTTGTGATACTTTAATTTCACTATTTTTCACATACACTAAAGTAGGAATACTTTGAACACCAAAACGCTCAACTAGCTCTCGTTGTTGATCAATATTAACTTTATAAATAATTGTATCATCCGTTCGTGTCTCTTCAAATTTGTTTAATGACTTCTCAATAACTTTACAAGGCGGGCACCATGGGGCATAAAAGTCAACAATAACGTTTTTATCTTTTAGTTTTTCATCAAAATTATCAATAGTTAAATGTTCAAAAGCAAATAAGGAACTTATACTAAAAAGCAAAGCGAGTAAAATTGTCTTCATCAAATTTTCCTTAACACCTAGAGTGTTTTCTTTATTTTTATGAATTATATTTAAAATTTGTAAATTATTTGTTTAGTTAAAGTATTAATTTAATCAATACAAGTTAATATAAGTTTTTTTTATAATAAAGGTAACTTAAAAATGAGTGAATTAATTGATATTTATCCAGAAGAACTTCTAATAAAACAAAAAGAGAATGTTGTTATGTTTGATATAAGGCGACCAGATGAATGGGAGACTACAGGAGTGATAAAAGGAGCAATTCCTTTAACATTTTTTGATATGTTTGGTAATCATGATGTAGTAAACTGGATGCACGATTTTCAAAAATATGTTACTAGTAAAAATCAGGAGTTTATTCTCATTTGTGCTCATGCAAATCGTACAAGAACTATTGGTAATTACTTAATTGATAGTGGATACAACAAAGTGAGTCATTTAGCTGGGGGAATGGCACTGTGGGAGCAAGAGAATAAAGAGACGATTAATATTTAATCACTCTTCCATCTTCATTCATCCACGATTGAATTCCACCTTGTAGGTAAAAAATATATTTATACCCAAACTTTTTACTTAAAAGTTTAGATAATTTATAGGCTTTTCTTCCCTTATCACTTACAAGTATAAATGATATATTTTTATTTTTTACAATACGTCTAAAAACACGTAACCATGACTCTATATCATTGGAGTTTGCATAGGTTATTTTATAGGCACTGGGAATAATTCCAGTCTCATTCCATGCAAACTTTTCACGAATATCAACAATGACCATGCGTTTTTTCATATACCGGCTAAGTTCAAAATTATTAATACTCGTAAATGAAGCTTCTAACTCAACGAGTGTAAAAATAAAAAAGAGAAGTGAAAAAATTACTTTTTTCATCTAAACCTACTACTATTGTTATGCTTTATTTGCTTTAGCTTTTTGAAGCTCTTCAATTACTGCATCAACATTTTCGTATGGAATATGTGCTTTCCATTCAACATCTTTACCATTTAGTGCAATTCCAACACTAACAACATCATTTGTTCCTGCACCATAAGGTTCAGTGATATCTGAAATTTTAATAACACCTTTTTTTGTTCCATGTAAAGCGATTGACGATAACTCTGTAGTTGTTGACATATTATATCCTTTTAAATTATTTACCTTATTCTAAAAAAACAAACCTTTTAAAGTGTTAAATTATTTTTTATACTTATTTTTTATAACTCTTTTTGAGGTGCAGAAAAATAGTAACCTTGGAATTCATCTATACCTAACTCTAACAATAGGTCAAATACCTCTTTACAGTGAACATATTCAGCAATTGTTTTCATACCCATAGAAGATGAAAGAACAACAATTGATTTAACTAACTCATAAGAGTCTCTATCCGTATGAATATCTTTAACCAAAGAAGCATCAATTTTTAGAAAATCTGGACGAATTTCCATAATATGACTAAAGTTTGAATATCCTGAACCAAAATCATCAATTGCAATACGAACACCAAGTTTTCGATATTTAACAATGAACTCTTTTAGAATATCATAGTTAGCAATACTATCACTCTCCAAAATCTCAAATACAATTCGTTTGCAATCTTCTTCTTTGATAGTTGAGAATTTTTTATCTAAAAAGATTAAAAAATTTGTATCGTTAATATCTAAAAAACTGATATTAATAGAGATGTCTTTATCCGTCTTACTTAAAATATCTAACCCTTTGGAAATAACCAACGAAGATATAGCAATATACTGTTTTGTTCGAACAGCAATATCTAAAAATTTAAAAGGAGAAATATACTCTGTCTTATCATCAAGAGTCTCTTCCATACGCATAAGCGTTTCATATTTAATAATCTCACCTTTTTGATTAACTATGGGTTGAAAGAAAGGAACAATATGATCAAAAACAATAGCATCTTTGATTTTATTTCGCCAATAAATTGTATTTTCAATCATTCGTTTTGTATCAATCTCATTGTTATAAACAATATAACTGCTGTTGCTTTTTTTAGCTTTACGTAGTGCAATGTTAGCCTTTTTAAGAGGTTGGTCTTGGCAAATTGCAATTCCCAAAGTAATATCTAAATACAGATCAATACTCAAATCATTGATATAAATAGATTCTTTTTTAATATTGTTAATAATAGTATGAATAAAGACTTCAAAATCATCAAAATTGAAAAGTTCATTTAAATAGAGTATTGCATAAGCATTTCCGTAAATACGATAGGCTTCTGAACTGTTTTTCTCACTAAGTTTTTGTAAGTAATAACCAAATTTGGTTAAGACTTCATTCCCAACTCGATAACCATATAGTTCATTAATATCGTCAAAATCGTTGATATCAACCAAAATAACCGTAGCAAAACTATCTTTTTTAACCTGTTCTAAAAAAGAGTATCGATTTTTTAATCCTGTTAATTCGTCGTAGAGTAGTTTGTGACGTAATTCCTCTGTTCGTAGGTTTACCTTTGACTCTAAATTTTTAATATTGTCTTCAATATTATCAAGCATAAAGTTAAACTGCTTTGATAGAATCCCTATTTCATCCTGGGAATCAATCTTATTACGTAATGAAAAATCTCCATCTTTAATTTTTAATGCATTACTGGTCAAAGAGTGTAATGGTTTTACAATAATTTTATTGGCAATATACAGCCCAATAAATACCATAAAAACCAAAATAAGGATAATTACTTCTAAAATCGCTACGTTCAACTCTTCAGCTTTTGTATAAAGTTCATCTTGATTTACTGTCGCTACAAGATAATAGTCAAAATAGGGATTATACTTTGCCCAACTAAGGCGTTCATTGCCATTCATCAGTTCACTAGAAGAAGCTGATTTTTTAATTTTTAATAATTGACTTCTATCAAATGCTTTATGCACTTGTAAATACTTATCTTTATTAACTATGATATCTTCTTTATTTACAATGTAAAAGAAACCATTTTCAAGAACTTTAATGTTTTTAAGAATCTCTTTAAAACTTTTTTTAGCAAGTTCTTTTTGCACACCAATCTCTTTATCAATATTATCCATATAGATGCCAGAAGAGATAATCAACCCAAAAGGTTCAAAATATCTACTATAAGTTAACTTTTCATAAGAGATCGGCTCTTTTGCTTTTGGCCACATATAGCTACTAAAACCTGCACCAGTTTTTTCGACACTTTTTATAATATCTTGCGTAACATACTTGCCATTTACATCCGTCATATAATACATATTTGCTTCTAAAAGTACAGGATTGGGGTGATAAAAATAGGTACCTTGTTTATCTAACACAAAAATATAATCATCCACATGACCATATTTTATTTTTGAAATGGTTTTAAAAGCGCTTCCTATTGCTTCTTCTTTTGAATAGATTCCTAATTTATAATCAGCATGATAACTCTCTAAAATATCATAAGAAGTATTCGTAATGCGTACAATATTCTTTTTATAGTTTTCGATTGCTAAGGCATGTGTACTTTTAAGTTTTTCTGACTCAACATTGATAACATTATCAAGTCGTTCTAATTGATTTTGAATATTTTTATATTCTGAGGTGTAGAAATAATTTGTTATTTTTGGAAAGATAAAAAAATACGTAGCAAGTAAAAAAATCGTTACAACAACAATGAGTAATGCTGTAATTTTATTAAAAATAGTATTTAACATAACTTCACCAATTATAAGTTTATTTAATTATATCACAATAATTGGTGAATTATAACTTATAGAATTTATTTAATAATTTTATCACCAAAAGCAATTTTTTGAGTGGTTAAGTCAAGTAATTCAACGCTATCTTTTTCCCAAACCATAACAACCGTTGAACCCATTTTAAAGTAACCTAAACAGTCACCTTTTGTAATCTCAAGGTTTTCATATTCATAAACTTTTATTTCACTAACATCACTATTTGTTTCAACAGCACTCTCAAATTCAAATACCATTTGACCAACATTAAGTGCACCAACAAAAACCATATAAAAGAGTTTGTCATTTTTATCAAAACACTCTAAAATCACCCGTTCATTTTGGCAAAAAAGATCAAGTTCCATATTTAAATATTTAAAGTTTACTGGATAAAGTTTACCTGGAACATGAATAAGTTTTGTAATTTTAAATGACGTTGGTGCATGATATCGGTGGTAATCTTTTGGAGAAAGATAAAAGTTCATGAAACTTCCATCAATAACTCTGTTTACATTCTCACCCACATGAAAAGTTAAAAGTTCTTCAACATTATATTCCATACCTTTAATCTGAAGTAACGTCTGTTTATCTAATTTACCACAAGCACTAACAAGTGAATCTGTTGGTGAAATCACAACATTTTCATCTTCATTAATCTCTCTTGGTATTGCTAACTCTCGGGTAAACAAATCATTTAGCGATTTATAGTGTTTGGCATGACGAAACTCGCTCATATCTAAACCTAAAAACTTCACATAACCGTTGTTAATAACTGATTGTATAAATGACGGGAACTCTTTTTTGGCAAATTTCCCAAAGTATTGTGAAATTATGTTTGTAATATGCATGATTATCCTTAAGCTATTAAAAACGGTATTCTATCTAAATATCACTTTAAATTATTTGTTACATTTTAAATATAAGTCATCAAATAAAAAAATTTGATACTCTTCTATGTAGAGAAGCCTTTATTATTAAAGCTTCAAAGACGTATATACATTAAAAGGAATATAAATGCATAGAATTTTTATTGAACACGAGTGCGGTTGTTTTAAAAAAAGTAATTTAGAGAATAATATTATATTAGATACAAAAGATGATGCTTTATTACAAGCATTAAATATGTCAAACACAATGAACAGTGACTTTTGTGGAAAACATGAATTTCAAGTCATTGAAAACAACAATAACTTTCTAATAGGAATTAAACAAACACCACAAAAATCTAGTGGATGCTGTGGTGGTGGATGTGGTACACACTAATTAGTAAGCAAAAGCTTACTAATTAGGTATCAACATAATTAAACTACCTTTTTCTTTCATTCTACCCGCATATTTTTCTGCCTCTTTTGAAAAACCCCAGAAGAAATCAGCACGAATTTCACCTTTAATAGCTCCACCTGTATCAGCTGCAACCATTAGTTGATTTATCTCTTTTTTTGTCACTGGATTTTTAGTATTAATAAAAACGGGCATCCCTAAAGGGATATATCGTCTATCAACTGCCAAATTTCTTTTCTCAGTTAACTCCGTACCTAAACTACCCATAGCACCATGTCGTGTTTTAGCAAAGAAAACATAACTAGGATTTTTATTTAATACTTCATCAACTTTTGAAGGGTTATCTTTAAACCACTTTTTCATACCTTGAACAGATCCGCTATACCCTGTCCCATAACCAATATACTTTTTTCGAATCATATATTTACCAATCGAGGCGTATTGATGTCCATTTTGATTAGCAAACCCAACATTGATTGTTTTTCCACTATCTAATTGCACTTTTCCAGAACCTTGTATCTCTAAAAAGTATAAATCTACTTTATCATCCACATAACAAATAACTTCCAAGTCTTTGTTTTTTGCCATAGTTGCACGAGAATTATATGGTACTAGTTTTTTACCAACAACACGACCTCTCATACGATATTTTTTTGTATCTGGGTAGACTTTTCGTAAATCAACAGTGATTAAATCTTTTGGTGCTTTGTAAATAGGGTATTTATATTTATTCGTCTTTTTTAAACTTCCAAATAGTAATGGTTCATAATAACCAGTAATGGTTCCTTTATCATTTCCTTTTGCGCTTCGTAGTTTATAAGGAGTAAAGTTTTGAGTAAAAAAGTTTTGAGCATCAGTCGCTTCAAATGATTTTTGACAAATAGTTTTAAAGAGCTGATAGCGTTTTGCTCGTTTACAATCTTTTTGAAAAACTTTTAATGCAAGATCTAAATTATCTTCTTGAAAACCTTTAATATCATCAAATTTCAGTTCTTCTAGTTGAGCCTTTGAGATTTTATTAAATGATTCATATTTTGGAGTACATCCAGTAATAATAAAAAGTAAAAATAATGTAAATATTGGGAATAATAACTTTTGTGAGATATGTTGCATAATCTACCTTTAGAATTTTTGATATTCTACCATGAAAGAGCAAAATTCATCTTAAGGACAGAGACTTTATTGTTGAGGATGAACCTCTTTAAGTCCACAGGCTTTACATCGATATTCAATATCTTTAACCCCAGAACAGCCATGATTTTTCAAAACCCGTGCAGTTATCACTTCTGACTTAAAAACTGTTTTTGTTGCTTCATCCATAAAACTACGGGTTTTTTCTCCACAACTAGGACACTCTCCATCATTGAGTTTATTGACACGAGAATTTTTCGTTTTAAAGTAGAGTAATACAGAAAAAATAACAATTAAAAATGTTAGGAGTAAAAATAGAAGTGTTTGCATGAAGCAGAGATTTACTCTACTTCAGCATCGATAACATCGTCATCGTCTTTTTTAGCTTTTTGGTTTGGTTGAGCACCAGCAGCACCAGCTTGATCTCCACCCTCTTTTTTATACATTGCTTCTGCTAATTTATGAGAAACTTCAGTTAATGCTTTAACTTTCTCTTCAATTTGCTCTTTAGAAGCATTTTCATCTTTTAATAACTCTTCTAATTCAGCTGCAGCATCTACGATTGCTTTAGTCTCTTCTTCAGAAACTACATCTGGATTCTCTTCTAATGTTTTCTTAGTTGAATGTAATAAAGCATCAGCTTGGTTTCTGATTTCAATTACTTCTTTTTTCTTCGCATCTGCTTCTTTGTTAGCTTCTGCTTCATTTACCATTTTTTCGATCTCTTCATCAGATAATCCAGATGAACCAGAAATAGTAATTTTATTCTCTTTACCAGTTCCTTTATCTTTAGCAGAAACATTTAAAACACCATTTGCATCAATATCAAATGTTACTTCAATTTGAGGAACACCTCTTGGAGCTGCTGGAATGTCAGAAAGTTCAAACATACCTAAAGATTTGTTATCTTTAGCAAATTCTCTCTCACCTTGCCCAACATGAATTGATACAGCTGGTTGATTATCTTCAGCAGTTGAGAATACTTGAGATTTTTTAACAGGAATTGTAGTTCCCTTTTCGATTAACTTCGTTAATACTCCACCTAAAGTTTCAATTCCTAATGATAAAGGCGTAACGTCTAGTAATAATACATCTTTAACATCACCTTTTAATACACCCGCTTGAACAGCAGCACCAGCAGCAACTACTTCATCAGGGTTAACACCTTTGTTTAAGTCTTTTCCAAAGAAATCTCTTACAACTTCATTTGCTTTAGGAAGTCTAGTTGAACCACCAACCATAATAACTTCTTCGATTTCATCTTTATCTAATCCAGCATCATTCATAGCTACTTTAATGTGATCTAATGTTTCAGTAATTAAATCTTCAGTCATTGCTTCAAATTTTGCTCGTGTTAATGATTTAACTAAGTGAACAGGACCAGCGTTACCCATAGAGATAAATGGTAAGTTGATTTCCGTAGACTCAGCAGATGATAACTCTTTTTTAGCGTTTTCTGCTGCATCTTTTAATCTTTGAAGAGCCATCTTGTCATTTTTAACATCAAAACCATTTTCAGCTTCAAACTCGTGAGCTAACCAATCAATAATTGCATTATCAAAATCATCTCCACCTAAGAATGCATTACCATCAGTTGATAATACTTCGAATGTTCCATCACCAATCTCAAGAGTAGTAACGTCAAATGTACCACCACCTAAGTCATAAACAAGAACTTTTTCTTCACCTTTTTTATCTAAACCGTATGCTAAAGAAGCAGCTGTTGGCTCATTGATGATTCTAAGTACATTTAAACCAGCAATCGTACCAGCTTCTTGAGTTGCTTTTCTTTGTGCATCATTAAAGTATGCAGGAACTGTAATAACTGCATCAGTAACAGGTGCACCTAAATACTCTTCTGCATCTGCTTTTAATTTTCCTAAGATTTTTGCAGAGATTTCTTGTGGAGTATATACTTTATCAGCAATTTCAACAGCAGCTGCACCGTTTCTATCAACGATTTTATATCCTACTTTAGTTTGTGCTTCTTGGGCATTCTTTTCATCCATCATAAGACCCATAATTCTTTTTACAGAATAGATTGTCTTTTCAGGGTTTGTAATTGCTTGTCGTTTTGCAGGATCACCTACTAAAACCTCACCTTTATCAGTAAATGCTACAATTGAAGGAGTTGTGTTTTTACCCTCTTTATTTGGGATAACTTTCGCTTCTCCACCTTCATAAACTGCCATACACGAGTTTGTTGTACCTAAGTCAATTCCAATAACTTTACTCATATTTTTTCCTTATCATTTTTTTATTAATTTTTAATTTATTTAAATAGTTTTGTGACTTCTCGGTCATAAATTTATTTTTTACAAATACTTACCATTGCAGCACGTAAAAGTCTATCTTTGAACTTGTACCCTTTTTGAAGTCTTTGAACTATTTGTCCATCTTCATGATCAGGGCTATCTACTTGCATTACTGCATCGTGAAAGTTTGGATCAAACTCACCATCTGTTTCAACAACAGAAATATCATGCTTTTCAAAGGCAGTATAGAAGTTTTTAATGGTTAATTCTACACCCTCTTTTAATTTTGTTAATAACTCTTCAGCAGGTAATTCATTTGCTGCTTCTTCAGCTGCTAATGCCATTTCTAAAGTATCAATTGGTGCTAATAAATCTTTTGCAAATTTTTCAGATGCATAGTCAATAGCTTGATATTTCTCTTTTTCTAATCGTTTTTTAATATTTTCAAAATCAGCATGAACTCGTAAATATTTATCTTCTGATTCTTTTAATTTTGCTTCAAGTTCAGCAATAATATCTGCTTCACTTTTTTGTGCTTCTTTTGTCTCTTCAGTAGTTGTCTCTTCTGATGTTGATTGTTCAACTTCTTCTTGATTTAACTCTTCTTTTGTTTCTTCACTCAATGTCTTCTCCTAAACCATACTTATTTTGTTATAAAAAAATTCATAATCTTTTGAAAGTTCACCAACTACAAGCATTTTTGTATCCAGATCCCCTAATTTACAGTGATGACAAATAGCAATGTACCCTTCTGGTACAATTCTATCAAAGTATAATCCCTCTTCACAAGAATCTAAAATATTCCCTTTTAAAAAGTCATTAACTGTTTTTTCATCAAAGTTATATCGAAGTGCTAATGAGAAAAATTCTTTTGTATTATAAATATGAAAGTTTTTATTTTGTAGATATTGATTTACTTGTTCATAAATTTCTAACGCGCCAACTTGCTTAGAGATACTTACAATATGTGCTAACTCTAAACTAATCATATCACTTAAAAATCGATACAAGGCATCTGAATATTTTATGGTTACAGCAAAACTTGTAAACTCCAAAATCATATACCTATTTTCAACATTTAAAATATTTTGTAAAACATCAGATTTTTGTTCTTGAATAAAAACAGATAATCCAATCTCATTTGCTAAATAATCGATTGCTTTTTCATCAACGTAATCGAGTTTAAAATTTAGTTTATTTAACCAATATTGTCTTAAAGCCTCTGTGGTTGGTGTTCGACCAGAACTCACATGTTCTTGGGCAAGAAAACCTTCATCTCCTAACTTCTTAAAGTAACCTCGAATAGTTGCAGGAGAATAAGTAATATCATACATTGATTTTAATTGGCTTGAACCAATTGGTTCACAATGCTCGATATACGCTTTAATAATAGATTGTAATAAAAACTCTTTTTTGTCAATCATAGTTTGCCATCTTTATTATTTTAGCACTCAATATACTGAACTGCTAAAAAGATTATACTATATGAGTCTTCAAATGTCAAGTCATTTTTAGCAATAGAGATACAAAAGTGCTAATTTACTTTTTAACACTTGATAGAAGTCCAATAAAGTCATGATTTAATGGCTTTTCACAAATAATATAGTTTCTAAAGTTAAGGAAAATTCAATTTACATAATGCTACCTTTATTAAATGTAATTATTAGGTTATTTAGGTGTAATTTATTACTGTGTAACATAATCCTTTGTACAGTAATCATTACAATCATACATAATAAAATAAGGAGAAAAGATGAGAAAATTAACAGCAGTAGCATTAGCAGGGGCACTAAGTGTACCAA
>LPNY01000056.1 GCA_001655195.1 Arcobacter sp. EP1
CTATGCGATTTGGACTTTTTTTCGTAGGTGAATATATAGCAATGGGAGCTGCAAGTGCTCTTATAGTTACGCTCTTTTTTGGGGGGTATCAGATTCCATGGTTAAATACAGCTTCGTTAAAAGAGAATATAGAAATAATATTTATGGTAATTATTGTACTTCTACCTATAGTGAGTTATCTTTTTGCTGGTTGGATAAAAAGAAATAACGTTTGGTTAGAAGAGAATGATGTTAGAAATAAAGAGACAAAATGGCTTATAATTGGATTAGTAGGTATAAATGTAATAGTAATTTTTTCTCTAATACTATTTTTACTATTTGGTTTAGAAAACAATGGAACAAATATATCGGTAGTTTTTCTTCAGGTAATGACATTTATAATAAAACTGCTTATGATGAATTTCTTTTTTGTATGGGTAAGATGGACTCTTGTTAGATTTAGATATGATCAGCTACAAAATCTAGCTTGGAAAGTACTTCTTCCAATAGCAATTGCAAATG
>LPNY01000007.1 GCA_001655195.1 Arcobacter sp. EP1
TGGTTATGATCGATCAGTTGAAGAGATAAAGAATAATGATATCTTACCTAAAGATCTTTTAAGATTTTTAAATGTAGAAATAAAAGTGAGTTATTTATTGTCTGCATTAATAGGGGCTGGAGTACTGTTTATTTATATTGCTAGATCAGGTCATGAAACAACAGTTCAACCATCTGATATAGAAATGATTTTCAGGAATTTCTTGGAACTTGTACTACTTGCTAGACCTAGGTTAAAAGAATTTTTATTTGCTATTCCAGCATTGATGATGTTCTCATACATCTCTTACAAAGGTTATAAACCTTTGATAGCTTTAGTAGGATTACCTGCGATGATTACATTTACATCAATCATTAATACATTCAGTCATTTGAGAGCACCAATTTATTTGTCAATTGTAAGAACACTATTTGCTGTTGGCTTTGGGGTTATTATAGGACTTGTTGGTATCCTTATATTTGAAGGTGTTGAACGCTTAATAAAACAAATGAAAAAACGTTTTTTAACATATGAAAGTGAAGAAAAAGAACTAGGGGCATAGGATGAAAAAGTTAGTTATTTCCGGCTATCATGGTTTTGGGAATATTGGTGATGAAGCCATTCTTAAAGCTATGTTGGCAGAATTTAATAAGATGGATAGAGAAATAGAATTAACTGTATTATCTCAACGTCCTGAAGAAACATCTAAGAACTTTGATGTAAACACTGTTGATAGAAGCAGTATCTTCAAAGTCATTAAAAC
>LPNY01000088.1 GCA_001655195.1 Arcobacter sp. EP1
TGATTTTGATATAGATGTTTTGTATGAAGATGATGATATCTTGGTTATAAATAAACCTCCATTTTTAACAGTTCACCCAGCTCCTAGCGTAAAAGAAGCTACTGTGGTTGATTGGTTAATAAAACGTGGTATTTCACTCTCAACCATAAGCGGAGAAGAAAGACATGGCATAGTTCACCGTATTGATAAAGAGACAAGTGGTGCTTTGGTAATTGCTAAAAATAACGAAGCTCATATGGGATTGTCATCTCAGCTAGTAGATAAGAGTATGGGAAGATATTATCTTGCCATGATTGATGTGCCTTTAAAAGAAGATATTATAGTAGACAAACCTATAGGAAGAA
>LPNY01000097.1 GCA_001655195.1 Arcobacter sp. EP1
CTATCTCTTCTATCATTGAAGAGCTATCTTCATTCGCGTGTGAATCGTCAATTAGCTTTTTTTTTTCGCTTTGACTCATTTTGATTTGTGTATCTATCCCAAATATTTCTTGAACAAACTGTCTTATTATAGGATAACCGTGTTTTAGGGTCTTCTTATGCTCATCTTGTGCAGATGATGACCAAGTCAGAGTTCCATCTTCATAACTAGTATATTTTATATAGGTTTTAAAACAAGTTGCAAGTTCATGACTTCTATCTTCTAGTTTTTCGATAAGAGTATCAAAGAGTTTTGCCCCTTTATCTTCAATCTCTAAAGGTTCATTAATTGGGGTTTCAACTTCAAGTTCTACTTCTGGTTGATTTATTGGAGCTTCTTCTATAATCTTCTTTACAGATTCTGGTTTGGCAGAATGTACTTTGG
>LPNY01000068.1 GCA_001655195.1 Arcobacter sp. EP1
TGAACTTTACGCTCAGAGAGAGTATGAGACATAAAGCAATCAGTTGCAATCATGTAAATTAAGTATATTTTTGCATGTAACGGAAGTTCAAAGAACTCCTTCTTCTTCTTTCGGATTTCCAAACGAAGCCATTCAAGTTCATTTTGAAACTACTACAGAGTTATTGATGTTTCACAATTGTATAATAATGAAAATAACATACAACATACTTTGGGGGAGAGTTTATGAAATGCAGTCTCAAATTCGTCCATACTTAAAGAGCT
>LPNY01000065.1 GCA_001655195.1 Arcobacter sp. EP1
TTTTTGTTTTACAAATATCATATTTGCGCAAAGTGTATATGATTTAAATGAAAATATTGAAACAAATAGCAGTACCATAAGTTCCGCAAAAGAACAATCTATATTTCTTTCTTATGAAGAAATTCCTTCAAAAGTATATGTAGGTGAACTATTTCCAATAAAAGTAAAAGCAATAATAGCAAATGATGATTTTGAAGAGATAACAACTAATTTTCAAAATTCACAATACTTAGAAATTATAAATCCAGATGCAAACTGGCAATGGTTTAGTGATAACATCTTCTATAATACATTTTATATGAAAGCAAGTGATGTTGCTGCTAAATTACCAACATTGGAGTTAAATACATACCAAGACTCGTTAAAGATTGATAGTGAAAAACTTGAAGCTGCAACTCCAAATATAATCAAACTAAATGGAACAAAACATTTTAGTGGAGTTATTGCAAAATCACTCAAAATTAAAAAAAATAAAACTACTCAGTTTGATGACAA
>LPNY01000105.1 GCA_001655195.1 Arcobacter sp. EP1
TATTCTAACACACGTTAGTTTGGGTAAGAGCTTTTTTTTTAGCTATATTTTATCCCGCTTCCCATAAAATCTTATTTACCTATAATTATTCCTAAGTTAAATCTAAATGCATATTTTGCATCAAAATTATTGTCTCTATTCCAAAAAACCTTTGGTATTACATCATAATAAAGCCAAGGTCGTATATACTGTTTAAATGCTATATATGCATCATAATGTTTCGTTTGAAAGTTAGAACTTGAATCATTAGAAGATAAGCCAGCAACGTAGTTTAATGAATTTTTATGATTAAGTTGTTGATTAATTCTTAATGAGTTATATGTATTATCAATTCTATCTTTTTCATTCCAATAATATTCATTGTGATTAACAAACTCTAACTTTTTGTTTATATCTTTATAAAAATTCATAGCTGTTGTATTCTCAAGATTTTTCTTAGTATTTAGTTCAAGAGTTTCAAATACCTTAAAGTACCAACTATCTGTCATTGTAAACTTTTTATTTGCACTAGCTCTTAAAAAAGCATAGGAGTTGGCTCTTAGTTTGATACCTGCTTTAAATTTTAAATTTACGTCTTTTTTGAGAGTATCATATTGCAGACCTAAATTGTATTTGTCATCTTTATAATCAACTGTTTCAGTAGAATCGTTATACTTCTCATTAGCAACTTTATTATCATCATTTTCAAGAATTAATTTGTATTTCTCTTTTAGATTTGGAAGTTTTATTTTAATTCTAACATTAACACCTGTACTATTTTTTGCTGATTGTACCACATCATAATAACTTTGTACATGAATGTAGTTTTCATCATAGATATGTTTACTTCTCTCTCCTGTAATAGTTTCATCAATAAAACGTGCAGTGTGATTAAGACCATCATATATGTAAGCTAAGTAATTTTCAGTTGAATCTAAAAATTGTTCTAGTGCTGAATGTTTATGATGAGATTTTGTTTTTTCATGATCATGAAAAGCAAAGAGATAAAAGGGTAAAAGTAGTATTATGAGTATTTTAAATGGAGTTTTCATAATATCCTCCTTTTGTTCTTTCATCTTCACATACTCTGACTTAATTGTATATAAATATTAAAATTAACTCTTTTGATTTATGGTTTGAAGAAATTAAATGGAGCAAAAAAAAAGGCCAACTGTTTCCAGTTGACCTTTTTTCGGTAATAGTGTTCTATTACAGTCTAGATTCGTATCTTCTAAGCATATACAATCTTTTAAGCATTTTTTTCTTAGCATTGATCTTTTGTTTCTTACGCTTTTCAGTCATAGGTTCGAAAAATCTTCTTGCTCTTGTTTCAGTAACGATAAGGTTTCTGTCACATTGCTTTTTAAATCTTCTATAAGCTTCGTCGAAAGATTCGCTATCTTTAACTTTAATACCTGGCACTATAATCACCCTCTTTCTTTTTAAAATTTAAGTGCGTATTATATTTAAAGTTAGCTTAATTTAAATTTAACTTAAAAAGGATATAATACTATTTATAAATGAATTGAATAAATAAAAGGTAAAAAATTGAATTTAACACATTTAGATGAAAAAGATCGCCCAAAAATGGTCGATGTTAGTGATAAAAATGAAACAACTCGTGTTGCAGTTGCTTCAGGAAAAATTTCAATGTCCCAAGAAGCATATGATGCAATTGTTGCAAATACTACTAAAAAAGGTCCGGTTTTACAAACAGCAGTTATTGCTGCCATTCAAGGAGTGAAAAAAACTTCTGATTTAATTCCGATGTGTCATCCTCTATTGTTAAGTGGAATCAACTGTGATGTTGAAGAGTTACCAGACCTACCAGGATTTAAACTCTATGTTACTGCTAAATTAAAAGGTCAAACTGGCGTTGAAATGGAAGCTTTAACAGGAACATCAATTGGACTACTTACAATTTATGATATGGTAAAAGCAATTGATAAGTCAATGATTATTTCTGAGGTTCAATTAGAAGAGAAATCTGGAGGTAAAAGTGGAGACTTTAAACGATGATTGACCTTAATGAACATACTTTAGAACTTGACTATCCTTGTTCGTGGAAATATAAGTTAGTAGTTCGTGAACATACTAATATTAACACTGTGATAACTGACGTAATTGAACAAAGAGAACATAGCGTTAAACCATCAAAAACAAGCTCAAAAGGTAAGTTTAAAAGTTATACTATGGAACTTATTGTTCATAATGAAGAAGATCGAAAGATGTTGTACGAGTTACTTGGAAAACACACTGATATTAAAATGATTGTATAAGAAAAGATAGTGTACAATCCAATCGATGAATAGAAGAGATTTTTTAACAAAATTAAAACTAGCTGGACTCAGTATTCCAACATTAAGTCTATCTCAAGGCTTAACTACAGAGATTATTCCTAAAGATATAATTGTCTCACTAGAATCCTCTATGGGAATTCAAGATATCTATTTGGATGAACAACATCTGAAGAATTTTCAATCTATACGGAAAAAATTAAACTATGTACAACGACATGTAGGTTATGGAAACTTTAATATTATTAGTTTTGATGAAGTTGCCACTGTTTTACAAAACTCCCCCACTGCAAAACGTTTTACAAAAGATGAATTGAGTTTTATCGAATATATTTTTTATTATACCCCAACTGTTCACGGTTTTTATGGAGATAGGATCACTAATAACTTAACTCAAAAGATCAACAAAAAAGAAGTTAAAAAAATGCCTTACACCGGACATTATCTCTTTAAAGGTAAACCTGTAGATACTTATTTAACCATGAAAAAAGATATTGGAAGCACTCTCATATTAACTTCTGGGGTACGAAGTGTAGTTAAACAGATGAAACTTTTTTTAGATAAGTTACACAGTGTTAATGGAAACTTATCCGCTGCTTCTAAATCGATTGCCCCTCCTGCATTCACCTATCATAGTATTGGTGATTTTGATGTGGGTAAAAAAGGATTTGGCGCCAGCAATTTTACTGCACGATTTGCAATGACTGACGAATTTAACGAAATGAGAAAACTAAAGTATATCAATATGCGATATACCATAAACAATAAGGATGGCGTACGATATGAGCCTTGGCATGTTAAGATTATCTAAATATTTATTACTATTATTACTTTGCCTTAATCTTAATGCAACGGTTAAGAATTTAGATTTTGAAATTATTAAAAAGGGTAAAACCGATGATAATACCCTACTAATTGTTGGTGGAATTCAAGGAGATGAACCAGGTGGATTTATGGCAGCTTCTTTAATTGCAACCCATTACGATATTAAAAAAGGTTCAGTTTGGGTAGTTCCAAATTTAAACTTTTATTCAATTATTAAACGTTCACGAGGTCCCCATGGGGATATGAATCGTAAATTTGCAGATATTTCTCCTAAAGACCCAGATTATCATAGTATTCAACGAATAAAAGAGCATATAAAAGCTTCTAATGTTAAAGTGATTTTGAATTTGCATGATGGCAGTGGTTATTATCGTAAAAAGTATATTGATAAGATGCACTCACCTTTAAGATGGGGACAAAGTGCCATTGTTGACCAAGCAAAACTTGATGTATCGGAATATGGAGACTTAGAGGGAATTTCTCAACAAGTGTGTGACCATGTAAATAAGTTTTTAATACGAAAAGAGGATTCATACCTAGTTCATAATACAAAAACCAGAGATGGCGATAAAGAGATGGAAAAAACCCTTACGTATTATGCAATCAATAATGGTAAAGCAGCTTTTGGAAATGAAGCGAGTAAGTCTTTGCCTGTACACGAGCGTGTTTATTATCATCTTTTAGCTTTAGAAAAATATATGCAAATTATGGGTATTGAGTTTGAACGAAAGTTTGATTTACAGCCTAAGTTTGTAAAAAAAGCAATTGATAAAGATATCTATATCTCTTTTTATGATGAAAAAATCAAGTTGCCTTTATCGGAGGTTCGAAAGTACTTAAACTATTTCCCTGTAAAAAAAGATGGAAGTCTAGATTTTAAACCAAGTACTCCTGTTATGACCATTGTCAAAAATAAGAACCGTTCTTACTCAATCCATTATGGAAATAGACGATTAGCAGTTTTAAAACCAGATTATCAAGATATTTATACAAAAAATGAAACCATTAATTTTAAAATAGATGGCATTTCTAAAGAGATAAAAATCGGTTCTTTAGTTACAGTACAAAAAGATTTTTATATTGACCCATCAATTGATTATCGCGTTAATATTATTGGGTATAAACATAAAAAACAGCGAAATGAATCAGGCTTAAGAATTAAGAAATATCAGATTCCAAAACGTTTCTCAATTGATCGAAAAGGGCAGATTTATCGTATTGAATTTTATAAAAAAGATAAGTTCGCAGGGATGATTTTAGTTAAGTTCCAAAAAAAGGAACTCAGTAGTGATACTACTTTTGTTTCAAGCAGTGAAACAGAACAATCTGTAAAGTTGTAATACTTTACAGATTCGTTTTATAGATTAACAAGCTCTTGTTTAATTCGCTCTTGATTGAGTTTTTTACAAGCAGCTTTGTAAAGTTCTACAACTCTCTCTTCTTCATCTTTAATCTCTGATGCGATTTCACTAATCTCTTTTTTACTCTCCATACTCACAAAAACTTTAAACTCTTTTTTTGTAAATTTTCGTTTAAGAACCTCTTTTAATTGCTCTTCGCTTTTTAATGTACCAACTAGTTTATCAATATTTTTTAATAAAGATTGTGTAAATGTAAAACTCATTATGTTTCTTCCTTTAATTTTTTATCCAGTTATTTAGTTTTTCAATATCATCATGTGCAGTAAGATTTAACTGCACAGGAGTAATTGAAATGTAGTTTGCTTTAATGGCTTCAAAGTCACATGATTTATCATGACTTTCTTGCCAAATAAGAGGATGTAATCCAATCCAATAGTATTCCTCTCCTCTTGGGTTTAAATGTCGATGGGTGTCATTTCCATACTCTCTGTAACCTGCTTTTGTGATTTTGATTCCTTCACAATCTTGAGGCTGTATAGGAGGAATATTAATATTTAAAAAACGTCTCTCTTCTAAAGGAAATTTACCTTCAAGTATCTTTTGAACAACTTGAACAATAGTTTGACGAGCAAGGGCAAAATCCCAACCATTTTTAATATCATGGCACTTATCCCGACACACTTGAGATATAGCAATAGCTGGAACTCCTTGTAGGACTGCTTCCATTGCCCCAGCAGCTGTTCCACTGTAGGTGATGTCTTCCCCCATGTTTGCACCTATATTTATACCACTAACGATAAGGTCTGGTTTGTTCTCTTCTTTGAAAAGATTATTAAGTGAAATAAAAACACAATCCGTAGGCGTTCCATCATCTACTTTGTAAAAGTCATCATCCACTTGCACCATCCGCAAAGGACGATCCAGTGTTAAAGAGTGTCCACAAGCAGACTTATTAATTGCAGGTGCAACAACAGTAATTCTTGCAATAGGTCTTAGGGCTTCAATTAAGGCTTTAATCCCAATAGCATCAAAGCCATCATCATTAGTTATTAAGATATGTTTCATGATACGATGTATGCTCCTTCTAAACCTTTGATGAGATTTTCTACTTGAGTAGTTACTTTAAATCCAGTCTCTAGTTCAATGTCTCCAAGTTTTGATTTAACAATCAGTTTAAGTTCTCTTTTCCCTTGGTTATGGGCAATGATTTCAAAAAGATTATACATAAACTGTGTATCGTTAGTAAAATTAAGTGCAATATGTAAAGGAGGTTCTATAACCTCTTTTTTCTTGACTTTGAGTTTCTCTTTTTTTGCATCTTTGAGGCTTTCAATTTTTCGAAGACTCATTTTCGCACCAAACTGCTCATCTTGGGTAATACGAACTTTAAAAGCTATGGGCTCTTCTAAATCAAAATCTTCATTGAGTTCTTTGATTTTATCTTCAAAAAGCATTAACTCAATATTCCCATGTAAATCCAGAATACTTGCTATTCCAAATTTGAATCCTTTTTTTGAGATTTTCTCAACGATGGATTCCACTTTTCCTACAAATAAAACTTCACTTCCATCAGCTATTTCGTCAATTTGGGAACTAAGGGTATAATTGATTTGACTCATTTGTTCTCGGTATTCATCAAGGGGATGTCCTGATACATAAAATCCTAAAGAGGCTTTTTCAAATTCTAGAATCTCTTTTGATTCATACTCTTCAAGATGCTCTAAATCGATATCAACTTGTAACATCTCTTCATCATCACCAAAGAGGGAGTTAGTTGTTTGTTTTCGTAAAAGCATGGCATCTTTAACTTTTTCGCCAATTTGTTCAATTTGTTCAAGCATTGCTTTTCGCGAGTATCCAAAACTATCAAAGGCACCCGCTTTTGTAAGAGATTCAATAACTCTTTTATTGACTTTACTTCCATCAATTCGTGAAATAAAATCCGATAAACTTTGAAAAACTCCACCCTCTTTACGGGATTCTAAAATTGAGTTTATAGCAACATCACCTGCCCCTTTGATAGCTCCCATACCAAACATTACGACTTCTTTACCGTCAATTTTAGTCGCAGAGAACACTAGGTCTGATTTATTAATATCTGGTGGGAAAAGGTCAATTCCTAAACGTTTTACTTCATCCACATATTTAACAACTTTATCGGTGTTATCTTTTTCTAGGGTTAGAAGTGCTGCCATAAACTCTGTTGGGTAGTAACATTTTAAAAACGAGGTGTAGAAAGTTACAAGACCATATGCTGCAGAGTGTGATTTATTAAACCCGTACCCAGCAAACTTTACAATTAGGTCAAAAAGCTCTTCACAGTGGGAACGTACGTAACCTTTTTTTACTCCACCTTCTGCAAATTCACCTTTAAGTCTATCCATCTCTTCAACAATCTTTTTACCCATAGCTCGTCGTACAAGGTCGGCACCACCAAGAGAGAAACCTCCAATAGTCTGTACAATTTGCATAACTTGCTCTTGGTAAACAATAACCCCGTAAGTAGGCTCTAAGATAGGTCGAAGAGGCGCATCAAACTCATCATAGAAGTAATCTATTTTTGCACGACCATGTTTTCTGTCAATAAAGTCATCCAACATTCCTGACTCCATAGGTCCTGGTCGATACAGTGCCAAGACCGCGACGATATCCTCAAAGTTAGAAGGTTTTAATCGTCGACATAAGTCTTGCATACCGTCTGATTCTATCTGGAATAATCCAATAGTATGTCCTGTTTGAATGAGGTCATAAACCCCTTTGTCATTTACATCTTCACGAATAAAGTCGATTCGTTTTCCATGCCGTTTTTCAATCAGTTTATTGGCTTCTTCAATAACAGTTAGGGTCTTAAGCCCAAGGAAGTCAAATTTAATTAAATCCACATCCTCAACATACTTACCATTGTACTGGGTTGCTAATGTATCCATACCTGAGGGCTTAAATAATGGTGTTTTATTCCATAATGCTTCATTGGAAATTACAACACCAGCTGCGTGTGTTCCTGCATTTCTATTTAAGCCTTCTAGAGCTAAAGCAAATTCCCAAACACGAGCTGCTTGAGGATCTGAATCACACAGCTCTTTGATTTTTGGTTCTTTTTCATAGGAGTCTGTTAGGTTGATTCCCAATTCATCAGGGATAAGTTTTGCCATGGCATCAGCTTTAGCATATGGCATATCTAAAACTCTTGCAACATCTCGAATCACCCCTTTAGCTAAGAGTTTACCAAAAGTAATAATTTGCGCAACATTGGCTCGTCCATATTGTTCTACAACGTAGTCTATAATCTCTTGTCTTCGTCCTTGACAAAAATCCATATCAATATCTGGCATGGAGATTCTCTCTGGGTTCAAGAACCGCTCAAAGAGTAATCCATAAGGCATTGGATCAATATCTGTAATATAAAGAGAATATGCAACTAAAGAACCAGCTGCTGACCCACGTCCTGGACCAACTGGAATTCCCATTTTTTTAGCAACAATTACGAAATCCCAAACGATGAGCATGTATCCTGGGAATTTCATGTTATTAATAATATCAATCTCTACTTGTAGTCTGTCCCTATACTCTTGATGTTTTTCTTCATCTACAATTTCAAGGCGTTTTTCTAAACCTTGCCAACACTCATACTCAAAAAGGGCAATATCGTTTTCTAAAGAGTACTCCTCCTCCGGAATAGGAATAGGTTGATTTTGTTCTTTGAGTTTATCCCGTGTAAATTTAAAGTTAGGAGGGGTTGGATTCCCTAGTTTAATCTCTAAGTTACATTTATCGGCAATCTCTTGGGTATGCGCAATGGCTTCAGGGATATCAGCATAAAGTTTTGAAATTTGCTCAGGTGTTTTCAAATAAAATTCGTGAACTGAGTGTCTTAAACGATTTGGGTCATCGTAGAGTTTATTCATGGCAATACACATAAAAGCTTCATGGGCATCGGCATCTTTTTGCTCTAAGTAGTGAGTATCATTTGTAGCAACAACTTTAATCCCCGTCTCTCTTGAAATACGTAAAATAGCATCATCAACAAAGAGTTGGTCTCCAATACCATGGCGCATAATCTCTAAATAGAAATCATCTCCAAATATATCTTGGTATTCTAATGCTATTTCTTTTGCTCTTTCATACCCTTTTGCACCATTTCGTACGTTTCTTTCGTTGTTGGTATTAAGATGCCAGTTTATTTCTCCTTGGAGACATGCGGCACTACAAACTACACCCTCGGAGTTTTCTCGTAAAAGTTTTTTATTGATTCGTGGGTAGTAATAAAATCCATGCATATAAGCTTGTGAGCTTAAAAACATTAGGTTTTTATATCCTGTTTGATTTTTTGCATATAAACAGAGATGAAATCGCTGTTTAGTTGTTTTATCATCAAGTTCATCACTGTTATGAATATATGCTTCCATCCCAATGATAGGTTTAATTCCTTGAGCATTCATAGCATTATAAAAGTCAATGGCACCAAACATGTTTCCATGATCAGTCATAGCAACACTGGTCATGCCCATCTCTTTTACTTTTTTTGCTAAAAGTTTGATTTTGTTAGCTCCATCAAGGAGTGAATATTCTGTATGTAAATGTAAGTGCGTAAATTGAGGTGTATCTGACATAATATTTTCTTTATATTTTTTAGTGATAATTATGACGCGATTATAGCTAATTGTGTTTGAAGTTTCGCGTAAAAATAAGAGGAGTTTTTTTCTTTAAGAAAAATATTTGCTAGCTTCTTTGAATCCTAAGTCAAAACTCTCTTGAAGTCCTTTAAAGGTGTACATATTTATGTGGGGTAAGTGCGTATGGGTTATATAAACATCACTGTGTGCTATTGAGTAGTGAATATTATCTGTACGTGTTTTAAAGAGTCTCTTTTTTAAAGGTCTTAGGGGACTAAAGCGTTGCTTAGTTTGGCGTTGAATTTTTGGCATGAGATCAACAGTATAGATTTTGTACTCTTTATGCTCTAAGGGTTTAATTGGCATATTATCAAATAATCCCCCATCAATTAAATTATGTCCTTCATAATGAATAGGTTTAAACAGAGGTATTAAAGCACTGGATGCCATACATAGTTGGTGACTATCCCCTTTATCAAAATAGAGTATCTTTTTTGTGCGCGTATCGTAAGCATTTACTGTTACAGGTTTTGGTAGTTCTTCTAGTTTTCTAATAGGAAGTAGGGTGTCTAAAATAGGGTGTTCTTTATCGATTCGAATGAGTCCTTTTTTAAAGTAGTTAAATTTTAAAACTTTTTTGATCTCTTTACTTTGAAAGATTTCAAGTTGTTTTCTGGCTTCAATTCCGCTGGCATGTGAACAAGCAATGATAGCTCCAATGGAACTGCCACTATAGGCATCAATGGTAATTGCTTTATCTTCTAAAAAAGCGAGGATTCCTAAATGAAAGGCACCTCGTGCAGCTCCACCACTAAGTGTTAGAGCAAGCTTGTTTTTTTCTATCATCTATGTTGCCAACTTATAATTTTAAATTCACCCTCAAAGGTTTCCACAATTGCTGTACATGATTCGACCCAATCACCGCAATTAAGGTACTCAATAGTTTCAATCTTTTTCATTTGTGCTTTGTGGATATGTCCGCAAATTATACCATCATAGCCTTTATGTTTTGCGTGCTTAGCTAAAATGGTTTCAAAGTCAGTGATAAAAGAGAGTGAGCTTTTAACATTATCTTTTATATATTTTGACAAAGACCAGTGGGAATTGATTCCTAGTTTTTTTCGAAGATAATTAAGACCATGATTGAGGTGTAATAATAAATCATAACCATAATCACCTAAAATAGCTAACCATTTTTTTGTCATGGTAATTGAGTCAAAAAAGTCCCCATGGGTCACATAGTATTTTTTCCCATTAAGGGCACTATACTCAAACTCGTTGGAAACCTTTAAGGAGTCTCCTAAAACTAGGGGAACAAAAGGGCGTAAGAATTCGTCATGGTTTCCTGTGATAAAGTAAACATTTGTTCCTTTTCTGGCTTTTCGTAAAACTTTTTGTATCACATCCGAGTGAGATTGTAACCAAGTGAATTTGCGTTTTATAGACCAACCATCAATTATATCACCTACTAAAAAAAGGTTTTCTGATTCTGTCTCTTTAAGAAAATCAATGAATTTTTCAGCTTGTGCAAAACGGGTACCTAGGTGTAAATCAGAGATAAAGATGCTTTTGTATTTCATGAAAGAATTGTATTACAGTATGGTTACAGCTTAATGACAGAATTTATTAAATGTTGTAGCTTATTTACTATCAATAATGAAAGCTTGTTGAAACGTCTCCTTGGGATTTGAAAGATAGTGTTCACATTTGTTTATATAGAGTTGATTGATTTTTTTAGGCTCTTTATCTTGAAGTTCTAAAAATAGCTCTTTTGCTTTTTTAAACTGTTGGTTTTCATAAAAACTGATAGCTTCATTATGGGTATCTTGGAGAGTTACTTTTGCAGAGTGAATGACTTCATAAATGGTGATGGCTTTTTCTTTTCCTTTGACAACAACACTGGCTAGTTTTTTTGTTTGAACTGTTTCATCTAAGGCATCTTTTGTTGTTTGAGTAATGAGAATATCAACATCAAAGTATTTTGTTAGCCCTTCAATTCTTGATGCGAGATTTACATTATCCCCAATAATGGTGTAGTCAGATCTCCCACTGCTTCCCATCTCTCCTACGGTAACAACTCCTGTATGAATTCCTATTCCAATATGTAGGGTTATATCAAATATTTTTTGAAGTTTACTATTGAGTTTTTCTAATGCTTTGATTTGTTCTATTGCAGTAATGACAGCTTTTTGTTCGTGATGATTGACGGTGTTAGGGGCATTCCAATATGCCATAATAGCATCCCCTATAAATTTATCAATGGTTCCTTCTTGTTTAATGATGAGGTCACTCATGGGTTCCATGTAGGTATTTAATAACTCAATGAGTCTTTCAGGGTCATTAATCTTTTCACTTAAATTAGTAAAGGAGCGAATATCACTAAAAAATACCGTCACGTTTTTATTTGAGGGTTTGATTGCTCCCTCTTGTGTTGTAAGTAGTTCTTCAACAACTTGTTGTGAGACTTTTTTTGCAAATTTATCTTTGATAAATGTTTTTACTTTTTGCTCTTGGGTATAACTAAAAACAAGGGCAAAAACGGAAGTGAAAATAGTAGCAACAAGGGGATAAAAAAGATTAAGCACCATACCTTTTTCAAACAAAAGTTGATAATAGATGATAAAAAGTATTAGGGGTAGTAAAAACAGTGTTGGTAAAATATAACGAACACGCAGTTGTAATAAAACGACTCCTAAAATAAATGTGAGTGAAAAGATAATGAGTAAATCAATAACAAAGGATAAATTATGGTCATATAAAAAATCACCTTTTAAGATGTTATCAATAACATTCGCATGCACTTCAACCCCTGGCATTGCTAAATCAAATACAGTTGAACGTAAATCTGCCAATGTTATGGATGAGGTTCCAATAAGTACAAGTTTATTTTGAATTTCTTGGGTGTCAAATTCACCTCGTAATATATCAACAAAAGAGAGATAAGTAAAACTTTTGTGTGCACCTCTGTAATTAATACGTATAAAACCATTGGTATCCGTTGGTATAGAAAGGTTATTAAGTTCTAATCCAATGAGTCCATGCTCGTTTTGCTTGATTTCTATGCGTTCTGTTTGGCTTGCAATTCGTATCATTTCAAGTGCCAATGAGGGATAAATTCTGTTTTTATGTTGAAGAAGAAGTGGCATTTTTGTTAGTTTTCCATGACTATTATTGTAGGCATTGAAAAAACCACTTGAATAGGCTTTTTGTTGTATTTTTTCAATATTAGTTACAACACCACTATTTTTGATGAGGTGAATAGAAGAAGTGGGATTAAATGTTGCATTAACATTGGGTGTTGGGTTGTTACTATCTTTTGAATGATTGCTAAAATAGTATCCTAAGATAGTAGGAGTATTAGCGATAACTGAACCTAAAAGGGAGTCGTTATCTTGAAAATTACCTTCTAGCTTGAGCTTTTTTGCCATAAGAGCAGGGGAGCTTCGATCATTTTCAGAAAAAATAATATCTAATCCAATAATACCAACTTGGGCATTGGTAAGATTTATGAGAACTTGTGCCATCAAGTCTCTACTAAAAGGCCATTGTCCTAAGGCATCAATTGATTTTTCATCAATATCTATAATAACAATTTGATTTGAAGTTTTTATTTCTCCTCGTTGTGAAAAGAGAATTTCGCGTAGTTTTTCATCAAAGGTAAGAGTATACGAAGAAAAATTGACGTAACTAAAGAGTAAAACCATAAAAAGAGTCAGAAAAATCAAAATGGGTTTTAGAGAAATTTGCTTCATATTTTATGATATAATAAAATCAATAAAAAAAGGATTGACATGAAAAATATTCTCTTTTTGGTACTTCTTTTATCGGTTTCATCTTTTGCTCAAAAGATTGAAAGTAGTGGTGATGTTTTAATTAATGGTAAAAAAATAACCAAACAAACAGTTATTAGTATTGGTGATTTTATTGAGACAAAAAAAGATGCAAAGATTAAATTTAATATTGGCAAAGATGCCTTTTTTGCCAAAGAGAAGAGTAAATTTAAATTCACCCAATCAAAAGGGACAAAAACGTTGGATATTGTCAAAGGAAGTGTTTTATCTGTGTTTCAAAAAGGTGAAGGAAAACACGAGGTTAAAACAGCTAATATGACAGCTGGGATACGTGGAACAGCTGTTTATTTGGAAATAAGAGACAACAAAGAGTACTTTTGTACCTGTTATGGAGAGACCCATGTAACTTCATCTCATGATGAACACAGCTTAAAGGCACACCATCATAATATGGTCTGGATTAAAGATGGAAAAATTAATCCAACAATGGACAAAGTAGGTCATACGGATGATGACTTACGAGAGCTGGAAGCTTTTGTTGGGCGTGTTCCCGAGTTTGATAAGGCTAATTAAAAAGAAGTGCCTTTTTGACCTCTTCGTAACGCTCTTTTCCACAAAGTGTGTTAACAATTTCTAAGGCAAAACTCATGGCCGTTCCTGGGCCTCGTGAGGTAATGACTTTGCCATCAACTACCACATTTTTATTTTTATCATATCCATTTTCTCTTATTTTCTTTTCAAAGCTTGGATAACAGGTATAGTTTTGATTTAAAACGCCTGCTGTGTGAAGGGCAAAAGGGGCTGCACAAATAGCACCAATATATTTTTTGTTTTTTTTCATAACTTGAAGTAGCTCTTGTACTTTTTTATTGTCAGCAAGGGTATATGCATTAGGCAATCCTCCTGGAAGTACAATCATATCAAATTCGTTTGGGTGAATGGTATCAATCATTGTATCGGCAATAATCGTTATATTATGAGCACCAACTATTGCGATATTTTCAGCAGATGCGATAGTCACGTCAATATTTGCTCGTCTACAAATGTCAATTATTGAAATGGTTTCAATCTCCTCAAATCCATTTGAAATGGCAACAATAATTTTTGGCATAATAACTCCAGTTTTTAGAGATAGAAAAATTATAGTGAAAGTTTCTTGGTAATATCATTTAAAACAGTGATAATATAGTTATCTTAAAGTTCTTTTCAAGAGTTTATAAGTTAGATTTAATTAAAATTTACCAACTATCACAAAGGGGATTTATATGCTTAAAATAGTGAAAAAGTCGTTTTTAGCACTTCTTGTAACTTCATTAGTAAGTTCATTGTATGCTGCAGATGGAGTAAATGACCAAACTAAAATGCATGATACCAAAGTTCAAACTGTAAAAGAACATTTACGAATCGCAAACGATATGTCAGCAAATGTTACGACACAAGATACTTTAGAGAACACTATTACATCATTGGCAACTCAAATGATGCAAAATAAAAAGTTCCAAACAAATAAGCCAGTATTAATTACATCATTTGTACGGCTTGATAACTTAAAAAAGACAACTGAATTTGGTCGAATTTTAAGTGAGAGTATGATTAATGAACTTTCAAATAGAGGGTTCAATGTTATTGAATTTAGAGGACAAATGTCTGTTTCTGTGAATGCTCAAGGTGAGTACTATATCACACGAAATGTCGATAAAATGAGAGAAAAAATTGTTAATACTTATGTTGTTGTTGGTACTTATTCGCGACAATATGGTAAAGTTATGTTAAACGGAAGAGTATTAGATAATAACAATGGACAAATTATTTCAAGTGCACGTTCAACATACGTACATGGTTTACGAAATGATTGTGTAATTTTTAAAGATTGTAAACCTCCTCGAACAATTAAAATTCAAAAAGAAAAATAAAATAAATGAAAATAACTAAACTGTTAAAAATACTAACACTATCTAGTTTAGTTGTTTTCTTTACTTCATGTTCAAGTATACCACTTCCTTTAGAAGTTGATTATCGTGCAACAAATTATGATGCCTTAATTGAAAATGCTTTACAAAAAGCTTCTGCAAAACTAGCAAAACTGCACAAAAGCCGTGAAGTGGTTTTAGTAACAGATTTTGTCAACGTGGATAACCTTGAAAACAAATCTAAACTGGGATTTTTACTTTCTAGTACCCTTAAAGATAAACTAACATCTAGTCATGGTTTAACGGTACGTGAGGTTGAACTAAGTCAAAACTTTAAGATGGGTGCCCAAGGTTTAAAACTTTTAACCCGAGAACATAAAGAGATTGATCCAAACTTGTATGATGAAAATTATGCCGTTGTAGGAACTTATGCTTTAACATCTAGACAGTTGATTGTATTTATTAAGATTATTGATATTTATACAGGTCATGTGCTAGCAACTACATCAAATAAAGCACGAATGACAAAAGAGATGAAAGAGTTAGATAGAAGCCCAAGAAAGGGTCCTCGTATCTATTCTCCAACTGTTTTATAAAATATTTTGAATTAGAAATTGTGGATTAACTTCACCCCTAAATTCATTTTTACTAACACTAATTACCATATCAATTGTTTTTATATCTTTTGGTCTTTCACAATAAAACTTTAATGCTTCAAAGGTAAACCCATCGTGATTTAAAATAAGTTTGAGATGGTTTTTCTCTTTTCCAAAAAGTTCATATTTTAATATATCTGCATTAGTAATTTGAAAAATTGGTTTATGGTTTTCTAAACCATAGGGTTCAAATTTTTCAATGATATCTAAAAACTCAATATCTACTTCAGATACATCAAGTTCTCCCAAAGTTATGGGATCAATATGAAGTTTATGGGCATCTTTATTAAGTACTTCATTAACCTTTGTTTTAAAGGCCTCGAGGTTCTCAACTTTGAGTGATAAACCTGCTGCATTTTTATGTCCACCAAAGCCTAAGAGTAAATCAGAGGCTTCAGAGATAATGGCATGTAGATTGATATCTGCATTAGCTCTGGCACTTCCTTTTGCTATGCCATTCGTTATGGAAAAAACAAAAGCAGGTTTTTTAAAAGAGTGGGAGAGTTTTGAAGCAACAATTCCAATAACGCCCTCGTGCCACTCTTCTCCCCAAACAATTGAAGCGTGATCTTCAGCGCTCACTTTAGCTTGCGCTTTAGCCGTTATCTCTTCTTGTAGGGTTTTTCTAAAGTTATTAAGTTCTTCTAATAACTCTAATCCTTCCATTGCTTCAAAAGAGGTTTTAGAGAGTAAAAATGATAGGGCAATAGATGCATCATCCATTCTTCCTGCACTGTTGATTTTTGGTGCAATAAAGAAACCAATATCATCCGAAACAAACTGTTTTTTTCGCATGAGTTGACGCAGTTCTACAATTGCAGGTCGTGTAGAGTTTTGTAGTTTATTTAAACCATGTTTTACCATAGTATAATTAAGACTGGTCATTGGCATAATATCAGCAATAATAGCAATACATAATAAATCTAAAAAGCTTCCCATACTAATTTCATGGTTAATTGCTTGTTTGATGCTGGCACAAAAATACCAAGCTACTTGAGCACCACAAATCTCTTTAAATGGAAAAGTACACTCAGGTTGTTTTGGATTAACAATTGCAAAAGCTTGGGGAATATTCTCTCCCACGGTATGATGGTCAGTAATAATAACATCAATACCTTTTTCATTGAGTAGTTGTGTGGCTTCACAGGCTGAAATACCATTATCAACAGTAATTACTAACCCTTTATCAATCATCTCTACAATTTTAGCTGAGAGCCCGTATCCATGCTCAAATCGGTTTGGAATGATAGCATTAACTTTATGACCAATTTTTTCAAAAAAATCAACCATTATGGTTGTTGAAATTACTCCATCCACATCATAATCGCCAACTATTGTTATGGGTTCATTACTTTCAAGAGCTTGTTTTACTCTTGTTGTGGCTTTTTTAATATCTTTAAAGCTATTGGGTGTTGGAATATCAGCAAGACGAGAATAGGGGTTATTCTCGTGTCGTGATGATAAAAGTTCAAAAAGTTCTTTTTTGGTAACTTTTTGCATTAGTTTTTAGTTATTGCTTGTTTTACAAATTCTAATATAATTGGGTTAGGTGTCTCTAAATGAGATGTAAACTCTGGGTGAAATTGTACACCAACAAACCAAGGGTGATCTTTGATTTCTACGGCTTCAATTAAACCATTTGATTCTCCAGAGACAATCATCCCTGCATTTTCTAAATCAGTTTTATAAAATGGATTTGCTTCATATCTGTGTCGATGTCGCTCATAATACGTCTCATTTGGACCATATGCTTTCTTAAGATTTGTTCCATCTTTAGGATTAAATGGATACTCTCCTAGTCTCATTGTTCCACCCATTGGAGATTCATGAGTTCTTAGTTGTTTATTTCCACTTTGGTCCATAAATTCATCAATTAAATAAATCAGTGGGTTTTCTGTTTTATCATCAAACTCAACAGAGTTGGCATCTTCAAGACCTAATACATTTCGCGCATATTCAACAACAGCTAATTGCATTCCTAAACAAATTCCTAAGTAAGTGATGTTGTTTTCTCGAGCATATTGGATAGCTTTTAGTTTTCCTTCAACACCTCGATGTCCAAATCCACCAGCAACTAGAACCGCATCAGAGTTTCCAATAACGTCGTATGCTCCAACATCTTCAATTCTTTCACTATCACACCAGTTGATGTTGATTTTTGTATTTAGGTGAGCTCCTGCATGAACAAGGGCTTCTGTTAATGATTTATATGACTCTTTTAAATCTAAATATTTTCCAACAAAGGCAATAGTTACTTCATCTTGTGGTAATACGATATGTTTAACTAAAGTATCCCATTTTTCCATATTTGGTTTAATTTTGATGTTTAAGTGGTTAGAGATTGGGTTTAAAATCCCCTCTTTGATAAAGTTAAGTGGCACTTGGTAAATAGAAGCAGCATCACTTGCTTCAATAACAGCGTCATTATCAACATCACATGACATTGCAAGTTTTTTCTTTAAGTCTTTTGGTAAAGGTTGTTCCGCTCGACATACTAACATATGAGGAGTAATACCAATTCTTCGTAATTCTTGAACTGAGTGTTGAGTTGGTTTTGTTTTTAGTTCACCCGCTGCTGAAATATAAGGTACAAGTGTTACATGAATATTCATTGTGTTTGTTTTTGGTAATTCATGTCGAATTTCTCGAATTGCTTCCATAAATGGTAAACCTTCGATATCTCCAACTGTTCCACCTAATTCAACGATTAAAAATTCGTGTCCATCACCTGCTGCAAAAATTCTTCGTTTGATTTCATCTACAACGTGAGGAATGACTTGGATTGTTTTACCTAAGTATCCACCTTCTCTCTCACGTTTAATAACACTTTGATAAACTTGTCCTGTTGTAAAGTTATTTTTTCCGCTTAGCGTTGCATCAATAAATCGTTCATAGTGTCCAAGGTCTAAGTCAGTCTCTGCTCCATCTGCTGTAACAAATACTTCTCCATGTTCTAGGGGACTCATTGTTCCAGGATCCACATTTAAGTACGGATCGATTTTAAGCATAGATACTTTAAATCCAGATTGTTTTAAAATTGTTGCAATCGAAGCAGAAGTAATACCTTTACCTAGTGAGCTTAAAACTCCACCTGTTACAAAAATAAATTTAGTCATTTATTGATACTCCATTATAGTTTATTCATAGTTATTATTTAAAATTATTTCGCGATTATAACTAAAGAATGGTTAAGATGTGGTTAATAAAAAAAGTAGAGTATTATATGACAAGCGATTGCTTGTCATATAAGTTTATTTAAGTTTGTCTGCTCTAGGGTAGACAAATACGGCTTTTCGAAGTACAAAAACACGGTCTGGATCATCAACTGCGTAGGCTTTAATCGTTACAGTAATGGGTGTATCTTTTGTATTGTCATTGACTAAACGTTTGGTTGTACTTAATACTACAACTTTTTTAGCCAGTTTGTGTGGACTTAAATTAAATGGTTTAAATCGTTTAATAACAATATCTTTATTGTCCACAACTTCAAGGGCATATTTATGTTTAACTGAATCAGTATTTTGGAAAAGTAGTAAAAAGTTATTGGTAACTTCATTTCCTTCTTTGATTTTGTAAAGTTGTGTTGTTTTATTAACATTTAGAAGCATGTACTCTTTTTTCCCACCCATAACAAATAGTAGGGCAATAATAAGAAGAAGAATTGCTGAATACATAATTGTTGATTTTCGAATCAATTTGGTTGGAATATCTTTTTCAATTTTGTTGGTACTTGTCCATTGCACTAATGACTCTTTTCCAAGTTTCCCCATAACTGTTGTACATGCATCAACACACTCTAAACAGTTAATACATTCAAGTTGCAACCCTTTTCGTATATCAATATGTGTTGGACAAACGGTTACACAGGATTCACAGGTAGTACACTCATCATTTTGTGGAAGCTCTTTTGCTTTAAAGATGATTTTTTCTTTATCTTCATTGTAGATGTTCCCACCCCGTTTTGTAGAGTAGATTGCTTGAAGGGTATCATCATCGTATAGTACTGATTGAACACGAGAGTAAGGACAAACATAGATACAGAAATCCTCTTTTAATTTTACAACATCATAAATAATAAAACCGGCAGTACACAGTACAATACCAATAAGTAATCCATGTTCAGCAGGATTTTGTAAATAAGCAAAGAAATCTTCAGGAGGAACAAAATACCACATGAAATCAGCTGATGCAATGAGTGCAAGGATTGACCAAATAATAATCCCAACAACTTTTTTAGAAGCATTTTCTGCTTTTTTATAATCAGGCTCTTTTTGTTTGTTTTTGATACGTCTTAGACCTAAAAGTTTTGATTCAATTAAGTCTCGATAAATTACACGGAAAATTGTCTGAGGACAGGCCCAACCACACCATGCACGACCACCAATAGCTGTTACTGCAAAAATTCCAAGGAAAAGTAACATTAATAAAAATGGCATTAAATATAACTCTTGCATATCAAAAGCAACACCTAAAAGATGAAATTGCTTTTTATCAAAAGATAGTAAAAAAAGATGGTTTCCATTAATAGTAATAAATGGTACGACTAAGGCAAAAACAGTCGCTAGTACATAAGCATAATAACGTTTGATTCGATAAGGTGACCCTTTAGGTACCTTCGCTTCTACTTCACTCACTTAAAGATCCTTTTATAAGTTGAACTTATATGTATAAGCTCTCTGATTTTCGAATTATAGTGCAAGAAAACTTACATTTGACATAAATAAATTATAAGTTGAAGTTATAATAGTGCCAGTATCACTGATAGGACAAGGCCTTTAGCTTTGCATAAGTGCGTAATTTTTTTGTCACATTCTTTTGCTATTGTACCTATTTCTTAATAAAATTAACTATTATTGATTATTGGATGGAGATAAAGTGTTGTTGAGATACCTAAAAACTTATTGATAGGAGTGAACCTATCAACAGTTTTAGTTGTGTTTATTTAGATGTCACCATTAAGGAGCTGGATAAGACCCTCTGATAATTCACTAAATTTCAGAATTCTTCTTCCATTATTATTTTTCATAAACTCTTTTGCGTCATTTATGTTTTCAAATGCTACAAGGTCATCTCCAGCAAATGAAATTTTTCGTGACCCATAAATAAAGAAGGCATATTTTGCATCAATGGGTTTTAAAGTTTTATAATCAGTTACGACAATCTCTTTAATTCCATCAAAGGTTTCAATATTTGCTGATGGCCATTTATAGGGTTTATAATAAAACTCCATCAATGACTTTGGGCTAATAAAGAAGAACTCTTTATTCTCTTTTGTAATAATCTTACACGCCCATGCTGGGTCTTTATAGATGGCTAGTTTTCTCACTAACCCTCGTGTATCTTTATCAAAGTTCATCGTATAACTTTCACTAGCACTTACTCCTACTGTACAAAAGAGGCAACTAGCTAAAATAATATGTGATAATTTTTTCATTAAATTTCCTTAGATTTCTTGTTATTCTTTACACTAAATCTTTTTTAGCGAAAATGGTATACCCTAAAAAGGCAAACGCAACACCTAATACAATTGGATAAGCAATTGAGAACAACACAAAGGTTGTTTGTTTAAAGGTATCTAAAATATAAAAGGCAACAGGTCCCATAACAGTTAACGATGGATCAAAGAGTGAAATAGCTGCGACTCTAAAAATCTCCATTGGGTTGAGTAAAGCAATAGCAATAATAACCCCTTCATCAAATCGATTTTGCATCATGAGTGAAATAAGTGCAATATCAATAAATGCTAATAAAAAGATCCATACAAAGAATGATATCCCTAAAGCTACTTCACTGGTCTTAACAAAAGAAGAGATAAAAAAAGCTATTCCTAAAAATGCTGATGAAAGAGAGAAGAGTAACCCTGTATATAAAAAGAAAATATCCCATGGAATGGAAGCCCCAATTAATGCTCCATAAATAATAGCAATAAACATCGCAAAGAATACTGGTAAGAATACGGTGATAAACCGTCCTAATATTTTACCCCAATAGTACTGTTTTAATGAGATTGGAAAAGATAACATATACTCTAAGATATGAGTATCTCTATCTCCTGAGATAGAACGTACAGTGGTAATGAGTATAAAGATTGGTAAAATAACAATAGTAACTTGAATATACATCAACAAGAGTCGACTTAATCCACTAAATCCCATAACTTGTGACTGGGTAACACCTGCAATAAAAAACAGGGCAATCATCCCTCCAAAAACTAACGAATAAACAATAAACCATTTTGCTCGTATTGACTCTTTTAGGTCTAAGTACGCAATTAATGATAGGTTTCGCATCTTATCTACCCACCTTTAAAACTCTTTTAGATAATTCCTCAAAGTCTATAATTTCTAGACCTGGTTGAATAGATTCTTTCTTTTCATGTGCTCCAAAGCCATATGCCATAGGAGTAACATTCATGGTGTCATAATTTGCAGTTCGTGCATTTAACCATTTAGAAGTTTTAATATCAGCAATCCAAATCTTTGCTTGGTCTTTCCATTCAATATTCTCTTCTTTAAACCATAAGGGCACACATCCAATGTCATCAAATTTATGAACATGACCAGTATGTGGGTTAATAGCTTGTGCTGCGTGATTCTTTTCACTGATAACCATTCGACATCGATCACACATATCTCTGTCCCAATGAACCTTATCAGGAGCATTTGGATCTTTCTTTTCACATGCAGAAAAAAGCAGAACAAATAAAAGTAAACTACTAAATTTTAATACTATTTTCATGAGGCTACTCCTATTCGTTCATCAGAAACAATTTCACCTAAATCCATGTAGATTTGACGGTTAACAATCTCTTTTACCTCTTCTAACCTGTGGGTTACAAAGAGTGAGATTTTCTCTTTTTCATTCTCTTTTAAAAGTCTGTAAAAATCATCTCGTGCTTTTGGGTCTAAGTTTGCTGTTGGTTCATCATAAATAATGATATCACTCTTTTTAGCTAAGCTTATAGCAATTAGCATCTTCTGTTTCATTCCACCACTGAGTTTAAAGAATGACTTTTTTAAATTGGCATTAATATCTAGTTTCATCTCATTAGCAAAGTGCATAATAAGCTCTTTATCCACATGTGAACTTGCTTGAACATATTGAATGAGCTCTTCAAGATTGAGTTTAATTGGAGGTGGAAGTTGAGGAACAAAGGAGATACTATCTAAAACCTTTGTTCGCTCTTTAATTGGGTTTAACCCATCAATGAGAACTTCACCAGAAGTAGGGTGATAATATCCCATAATAGAGCGGATAAGTGTTGTCTTACCCGCTCCATTTGGTCCCATTAGGGCAATATAGTCATCTTTATTAAACTCAGTACTCACATTGTTTAACGAAACATGTGCTCCAAATTTCTTTGTGAGATTATTTACTTTTATCATTTTATACTAAACCTTTTAATCTAAAATCAAATTTCAGTGCATCAGAGTGGCATACATCAATACATCTTCCACAAAGTGTACAGTCGGCACCTGTCACATATTGTGTTTTGATTCCTTTTTCTTTTCGTTCTTCATCATATTTTGATTTGGTTAACTCTA
>LPNY01000035.1 GCA_001655195.1 Arcobacter sp. EP1
GTAGTTAAATATTTTTTTCATTGTAAATTATCAATAACATCTACCATTTTTGATACATTTATAAAGTCTTGATCTTTTGGCATATCAAAACGATCAAGTGAAAGTTTTTTCAAGATAGTTTTTCCATAAGTATCCAAATGCATATTAATGAATGAATTTTGTAATGCAAGAAATTTTTCTTTGGATAAATCATTTCTTACAACTATGGGAGAGTTGGTAAAAGGTCCTAATATCTGGATAACTTTTATCGTTTTAATCTTATCTGGATATTTTTGCTCAAAACGTGAATAAACTATACTATCAACACTTGCCCCATCAACAAATCCATCAATTACTGCTTTTATTGATTCTCCATGCTCATAAGTGTATATATATGATTTGAAAAAAGTTTTTATATCAAACTTTTTGTTCAATAAGTAGTATTTTGGTGCAATAGAACCGGAATTACTATCAGGGTCTGTAAAGGCAAATAATTTATCTTTAAAATCAACAATAGATTCTGCTTTTAAATCTTTTTTTGCAATTATATATGAGTAATATTGGTCACTTTCTTCAACGATAGGAATGGCAAGGAGTTTTCCTGTTTTTTCTTTTTTTAATTTTGTATAACTAGAGTTACAAACATAAGCAATATCAACTTTTTTTTCTTTAATCAAGGCATTCATCTGGGCGTATGTTTTTGAAAAGAGAATTTTTACATCAAAATCATTTTGATTTTCCAAATATTTTTCCCAATCCATGAAATTTTTTAAGTCATCTTTGAAGACAGTACCAGTAAGACCTAAGACAATAGAATCTTTTGAAAAGAGTGATATTGGCATGATTATTAGCAAAATAGTGATGGTCAATTTTTTAAATATACTGGTCAAATTTTGACTATTTTTCATTGCATTAAACCTTTTTTTCTTTATTGTACTGCCTATTGAAGGGATTTGTCAAGTTGGCACATGAATTGTTTATATATTGCCATACTTGAAATAAAGTAAAAAAATCTTAAAGGAGTCCATAATGGAATTATTGTGGGACATACGGGTTTCGTTAGACCTGTTTTTAGGTGGTTTAGGAGTTGGTGCTTTCCTTATTGGGGC
>LPNY01000182.1 GCA_001655195.1 Arcobacter sp. EP1
CAAGATTACAATCTTCAAGCGTAGCTTCCATAGAAGTCATTAAATATGAATTTACTAAACATGCCGCTGATTCACGACTTTCATATCCACGAAAAAGAACTAAACCTCTTTTTTCATTATAAGATGCTATTTCAAGTGTGATATTTTTTTGCGTAGTAAATGTTTTTCCCGCACGAAACTGCTCAGGAAAATCGCTATGTATATGAAGCTTAAGCTCACCTCTAAGTCCTACGAGTCGCCCAATTTGAGCGACTTCTATAGGTGATGTTTTTTTACTCATCGTTTGCTTTTACTGTTACTCTATAAGATTTACCATCTTTTGCTTTGCAGCCAGAAATAAGAGTTTTTAGTGAGTTTATCATCTTTCCATCTTTACCAATAAGTTTACCAGTATCAACTTTATCTGCAGTGATTGTTACTTCACAAAAAGTATCATCAATATCTTTTTTTTCTACTTTTACCAACTCTGGATTATCTACTACAAGTTTTGCGAATTCTTCTAAAAATTTTTCAATCATTTTATTATTCCTTTTAACTTGAGCAAAGCCCAAGT
>LPNY01000067.1 GCA_001655195.1 Arcobacter sp. EP1
ATTGGAGCCAGAGTTGCAATCGATGAAATAGATTTGGTTATTTTTTTAAGGGATCCTTTAACAGCTCAACCTCATGAACCAGATGTTCAAGCACTCTTAAGAGTATGTGATGTACATCAAGTTCCATTAGCTACAAATGTTACTTCAGCTGAGATTCTACTATATGGTATGATTCATAAAGAGGAATGGAAAACTATAAGAGATGCATATTAAGCCGACTATGTCGGCTTATAGTCGTTTTTGGCCTACTATTTGATGGAAATCTTCTATAAACTATAGTTGGAGGTATCTGTTATGAAAGATGATGTATTACATCTGATGAATTATTGTTATTTAGAGTTAGAATCTGACAATCTCTATGATGTAAGAAAACGTAGCAAATGTATTCATGTACTCGATCATTCAGTGATTGTAAAAAAAAAGTACTTTTATGAACCATCATGGAGATATCATGCAAGTAAATGGTTTGTCTAGGCTTCCTAATAGATGTTACATATAGAATCGAAGATGAACACATAATTGAGTGGAATAGAGTTTACAAATGAGTATATTGATATTCTAATCATTAAGGAATCAAAAGAAATAAGTATACCACAAATCGAATTAAGTATAATCCAAAAGGGGATTGGCTATCTCCAAAGGTTTGAAATGGAATAATGATATTATTAATATCTATGGTGTTATATATGTACAAAAATAAACGCAAGACTAGATTCTTGCGTTTATTTCTTTTAACAACTTTTTTTTGTTTGGTACAATACCTTTGAAAAGTAGTTCACCATTTATGACAATTGTTGGTGTTGTCATTACTCCGTAAGCGACTATAGATTTTAGATCTTCGATTTTATCAATTTGAATATCTAATTGCTCCTCTGTTCTAATTTCTTCAATCATATTATAAACTTTATCACATTTTTTACAGCCTGTCCCTAATACCTTTATTATCATAGAATTCTCCTTTTTATCATTATATCATGGATAATGTGGGACTTAAATAT
>LPNY01000134.1 GCA_001655195.1 Arcobacter sp. EP1
CTATTCCTGTTATGGTTGCTTGGTTTATGCCTTAAGATATTTTTTTAATCTTTGTATTCCCTCTTGCATATGTTCTATCTCTCTAGTATATGCAAATCTGAGATACTGATTTGTTTTATTTGAGCCAAAATCAACTCCTGGCGTAGTTGCTACGTGCAATTTTTGTAATAACTCTTTAGCAAACTCAAAACTATCATTAGTATATTTTGAAACATTAGCCCAAATATAAAAGGCTCCTTGTGGCTTTGCATCTATTTCAAAAATTTCACTAAGCTCTTTAAACAGATAATCTCTTCTTCTTTTAAATTCATCTTTTACTTCAGATAAATACTCTTTATCGAATGCTTCTAGTGAGCCATATTGACTCAAAGTTGGTGCAGAAATAAAAAGGTTTTGTGCAATTTTTTCTGCGTC
>LPNY01000072.1 GCA_001655195.1 Arcobacter sp. EP1
GCCGGATCACCTTTTACTGCGACAATTTTTCCGCCCTTAGTTGCAAGCATGATACCACAACCGGTACCACAAAAACGACAAGCGGCCTTGTCCCATCTCCATCCTGACTCAGCTTGAGCTGCTGCTGCCTTAGCCTCTTGTGGTACTGTTATTCCCACCGCTGCTGCTGCACTTGCTGCTGCTGTTGTCTTAAGAAAGTCTCTTCTTGAAAGCGACATATAGATACCTCCTGATTTGAGTTACAAGATGATTATATCTATACAAGTCGTGACATAGCTATGACTTATGTCAAATAGTTTAATATTCTAAAAGTTAATCCAACTTTTGTGAATTTTCGACCATAGTATTTAAATTAGACCTCAATTTCTCCAACATCTTTCTTACATGTATAAGATTTTCTGCTGACTCTATTGCTATATCTTCTGTAGCATTAACTTTTTTGTCAAACTTATCTTTCTCTTTTTCATCTACCTTTAAATCTTGAAGTGCATCCTCTACACTATCTGCTAAATTTTGTAATTCAGATACTGCTGATTCTGCTTGTTTTATTGCGTCTTCTGAATGATTCATAGCAACATTTACTTTTTTAACAAAACTAGAAAGATAGTTTGATGCTTCGATCAACTCATCTTCACTCTCTTCATTTACTCTTATATGTCTATGATTTAAACTAGTTATATCATCACTCTCTAATGCTTTTGTTCTACTGACAAAATCATTTATATGATTTACTATCTCTCTAGATAAGATATAGGAAAAAAGTATAATAATAAGTGCAATAATTAATGAAATATACTGAAACTTTATAAATAGACTATTTTTCTCTTCACTATAATCTGTATAAAGCCAAACTGCTTCATCCATAGTATTTAAAAGTTTAATATTTTTTTCATATATATATGAAATTGAATCATTTATACTATTTTCAATTTTCAAAATATTTAATACATACTTCTCATGTGCTTTCCAATACGCATAAGTTTTCTTTACTCTTTGCATAACTTCAGGCAAAGCTTTTACTTCTTCATCATTTATAAATTTATTTATCGTTTCATTATATAGGTTTCTTGCTCTAACAAAATTGAGAAAATCTTCTTCATTGTCAGTTCTTAAGTATCTCTCTATAAAAAGTCCCATTCTTTGAGAAAGCATTCTTTGCCTACCAGCATCATCAATAAACTTTCCACTCATTTTATATTTAACAGTCATTTTTACAACTTTGTCAGATTCTGCTAAAAGTGTTGTAGTTCTTCCTGTCAAAGTCTCTAAATCACTTTTTACAGAAGTAACTGCTTCTTTTATACTTTCAATCTCTTTTTTAAAAGGTATCCAAATAGAATTA
>LPNY01000204.1 GCA_001655195.1 Arcobacter sp. EP1
TTTCTCTGACTCCTGTAACTCTTGCAATAAAGCTATCATTTACATCAACATTTTCTGGTAGTACCATAGTAAAAATATAATCTCCACCATAATTATCTATAAAATCACTAATACCTCCTGTAACATTATTGCCACTCTCATCCCATAATGATGCTCCAGAAGCTAAGCTTAAAAAGCTAAGATCTACTCTTTCTGTATCAGCAGGCTCACTAATTATATGTAAACGTACTTCATTAGGAGAATCACCAACTAGTGTTGTAACTTCTATTGAAGGAGCATCGGTGATACCTTCAATATTGACTCTTAATGTTTGTTCGACACTTTTTCCATGTTCATCAATAATTTGATAATTTAGATTAAGAGTTTCATTTTCCTCATCATTGAGTTCATTATAATAATTAGGATTAATTCTAATCGTATCACCTATGAGATCCCAACC
>LPNY01000051.1 GCA_001655195.1 Arcobacter sp. EP1
AACAAGCATAAAACAAGAAGGAAAAAAACATGTAATAGAAGCAGCAGGTGAGACTTATACTGCTGATTTTGTAGTTGTTAATGCAGGAGCACACTCTCTTTACCTAGCTCATAGTATGGGTCATGGAACGGATTATGGCTGTCTTCCAATGGCTGGAAGTTTCTATATGACTACTAAGAAAATTTTAAATGGTAAGGTATATATGGTTCAGCATCCAAAATTACCTTTTGCAGCACTTCATGGTGACCCTGATATCTTAGCAAATGGTTTTACTAGATTTGGTCCAACTGCTCTTGCTCTTCCAAAACTTGAGCGTTATCATGGAAATTCAACTGTAGTTGATTTTTTTAAGACACTAAGATTTGATAGAAATATTGCTAAGATATTTGGTGATTTATT
>LPNY01000085.1 GCA_001655195.1 Arcobacter sp. EP1
ATAGTTTGCTTCTAAATCTGTTCCTAAAACCTTATTATCATCACTTTCATTTATCATCCCCGTTACAGGATGAAAATGTTCCCACATATTAAAATAGACTATTGGTTTATATATCCAATTACCTACTTCTTTTTCATATTTTGCATTAAAAGATAAAATTTTTGAATCTCGTGAACTATGTTGCCATTGATACGAAGTATCATGTTGTTCTCCTGTTTCTTTAAACTTTTCAAACTCTTCTACTGTCATTTTTGCAGGTAATTGAGAATTTGATTGTGTATATGCCAACTCTGTTTCTAAAGTTGCATCATCATTAAAAATATGACCATATTTTATACTACCTTGAGTAGAATCAAAGTTATTATTATCTCTCCAGTCGTTGTCTATTGCTCTATGAGAAAATGAAAAGGATGCAAAATCGTTATCATCTATCATTTTTCTTACTTTTAAGTTTAGATTTCTTTGTCCATCATCGCCAAGACCAATTTTTATCTTATTTTTGTCTTCGTCAAAAACAGATTTTGTTATTAGTTGAATTACACCACCTGTTGTATTAGAAGCGTTTATTGAACCAGGTCCTTTTTGAACTTCTACGCTTTGTACTTCTTGCATATCTATGTAATCAAATCTTGTAAAAGAATCAGGATCAGTCATAGGAACACCATCTTTTATTACCATGATTTCTCTTACACCATATCTCGCCTTTAACCCTGCTCCTCTTATAATAAGCCTTGGACTTGGAGAATTGCTTGAACTCTCAGCTTGAACACCAGGTATGTTTTCTAATGCCTCACTAATATTGAGTATGTTTTTATCTTCAATTGTTTGCTCATCAACTACAGCAATTGATTGAGAAACACTTTTTGTACCTGTTTTTATCTTTGTGGCAGTTACACT
>LPNY01000001.1:0-380 GCA_001655195.1 Arcobacter sp. EP1
ATATTTGCTTTCCCTGGAATGGGTTACTTATTAAATCAAGCATATAACTATAAAGACAGAGCAGTACTACAAACAGCATTACTATTCTTTGGTTTATTAACACTTTTAGGTAACATCTTTATTGATGTTGGTTACATGGTAGTTGATCCAAGAATTAGGGAAGGGAAGGTGAAATAATGTCTGAAGCTACTAAGGACGCAAAAGGGTTTAGTAAAGAAGACGAAGTCATTCTTTCACCTACGCAACAGATTGTTATTAAATTTAAAAGTAACAGACTTGCAATGTTTGGTTTCTGGTTATTCTCAATAATCGTTGCTATTGTAGTTGTTACACATATTTATACAACAGTTACAGGTTATGATTTTTCATACACTGATGCA
>LPNY01000001.1:430-1966 GCA_001655195.1 Arcobacter sp. EP1
GTTATCATGAGAATTGTTGAAGTTATTTATTCATTCCCATTCTTAGCATTAGCATTTATTATTTCTGCAGTATTTAGAGATCAACCAGCAGAGTTTAGATTATTTGTAATCATATTTATACTTGGTTTTATCAGATGGACAGGTCTTGCAAGACTGGTTCGTGGACAAATTCTTTCTTTAAGAGAACAAGAATTTATCCTTGCTACAAAAGCATTAGGTATAAAAAAGCGTAACCAAATTATGCGTCACTTAATTCCAAACGTTTTAGCAATGGTTGTTGTATCAGGTACATTAACATTTGCTGGTGCAATTTTAAGTGAGTCATTCTTATCATTCTTAGGTTTATCTGTTACTGAGCCAATTCCTACTTGGGGTGCTTTACTAGCTAAGGCTGCTTCTAACAGTACAAGTTTAAGAAAGTTCTGGTGGATTTGGGTATTCCCAGGTACAATGTTATTCTTATTCATCATGAGTATCAACTTAATTGGTGAAGGTTTAAGAGAAGCAATTGACCCTAAAGCAGATTACACAACTAAAGAGCAAAGAAAAGCAAATAAAGCAGCAAGAAAAGCAGAAAAGCAAGCTGCAAAGTTAGCAAGTAAGGGAGGTAGTGTGAATGGCTAAGAATTTACTTGAGGTTAAAGATTTACACACATACTTTTTTACAAATAAAGGTACAGTGAAAGCTGTTCAAGGTGTTGATTTTACAATTGAAGCTGGTAAAACACTAGGTATTGTTGGTGAATCAGGTTCTGGTAAATCAGTAACATCGTTCAGTATTTTAAATTTAATAGAGCACCCTGGTAGAATTGTTAAGGGTGAAATCAACTTTAATGGTGTTAACTTAGTTGATTTGAGTGCAGAAGAGATGAGAGGTATTCGTGGTAATGATATCTCAATGATCTTCCAGGAGCCAATGACATCACTTAACCCAGTTCACCGTATTGGTAGACAGTTAAGTGAACCAATCATTCTTCACCAAGGAAAATCTAAGGATGAAGCATGGCAGGCAGCAGTGGATCTTTTAAGAGAAGTAAAGATTCCTAATCCTGAAAGTGTTGTTTACAACTACCCGTTCCAATTATCAGGTGGTATGAGACAACGTGTTATGATTGCAATGGCACTCGCATGTGAACCTAAGCTTTTAATCGCTGATGAGCCTACAACAGCACTTGATGTTACAATTCAAGCACAGATCTTCAAATTAATGAATGATCTAAAAAACAAGCATAATACAGCAATCATGTTTATCACACATGACTTAGGTGCGATTGCAGAACTTGCTGATGATGTTGCAGTAATGTATACAGGTGAAATTGTTGAAAGAGCATCTGTTGATACGATATTTGATAGATCAGCGAAGTACTCTCATCCATACAAGGAAGGTTTATTAAAATCAGTTCCAGTATTAGATGAAGAAGTTGAATATTTAGATCAAATTGAAGGTAGTGTTCCTCACCCATTAAAATTACCAATTGGCTGTAGATTCTCAACGCGTTGTGAGTTTGCGACTGAAAAGTGTATTAATGAGAAACC
>LPNY01000001.1:2083-2615 GCA_001655195.1 Arcobacter sp. EP1
GCAGCTAAAGCTGTAAAACTATATAAAGAAAACTATCCAGATGCTGTTAATGGCAAAGAAAAAGATTTTGTAGAAGATCTTATCAAGCAAATGGAAGGTGGTAAGGAATTTGTTGCTGACTTAAAACATATTTTAGTTGAGTATGAAGCTCTTTCTGAAGTACATGGTGAAAGATTATATGTAAAAGCAAATGATGGTATTAACCTGACTATTTATGAAGGTGAAACTGTTGGTTTGGTTGGTGAGTCCGGATGTGGTAAATCTACATACGGAAGATCTGTTTTAAAACTGTATGAGCCAACTGCAGGTGAAATCTTCTTTAATGGCGCTAATATCACAAATTACTCAGAAACTGATATGGTGCCACTTCGTCAAGAAATGCAAATCATTTTCCAGGATCCATATTCATCATTAAACCCAAGACAAACTGTTGGTCAAATTATTGGTGAGGCACTTTTAGAGCATGGTATCTACAAGAACAGAGATGATGAGTTCGAAAACTATGTAAAAGAAATCATGAAGACTTGTGGTT
>LPNY01000001.1:2688-3109 GCA_001655195.1 Arcobacter sp. EP1
TGGTATTGCTCGTGCATTAGCACTTAAGCCTAAGTTCATCGTTTGTGATGAGGCTGTATCAGCACTAGACGTATCTATTCAGTCACAGGTTATCAACTTATTAAATGACCTACAGAAGAAGTTTGGAATGGCTTACTTATTCATTTCACATGACTTGTCTGTAGTAAAGCATATTAGTGATAGAATCGGTGTTATGTACTTAGGTGATATGGTTGAGTTTACAGATAAGAATAGCTTATATGAAAACCCATTACATCCGTATACAAAAGCATTATTATCAGCGATTCCAGAAACTGATTTAGACAGAGCAAGAAACAAGAGAAGAATTTTACTTGAAGGTGATATTCCATCTAATGTTATTGTTCCAACTGGTTGTAAGTTCCATACAAGATGTCCTGTTGCAACAGACATCTGTACAAAG
>LPNY01000186.1 GCA_001655195.1 Arcobacter sp. EP1
TGAAGTAATAAAAAAAGCAAAATCCTCTCAAGATGTAATGGACAAAAAAAGTGTGGTAGATATTGCCTTATCTGATTTAAGTAAACGACTTGATCAACGAACTACTTTGAGTTTGAAGACAAATGAGTTAATCTCATCAATTACAGATTATATAGATGAATTACAAGCCATTGAACGTAGAGTGTGTATGTTACAGAAATCCTATGATAAAACAGAGGGATTAGATAAATTAGTGATTAGAAGTAAACTTTCTAAAGCCTTATCTTCATACGGAACGATCATCAACGACTTAATGAACTATAAGAGTGATAACCATGATTTGTTTCAGATTTTAATTAAGTCAGCAGAGGAAACAGAATCACTTGAGGTTCTTATCGAGGAGACAACTGTGGCGATATTAGCAGATGAAAATGCTTTAGATATTGTAAAAAATCAGTTGATTGAAAGTTTGAAAGCTTCTAAGTCAATGCTAAATGATTCGTCCAACGAGAATGTATCCTCGGAATTTGATACTTTTATGATTGATTTTTACCCAGAAATTAAAGCATCTTGGTATGGTCTTTTAGAAGTACCTTATGTGAATGA
>LPNY01000030.1 GCA_001655195.1 Arcobacter sp. EP1
GGAGTAAGATTTAAAAAAGCTGGCAAGATATATTATTTTGATCCAGACAACATTGATACATCAGATGCCAAACATGTTATTGTTGAAACAGCAAGAGGTGTAGAATTTGGTAATTTGGTTATTAATAAGCGACAAATACCTGATGATGAGGTGATTGCACCTTTGAAAAAGGTATTAAGGGTAGCAACAGAAGAAGATATAAAGACGCATGAAGAGAATCAGTCAAAAAAATCTGAGGCATTCAGTATTTGCTTAGAAAAAATAAGACATCACAAATTAGAAATGAAATTAATTGATGTGGAATATACATTTGATAACAATAAAGTAATCTTTTACTTTACTTCAGATGGCAGAGTTGATTTTAGAGAATTAGTTAAGGATTTAGCATCTGTTTTTAGAACAAGAATTGAGTTAAGACAAATTGG
>LPNY01000214.1 GCA_001655195.1 Arcobacter sp. EP1
CTAACCCCCTAAACAATCTAATAGAAAGAACAAAGAACCTATCAAGTGGAGATGGTGATCTTACAAGAAAGCTAGATATCGTAGGACGTGATGAGATAGCACAAGCAAGTGAAGGTATAAATGACTTTATAGAAAAAGTAAGAGTACTAATAGCAGATGCAAAAAATCTATCAAGTGAAAACTCATCAATTGCACATGAACTTTCTACTACATCACTAAGTGTAGGTAAACTATTAGAAGAGTCAACAGATGTAGTAAATGATACAACCAAACAAGCAGCAACAATCAAAGAAGAGATGAGCTCAAGCATAGATGAAGCAAAAACATCTAAATCAGATTTAGAAGAAGCAAATGGTTTCCTAAAAGAAGCAAATGAAGCAATTCTAAACCTGACAGAAGAGATAAAAGTAAGTGCCGCAACAGAGATAGAGTTAGCAGGAAAAATTCAACAACTTAGTAGCGATACAGAACAAGTAAAAGATGTACTTCTAGTAATAGGAGATATTGCAGACCAAACAAACCTACTTGCATTAAATGCTGCTATTGAAGCAGCAAGGGCTGGGGAACATGGACGAGGCTTTGCAGTTGTAGCAGATGAAGTAAGAAAACTAGCAGAGAGAACACAAAAATCATTAGTAGAGATAAACTCAACAATAAGTGTTATAGTTCAATCAATTATGGATTCAAGTGAACAAATGACAATAAATAGTAAAAAAGTAGAAGAGTTAAGTCATACAGCAACAAGTGTAGAAGAGAAAATCAATGAACTCTCAACAGTTATGGGAGAAGCTACAACAATGGCAGATAAGACAGTAACAAGTTATATCCAAACAGGTAATGATATAACAGGAATTATTGATGGTGTAGGTCAAATAAACGGCTTATCAACACAAAATGCAAGAAGTGTTGAAGAGATAGCAAGTGCAGCAGAGCATATGAATAAAATGACTGAAACGCTTAATAATAAACTAGACGAATTCAGAACTTAAACTTATGCTAACCAAGCTAAATCTTAAAATTTATTTTAAGATTTAGCTCATACATTACTTATAAACAATTAAATTTTTTTCTAAAATAATAATCATTTTACATGGATTTATTATTCTTTTATTTCAAAAGTGACATAATAATTTCATTTAAAGTTACTCTAATAGTTAATTGGCTATAATTCTTTATTAATAAAAATTACTATTAAAGGAAGTATATATGTTAGTAACAAACCCAGCACCAGATTTTTCAGCAACTACAGTTTTAGCAAATGGCACTATTGTCGATGATTTCAGATTAAGTGAGAATTATGGAGAAAAAGGTACTGTTCTGTTCTTTTATCCACTGGATTTTACTTTTGTTTGCCCTTCAGAGATTATCGCTTTTTCAAAAAGAGTAGATGAATTTAAAGAAAGAGGCGTAAATGTTATTGGCGTATCAGTAGATAGCCAGTTTTCACATTTTGCATGGAGAGAAACTCCTGTAAATAATGGTGGTATTGGAAGAATTAACTTTCCACTAGTTGCAGATTTAAATAAACAAATTGCAAGAGATTATGATGTTCTATTTGGAGAGTCAGTAGCACTTCGTGGATCTTTTTTAATTGATGCAAAAGGTGTAGTAAGACATGCTGTTATCAACGACTTACCTCTTGGAAGAAATGTTGATGAAATGATTCGTATGGTAGATGCAATGCAGTTTACTGATGAGCATGGTGAAGTTTGTGCTGCAGGATGGCAAAAAGGTGATGAAGGAATGAAAGCTACAACTGAAGGTGTTG
>LPNY01000118.1 GCA_001655195.1 Arcobacter sp. EP1
GCAACTGTTTCTCCTTCTTTAATATCAAAACTAACATCTTTAAGAATTGGTTCATCAGGATTGTAAGAGAAGTTGACATTTTCAAACTCAATACTACCTTTAAAAGGTTCATCTAACAGAATTGAAGGATCGTTCTTGATGCTTTCATCATCATCTAAAATTAGAAGAATTCTTTCGATTGAAGCCATCGCCGCTTGCATGATATTAAATTTTTCACTTAAATCAAAGATTGGTCTGAAATACTGTTGAATATATGTGATGAATGCAACAACAATTCCAAGTCGTACCGCTTCTTCAGTGATACCAAGATTAGCAGCTTCTCTAATAACATCATTACCTCCAAAGTATATTAGAAGTACCAATGTTAATGAATAAATTAAATTCATAGAAGGTCTAAATATGGCGTAGATGTTCACTTCTTTTAACCATGCATTAAGGTGTTCAGTATTGACTTCATCAAATGTTTCATCCATATATTTTTCTTTGTTAAACAATTGAATGATCTTCATACCTGAGATATTTTCACTCAAAGTAGCATTGATTTCTGCAATTTTAAGTTTAATGATTCTTTGTACTGCCCTAATGTATTTTCTGAATAGGAACGAAACAAATATAACGATTGGTAGTGTACTAAAACATAAGAGTGATAGCTTCCAATCCATTCTTACCATGATGATCATTGTACCTATTAAGATGATGAAATCTTTTAAGAAACTTATTAGAACGTTGGAATACATCTCACTGATGTTGTTCATATCATTTGTGACACGTGTTACCAATCGGCCAATAGGATTTTTCTCATAATATGACATAGATAGATGCTGGATGTGATCAAACAAATCCTTTCTCATATTATAAACAACTTTTTGCCCCACATAATTGAGGGTTAATGTTTGAATATAAGTAAACACAAATGCGATGATAAGTGTTAGCAGTAAGATTACTGTGATCTTTATGATACCATTGACATCATTTTCTCTAAAGATTTTATAGTCTTCATGAGTTAAAAGTCTGCCTGTATAACTTTTACCATCCTTAATAAATGTGAGTTTGAATTGTTTTCCTGATTTCTCTAGTGTATAATCCTCAGGACCTATGTTAGGTCTTACGTATTCATCTAAGAGAAGGTAATCATCACCTTGCTTAAGTAATTGCTGAGAACCGATTGTATTGGGTTTTGAGTCTAATTCATTGTAGTACTGTAATCTTAAGTAAGACTTGTCTTCAAAAGTGATGTTCTTATTATGATCAAAGGGTTCATCTGAAACTTTCATTTCTACTTTGTAACCTGTAATATAATCATCAATGATGACACTTGTTAAGTATGGTCTTAATAAATCAGCCACGGATGATAAAAATACTGCTAGTATACTGATGACTAGAATCCAATAAAAAGGTTTCGTATACTTATTCAATCGTTTGAGTAATTTAAAATCAACTATTTTATCAAGTTTCTTTTCTTCAAAATGTTCCATATACGCCTCCTTTCTAATCTCTATTTACTCTGTCTTCAAGTAGTTGCTTCTTATAAATATCATTGTATAAGCCATCAAGTGCAACCAATTCGTCGTGTCTACCACGTTCAATGATTTTAGT
>LPNY01000014.1 GCA_001655195.1 Arcobacter sp. EP1
TACAGCGGATGAGATACTTGCAGAAACCGCAAATCTTTCTAGAAAAGGTGATTTCTCAGCACTAGCAAATAATGCATTATCAATTATGACAAAAGCAATGGGAACGGCTCCTGTTATTTTTACAGGAATGATCAGCAAGGCTACAATGGCTAAAATATTTAAAGATGATGATGTTGAAAAAGAATTATCAGCAATGAATATGGACCTTGATGGTAATCCAACAAGTGAAATGGGACACCTATTATTTGCGATGGCTAGTGATGACAGCTTTAAGAAAGTATTATCAAGAGAAGCTTTTGAAAATCAAGTGGGTAATAGAGAATTTTCAAATGAATTTTTAAGTATGTATGATGAGTTTATGGATAAGTTTTCAGCAAGAGGTTTCAAAGAAATTGATGTCGCATCAAAGAGACTTTATGAAGATGTCGGTATGCTTTACGATAAACTCATTGAAATAAATCTTGAAGATAATCATATTTTAACGGTAGATGAAAAGAGAAAAGAAGCCTACCAGAGACTCTTAGAAGTTGCTAGACAAAAGGGGAAAGAGAAAAAATTTGTTAATGCAGCTGCAAGAATGAAAGCTACCTTTGGATACCGTGAACATCCTAAGTATTTAATTGTCATTATCATGGCTAAACTTCATGATATATGTCTTGAAATTGCAGATAAGTTAGTTAGTGAAGGAAGATTAGATAAACCATATGATATTTTTGACTTAAAGGCAGATGAGATTGATAAAGCACAAAAGGATAAGTCATTTGATATTAGAGCTGCAAGAGCTACAAACTTATCAGGTTATATGAAATCGAATAACTGGCCTCTTGTGATCGATAGTAGAGGTAAAGTATATAAACCAAAGATGGAAGTTAAAGATGGTGATATTATAGGGGATGCAATAG
>LPNY01000161.1 GCA_001655195.1 Arcobacter sp. EP1
ACCAATTATAGCAATATCAGAAAAATCATCTATAAACTCCCCATTGATCTTAACTTTACTATCAACTACTTCAATTGAGTCTCCTGGTAAGCCAATAATTCTCTTTACAAGTAACTTATCTTCATAATTAGAGTCAAATATAACTATATCTCCTCTTTCTGGTTCAGTAAATAAATAGGACATCCTTAAAGCTATCACACGATCATTAACTAA
>LPNY01000037.1 GCA_001655195.1 Arcobacter sp. EP1
TGCTTGTGCCCTGGTACATCAAAAGGAATAACTCTATCCTCCATATGCTTTTTCAAAGCATCGTACAGTGGCGTCTTTTTATGATTACACATAGTTTTTCCCATAATAGATTTCTTCCATCTCAGTACGTAACTTCTTTCTGATATCTTTTCTTTCTTCTTCAGATAAGTCTAACTTTTGAGTTGAAAATAAATAATCATTCAAATCAAACTGTTCTAAAAGCATTTTCGTATGAAAAATATTTTCTTTATATATATTCGAATCTATAGCTTGATATTCATTTAAGATTTCTTCACTG
>LPNY01000036.1 GCA_001655195.1 Arcobacter sp. EP1
ACAAAAAGATATGCCTATTGAAGAGGTCATTAAATCTGTGCATAATCAGTTTGTTGAACAAGTAAATGAAGAATCATTACAAGGACAGTTTAGCAAGAATGTGAATTTCGAGGAGAATTTCATGTTACGAGTAATGCCAAATGTTGTTAAAAGCTTCTTGCTCAAACAAGTACGTCAATTTAAGAGTAAAAAAATTGTCACAACGATATTGACTAATCCTGGAATTGTTGTGTTGCCTGACTCTATGAAAGAATATGTAGAACACTTTGAAACAGTTCTTTATGCATCTAAACCGCATTATATTAACATGGGTGTTTCAACATATGATGATAAATTGGTTTGTACTTTATCAAGAGGAATTGAGGAAAAAGAAATCATAGAAGGTTTTTTTAGTAATATGATGGAAGTTTCAAAACTTGATATCATACGATTTTCGAATGAAGGTGAATAATGGATTATCCAAAATACAAACATAAAAGATATAAAATATATGGACGATACTTATTGTTATTCATTTTAGTAAATTTTGTGTTGAGTTTCTTTGTACCATGGTACAGTTATGTTCATGGTAGCATTCTTTTTATTGTTATGGCTACTAACATTTTTAAGCGCTATAGAGGATTCAAAGCATTTAGTGCATTTATGTTTGCTGTCATGATAATGTTGCTTATATTTGACTTTGAAGATAGCGA
>LPNY01000150.1 GCA_001655195.1 Arcobacter sp. EP1
TGATCTGCAGCTACAACAATATAACCATGACTCGCTAATAACTCTAGCAAATTAATGTGGAGTCCTGAAAGACTCGCCCAACCATGCGAGATGATCACAACTGGAAATTGACCATCAACCATCTCAACATCCTTATAACTGCTAGTTTTCACATCATTTATCTGTGACAGTATCATTGGGGGTATTGAGTAAAACTCAGCAAATCCCTCTACCATACTTTCAGATTTGAACCATTTTTCTGGAGACTTACCTTCACTATCATTCGCAGGATAATAAATATGTACTGGTAATTCTCTATCTCTTTCTTCATCAATTAAATACATGGTTGTTGTACCAACAACATATTTACCTGTAGGGATTTCAATTTCTGGTGTTGAAAATATGACTAAAATCAAACTCGTCAAAATAAAGAGTAGAACCATTATCACCGACTGCAGTTTCTTAAATATGGTTTTATAGTAAAGCAGCCAAAATACAGGTAATACATAGAGAAGCGTTAGCTGCCATGTAAAACCATCAAATCTAATTTGAAGAATTGTTGTGATTAGCTGAAAAATAAACCAGCCTAACATCTCCAAACCTTTTCTCTTTAAAATAACTATTCTAAATATATTGATACAAGTTAGTATCCATAACAAGAATATAAATAAACTCATAATCTCCCCTAGCTAAATAGTGCTTTAATTTCATCCTCAGATAATCCCGTTATAAAGGTTTCACCAGGTTGAATCACCTGGTTGATTAAGGCTTTCTTTCGATCCTGTAATTCATAAATTTTCTCTTCTATGGTACCTTTTGTAACTATTTTTATTACATGAACCGTTTTCTCTTGACCGATTCTATGTGCTCTATCAGTTGCCTGATCTTCAACAGCTGGATTCCACCATGGATCACAATGAATCACAGTATCTGCACCTGTTAAGTTTAAGCCAGTACCACCTGCCTTTAAAGAAATAAGGAACACATCATTTTCACCTTCATTATATTTATCGACAAGAACTGATCGTTCTAAAGCTTTAGTTTTTCCATCTAAATAAAAGTAACCAATATTCTGTTCTTCTAATAGAGATTTAACATTTGCTAGCATACTTGTGAACTGTGAAAAAATAAGAACTCGGTGTCCACCAGCAATTAACTCATCCAACAATTCTTTAAGTAGATCCAACTTAGAACTACCACCATCATAGTGATCTAAAAATAATGATGGGTCCAAACAAATTTGTCTTAACCTTGTAAGTGCTGCAAGTGTCTTCATATGGCTTTTTTGATAACCATCTCTTTGATAGATTTTATGAAGTTCTTCTTTGTAGCGGTTTAGGTGAGCCATATAAACCTTTTTCTGCTCATCATTTAAATCTACAATCAGTTTGTTTTCTATCTTATCTGGTAATTCCTTTAAAACATCACCCTTTAATCTTCTCATGATGAACGGTTGTACCATTGATTGAAGAGAAGTTGGCTCATTATTCTTTATTGGTAATTCATATTTTGATTTAAACTTTGTCATTCCACCCAAATACTGAGGCATAATAAAATCGAAAATTGACCATAATTCAATTAATCCATTTTCTATTGGTGTACCAGTTAATGCAAATTTCCTTTTAATATCTAATGATTTCAATGCTTTAGCTGTCTTAGAACTCGGATTTTTGATATGTTGGGCCTCGTCTATTATACATATGTCCAAAGCCTTTTCCCGATACTGTTCTAAATCATTTCTTACCAGTGCGTATGATGTAATCAGAAGATCATACTCTTCAAACTTGTTTAGCTTCTCTTCTCTTTGCTTTTTACTACCATCTACAATCAAACCTTTCATTGCTGGAAAGAATTTTCTAATCTCGTTCATCCAGTTATAAACCAAGGATGTTGGAGCAACAATCAAAATTTTCTTAGTATGATCATCCTGAATTTCAGATTGTATATAGGTCAAGGTTTGAATTGTTTTACCAAGACCCATATCATCTGCTAAAATACCACCAAATCCATACTTTGATAAGGTCTTCAACCAATGAAATCCTGACAACTGATAGGGTCTCAAAGTTGCATTTACGCCTTCTGGTAAAGCATAATTTTCTACATCAGGTGCTTCAATAAGTGATTTTAACTTCTTATCCATAATAGCAGTTTGACCTAGTGATTCATTGAAATAAAATGCTAAGTAAGTTGGTAAATGTTTTTCACCATCTTTTAGATCTTTACCAGTAAGTTCTAAGTCTAATAGCATATCTGATATTTTTTCAAAGTATACATCGTCCAAAGACAAGAACGAACCATTCTTTAATCGATAGTACTGTTTTTTCATAATAATATCATCAATAAGTGAAGAAATTTCTTTTTGATCAAGTCCATCTACAGAAAACTTAAAGCTAAAGAAATCTCCAGATGATTCAAGTCCAGAATGAACGTGAACGGCTTCTTTATCTTTAACCTCAAGATGTTTGAATGCATCTGAATAAAACACATCCATAGACTGTTGTAAAGCAGGCAATCGATCTGATAGAAAAGAGAAAACATCGGATTCATCACTCATGTAATATCCCTTTTTTGAAACTTTAAAAGCTGATGATTCCATAATATGCATGATACGATTTTCATGTTTAAGATCTCTTAATAGAAACTGACTCTCCAGAGATTCAAACTCTTCTAAAGCATCAATAGTGTATTCACCATAGATATGTTTGATCTCAGCATAAATCACAAAAT
>LPNY01000172.1 GCA_001655195.1 Arcobacter sp. EP1
CAAACCCCACTTTTACAGTTATATCCAAACTTCAAAGTTGGATTTAAATTTTCTCTTACGTAGACTAACGCACTTAAAAGCGTTTGTTCATTTGAAGGTATTTCATAAGTTATATCTTGTATCTTTATCTTCATCTCTCCATCCTTACATGTAAAGAGTTTTTTTTCTTTTCTACATACGAATGAAGTCCTACCTCATCGCTTTTTTGAAAGTCATTTCTAAAGTGTGCTCCTCTGCTCTCTTCTCTTTTAAGTGCACTCAAAACCAAAGTTTTTGCAACGCTAAGAGAGTTTGCAAACTTCAAATGAGATATTAGCCAACTGTTATCTTCTAAGTTAGTATCACTTATAGTAAGTTTATCAAATTTTGATTGTATATCATCTATACTTTTATCCAAGTTTTCCAAACTATTTTTATCTCTAAATATTCCTGCATTTTTAAATAACTCTTTTCCTAAATCTGTACGAAGTCCAAAAAATGTATCACTCTTTTTATCTTTAAAAAGTATACTGAGTTTTTGTTCTGCTATTTTTTGATGCTTTTTTACATCTACATGTAAAGATGTTTTTTCTATCTTAGAAACAACTGCACGTCCAAAGTGAACTATTTCTAAAAGGGAGTTTCCTCCAAGT
>LPNY01000171.1 GCA_001655195.1 Arcobacter sp. EP1
ATCACAGCACCCTAAATCTAATGCTAATACTAAGTTACCATTCGAATCAATAGTTAACGATTGATAATAAATTTCTGAGCAATCTGATCTCAATTGTTCTAAAGCATCTTCATCAACTTCAAGATCAAGATCTTCTACATAATTTGCAAACTCTTGCTGAATACAGAATAATGGTATCAACTCCATAGTCTCTGTATCAAAATGATACATCCAATTCTTATTTACAAGATAGATTTTACCATCATGAGTTACTGCAATATCATCTGGCGAACAGTCACCATCAAAGAAAATTGCATCCTCTTTATGATAACCAAACTCTGTAGCTTCTCTAAAGTGAAGTCCTGATACAATTCTTTCTTGACCTGTTTCAGGATTAAACTTATAAATCACAGAGTGAGCTTGGATGATTTCTGGACCATCACCTTCATCACATGATGAATCTTCAACAGACAAGTCATAGTCATAGTCATAATCAAACTCATATAAGAAACCTACTGCCGGTTCTTTCCAATCATCTACCATATAGATAATTTGTCCCATATCTTCATTTGAGATTTCAACATCTCTATGATATTCATACTCCAAAGTATATGG
>LPNY01000121.1 GCA_001655195.1 Arcobacter sp. EP1
TCTGTAGAAGCTGAAATATACTCTAGTATATTGTCATTTTCATCTTTTATTGGCGCAATAGTTACTCTGTTATAGTAGCTTTTACTTTTATCTTTACATTGGTTTTTCAAAAGCCCCTGCCAGATATCACCTTTTTTGATTACTTTCCACATCTGTTCAAAAACTTCTTTTGGTGTTGAAGGATGTCTTATTATATTGTGAGGCTTTCCTATAACTTCTTCTTTTGAATAGCCGCTAACCTTTTCAAAAAAACTATTCACATACGTAATCCTACCACCCTGATTTGTTTTTGAAACGATAGTACTCTTATCTAATATCATTTTATACTGTTCTAACAGATTAAAATGTCTAACTTGGTCTTCTTCTACTTTTTTAAATCTTCTACTAATATTCCAAGCAAAAAACAGTATTATAATAGTTAATATAATAACTATTACAGATGTATGAAAAACTGCATCATAAAATGATTTTTTCAACTCCCTGTCTTCTTTTTTCAAAGACTCTTCTAAATCTTTAAAATAAAAACCTGCTCCAATTCTCCAATCCCAAACTCCTACTTCTTTTACAAATGATATTTTTTGCCCATATGTTTGTAAATTTGGTATTTTCCAGTCATATTCTATATATGTTTCATCCTTACTTTTAAGTAACTCATTCATTCTTTTAAAAATGTAAATACCTTCTTTAGTTTGAAGGTTAGCTAGGTTTTTATTTATTAATTCTGGTTGATGAGGATGGAAAATCATCTGATTTTTATTATTAGCAATCCAAAAATACCCATAACTATCCACACCAAATCGTTGTGATTCAATTCCTCTAAATATAACTTTTTTTAACTTATCTTCTATTTCATCCATATATACACTTGCTGCTATATAAATATCATTTACTCTTTTTATTTGAGTATAAAGTCTATCTTCTATCCCTTGCTCATTTGTAAAAACATAGTTACCATTGGCACTTCCATTATCAATTGCTTTGGTAATTAGGTTT
>LPNY01000206.1 GCA_001655195.1 Arcobacter sp. EP1
GAGGTTGATTTTTTATTATATTTTAAGGTGGCAACTCTCTTGTGCACGCTACGCTTAGTCACGCTTTGTTACTTTTTTCAGCGAAAAAATAAGTAACCAAAAATTCTTCCACTGACGTTGCTTTTTGTAATATAAAATTGTTGTCTTTATTTATTTAGTTTTGAAGACTTCCTTTAGCTTTCCCAGTAGCTCCGCTATTAGGTAAATGTCTATTTTGTTGTTATTGTTTCCCTTTTTGAAAAGCTCTCTAAATTGTTAGTTATTAAGTATTTTTGAGTTGAAGTATATGGATTGTGTTTCTGCCTTTGTCAAAGCCGGAAGTTTCTTTTGCTTACTTTTCGTAAATACAAAAGTAAGTAGAGTAAAGAGGTAATCCTCTTTGCGATACAAAGCCAGAGTATTTAAACCACTCTAACCTATAAACTCACAAAGAGAAACAACACCATTACGATTCCTGCGTATCTGATGACTCAGAAGGAGTTTCAGTACCTTCTTCTGCTACACCATCTTTTTGCGCTTGTTTTTTCTTTCGTTTTTCTTCTTTTTTCTTTTGTTTCTCTAATTCTCGGCTTCTTTTTTCATAACTGTAATTTGTTTTTGCCATTGATAATCCTCTTTTTAAATAAATTTTTCTTAATATGCTTTGAGTATAACTAAGTATATTGGTATATCAACTTTGAAGCAACGGTAACTTGTTAAGTAGGTTATCACAATACTCCCACTGATCTAAAGAGTTCTTCCATTCTTTAGGAATTGCATCAACTCCAAAATAGGCACCTAACACCATACCAATCATAATTCCTCTAGAAGCATTATCTCCACCAACCATAGCATTAGCCTGTAATGCTTTTTTTAGGCCATCTTTTTTGTCAGCATATTTTAATATAAAATAAACACTTCCAGGAAGTGTCCCCTCTGTTGGACTAGCTTTTCCTACTTTTATGGGTTCACTTCTACCTACATCCCAAAGTTTAGCCATAGAAGTTAATGCTAAATCATCACTAAACTGCTCTTTTGATAAATCAGATTCAGGATTTGACTCTTCTTCATATTTCAAAATAGCTTGTTTTACTTTATCTTCAAAAAAACCACCCATTAAAACAGCTACTTCCTCTATAGCCTCTCTTGGGTTAGTTCCATTTATAACTCTATTTGTAACACGCGCAAAAAACTCTGCTCCACCTAATGCATGAGCTTCTCGGTGGGTAAACATTGCTTTTTTTGATACATCAACTAAAACTTCTTCCTCTTCGTAATAGGCATGTGCAGCAACGTGTCTGATAGCTGTTGCATTTGAATATCCTCCAAGATTAGAGGCTGGAACACCATTTTTTACTTGAGCATAAGTCTCTTTAGTCATGGTACATACCCAAGAGCCCCAATTATGTTCTAAACGATTCATCCAATGGGGAAGCATCCTTTGAACCTCAAAAGCTCGTGGAGGCTCTGAAATTGTCGCTAAATGCTCTAGAATTAATATATTGTAGTCACCATAATCAGTTGTTCCTCCAGCTTTTTTTCCAGGGTGGTAGTTTTGTTCACCCCAACCTATTCCATGGGTCATTCCACCCATCATTTCACCAGGGCTCATAAACTTTTCTATTGGTTTTTCACCATAAGCTTTAAATATTTTTTTTGCATCATACTCGTAGTGACTTCCTAAACATAAAGCATCTGCAACAATAGCACTAAAAAAAGCACCTTTTATAGAATCTTGTTTTGATATATTACTCATATTTATTATCCAATTTTTAATCAAATTATAACTAGCTTATATTTGTTAGACCTATTGATTTTAATTAGGATAAATTATTTAGATTTTTTTTATATACAATACAATAACGAATTCATATATGCACTTACGAATAAGTACATACATGATTGAGACTTATATTATCGCAACGAAAGCCGTTGTGCACCCATAACATTAGCAGATTTAGGTAGTGAATCTTGCTGTTTTTTTAAAACTCTCATTTTTGTATCTGTTAAAAATGATGTCTCTTTTGACCAGCCACACATATGTTGTTTCATATCAACCAACGCCATTAACTCCGCTTTATTTTTCCATAATCCATACTCTTTTTCTTGAGCATACTTCATAGCTATAGTCATTCTTTTTTTAAGGGTATAGGGTAAATATTCATCTTTTGTATCTACTAAGGCATAACCATCTCGAATAATCTTATAATTTAACTCATTTGATGTTAACCAAATTTTTTGAACACCACTATCTGTTAAATAAATTACCGAATACTCAACATGACTACCTACATTTAAATTACTTTTTAAATATCTGATAGTTGTCTCTTTAAGTCGCTGTTTTGCCTGCATAGAGACACTACCTGATGTCCCATTAGCTGTTGCAAAAAGATCAATACCTGCTAAATGCACTCGTTTTACTTCATTATCTATTTTAACTTTTAAAATATTCTCACTAACAACATCTACTAAAATAGCCTTCTGAGCAAAGGCACTGATACTTAAGAACATCATTATCATCACTAGTTTTTTCATGGTTTCCCCTTTTTGTATGAGGAGAGTTTAAAATAAATCTATTAATTATCTGTTAATTTCATAAAAATTATAAAAATTTATTTTAAATTTTTTCATCCTTTAAATAAGCTTTGTGCATATATATTGGATATGATTACATTTATGGAACAAAACAAAACAATTAGTCTTTTTAGTGATGGCAGTGTTAATCCTCAATTAAAGATTGGCTTTAGCGCTTATTTACTCCTTGATAATAACAACTTAAATGAGAACCATCAAATCTTACAAAAAAACATCCAGTCAAAAAGATTTGAAAACACCTCTTCAACAAAACTTGAGTTAGAGGGACTTCTTTGGGCATTGAGTAGTATTAAAAACCATCATGCAACAATCAATGTATACACAGATTGTCAAAATATCCTAACTCTTTTAAAACGAAGAGAACGTCTAGAACAGAATAACTATTTGACACAAAAAGGAACCAATGTAAAAAACGAGGAACTCTACAAGGCTTTTTATAAACTCATTGACCAACTGTCGTGTCACTTTATAAAAGTCAAAGGCCATCAAAAAACAGCAACTAAAAATGAGATTGATAAAATATTTACTCTAGTCGATAGAAACGCACGTCAAGAACTTCGACAATATATCTCCACACTTTCATAAACTTAAAATAAATTGAGACATAACTTAGACATACCATTTTATGGGCTTTTTAAAATACTTACACTACTATTTCAGCAAATTCTTATGAACAAATGTTCATATTAACTATGTTTTAAAGGAAATAGTATGAATGCTGTTATTATAGCAGTAACCATTATGGTACTTCTTTCACTGGTTCGAGTGAATATTGTTATTGCACTAATTGTTGGTGCAATAAGTGGTGGACTTATTAGTGGAATGAGTCTTAATGATACGGTTGAAGCGTTTAATAAAGGCCTTGGAAATGGTGCAACTATTGCACTAAGTTATGCCATGCTTGGAACTTTTGCCGTTGCAATTTCAAAATCAGGAATAACAGACCTGTTATCCAATATGATTATTAAAAAAGTCTCAAGCAAAGCTAGCGATTTACAAACTGTTTATGTTAAATACATTGTATTAGCACTTATTTTAGCAGCAGCTATTTCTTCACAAAACTTAGTTCCTGTACATATTGCTTTTATTCCTATTTTAATTCCACCATTACTTCATGCTATGGCACAACTGCAAATTGATAGACGTCTTATTGCTTGTGTGATTACATTTGGTTTAGTGGCAACGTATATGTTCTTACCTGTTGGATTTGGAGGAATCTTTCTCAATGAGATTTTACTTAAAAACTTAACAACAGCGGGTCTGCAAGCAACATCATCACAGCTTCCAACGGCAATGGCTATTCCCGTTTTTGGGATGTTTTGTGGTTTACTTGTAGCAATTTTTGTTACGTACCGAAGAAAAAGAGTTTACAATATGGAGGCAATTTTAGCAGTAGAATCTCAACAAAATGAGATTAAACCCTTCTTTATTTTTATTGCTCTCATTTCAATTGTTACTGCACTTGGATTGCAACTCTATACCAATTCTATTATTTTAGGTTCACTTGCAGGATTTATTATCTTTATTCTTGCAGGGGTTATTAAAGCGAATGAAACCCAAGACTTCTTTACAAGAGGGTTAAAAATGATGGGAATGATTGGATTTATTATGATTGCAGCCAATGGTTTTGCAAGTGTCATTAACACAACAGGGGAAGTGCAAACCTTGGTACAATCTATTGTGGATATTATTGGACAAAATAAATCTTTAGCAGCCTTATTAATGCTTGTTGTTGGTCTGTTTATTACAATGGGAATTGGGTCATCATTTTCAACCATACCTATTATTGCAACCATTTATACCCCACTTTGTATGCAACTAGACTTTTCAGTAATGGCAACTATTACGCTAATAGGAACAGCAGCAGCCCTTGGTGATGCAGGAAGTCCAGCATCTGATTCAACACTTGGACCTACATCAGGACTAAATGTAGATGGACAACATGACCATATTTGGGACTCTGTGGTTCCAACATTTATTCATTACAATATTCCACTCATTCTTTTTGGATGGCTTGCCGCAATTTTTGTATTCTAAATAAAAGAGTGTTTAATACACTCTTTTATTCCTACTCTTAACTACTTTCAACAAAAAAGTCGTTAAAATATCCCCATGAAATTTACCAACGAACCTTTATATGAAATTCTCAATACCTTAAAACAGGTATTAAATACACTTAATCCCCACGATATTTTAGAGTTTGAAGTACTCAATCCAGATCTCTATGATTCTACCTATGCAGGAACTTTTGTTAAAATAGATAACCAAGAACATATTTATAGAGGTTTAAAAGCATATAGTGACCTCTGTGAGCTCTTAAACTGTAAAATGCTACTACCAGTACAAAAAGATGAAAAAACTGTTTTAATACGCTTTAAAAAGCTAAATAATCAAGAGAGTTTTCATTTAAATGAGGATTCAAAAGAGAAATATGGTACCTCTTCTCACTTTTCTCAAATACAAAAAAATGAAGAACCCGCTTTTTTAGCCCACTACATCAAAGCACTTGAAAATGTCAAAATAGATTCAAGACTACGTATTTTAAACCTTGGAGTTAATACAGGAGAAGAGTTTAAAATCATCAAAAATATGGTTGAAAATTTTAAAAATCATGAACTTGTTGGTATTGACTACTCTGAGTCTGCTATCAAAGAAGCAAAAAAAAGTTTTTCTGATTCTAATATCACCTTTATTCAACACGACATCAATGAACTAAAAAGCCTAAACCTAGGGGAATTTGATTTGATTATTTCCATAGGAACTCTACAAAGCTCAAACTTAGAGTTTAATCCTTTGTTTATGTCCATTGTTCAAAACTACCTTAAAAAAGATGGTGCAATGGTGTTGGGGTTCCCAAATTGTCGTTGGATTGATGGAGAGATGATTTACGGAGCAGAAGTTAAAAACTATAATTTTTCAGAATTAGGAGTACTTTTTAAAGATGCTATTTTTTGTAAAAAATACCTGCAACAAAAAAAGTTTAGAGTAACGCTTACTGGAAAAAACTATATTTTCCTAACAGCAACATCTATTCGTTAAATATTTAAAGAAGGCGCCCAAAAATTTGGGCCACTTCTCTTATAAAAGGTCAGCTAGTGGTTTTAAAGCTGCTTTCTTTTCTTCTTCATTCATAGAACCATCTAAGGCTCCCTCTTTTACCTCTCCAGTATAAAGTTCAGAGATCGTACCATTTTCATTTAACATAAAGGCAATAAACTTAGTTTTTGCATTTTCTGTTACATTTAATGCAGCTACCGCCGCTCCATCCATATCAAATACCATTGGGATATTGGTTCCTTCGTTTAACTCTTCTAGTTTTCCAGGGATAAACATCTTCTTAACAAACCAAGGGGCACTTGAAATATTTGCAACCATTACATATGGTAATTTCACATCAAAAAGTTTTGGTAACTCTTTTACAATCGCTAATGAGTCATGATTTCCTACAACGATTAATGTTTTTTCATTTGCTTTAAATAGCTCTTCTTTGTTAACATTGTTAGCAACACCAACTAATTCATACTGTGCTGGTAAGTTTGCATATGATAAACCTGCAGGATTATCATTAGCTTTTACTTCTGGTTTTTCTACTGTTAAATATGTTAAGGCAAAAATTCCAATAACACCTAAAAAAACTATCTTTAATATATTTTTCAAACTAAATTCCTTTATTATTGTTGATAAATTGAAAAGATTTTATCACGTTAAAATAAATAAAAAATTAACAAACAGGATTATTTTTGTTTTCGTATCCATCTTTTAAAAAGTCGATTCACTACAATTTCGCCGGGTAGATTTTTGTTATTTTTTATACTATCAACTAAAATATTAGCTAAATATGGAGAGAGTACAAATCCTCTTCCTCCTAAACCATTTAACACGTAAAGTTGTGGTATTTTACTAAAACGCTCTTCTTGTACATGGGTTCCATTTTTTAAGTGAGGAAACATCTCTATTGTTTTTGAAGAGTCAACCAATGCTCCTACCATAGGAAAATAATCCACACTAGAGGATCTAGCTCCCACTTTAATATCAATAACTTCAACATCATCTAAAGGTTTAATATCATTGGCTTTTTGTAATAACTCTTGGGTATCACTATTCATTACACTTTTTGTATAACCTGAGCTGTACATTTTGTTAATGTTTGCTGTGGTTAAACAGTGGTTGCAAATATGCGTATCACAATCAAATCTTCGGTGGGTTGCCCCAATTGAGACTATATTTTTATTACTACCTTCTATTTTAGTTGATGATGAGAGTGAACACTCTTTATGGTAGTTAACACTAATACAAGTTGTGGTAGTGATATCTATTTTTTGTCCCCACACAGCTCGAATATTAAAATATTTTTCTTTGATTAATGAAGTATCTGCTCCTGTTGTTAGAATAAGTTTTTTCGTTTTAATTTCATCATTTAGAATCCAAAAATTGTTTTCATATTTTATATGTTTTATTTCATAGTTAAATTTTTTCTTCACTTTTTTTGTGAGTGCTTGACAAATTTCTGCAGGATTAATACGAGAACCTATTTCAAAAAAGTAGCCCTCTTCTTTTGGTGTAAACTCAAAATCCATATAAGGTTTATAACTTTCGAATTTCTCTCTATCTACGTTATTTTTTGGAATTCTAATAACTCCATCATTATGAATAATATGAGGAAAATTACTTTTATAAAAATCTACACTAAAATTTAACGCCGTTGAAACCAGCGATTTAAAGGTGTTTTCTTTTCCTAAAAGTGGTGATAAAAATGCACCCGCTGCTCCACTTGCTCCAAAAGCCACCTCTTCATTTCGATCAAGAAGTAAGAGATTTTCATCTTGTAAAAAATGAGAAACACAACTACCCGCTATTCCAGCACCAACAATCACATAATCATAACTCATCATAAATCTTTTTCTATCTCTTCTTGCATTCTAAAATTTGGTCGCCAATACCCTCTTCCTCCATGCAGACTAACACACTCGTAATCAGGGAGTTTTTTACGATAAAAGGCTAAACGCTCTTTGGTCGTTTTACCCGTATCACAATAAAAGACAAAAACCGTTCCTTTAGGCATCTGTTGCATCTCATAAGGGTTGTAGGTCATTGTCTCTATATTTGAGATAGGTTTTAGAATTGTATCCACTAAAACCACTTGTCGTCCCTCTTTTTCGAGCTCTTTTGTATATTTATACAGTTCTTGTTGTGTCCACTCATCTTTTGTAAACATTTTTACCTCTCATATGCTTGATGCAAATAACTGACATAATTCTTTCGTTAGTTAATAATCTACGCACTAGTTCATGAATTCAAATAAATCTTAACCATAAATTTGTTAAAATCCACTACATTTAATGGAATAATTACAAAATAAGGCTTAAGGTATGGAATCACCAATCATTCTAAACGAAGATGAAAAAGATTGTCTTCAAGAACTCATCAACATTGCATATGGTTCCGCAACAGCAGCAATAACTGAAATTTTAAATGCCAGAGCAACATTAAGTATTCCTCAAATCCAAATCATTAATGCAAGTGACCTTAAAAGTTACCTGAGTCATCAAATAGAGGTGGATACCTCACATTTTGTTGCCACTCAACAGATTAACGGCATCATATCTGGTGAAAACCTTTTTGTAATCGATAAAGAGTCTGCAAAAAATATTGCACGAAAGTTTGATTTGGAAGAAGAAGAGATAACAGAAAACGAGTTAAGTGATATTATCTTAGAAATCACCAATATTCTTTCCTCTTCAACAGTAAGTAAACTAGCCCAAGAGATGAATGCACGTATTTCATTCTCGCCACCTGATATTAATATTTTGCACTCTATTAATGATCTTGATAATAAATTTATCAAAAACTATGCAAAAGTTATTGTAATTTCCACAGAACTTAACTTCAGTGACCTAAATATTAAAGGGGAATTATTAATACTCACCACTGATAATTCAATTATTTATATTAAAAAAATGCTCAATAAAATTTTGGATGAGTTTTAAGATGCAAAATAACAAGTTCGATTTTATTTGTGATACGGTTGATAATGGAATTATTCTCTTAGACCTAGATTTAACAGTATACTTTTGGAATAGTTGGTTAGAGACCCGTACCAATATTGAAAGTGACAATATCATTAATAAAACCCTCACTGACCTCTACCCTAATATCAATGCTAAAACTCTCAAACGTAAAATCAATGCGGCACTAACCCTTGATTCTGCAACCTTTTACAATACAAAAGTGAGTCCTTTTTTACTGGATATTACCTTAGGTAAAGTAACCGATAAAGTATTTGAAAACATGCAACAAAGCATTACTATCATGCCTTTTGACAAAGATAAAAAGCAAGTCATTTTATATGTTTATGATAATACACAACTGTGTGAGACCAACTATAAACTCAATATTGCTAATGAACAGCTCGAAGATAACTATGAAGAGCTAGAACTGCTGTTAAATACAACGATGGAAGGCATTTTTCTATTTGAAGATGATAAATGTGTTAACTGTAATGAAGTAGCACTGGAACTTTTTAATTTTAAATCTAAAAAAGAGGTTATTACAAAAGAGATCAGTAATTTTGTGGATTACAACTCACAATTTTTAATCTCATTGGGTTCGGATAAACCTTTTGAAGTGCTCATGATAAAAAGTGATAAAAAGACCTTTTCTGCACTCATTCGTATCAAAGATACCAATCTTAAAAATAAAAAGCTCAAAATTCTCTCTGTTTTAGATATCACAGAACTAAAAGCTAAAGATAAACTTCTAGCAGAACAATCAAAAATGGCTGCAATGGGTGAAATGATTGGAAATATTGCTCACCAATGGCGACAGCCTTTAAGTACCATTTCAACAGCTGCTTCAGGAATTAAACTACAAAAAGAGTTTGATATTTTAAGTGATGAAATGTTTATTGAAGGCATTGACAGTATTGTTAGAAATGCTCAACACCTTTCCCAAACCATTGATGACTTTAAAAACTTCCTCAAAGGGGATAAAGAGCGTTCTTTATTTTCATTAAAAGATAATCTTAAAACCAATCTTACGATTGTGGAAGGAATGCTCAAAAATGAGTCTATTGAGATCATTGTTGATTGTGAAGATGAAATTGATCTTCTAAACTACCCAAATGAGTTAACCCAAGCCTTTTTAAATCTTCTAAACAACGCAAAAGATGCCTTTATCGATAATGTACCTAAATCAGAACCACGTTATATTTTTATTAACGCCTATTTAGAAGGAACAAAAATCTACATCGAAGTAACGGACAATGCTTTGGGAATTGAAAATGAAATAATTCATAAAATATTTGAACCTTATTTCACAACTAAACACAAACACCAAGGAACAGGATTGGGTCTGTATATGACTCATCAACTTATATCTATTAGTATGGGTGGCTCA
>LPNY01000159.1 GCA_001655195.1 Arcobacter sp. EP1
CAAAGCTCTGATAGTCGCTTCTCTAAAATCACCACCAGAGGTATGTTTATTGTGAGCTCTACCAGTCATCAAAGTAACTTTAACATCTGTAATTTCTGACCCAGTCAAAATACCTCTATGAGCTTTTTCAAATATATGATGTTTCACTAGATTTTGATTACCTACCGTTAAATGATCTGTTGAACACTTATTTTCAAAAACTATACCCTGTCCAAGAACATTCGGTTCTAACTTTAATATCACCTCAGAGTAATGTTTCAAAGGTTCAAAGTGACCACAGCCTATAACTTCTGATCCAATTGTTTCCTTATATATGATTTGAGGATCTAAAAATTCAATATTATAACCAAACCGTTCTAATATAACTTCTTCTAGTATTTCAAGTTGAATAGTACCCATAATTCCTAAAGTGATTTCCTTCTTTGATGAGTAATTAACCATTAAGGAAGGATCTTCATCTTCTAAGATTTTCATATCCCTATAAACATCTTTTGGATTTAAGGATACGTCAAAAGAAAGCTTAGTCACTAGTGTCGGCATCATCTCAAAGTCAATACTACTCGCAT
>LPNY01000199.1:0-19630 GCA_001655195.1 Arcobacter sp. EP1
GATTGGGTCTGTATATGACTCATCAACTTATATCTATTAGTATGGGTGGCTCAATTACCGTATCCAATAAAACATACCGCCATAACAACCATACTTACACGGGTGCTTCTTTTTTAATCACTCTTCCTCTTTAGCATTTTTTACTTTTTAGTGCTAATTTTTTTCAAACCTTGATTGACTTTGACTCAAGCTTTTGTTATAATAATTTAAAATATGATAATAAAATATAGGACTATGAATGGCAAAAAGTTTATATGAGACATTAGATGTAAGTGAAAATGCAAGTAGCGATGAAATCAAAAAAGCATACCGAAAACTTGCACGAAAATACCACCCTGATGTTAATAAAGAAAAAGATGCAGAAGAAAAATTCAAAGAGATAAATGCTGCATATGAAGTATTAAGTGACCAAGAGAAAAAACAACAGTATGATCAATTTGGTGACCAAATGTTTGGTGGTCAAAACTTCCATGATTTTGCAAGAGGACAAGGTGCAGGAGTTGACTTAGATGATATCTTACGTCAAATGTTTGGTGGTTCTGGCGGTTTTGGAGGTGCTAGTGGTTTTGGAAATAGTGGCTTCGGAAATTCTGGTTTTGGTGGATTTGGAGGCTATGAAGAGCCTGATTTAGATATGAATGCGCAAATTACCATTGCTTTTGATGTCTCTATTTTAGGAGGTAAACAACATATCTCTTTAAACAACGATTCTTTTGATATTAAAATCCCAGAAGGTATTAAAGATGGTCAAAAGATACGAGCACGAGGAAAAGGTAAAAGTCATGGGGGTCAAAAAGGTGATTTAATTATCAAAATTAATGTAGCCCCTAGTCCTGAATATGAAAGAGATGAATTTACTCTGACAAAAACCTTTGATATTCCTCTTAAAACGGCACTTTTTGGTGGAAAGATTGAGATATCAACTATCCATAAAAACATTACGTTAAAAGTACCTCAAAATACAAAACAGAATCAAAAATTCAGAGTAAAAGAGTTAGGTGTACTTAACCGTAAGAGCAGTAGTAAAGGTGATCTTTATTTAAAAGCAAACATTATTTTACCTAAAATTGATGAATTGGATGAAGATTTAGTTACCCTTATGGAAGAGAAACTTCCCCAATAAAAAAGAGTGAAGTATGGATACAAATGCCTATAATGAACCTGTTTATTTAATCTCTGCTGTTGCTGAAATCTTAGATATTCACCCTCAAACTCTCAGACAATATGAGAGAGAGGGTCTCATTGAGCCTTCAAGAACCAATGGAAAGATACGTCTTTATTCACAAAAGGATATTGACCATATCAAATATGTACTTACCTTAACACGAGAATTAGGGATTAATCTAGCAGGCGTTGATGTGATTTTACAACTCAATAAAAAAATAGAAACACTTGAAGAAGAGATTGAGGATTATAAAAACAAATTTAAGAGTTATAATAAATTTGGAGTTGTACCATCATCTAAGGCACTGGTCATTAAAAAAAGCTCTTATGACCTTGTTATTTTTGAAGAGTAAGGAAACCTTACTCTCAATTTAATTGATATTGAACTTCGTAGTCTCGCATTAGTGGCGGAATATCTAAGTAGTTTTCATCATCGGGACTAAGTTGTCGTAACTTAATCTCATCATCATTGTCGTTAACGACCTCTTCATCTTCTGGAGAGTTTGACTCAAACCCTGTTGCAACAATGGTAATTTTAACTTCATCTTTTTCCAGTGAATCATCAGACGTTGTACCAAAAATAATCTCAGCATTAGAATCAATGGTGTCATGAATCGTTCCCATAACATTATTAATAGCAAATAGGGATACTTGTGGGTGAATATTAAAGTGAATCAAAATACCCTTAGCTCCACTTAATGAAACTTTATCAAGTAGTGGTGAGTCAATAGCATCCTCAAGTGCTTTTAGAGCTGCATCTTCACCTTTTGCTCGACCAATACCCATAAGTGCCAGACCTTTGTGCTGCATGATTGTTTTCACATCAGCAAAGTCAGTATTAATATCAGAGTTTCCTGGATTTAAGATCACTTCACTCATACCATTAACCGCTTGGTATAAAATATTATCAATAATTTTAAAGGCATCTTTCATCCCAATATTTTCATCAATAATATCAAGAAGCCTATCATTAGGTACGATAATAATAGAATCAGAGACTTTTTTAATCTCTTCAAGTCCTAAATTTGCTAAACCTGCTCGTTTTTTCCCTTCCCAAGTAAAAGGTTTTGTTACCACTGAAACAGTTAAAGCATCTATCTCTTTAGCCGCTTTTGCAATAATAGCAGCAGCTCCTGTTCCTGTACCCCCACCTAAACCAGCGGCAATAAATACAATATCAGCTTCACCTAAAGCAGTTTTAATATCATCATAACTTTCAACAGCAGCATCACGTCCAATTTCTGGCTTCATACCAGCACCAAGTCCTTTGGTGAGTTTTAAGCCTAATTGAATCTTTTTAGGTGCCTTAGAGATATGTAAAACCTGCAAGTCAGTATTAGCGGCAATTAAATCAATCTTATGACTACCTTCGTTAATCATGTGATTGATCATATTACAACCACCACCACCAACTCCAATAACGGCAATCTTTGCTACATTATCAGATAAAGTTTGGTTTGGCATTTCCACTTTTATATCGTCTACATTAAATAAATTATCATTCATTAGAACCACTCCGAAACTTTATTCCAGAACTTTGATACACCTTTTTTATCTTTTTTAGAAATCTTAGGTAAAAGTTCTTCATCTTCTTTAACAACTATCTTTTCGTCCCGTGAGAAACTTTGAACATCTTCGTGAGTTTGTGCCTCTTGGGTTTGCTCTTTTGGTTCTTGAATCACTTTTTTGCGTAACTCTTTATTGGAATCCAATTCAAAGGTTCGATTTAACTCTAAAGAGTAAAGCAGTAATCCAACAATTGTTGACATGGTTGAATCATCAAAGTTAATATATCCATTTTTGATATTTAAAGGGTTTGAAACCTGTACAGGCATCCCTTCAAAAACTTTTGCCGCTAACTCTTTCATTCCTGTTAAGTTACTCATTCCACCCGTTACAACAATACCTGCACCCGTTCTATCACTAATACCACTTTTTTTGATGATATTTTTCACAAGAACTAAAACTTCTTCAACTCGTGCATGAATGATAGTTTGAACATCACTAATTGCTACTTCAAGTGTATTTTGTTCATCACCGATTCGCGGAATTTTGACCTTTTTAATCTCTAAATTATTGGCTTCATGAACAAGTAAATTACCATATTTTATTTTTAGCATCTCAGCAGCTGTTGGAGGTGTGTGAAGCATTACTGATAAGTCATTGGTAATATGATTTGAACCTACTGGAATAAAATCATTATAAACAATTGAACTTCCCTTATAACAAATAAAGTCAGTGGTTGTTCCTCCAATGTTAATCACAATAGAACCGAAGCGTTTTTGTTGGGTATCCAGTACTGAAATAGCACTGGCATATGAATCAAGCACAAAGTTTGTCACTTCTAAATTAGAAGCTTTGAGCGCTGATTGTATATTAGTTAACGCAGTTTTTTTAGCAGTTACTATATAAACAGAGACTTCTAATCGTGCTCCATTCATATTTAGAGGATTTTCGATATGGTTTGATTCATCTACTTTAAAAAATAGAGGTACTACGTGAACTACCTCATACTCTGGAACTATTGTTGCATTATAAAGTGCCATTTGCATTACTTGGTTGATTTCATGCTCTGTAATCAATCCATTAGGTACATTAACACTCCCCGCACTTCGTACACCTTTAGTGTACGACCCAGAGATAGATACAACCGTTTGACCTATCGTTTCTGAGGTACTTCTTTTAGCATTAGATACAGCATTTTTTATGGATTTAGATGCAACTTCAATATTCGTAATAAGACCTTTATTGATACCTTCACTAGGTTCTACACCCGTTCCTAAAATATTAATTTTATTATCTAAATCATGTTTAGCAATAACGGCTGTTATATTGATGGAACCAATATCTATAGCTAAAAGAGTTTTACTCAATTAATTTTCCTTTTGCTCGTTTTGAGACGTTTGTACTTCATATTTTAATTCAAGACGTTTTACTAGGTTTGTCATTAGTTCCGCATCTTGGAGTTGTTTTAATGTTGCTTCTACAGCAGTATTTTTAGCAGCGTCATATTTTCCAAGTCGGCTATCTAAAATCTCATATAAAACCACATCGTTTCCAATTCGAATATCACCTTTTTTAGTTGTAGAAGCAAAAAGTTTATTTAAGAACTCTGAACCTTGAGTTGGGTTAAGTCCTGGAATACTAGCAACTGAACTTCGGTTAATAAATCCAATATCTTTCCCTTTGAAGTTCTCTAACTCTTCAACAACTTGAACTTGTAACTCTTCAGATTTTAATACTTGGCTGTAATCAACAATCACATCATTTTTTACTTTGTCAAATGGTAAAGGCTTTGGCTTAAATGTACTTACAACTTTAACAGTTACATAATCATTTCCGTTAACAAAAGGCTTAATTACAGTTCCAGGAACTGCCCCTTTGATTTTTGCAATGTTATCAGCTGAATACTCAAGTTTATCTTCGTAAATAACCGCACTGTTTTCAAACTGTTCTTCACCTTTTTTAAGTTTAATATATTTTTTAAGTGATACTTTCTTTGCTGCTTTTTTATTTAATGCGACAATAACATCACCTTGTGCTTCATCAAACGATTTTAGTTTACCATCAGCTTTTTTAAAGTCATTTTTAAACTTGTTGTAGTAGTTTTTGATTGTATCTTGGTCATGATTTACAGAACTAATAGCTAACTTTGAGAATTGCAACTCATAAGAAGGTGCTGACATATAGTTTAATTTATTCTTTTCCCAGTACTCTTTTAGTTTACCGCTATCAACATTTACTGTGATGTCATCAGCTTTTAAAATCTTTACTGCAATTCTATCTTCAGCAAAAAGAAGTTGACTTAAATTTTCAATCTCTGCAGGTTGAGAGTTAACTTTGAAAAGTTGCTCAACTTTTTGTAATAAAAGATTTCGTTTAATTGTGTTTTCAAAATCTTGTGCGTTTGTTCCATTTTGTGATAATACTTTTAAGTAAGTCTCTTTGTCAAACTTTCCATCTTTGATGAATGCTGGCATTTGAACAAGCTCTTTTGCTACATCTTTTGCAGTAACATCTAATCCTAACTCATCACCAAAAGACATAATAAGATTTTTTTCAACAATGAATTGATACGCTAAATCAGAAAGTTTCATCTGTTTTGCCATCTCTTGGTTAAATTTTTCACCAAAGATTTGAGAGTATTGTTGATATAAATTACTGTATTCTCTTTGATACTCGTCAAAAGTTACTTTTCTATCACCAACAACTGCAACTGCTCCACTTGATTTTCCATAATCATATGAACCCCAACCAACAAAACCTGCACCAACAAATGCGATTGTACTAATCCAAATAGTAATAACTAGCCATTTTTTATGCTTCTGCATCCACGTAATCATTCAATATATTCCTCAAAACACCACATTCAAAGACTCTTTGCGATGTATAAAAATTTTAGATATATTACAGAAATAATACTTTTGATTTAGTTAAATTGTGATGCAATTTAATCAAGAAATTTACACTTTAAATGATTCTTCAAATCAAGCTATTGTAGCACTGAGCAAATCATTTATGACTGATTCTCTTTTTGTGGTCTCAATTCGTTTACACGCACTTTTAAAAGCATCCTCTTCACCTACAATATAACACATTCTTTTCGCCCGTGTAATTGCTGTGTACAGAAGTTTTGTATTGTGCATGATATAGTGAGAAAATGTCATAGGAATCAAAGCATTTTCATACTCCATTCCTTGAGTTTTATGGATTGTTAAACAATATGCTAGAGATATTAGAGTATCTAATTCATCAAAGTCATAAAAAACAACCATATCATCATTGGGATAAAGAATAATACATCGTCTCTCTTCAAAATCAAGTTTAATAATAAGCCCTAACTGTCCATTAAAAACCCGCTTTTCTACAAAATCCAAGGAGTTTGATTTATACATACTCATGGTTTGAGCTTTCATATTCTCATTCTTGATATGGATTACTTTATCACTAAGTTTATACTCATAGATTCGTTTTTTAACGGATTGTTCTCGTGAACTATTGTAAAGCTTTTGAAGTTGTATATTTAAGTTCTCAACTCCTAAAGCTCCCCCTTTCATTGGGGTTATTATCTGAAAAAGTGTTAATGCACTAGAGATATTTTTCTCTTTGATTAGGGTATAAAACTTGGCAATATAAGAAGAAGAGATATCCACAATATTGTTTAAAATCAATTCCGAATTATCAACACGTAAATGGGAAAATTCATTTTGTCCCATAGAGTTTTTTGCCGCATAATAATTAGCAATTGAGACATCAACAAACTTGAAATCTTCATATTGTTCTTTATAGTCAGGAACTTTACCCTGCCTAATATCGTTTGCAATCAACGCAATTGCTTGATGTTCATTTTGACGGTAGATTTTTGTTAGTTTACAAATAGGTGCGAGTTCATACTTAATAGCATCAGCTAGAATATTCCCTGCCCCAATAGCTGGTAACTGTCCATCATCCCCAACAATGATAAAAATAGTATCTTCACTAATTTTTGAAATAATCTGATAAAACATAACAGAATTTACCATGGAGGCTTCATCTAACAAAATCACCTTATACGGGAAAAAGTCATGTTCTTTGTGTTTAACAAACAGTGATTGAATAGTGGAACTGTTATACCCTGTTGTATCAGAAATACGTTGAGAAGCAATACCACTTAAGGCAATAGTCATAATATCATCATAAGAAACAATCTCTTCAAGTAACTCTAAAATAGCCCTACTAGAAGTTGATTTACCCGTACCAGCGTAACCAATTAAAAAAAGTGTTCGATCCCCATCATTTAACAGTTCTACTGCATTTTTTTGCTCTTCACTTAAGGTAAAACCTAAAGACTTCTCTTTTTTTGTCATATATTCACTAAAGTTTGCAATGATCTTTTTTAATGATTTTTCATTTTGTCGGACTTTAAAAAATTCAATGATTTTTTTCTCTGAATAATAGAGCATTGAGGGAGCAAAACGATCTTGTATGGTTTGAAAAATCTCTTCTTTAGATAACATCACATTTAAAGCGTGTTCATATAGGATATTTTCATTGTTAAATCGTAATGCTTCATCAAGAAGCCTAAAAAGTATCTCTTTCGAAATTGACGAGTTTCCATTATTATCACAATACTCTCTCAAGGTATAGTTTAAACACGCAGTTATTCGAAAATCTGATTTCGTATCAATACCTAATTCTTTGGCAATTTCATCCGCACGTTTAAACCCTATTCCTTTAATACGAATGAGCATATATGGATTTTTTTTAATCTCTTCTATTAAATTAGGAATCTCACCAAACTCTGAATAGATTTTAGTAATAAGATTTGAGGTGACTTTAAAAGGGGCTAAAAAAGAGCCTAATTCACGTAAGTGTTTAAACTTTTGCCATGAGGTTATAATGGTTGTGAGTTTTTTCTCTTTGATGCCTTTGAAATTTAATAGTTCATTAGGTCGTTCGTTTAAAACTTCGACCAGCTCTTCTTCTTCATACTTTTCTAACAGTTCATGGGCTACTTTTTTTCCAATCCCTTTGACAATTTTTGTCAAAAAGAAATAGAGTTCTTGTTCTTTTACTTCCAATGTTTCAAAAGCAAACTGAACCCCATATTTTTTATGGGTAATCCAGTTACCCGTTAAAATAATCTCTTCACCTACCATTTTTTCAATGTCAGTATCAAAATAAGAACCACAAATTTTTTGATTGTTTTCTAAAACGGCAATACAATACCCAGTTTCAGAGTTTTGAAAGAGAATACGTTTTATAACACCTGATAAGTTATAGCTTTTTTCTTCGTCCATAAATTACCTGTTAATATCCATCATCAAATTTTTTGCTTTTGTGTTTATCTTTTTTATAGGTATTCTTTTTTTTCTCTTTTTGTAGTAGATTTGCCTCTTTAAGAAGTGTATTACGTTCATTCTCAAAGCTTTCAGAATGATTTTTTACATAAGAGAGGGTTAAATCAACAAAACGTTTTAAATCAGTTAAATAGTTCGAGTGAACATCCATCACTTTTGTACGTTTCATATCTTCATGATTTTTTAAAGTACGTTCTTTAAAAAGCTCATGATCAAAGTTCTCCAATTTTAATAAAGAGACAGTTCTAGTAAAGAACTTTTCTAAAACCCTGATATAACGTATTCGTAACTGTTTTTCATGCATACTAAAAAAGTTTTTCGATATTCTCTAAAGGTCGTGCGATAACCGCATCATTTCCCTTAATAATAACAGGTCGTTCAATCAGTTTAGGGTACTTAACCATTGCATCAATTAGTGCATCATTCTCTTCTACAGAAGCTAAATTTAACTCTTTATAAAGTTCTTCTTTTGTTCGCATTAAGTCTCGAGCACCAAAACCTAACATTTGAAGTACTTCTTTAATATCCTCTTTAGTCGGTATTGTTTCTAAATATTTAACAACACTTAAATCTATATTTTTTGCTTCTAAAGTTTCTAATGCGGCACGCGATTTTGAACATTTAGGGTTATGCCAAATAGTCATTGAATCCATTTATTTATCCCTTATATTTTTAAAAAATTATATCCAATGATTCCCATAACTGGCTTAATTTTTAGCCCATGTGAAGTTGACATTTATAAATTATTATTCTTTATGATATACTATCTTTATGATTGTTTCAAATAATACGCTATTAAATATTCTATTACCCAAAGATAGCCCAGCTCTGAAAGAAGCTTTAAAAGAAGCGGATATTAAATCCCTATCCAACAACAAGGGAACCAATGTCCAAGATATTCTTAAAAACCTTGTTGACAATATTAAAGGTAAAACCCAATCAAATGAAACAGTTTTAAACATTCTTAAAAACTCTACAGTGTTTAAAAATATGGGTAGTTTTCCACAACAACTCAATACTTTGATGAATAATCTTCCTAAGGAAGCTAAATTTGATAACCTCAAAGCAACACTGCAATCATTTTTAATCAATATAAAAGATGTGGATGAAAATAATCTCAAGGATTTAATTCAAAAAAGCGGTATTTTTTTAGAATCAAAACTTGCAAAAGGTGGGGCAACAAAAAATCCCACAATGCTGCAACTCAATACTATATTAACGCAAATTAAAGATCTCATCAAAAATGATAGTTCACCCCAAGCAAAACAACTCAATGCACTCATTGATAAAATTCTTGCCCAAACAGCACCCAAAACACAAGGTGCTCAGACAGCTCAATCAGCACAAATAGGGCAAAACACACAGCAAAACAGTCCACAAACAGCTTCTAATCAAGCACAGCTTAATAGTGATATCAAATCAGCACTAACTTTATTAAAAACAATCAGTAATAATGCACAAAATCCAAATGCTACAAAGATTGTCAACTTAACTCAACAACTTGAAACCCTTAATGATAAAGCTAAACTTGTTGAATCCAAAGTCAATAATGCTCCCAATTTAAAAACCGAAGCAACCAACTTACAACAAACAGCCCAAGAGACAAAACTACAACAAAACACCCTAAAGTTAGAGCAAAGTAATATCAATCAAGATGCAAAAACGCTCTTAACAAACCTAAAATCAGAACTTCTAGCAACAAGAAACCCAAGTTTTGCGCCAATTATTAACAATATTGATAACCTTTTACAAACACCTAATCTTTTTGATAAAACCCCTGCGATGATGGAACCAAAAGCACTGGTATCTAATCTCGTAGAATCCCCACAGTTAAAAAATATAGCCTCTCAACAACCAGCAATTAGTGAAAGCGTAAACCAACTCAAAGGTTCCCTAGAAAATATTGCTAAACTAGAGAGTAGTATTTTACAAAATAAAATCTCATCGGTAAAAATTGATGAAGTAATGAACCAACTAAAGCAGAATCTATCAAACTTACAAACTCAATTAAGTGAACTAAAAAATGTGGATACCAAAGCACTTAATCAACTTATTGATAAAGTTATGAATCTAACAAACCTCTTTTCAAAAATCGATATACCAACGCCACTACAACAACTATTATCCACCCCTAATACACTACTTGGTAAAGACAGTGCAGCCTTTAGTAGTAACTTTTCAAACAACATTAGTTCTCTTTTGGTTTCTCTTAAGAGTGCCTTAGCACAATCAAATCCAACCCAAGCACCCCAGCAGTTTGAAATGTTTAAAAGTGTTGGCAAACTAGAATCCCTGTTATCTTCAACCATGAACCAACTTCAAAATGCACCAACAAGTATTCAAAACAGTAATGACTTTTTACAAACTGACATGAAATCACTTCTATTGCAAGCCCAAGAAGAGCTTGCTGGAAATAGTAAGTTTATGGAAGCTAGCAAACAAATTGATAAACTTTTAGGACAGATTGACTACTATCAGCTTCTTTCTGCGACCTCTTCTTCCAACTTCGTTTATGTTCCTTTTTTATGGGATATTTTAGATGAAGGGTCAATCTCTATGAAAAAAAGCGATGAAGAGCGTTACTTTTGTGAGATTCATTTAACCCTCAAAGAGTTAGGAAATATGGATTTACTCTTAAGCCTTTATGATAAAAATAGCTTAGATATCACGGTGTTTGCCAACACTGACTACGCAAAAGAGATGATACGAGATAATTTAGGAAGCCTTAAACGTGGTCTAAATAGTATTGAAATCATTCCACGAAACATTAAAATCCTTGATTTAAAAGAGGAAAAAGAGGTCGAAAAACAACCAACAAACGTTTATACCCAAAATAACCATGTTACTGATATAAACTTTGGTGTGGATATAAAGGTATAAGATGAAAGAACCTATCAAAAAAGCCGCCGCTCTAAAATATGACATGGACAAAGACCCAGCACCAAAGGTCATTGCTAAAGGTCAAGGGGAAACTGCTAAAAATATCATTAAAATTGCCGAAGAGAATGACTTACCTATCAAAAAAGATGCAGATTTAGTTGAACTTCTCTCTAAAATTGATGTTGATAGGGAGATTCCTACAGAGATGTATAAAGCTGTTGCTGAGATTTTCTCCTTTATTTACGAAATGTCAAATAAACGAAAAACGCATAAAGAACGAGAACAAAGAAGAGGTGGTCTAGGAGCCTAAGAAAGGCGTTTTTTTTACGGTTAAGCACCCTTAAGTAAATTTATTTTATAATCCCATAAAAACATAGAGAGCTTAATGCGAAAAGTAGACCTTTTAGATAATCACTATTTTATTTTTCTATTACTCATTATTACAGCAATTATTACCACTATTTCATCGATTTACTTTTTTTCTATTATGTTAGCAGGTATTCTATTTTTAGCTTTTATGCGATGTTTAAAACAGAAAGCCTACTACTCATTGAGTTTTATTCTCATCTCTTTTTTATTTGTGGAACTCAATAATGGATTTAAACCTTTTTCTTTGATACTTTTAGCCACCTTTGTTTATACATTTATTGTGCCTTATATTAAACGGGTTATCTCACTTCGAGATTTAAATAACTATGTCTATATCATCTGTTTTTATATAGGTATCGCCATTATTTGGGCCTTAACTGTTAAAAGTAGCTTTGCACTTGTGGGAATGTTGCTCTTTAACTTACTACTTGATTTTATAATATTTGGATTTTTTATATGAGACGTTTAAACTTAATCATGATTTTTATTGGGGTTGTTACCCTCACCCTACTTGCGCGTGTCTATTTTTTGAGTATTAAATCAAATACTTATTATGAAGAACTTTCAAAACAAAACTATATCAAACGGATTTACAAAGTCCCTTCTCGAGGTATTATTGAAGATAGAAATGGTACTGCACTTGCTATTAATAACTTAGGCTTTGCTATAACCATACGACCACATTTGCGTTCCTACCGAAATAAACATCTTTTGGATGAGACAATTAATACTATCGTTGAACATTTTCCAAAATTTGAAAAAGAGAAACTGCTTAAAAAGTATAAAAAACTGGATTCTCCTTATAAACATGACTACGTAAAACTAATCGATTATATTGCTTATGATGATTTCTTTAATAAATATACCCTCTTTAATGATATGGTAAATCTCAAAGTAGAATCTGCAGTTAAACGTCACTATCCTTTTGAAAAAGTGGCATCTCATATTATTGGTTATGTGGGTAAAGCTTCACGAGAAGATATCAAAAAAAACCCCCTCTCTAAATACAGTGGTATTATTGGAAGAAACGGTTTAGAGAAGTACTACAATACTAGACTACAAGGAGAGTTGGGATACAAAGATGTAAAAGTAAATGCACTGAATAAAGAAGTAGAAATTCTAGATGAAAAAGAACCTTCTGTTGATAATAACATCAAAACTACTCTTGATATTCGTCTACAAAAATATATTCAAAGTATTTTTAAAGAAAAAGGCGGTGTTGTTATCGTCATGGATGCTGTTGAAGGTGAAGTTTTAAGTGCTGCATCATTTCCTGAACTTAACTACAATATTTTTGTGGGAGGAATATCACAAAAAGAGTGGGATAAAATACGAAATGACTTTAACCACCCTTTCAATAATAAAATCATCAAAGGACAATATCCTCCAGGATCTGTTTGGAAAATGGGTGTTGCCATGGGACTATTAGAACACGGTATTAGCAAAGATTTTCAAGTGTATGATACAGGAAGTTTTCCCTTAGGAAACCGAAATTTTAGATGTTGGAAAGAAGATGGACATGGAAAAGTTAACTTTAGAAAAGCCATTAGAGAGAGTTGTGATGACTTTTTCTATAAAGCCAGTATGAAAGTGGGAATTGACAATATTTATGAAACCATGGAAAAATATGGGTTTGGACAAAAAACGGGGATTGATCAAATTGGTGAATTCATAGGAATCAATCCAAACAAAGCATGGAAACGAAAAAAACATAAACAAGCATGGTATATGGGTGAGACGCTTATTTCATCTATTGGACAAGGAAACGTATTAGTAACACCTATTCAGATTGCTCGTTACACAGCATTTTTAGCAACTGGAAAACTTCCTAAACCGCATTTATATGAAGCAAACTATGAAGCTCCAAAAGATGTTGAGTATAATGAAAACCACTTAAAAATGGTACAAAAAGGGATGTATGACGTTGCGAATCATAAAGATGGAACAGCCTATTGGCATGTACGAAGTTCAAAAGTAAAAATGGGCGCAAAAACAGGAACAGCACAAGTTGTATCTATTCCACAATCAGAGAAAAAAAGAATGAAAGAGAGTGAGCTAGAGTATTACCACCGTTCACACGCGTGGTTAACTACTTATGCACCGTTTAAAAATCCACGTTATGTTATTACTGCATTAGTTGAACATGGAGGGCATGGTGGAAGTGCAGCAGGTGGTATGATTAGTAAAATTTATAATAAGATGGTTGAGTTAGGTTATCCAATGAAATAAAACTTCACCATTTTCTTTTGGAAGTTTTATTTTATAATTATTTAGGCCAAATAGTAGGAAATCGTTTTGGTTTTTTTCCAAACCATTTTTCATATAGTTCTGCATAAACACCCTCTTTTACTAACTCAATTAAAGCAAAATTAATAGCATCTCTTAACTTTGATTCATTTTGAGGTACCCCTATTCCATAAGGTTCATAAGAGAGTAATCCCCCAACAACTTTTAAGGTCTCATTTGAATCATTAGCTTGAACATTACACCAGGTAAAATCGGTTGTAATAGCTTCAATATTCCCACGTTTAAGGGCTCTTAAGGCTTGAGGATATTCGCTAAAATAGACCATTCGTGATTCGGGTACTAACTTTTTAAAATTTGGACCAGCAGTTGAACCTTTAATTGCTCCAACCTTTCTATTGGCAAACTCTTTAGCAGTGGTACCTACTTCATCTTGTCGTACCAAAATAGATTGTCCATCAAAAAAATAGGAAATCGAAAAATCAATCTCTTTATCTCGTGAGATTTTGTGAGTCATTGAAGCAACAATAATATCAATATCTTCAGATAATAATCTAGGAATTCGAGAACTTGAAGTTACTTGTTTAAAAGAAGGAGTTACACCAAGTTTACTGGCAATAAAACGTGCTAAATCAATATCAAACCCAACAAGTCGCCCTCGTTTATCAAAAAAACCAAATGGTTTAAAGTCGTATTTTACCCCAATATGGATCATATCGGTTGCTTTAATATCTGTTAATTTATCCCCATAAGAAAAAGATACTATTGCTAACAGTAGTAAAAATCGTGAAATCATTAATGTCCCTAAATATGTAGTCAATTTATTATATATGTTTATAATTAATGCTTACTTAATAAGAGTACTATTAATAAAATAATTAATTATTTACTCCCTTTATAAACATCTATAAAACCTATCTTTTAAATAGTTTTCGGTATGATACCATTTAATTTTTTATAGGATTTTTTTTGAGATACGTACTTCTTCTTTTTATTTTTTCAATCTCACTATTTGCAGCAGATGATGCTCCTGTAATTAACTTATCCATTGCAGCTATTGAAGAGCCTGCACAATTTGTAAAAACAATTAATATTATGATTATCTTGTTATTGATGGCATTAGCACCAACGCTACTGCTTATGGTGACAAGTTTTACTCGACTTATTATTGTATTTTCACTACTTCGACAAGCTATGGGTTTACAACAAGCCCCACCAAATCAAATCGTTATTTCTCTTGCGTTGATTTTAACAATCTTTATTATGGAACCCTATGGTAAACGTGCATGGAATGATGCAGTTGTCCCTTATATGGATGAAAAGATTGCTTATCAAGAAGCTTTTGAAACCGGAGTTAAACCCTTTAAAGAGTTCATGATTAAAAATACACGAGAGTCTGATATTGCCCTATTTTATCGTATCAAAAAAGAAGAGAATCCAAAGAATATTGATGATATTCCTTTAACCCTACTCATGCCTTCATTTATTGTAAGTGAGCTAAGAACTGCTTTTGAGATTGGCTTTTTGATCTTTTTACCTTTCTTGGTAATTGATATTATTGTTGCCTCTATTTTAATGAGTCTAGGGATGATGATGCTTCCACCTGTAATGATTTCTCTACCTATCAAGATTATCTTCTTTATTATCATTGATGGTTGGTCCTTAATCATTGGAAATCTAGCCCAATCCTTTAAATAACTTTAGTTGTCATAAAAAAGTCGTAACCGACATCTCCTAAAATAGGTTATAGTAAAGAAAACTCAAGGATATTTATGAATTTAAAAACACTACGTTTAGAAAAAGGATTATCCCAAGAAAAACTTGCTGAACTCTCCTGTTTAAGCCTACGAACTATTCAACGTATTGAAAAAGAACAAAAAGCAAGTATTGAATCACTCAATGCACTTTGCACTGTTTTTCATAAAGAAATTAATGAAATGAAATTAATTGTAGAACAATCATCTAAGACTCAAGATACCATCAAAAAATACAATCATTTTTAATAGTTAATTTTATGCTTTTTATTATTAATATAACAACAACACCTGAATATTTATGGTTTTTCTTTCCGCTTTTAGGGTGGGGTGTTCCCTTGTTTATAAGATCAGTTAGAACTTATAAACAAGAGATACAATAAATAGAGTAGTTATTTAAGTATTAATCAAATAGCTTCACAACTTTTTCAAGTTCAATAACAGGAGGATTAGGCAGTGTAGGATAGACGTTTTGAACCGCACTTGTCACCCATTGAGGATAAATCCTAAAGTTTAATTTTGCAGTCACTTCTAATGAAGAAGTATCAGTTACTCCAAGGTCATACACTTCAACTCTTCGCTCTCCTGCTTTAATACGCGTATCGCTTAAAAGTTTTTCATATCGCCAAAACAGAAGTCCTACTTCTTTGCCATCTTTATCACCAAAAACTTTCATAAAAGGTCTGGCATCTTTGCCAAGGTTTCCATCCTCTTTTAATTTTCCACTTGAAAAGACAACATTACCCTTTTTATCTTTGACAGTGATATCTAACCACAATTCCCTAAAGTCTGCCACTCCTGTTGGTAAATGATGTCCTGCACCAACATTTTTAACACCAACTTTAAGTTGCCCATTTTCTATACTAACATCAAGTTCAGCCGCTGTTTTTAAAAGCTGAATGGTTTGGTCTTCATGCTCTTTACTTTTTAAACCTGATAAAAAGTGGTTTGAACCTGAAAAATAGTGTACCTTTACATCTTTTTTCCTAACACCACCAGTGGTTGAAAAGCCTTCTTGAGGTTTAAATTTACCATCTTCTAGATAAGTCATATGACAATCAATACAAGATTTATGTTTTGTTTTATCCTCAGGGTTATTAAAAGGTGATTTTTCCCACTCATCATAAGTTGCAACAATTTTCTTACCTGTTGTTGGAGAAGTTTCATCATGACATGAGGCACAATAAGCACTTGATTTATAGAGTTTTTTTGAATAACTCTCTTTATGCACCTGTGGTTTAGCATTGATAAATTTTTCACTTAAAAAATGACCCGTACCAGTTTGTGACTCCTCGAAAGGATACTTTTTTCGGTTCGTTAAATCTAAAGAATAAGAAGCATTACCCTCTTTTTTTGCATCGCTAATACGGTGACAGGCAACACATGAAACACCCTCTTCTAAACGAATATTCCCTTTTTCTTTGTAGGTTTTTAATAAAGTACTACCATTTTTATCAAACAGTGTATTTGCCAATAAATTTTCATCCATAGGGTGTGTTGTTTTTGATAACCCTGTTGTTAAACCACTTGGGTTATGACAGGACATACACCATTTTCTAAACTCTTCACCTTCAACTTCGGCAGCAATTCCTTCCATAACCATATAATAAGGATTTGAGTCAACAAGATTTTTATGATTGGAGTTCGCCCATTGATTAAAAATATCCTCATGACAACTCTTACATTTAGCAGAATTTGTCCAGTCTTCATTATGGTAGTTTTGTTTGTTATCTTCAAGTTCAAGGGAACTGAGTTTAAAAGGTTTACTATATGATGGTGTTGAAACAAATAATAATGCAACAAAACCAACAACAACTGCACTATTTGGTGTAAAGCTTTTTTTTCTAACATGAAAAAATAGAAGTGCCATTAACACAAATGAACCATATAAATGAATATTAAAAGCATAAATTCCTAACACATCAGACCCCCTATTCCCAACAAAAAAGAGATAAAAACCACTTACAGTGATTAAAAACAAAACAAACCCTAATAGCCAGCCATTGAGACTATTCACTCTTTTTACAACAATATATTTATATGCATGCATATTTGCAAAAGGAATCAATAAAATCAAAGCAACTATAATAGAGACAAAAACATGCACAATAGAAATAACCGTCAAGTTTTCCCATGATATATCAAAATACTCCATCTGCAAGACACCTGTTATAAACATAAGGAGCATAAAAACTTTAATACTAATTGTTTTCATTATTTGCTCCTTTGTTATAAATCTCATCGTACTGCACAATATCGCCCTCTAAGGTCTTTAAAAAAGCAACAATTTCATCTCGCTGTTGTGGTGTCAAGTTAATACCCAACTGATGTTTGGCCATAATATCAACTGCCTCATCAATTTTTGCAACTGACCCATTATGAAAATAAGGTGAAGTTTTTGTCACATTTCGCAAAATTGGAACCCTAAACTTATTAGTAATATCTTGACCTAAAAAATCACCTTTATTTACAAAAGGAAATGAAGTATCAAGGATTTTAAACTCAGGATAAAAACTCACATTAATACGTAAATCATAAATTGTTGCAAAACTTCGCAAGGGGAATTTTTGTAAATTCTGTCCCCCTACACTCATACCAGTATGACACCCTTTACATCCAAAATTTAAAAAGTTTGTTAATCCGTTTTTTGCTTTTTGGCTAATGGCGTTATCATCCCCTTCTAAGAACCTATCATAAGAACCACGAGTAACCAATGTTCTCGTATACGATGCTAATGCCTTAATAATTTGCTCTTCACTCACTCTTTGTGTTGTATTAAATACTTTACTAAACAAAGAGACATACTTTTCATCACTATTGATTTTTTCCTCAATCTCTTTTGTATTGGTATGCATTTTATATTTTGAATGAAGCGTGTTTTTAACATGCTCCTCTAAAGAGGTAACATCACCTGTCCAGGTTAAATATTTCGCAAGAGATGCATTTAAAACAGTACTCGTATTCAGATTCCAAGGACTTGTAATACCATCTATTCCAATAGCAGTCTCAAGTCTATCTGTGCCACTTTGTTCTTCTAAGTGACACGCCACACAGGTTGTGTTGTCTGTTTTTTTACTAATAGAAGTTAACAGTGTCTGCTTTTTAGTCTGTTCCTCTTTTATAAAATGGCACGATGAACAACTAATCTCATTGGTTTTAGAAAGACTCTTATCAAAAAAGAGTTTTTTACCTAAGAGAACCTTTTCTAAACTCAAAGGGTTCTCTTTTGTATCAACTATTTTTAACAACTCCTCATAATTTTCTGGAATAGGAAGCATTCCTCTATGCAAAGCCCTTTGTCTTAACTCTTCATCATTAAATGTTTTAAAATTTCTCTCATTTAATACTTGAGGAAGTACCAAAATATATAAAACAGCTGCAATTGCTAATAGAATTATGAATATAAATGTTCTCACTGGATTACCTTAATTAAATACCAAATGTCTCTTTAATTTTTTGTTCAAATGCTTTATCACTTAACTCTTTTCGTAATGGAACAAAAGTTTCAGCTTCTGCTCCTACAGGAATTAGGATATCTGCATTTTCATCTTCAATGATATTTTTAATTGCATCTGCAATTGGTTGAGGAGTTGGTCCTTCATTAATCGCTTTTGCAACAATTGGAACAAAGTGATCAACTAAAGCTTTATACGGTGTATTTTCACTTGTTGTTTTTTCATTAGCAACTAAACCATTTTTTACAAAGTTTGTTCCAAATAGACCTGACTGAATAGCATGAACTCGAATATTAAAAGATGATACTTCAAATCGTAGTGAGTCAACAATACCATCAACAGCATATTTTGAAGCGTTATAGTGAGACAATAAAGGAAGTCCCATTTTTCCTAAAAATGAACTGATATTAATAATAACACCACTGTTTGCTTCTCGCATAAAAGGAAGAACTTCACGTGTCGTTTTAATTAATCCAAAAACATTTACATCAAACTGATTAAACATCTCTTCGTCGGTTCCCTCTTCTAAAGTTGCTAACAATCCATAACCGGCATTATTTACTAAAACATCAATTTTACCTTCAGCTTCAATGATTTTTGCAACAGCATCTTTAATTGTTTGCGTTTTTGTTACATCAATATAAATAGGTCTGATATTAGCATCCTCTGAAGGATTAAGCTCTTGAGCTCTACTTCCTGCATAAACGATATATCCATTTTGAGCTAAAAACTTTGTTGATAACTCACCCATTCCTGAAGTTGCACCTGTAATTAATACTACTTTTGACATAAAAAATCCTTTTTTCTATTTTTATTTAAATTGTATCAGGCAAAAAAAGAGTAAACAAGAAGCTTTTAGCACTATTGGAAATAAATTTTAGCAATAAAAGGATTTTTAGTTAAAAAAATAAAGAAATATTTAATG
>LPNY01000199.1:19702-25019 GCA_001655195.1 Arcobacter sp. EP1
CTATTTCACCAATATTTAGTACCCGCTCTTTTAACAGTAAATTGGCTTTTTCAAGTCGAAGTTTTTGAACATAACTATGAATAGTCATTTTATACACTTTTTTAAATACAATTTTAAGTGTTGACTCATTGGTTGCACACAAGTGTGCTAAACTATTAATAGTAGGTGGTGTTACAAAATTCCTTAAAAGATGTTTCTTTGCCCGTTGTGCAATGACCAATTCATCTTCATTAATATTTTTATCATAAATATCAAAGAGTGAAAACCTATGAATCATAAACTCAATAACGCTGTGTTCGCACCGAATACTGTTCATATTGTTATAGTTTTTAACGTTTAATATTTTCTCAATAATATACAGACTCAAGGCATCAATAGGCTGTTCATCCATAAGTTCCAAAGAGAGCTCACCTTGAATCCTTTCATACAAACAATCAATAGGCTCCATTTTACTTGAAGTCAAATACCGTTTTAAAAAGAAATCAGCAATAAAGAGAATAAAGATATTTGATTTCTTGGACTCTTGTATGGTTAGAGTAAAATCTTGTCTTGAAGAGCAATAAATATTAACATTATCTTTTTTACTGTTAAAATCATGCTCTTTGATATTATCATACAGAGAAAACTCTCCCTCTTTTACAACAGAGAGTACCACCATTCTATCTAGGTTTTTAATGGGAAAAACCATCTCTTGGTTATCATGAAGGTTTATATCAAAAAAGACAATTCCATTGGAAATATCGACGCGTTTGATATAACTCTCCCCTTTATTAAAAAGTTCAGTGATTTTATATCGTCTGTCTGTTATATTAAAGAAAAAACTATCCATATGGTCTAAATCCCATAATACTCACGAACACGTCGTTCAAAATCTTCATCACTGAGCTCTTTTTTCATTGGAATAAATTTTTTTGCTTTATCTCCAACAGTAACTCGAGCAGGAAAGTTATCGTTTCCAATAATCTCTTCTATTTTTAAAGCAACCTCTTTAGCATCATTCCCACTATTAATCTCATCCACAATGACAGGAGCTAATTTTGAAACGATATTTGCATAAGCAGACTCTTTATCAAATGTGTGTAAATTCGTCACAAGATTCTCCCGAGCAAACTGAGTATTAAAAAATCCTGGCATGATAGAGTGAACCCTAATATTAAATTCACTTAATTCATAACGTAATGAGTCTGTAATACCTTCTACGGCATATTTACTTGAATTATATAAAGAGAGTAAGGGTAAACCAATTTTGCCTAGAAATGAGCTTATATTGATAATAACGCCACTGTTTGCTTCTCGCATAACTGGAATAACACTTTTACACACTCTTAATAGTCCAAAAACGTTAATATTGTATTGATTAAACATCTCTTCTTCATCTAAATCTTCAACGGTAGATACCAACCCATAACCTGCATTATTTACTAATACATCTATTTTTTTATGCTTTTCACAAATTGTTTGAATGGCTGAGTTAATAGTTTGACTTTTAGTCACATCTAATTTTATAGGAATCAAGTTTTTTGAAGGAGTTATTTTTGAGGGTTCGCGGCTTCCTGCATAGACAATAAAGCCACAACTTGCCAAATATTGTGCACTTTGTTTTCCCATACCTGAACTACATCCAGTTATTAATATAACTTTTCCCATAATATTACCTTCAAAAATATATAGTATATGGCGATAATATCTAAATTATAGAAAATAAAAATTAACATAAATCAAGCAAAGCTATATATAAACTATAAACTTTTTATGACAAGTTAGAGTGCTAAAGGTTTGAGGAAGTGTACTATAAGTACTCGACGAGAAGTTTTAGTGCTATAACGCCGTCAGAAAAAATTTAGAGTTTATATATAAGTGCTACTTCATCGCATATCGGAAAATGCTTACATCGGATGCAATCTGCCCATATTTTATGCTCAGGAAGGTCCTCTTTATTTATCTCTTTAAAACCAACCGACTCAAAGAAACCTTTTGCATACGTTAATGATAAAATCTCTTCTAAATCTAAGGCTTTTGCCTCTTTTTTGCACGCTTCAACCAGCTTTTGTCCCAGTTTATGACCACGAAATTTATCGCTTACGATTAAACTTCTCACTTCGGCTAGTTTCGGTGAATGAATATGCAATGCAGTAAAACCAGCTAACTCTCCATCAATGCTTACACAGGTATAAGAACGAATGGTCGTTGCCATCTCATCTTCAGTACGCAGTAAAATAACACCTCTATCCACTTCACCTTGAACCAAGGCTTGCATAGAAGAGATATCTTTTGTAGTAGGTTTATAAAACTTAATGTCCAAACAGGTACTCCGTAATTCTATTTTGTAACTGTTCCACCCCTCGTTTTTTTAAGTTTGAGATGAAAACACCATCGGGATAAGCACGTTTGAGTTTTTGTAAATCATTTTGCTTTAACTTATCAATTTTTGTAAACGCGTGTAAGATAATTTGATCTCCCCGCTTAATTGTTTCAAGAAAATCATCAACATTTTTATCAATATCAAGTTGCGGATGTCTTGCATCAATCAAATGTACAAAAATTTGTAAAGCAGGACGTTGTTCTAAATAATCCGTTAGATTTCGATTCCACTCTTTTTTCAAACTCTTAGAAACTTTTGCATATCCAAAACCAGGTAAGTCAACGAATCGAGCAAAAAGATATGGAGGCATACCATTCTCTTCGTTTGTTTTAAACTTGATATTAAAATAATTAATCAGTTGCGTTTTCCCTGGTGTTGAAGAAGATTTTGCTAACCCTTTACGGTTAGTAAGGGTATTAAGCAGTGAACTTTTACCCACATTACTTCGTCCTAGAAAAGCAATCTCAGCCATATCTGGACTAGGAGAATCAGCAATGCTTTGTGCAGATTGTAAAAATGTTGCGTCAACTATTCTCATTGAGTAATCTTTTTTTCATTAGATTCTTTGATAGCAGCTGCTTCTTTCTCTTTTTTAGCTTTAATCTCATCCATTTTTTTTGCTGATTCTTTTGCATCTTCTCGCATTTGCTCTTCGGCTGGTGTTAACTCTTCTTTAATAAGCGTTTCCGTTTTAGCAGCAGCCTCTTTTTTCTCTTCTGCTACAACTTCAGGCTCTTTTTTCACAGGCTTAGCAGGTTGTTTATCCTCTTTTTTATCTTCAATATTTAAAATAAATCGCACTGGTTTTTTAGATGTACCATGAACTCTTGCTTGACCTGTTTGTTGATTAATATAAATTTTATCACCATAGAGTGTTTTATCTTCAATTCTCTCTTTTAAATACCCATTTCCAATAATTGTATATTTTAAATCTTTTGGGTTATAAATAACTTTATCACCTTTTCCTTCATAGTGCTTACCATTGGATACCACTTCAAAGTCTACATTACCAGTTGCAATGTATTTTTTAGGTTCTCTTTTTTGCTTTTTATCTTCTGCAGAAAGATAGACTTCTAACTTATCAGAATTTAATCTGTCTTTTCCACGTTTTAACTTTACATTACCTTGAAAAAGTGAAAAACCTTTCTCTTCAAATGCTTCAAAGTTTTTTGCGTCAATGATAAGTTTTTCGGCACTTACAAGTGAAAGTGTCAATCCTAAAGCTAATAAAATTTTCATATTTTTTCCTTACTTTGCTAACTCAACTTCAAAATGAGCTTTTTGTGCTTTTAATATCGATTTATTGGTATCAAAATAGAGATGACTACCATTTAAAATATGCGAATAATAACGACCTTGAAAAGGTAAACTATTAGTTGCTATTTTTGTTTTTGCATCATAGAGTATCTCATCACTGGTTAACTCAATAAAATTTTCTCGATTATACTTGGCATTATTTAAAAATTTAAACTTATCTTGTCGTTTAACAATTAAATCTGCACTCATATAATCTGTATATAATCCATTTTTTGATGCTGTAATAATTTTCCCATCATACATTAAATCTCTACTTTTATACCGTTCTGCTCGCGTTGATTGAACAATCCGTGTCATGCTCTCTTCTGTTAAAGTGTACATAATTGAGTCATGAAAAACAATCATAGGTTTCTCTTCAACTTTTAGTTTCTTTTGCTCATCCTCAGAGGAAGCAAAAAAAGCGATAACCGATATAACAAGTAATGAATATACAAAAAATCTTATTGCCATACGTTTACAAAATCCTCTTCTAAACCATCTTCTTTAAAGATATACTCCATCATCTCCCGTACTGCTCCATTACCACCGCTGTTAATACAAACAACATTCACAATCTCTTTAATGTACGACGAACCATTTGCAGGGGTAAATGAAAGGCCTGCTTTTTTAAGCATTTTATAATCATTTAAATCATCACCAATGGCAGCTACCTGATTCCATGAGATACCTTCATCATCTAAAATCTTTTGTAACACTTCATCTTTATTATGAATCCCTTGATAAAGGTGTTCAATCTTTAAGTCTTGAGCTCGTTTTTCAACAATTTTAGAAGTTCTGCCTGTAATAATTGCTGCTTTTTTACCAAACTGTTTTGTCCATGTGGCAATAGCCAAACCATCTGAAACATCAAATGATTTGATTTCATCCCCACTGTTTGAGTAGGTAATTTTTCCATCAGTTAATGTTCCATCAACATCAAGAACAATAAGCTCAATCATAAAACACCTTTTGTACTAGGAATACCTAACTTCTCATTCTTTGCCATTGCACGCCGTAAAGCAACTGCTACTGCTTTAAAACTAGCTTCGATAATATGGTGTTTATTTCGACCTCTGTCTTGAATAATATGACACGTTAAACCTGCATTATTAACAAATGCATGGAAAAACTCTTCTACAAGTTCTGTATCAAACTCTCCTACTTTTCCACTTACATTCACTTCATAAACTAAAAAAGGGCGATTTGATAAATCTAAAGCACAAGTAGTTGCTGCTTCATCCATAACAACTGTTGCATTTCCATATCGCTCTACAGCTTCAATGGGGAAAATTTCCTCTTTTAAGGCTTTTCCAAGAACGATTCCACAATCTTCTACACTGTGGTGAAAATCGACGTGTAAATCACCTTTACACTCTAAATCAATATTTATCCCACTGTGTTTTGATAGTGCTTCTAACATGTGGTCAAAAAAACCTATTCCAGTCTCAATATTAGATGTTCCATTTCCATTCACATCTAATTTACATTTAATATCTGTCTCTTTTGTTTTTCTATTTAATTCAGTCATACTCACATCCTATTCTGCAATAATCATCGCACTGTTTAAGCCATTGTTTTCTCTAAAGTCTCGTGCCTCATTTTCAGATCTAAATCCACTTACCCACACACGGTTAATTGGTTCACCATTAAGTTCACCTT
>LPNY01000199.1:25029-86169 GCA_001655195.1 Arcobacter sp. EP1
TGATCTAAATCCACTTACCCACACACGGTTAATTGGTTCACCATTAAGTTCACCTTTTTTAATCACTACGTTATAATCATCTTCTAAAATCAATTTAAATTTATGTTGCGTTACTTTTGCCCCTTCATAACGTCTAAATGCACCAACTTGAACATAATATTTTCCAACGGTAGCCGTAGCTTGTTTCTCTTGGGCAGTTTGTGCAATCTTGGCATTAAATCCTAATACGGTAATCTTTACTTTTGCAGTACCCTTAGCAACCATTTCAATTTCATGGGCTGCTTTATTGGATAAATCGATAATTCTTCCCGTTACAAAAGGTCCTCTGTCATTGATTCTTACAATAGTTGATTTACCATTTTCTAAGTTATCAACTTGAACCATTGTATTCATTGGAAGTGTTTTGTGCGCCGCAGTACTAGCATACATATTATAGATTTCACCATTTGAGGTTTTTCGAGCATGAAATTTTGGTCCATACCATGAAGCAATTCCTCGTTGAGTATCTCCTACTCTTGCTAGCGTTGGATAGTATCGTTTTCCAGCAATGGTATAAGGACGCATGGTTGCTCGATGCATTGCTTTTGAGTTTCTAATCTTTTGAGGAGCAACTTTGATGCCACTTCTATCTTTTGGTTTAGAGGTACTACTTTTCCAACCATTCCACCCATAGTTATAAGTTTTTGTGCCAAAACATCCTGTCATTAAAATGGACACACCACAGATGAATCCAACATGAAACAACTTTTTATTTAATAACAATTCTATCCCCTTGTCGAATTAAACTTGTTTTTAAATTATTATCTGCCATCAATTTTTTTACATCAGTTGAGTATCGTTTAGCAATACCTAAAAGAGTATCACCACGTCTAACTTTGTAGTTTGCTTTACGTACTTTTTTTACTTTTTTCAAAGCAATTCTATCACTGTTTTTTGCTAGTTTTCCAGGAATTACAAGTCGTTGTTTTAAAGCTAGCCTATTTGTCTTTAATCCATTAAACTTCATAATAAATTTGTAAGAAATACCATATTTTTTACCAATAGATATTAAATTATCCCCTTGCTTAACTGTATGAATTGCATAAACTGTTGGTTTAATACTGTTTTTATTTTGGTTAAATCGTGAGAGCCTACTATATGGAATATGGATTGGATACTCTTTAGTATATGTTGGAATAATATCTCGTTTAATATGCTTATTTAACTTCTTTAAATCTCGTGATTTCATCCCAATTGCCTTAGCAATATTTTGTAAGTGAAGACCACCTTTTACATTTACCGTTGCAATATTTGAAGTTAACCCAATATTTCTTAAGTGTGAATTATCGTTATCTGTAATAAAACTTTGGTTGTTCATCATCGCTAGTGAGATAATTTTTCGAATATACTCTCGACTTTCATTAGGAATATATTGACGTTTGATTTTCTTTTGTACAACTAGCATTTGATAGATGTCTGGTTCAACATCCCATTTAGTTACTTGTTTATAAATTTTATAAAGCTCTCTATACTTTACACGTTTTTGCTGGTACATACGAATTGCATGTCGATATTTTTTAATATCTTTACTGAACTTATTTTTTTTACCGTACTTTTTCTCATACATGTCGATTGAAGATCTTGTAATTGCTTCAACAACACGTCCTTCACCACAATTGTATGCAATTGCAGCTAAATACCATTTTCCAAATTTTTTATGTAAGTGTTTTAAGTAACGAGTTGCAGCATAAGTTGATTTAACTAAATCCATACGCTCATCAACATAAACATTGTTTTTTAAGCCATATCGTCGTGCTGTTCCACTCATAAACTGCCATAACCCCGTTGCTCTTACATATGATCTTGCATCAATAGTAAAGTTTGATTCCGCCATCGCCATATAAAGAAAGGTTGCTGGGATATCTTGTTCGTTTAAAATCTCTTTGAGTTTTGGAACAAACAGTGAAGCTTCATTGAACTTCCGTACATATCTTTTTTGCGTACCATTTAAAATTCTATTGTAAGTTCTGTGAAGGTTATAGTCTGTAATATAAGAGGGGTGAATATCAAGCTCTTTTAAAACTTGGATATCTCTTTGAGAAAAATTTGAGCCAATCAAGGCAGCCTGTACATTAACGATTAAAAAAATTAAAACTAAAAAAATTTTATACAAGTAAAATCCTACTATCAAAATAGTAGGTATTTTATCTAAAAAATGTTAGAAAACCCCTTAAATAAAGCTTTTGCGTTATTCGTAGTGATATTTTCAATCTCTTTTTCATCAATTTCTAAAATTTCTGACATTTTTGTCGCAATATAACTCGTATATGCAGGCTCGTTACGTTTTCCTCTAAAGGGGTGGGGGGTTAAATAAGGACCATCTGTCTCAATGAGAAGTTTATCTTGTGGAATCTTTGGTAAGACTTCAACCAATTTACGAGTATTTTTAAAGGTCAATACCCCACCTATTCCAAAATAAAAACCATGCTCCGCTAAAGGCAAAAGATGTTCACTGGCATTATAACAGTGTAAAACTCCACCAACTTCTTTGGCATTGTACTCTTCTAAAATATTTCTTGAATCATTTGAAGCTTCACGTATATGTACAATGAGTGGTTTATTCACTTTTTTAGCAAATTTAACCTGAGAAATAAAGACCTCTTTTTGTAAAGCAATCTCTTTTGTTTTTTCTTCTTCATCTTCGGGTAATCGATAATAATCTAAACCACACTCACCTACAGCAATACATTTGGGGTGATTGATGTACTTTTCAAGAACAGTTTCATCATAGGATTTAATATCATAAGGGTGAATTCCTACAGCAAAAAACACCTCGTCATATTTTTCAGCAAGTTTAATAGCTTGTGGTAAATCTTTAAAATCAGCGCCGGGAATTAAAAAGCCTTTAACTCCCTTTTCTAGAGCATTCTGAATAACTTGGTCCACATCATCATAATATGCACTTGTATCCAGATGACAATGGGTATCAATGATTATGATAAACACCTTTTTTGAACAACGTTAAGTAAACCATTAAGTTCAGAAATATCCTCATGTTTAATCCATGCATCTATTCCAAAGTTTTTAAACGCATCATAATCACCTTCATCATCAATAATTGCTATAGATACAAATTTACTTTTACAAGCAGTTGCTTTGTTCTCTTCGAACTCAAAAATTGTATTAATATCGATAATTGCGACATCAGCATCACCTGAACTGCCACTTTGAAAATGTTCAACGTTATACTTATTATCAATTGCTGAATCTTTCACATCACAAAATGTAACTATATTCATTTTAGCTCCCTAAATATTTGGTTATTTTTATTTTAGCAAAATAATCTAAAATCTACAAGATATATCTTGCAGTATCCTCATCATCAACTATTTCACCTAATTTTTCTTCAACTAACTCTTTTGTTATTATTATGGTTTCACCTTTATGCTCATCCGCATCAAAACTGATATCTTCAAGCACTTTTTCAATGACCGTGTGTAGCCTTCTTGCGCCAATATCTTCAGTTTTTTCATTAGCAGTAACAGACAGATGTGCAAATGAACGAATGGATTCATCATCAAATTCTAAAGTAACATCTTCCACACCAAGTAGCGCTTTGTATTGACGTAAAAGTGAGTTTTTCGTATTGGTTAAAATCTTATAAAGTGCCTCTTCATCCAATGCATTTAATTCAACACGTAAGGGGAATCTTCCTTGAAGTTCTGGCAGTAAATCACTTGGTTTGCTCACATGAAATGCCCCAGCTGCAATAAACAGAATATGGTCTGTGTTGATTTGTCCAAATTTTGTCTGAACACTACTTCCTTCAACAATTGGAAGTAAATCTCGTTGAACCCCTTCTTTACTTGGGTCTTGGTTTTGGTTGTTTTTTCCTGAGGCAATTTTATCAATCTCATCTAAAAAGATAATTCCACCATTTTCTGCACGTTTTAATGCCTCAATTTTAACAGACTCATGATCAAGTAGTTTTTCACTAGCTCCTGGTCGTAATAAAACTTTTGCATCTTTAATAGGTACTTCTTTTTTAATTTTGTCTTTATTTAAACCGCCTAACATCTTGTTAAGCCCCTCTTGCATTGAACTCATATCAAGAGGTAGTGATGAGTCTATTATCTCCACGTGGGTCTTTTTAGGTAACTCTATGGTGATTTTTTTATCATCTAGTTCACCCTTGTTTAACTTATCTTCCATTTTGTTATAGGTTTTAATAAACGATTCTTTTGCATTTTCACTTGCAGCTTCAGGTAAAGGAGGAACAAGAATCTCAATAATTTGTCGGTTAATTTCTTCATCAATATTTGATTGAACCTTCTCTTCATACTCTTTAGTCACTAAATCAATTGAAGAGTGTACTAAATCACGAATCATTGATTCTACATCACGTCCTACAAAACCAACTTCGGTATATTTTGATGCTTCTACTTTAACAAACGGTAAATTCATCATCTTAGCGAGTCTACGTGCAATTTCTGTTTTACCAACCCCTGTACTTCCTATCATAAGGATGTTCTTAGGCATAATCTCTTCTTGTAACTCATCATCTAATTGCATTCGTCGGTATCGGTTTCGTAATGCCAAGGCAATGGTTTTTTTTGCATCATCTTGTCCAATGACATAATCATCTAAAAATTTTACAATCTCTTTTGGCGTTAAATTCATACGCTGTTAATCCTCTATATTGTTAATAATTTAATATTTTGATTAGTGTAAATACACAATTCACCTGCAACCATTAGAGACTCTTTCACTAACTCTTCTGGATCCATATCGGCGTGTTTTTCTAAAGCACGCGCCGCTGAAATAGCGAAGTTTCCACCACTTCCAATGGAAGCAATCTTTCCATCTTCTGGTTCTACAACATCACCCGTACCACTTAAAATAAAAATATGTTCACGATTAAGCACAATCATCATGGCTTCAAGACGTCTTAGAACTTTGTCTTTTCGCCACTCTTTAGAAAAATCAATAACCGCTTTAAGTAAATCACCTTTTCGATTTTCTAAATGTGATTCAAACATATCAAAAAGATTAAAGGCATCTGCCGTACTTCCTGCAAAACCAGCTAATACCTTATCTTTGTAAAGGGTTCTGATTTTTGTTGCATTTCCTTTTAAAACAGCATTACCAAAGGTAACTTGTCCGTCACCACCAATAACTGCTTTGTTTTCTGCTTTATAAGCCAGTATCGTAGTTGCGTCAAACATTACTTACTCTGCAATAACGTCAATTTTAGCAATACCATGAATACCATGACCAAGTTTACAATCCACTTCAAAAATACCTACTGTTTTAATTTTTGATTTAAGGGTAATCTGTTTTTTATCAATTTTAACACCTAAATCGTCAAATGCTTGTGAAATCTCTTTATTAGTAACTGATCCAATTAAGTGACCATTTGCTCCAACTTTATGTTTGATTGTAAATTTTGATGATTCTAATTTTTGAGCAAGTTCTTTAGCTTCTGCAATTTCTGCCGCTTCAATTTCTGCTTTTTTCTTTTGTTCAGCTTTGTATTTATTCATTACTTCAGTTGTTGCATGTAAAGCTAAACCTTTTCCAATTAGAAAGTTTTTACCGTATCCGTCTTTTACTTCTTTAACTTCTCCGGCTTTTCCAGTACCTTGTACATCTTTTAATAATAAAACTTTCATGTAAATCTCCATATATTTTAATAAGCAGATATTTTACTATAAAGTTTTTAAAGTCACTATAAAGATAAAAAGATTAGTTCAAATTAAAAAAGAATTTTAAAGGAGTTTGTATTATTTACGTAAGTGTATTCAAAACCAAACCCATGTAAATCTAAAACAGACTTAACAATATAAAGTCCTAACCCCATACCATGGTTTTTTGAGTGAGTATCATTATGAAAAGGTTTAAAATACTCTTCTAAATCCTTTTCTAAAGGTTTTCCAAGAGAACTAAAACATAAAGTATTTCCGTCTAAAACAACTTGAACTTTACCGTCAGTTGAGTACTTAAAAGCATTATCAATCAAATTTTTAAACACCATTGACATGAGCTCAATATCCACATTTAACTTTTGATCAAGATTTTTAGGCAAGACTACTCGTTCGTCACTTTCTTCAAGAAGCAACATACTAATAGAGTGAGTAAAAATTGTCTTTAAAGAGAATTCATTTTTATAAACATCATAGTTTTTTGAAACAACCTGCTCAACTTTGGCAAAATCATTTATCAAAAAATCTAACTTTTCAAAAATATGAGTCATGCGCTCTTTTTGTTTGTTATTGTCAATCAATTCTGAAACTATACGCCCCTTTGCAATGGGAGTTTTTAACTCATGCATCACCGTACGTAAAAAAAGCTGTCGTGAGTTAAGTAACAATTTAATATGAGAAACGGCATTATCAAACTCATTTGCCACATCAGCAATCTCATCTTTTTTATCACTTTTGCAGTTGATATCTAAATTTCCATTAGCAAACTGCGTGATTTGTTCTTTTAAATTATAAAGTGGTTTTAAACTACGTAATAACCACACGTAAACGCCCACCAATAAAAAGAAAATTGAAATAAAAACCAAAAGACCATAAGGGAAATTAGATTCATAACTATTTAAATCTTTAAATAGAATTCGAAAATGGGGTGCCGTTACATGAAAATAAAAGTTACCTTTATACAAAATTGTCTCAAACCCACGTCTGGAAGGAAGTCTTTTTCCATTTTCTAATACTTCTCGATGATTGGGTTCCACAACTAAATCAAAATCTTTTACATAATCAATTACTTCATATTTTGCAAAATGATTTCGTTTAAAATGTTTTGATAAGTTTTGATAGGATTGTATAACTTGACGATATTTACCCCTATCTTCAAACTTCATAAAAGCAACAAAATGCCCAATCAAGAGCAAAAAAGCAACAATAAAGATAATCGTAATTTTACTCAGTAACGAAGAGAGTCTCATTGTACTAACTTATACCCTAATCCACGAATGGCAAAAAGATATTTTGGATTTTTAGAGTCATCCCCAAATTTTGAGCGAAGTCTTCCTATAATCACATCTAAACTTTTACTGTAACTATCACTGAGACTTTCACACTCATTAACAATTTGTTCTCTTGATATGACTGCATTTTTATGACTTAACAAGCAAATGAGAACTTCATACTCTGCTTGAGTTAAATGTAAGTCTTCATCTTTGAAACTTATTTTACATTTGCTCTTATCAAAACTAAAATCGCTGCTATTTTGGTTCACATTGAGTTTTTTTGAACGTCGTAGTAGACTTTGTATCACTGCATACATCTCTTTTGGGTCATAAGGTTTAGGCAAATAATAATCAGCCCCTAATTGTAAACCAATTACTTTATCAGTAACATCACCACGTGCACTAGAGATAATAATAGGAATATCATATTTATTGGATACCTCTTTACAAACATCAATTCCATCCATACCAGGAAGAGTTAAATCCAAGATCAGTAAATCATAGTTTGAAATCCCCGCACTCAAACCCAAATAAGGGTCTTCATAGTTAGTTATTTTAATATTGTATTGTTCTAAATACTCTCCTAGAAAAAGTGAAAATTCAGGATCGTCTTCTATCATTAAAATATTTGTCATTTTCTAACTCTTTTCTTAATCAATGTAATAATTAAATTCATAATAAATCATCTACCTTTGGGGCTTTGGTAAATCAGAGAGTTCACTCTCATCTAAAAAACCATCCTCGTTTTTATCATGACGGGAAAAGTTACGTTGCATCATAGTTGGTGCTTCTTTATATGAAATCATGTTATCACTATTTTTATCAAACCTTTCTAAAATAAGTGAGCTAGGACCTTTACGATTAGTACTTCTTTGAGGTTGCGCTGGTTTATTTTGACGCATCATTTCAAAGCCTTTTTGCGGTTTAAACAAAGAGCGTGACTTTATCTCATAATCATTACTAGTATTTAGAACAGTAAAGTTATCACTCACACAACGTACAAAATTTTTTACGCGTATCACGTCACCTTGTGGTCCATGGCCTGTTCGTTCATAGCGCGAAATACTCCCGCTTTTAGGATCACTTCGTTGTGCACCTGCTCCATGAACATCCATCAATTGACGAGTTCCAAGACGTGGGTCTTGCATGTAACCCAATGCTCGTCCAAAGGAGACATAAATAGCAAATGAACCAATATCTCTACCATCAAGGTGAGTTGTACTACTCCAATAAGAGGCAAAATCTTTAACGTTTTCTTCATTTTCTATGGATGTTGCATGAAAAAGTTTGTCTATAGCTGCTGAATTTGTTGTATCAGGAGAACGGGTATAATCAACAATAGATTGTAACTCTTTGGCATTAGGTAGACGCCAATTGGATTTTCCAGCTATTTGTAAGCTTTCACAAAAAGCCAAAGCACTTTCCCATTTCATACCTTTTTGGCTATCATTTTTCATCCACATTAAATTAGTAGCTCTGTCATAAACTGTTCCATCACGGTTATCGACAAATTTATTTTTACCATAGTTTTTATTTCCTCTAACAACACGCAAATAAAAACTGCTTTGTTTACCATGAGCCCTAAACTTTGGATATCCTTTGATTCGTCCATCAGCAAAGTTTACACCAAAAAATGTTTCTGCCCCACCCATTGTTGTGTTCACGTAATCTGTACTACTCCAATACTGAGCATCAATAAAACGACGTTCTTTAGGATATTCAAAATCAAAATACTTGGTATCTATATAGGGTTTTGCATCATAGGGAACTTTAGAAGTGTTCGGATTTCCCTTACCTGTTTGTCCTTTAAAGTTAACGAGAGAATAGAGTTCTTTTATTGTTGGAATTCGCCAATCACTGTATCCACCAATATTTGCACTATTAGCATAATCTACAGCTTGGCTGTATGTCATTTTAGGAAGAACTTTTTTTTGCCACATCAAGCCAGTTACATTGTCTGTTACAGTTCCATTTTGATTATCTTGAAAACTAGGTTGATTTCCTAAATAAGAGCTATCTTGACCAAAATAAGAACTACCTACTGTAGGTTTTTTTATATAACCATTGTCATCAAAATAGTTTTTTTGCCCTGTATCAACAATGGAATAGTTTGAACCATAAAGTAGTGATGTAGATAATAGTGTTAAAAGTAAAGATACCTTTTTCATAAAGATCTCCTAATTTAATTTATAAGTGTACTATAAAAAAATGTGTTTAATGAAGGTTAAATAAAAGGTTAATAGAAGTAAATAGTTAAATTGAAGCTTGCTAATTAACTAGCAAACTCCAAAACTGTATCACTTATTTTCTCTCGAATGTTTCTCTTTTTTACATAATTATTGAGTCCAATATGATTAGAGTATCCAAGTAGTTTTGCAATTTTTCGAACTGATAAACCAACTCCTAAAAGCTCTTCAATTTTATCTCGCTGTTTATCAAATTTTGACTTTTGAATAGTTCCTTTTGGTTTACCTAAATGTACACCTTCTAGTTTTTTAGCAGTTAACGCTTCTTTTGTTCGAAGACTCATTAAGTCTTTTTCAAGATTTACTGTCATTGAAATTACACCTAAAATCATTTGGGTTAACATATCATTATCATCAACTAAATCCAAGTTTTGTTTGATGACAATTATGTTAATTTTATTCTCTAAAAGAAACTTTACAATCTCTAAAATTCTATCAACTGTTCGTCCAAAAACATTTAAATCATAAACAATAATTCGTGAATCTTTTTGACACGATTTGAGTAAATCAAGAATATTTTTCTCTTCGTTTGGTTGATTAATCTCAATTTCAAAATCTTGCAAAATATCAATGCTATGTTCTTTTACATATTTACTTATTTCTTCTCTTTGAACTTGGGTATATTCCAAGTTATTTTTATTGACTCTTACGTAAGTGATAATTTTTGACATCTGTTAATCCTTTAACATAAAGTATAAATTAATATTAATAGTTATACAATATGATATGTTAATTTCCAATAAAGCTTATACGAAATGTTAATATAACTTTTCTTAATTTTAGCTTATTTTTATACAATTCACTCTACTCAATTTAATACTTTTAAAACATATAAATTCCCTATTTGAAAAAAAAGATTTTTTTCGCTAATATCTTTACTTCTTAGAATTAATACAAAGGTTTTAAAGGTGAAACTTGTCATTGCAATAACAGGTGCTAGCGGTGCAAACTTAGGTTTGAAATTTGTTAGCCTACTGCCTTCAAATATAGAAGCTTTTGTTGTACTATCAAGTAGTGCAAAAAAAGCGTTAAAACTTGAAAACAATACGGACTTTAAAAAAGTGTTTCAACAAGAAAATGTCACTTTATTTAAAGACAAAGATATAGCTGCTCCAATTGCATCAGGTTCTTTTAAAACTGATAAAATGATTATCTTGCCTTGTTCTCAAAACACTCTTGCAAAATGTGCATGTGGAATAAGTGATAGTTTAATCACACGAGCATTTACAGTTATGATTAAAGAAAAACGAGAGATAATTATTGCCCCAAGAGAACTTCCATTCTCTTCTATTGCTTTAGAAAATATGTTAAAACTTTCCAATTTAGGTGTCATAATTGCACCACCTGTTTTAGGTTATTATTCTGAGCAATCAAGTCTAGATGATATGGAAAACTTTTTAATTGGTAAATGGTTTGATTTACTAAAAATTGACAACAATTTATATAAACGATGGAAACAAAAATGAGTAAAGAAAAAGATAACAAAATAATCGCATCTTACAAAAGAGCAATTTACAGTGGAACCTTTGATCCAATAACAAATGGTCACATGGATATTATTACACGAGCTTCCAATATCTTCGACGAAGTTATTATTGCTGTTGCAAAAAGTGAACGTAAAAAACCGATGTTTTCTCATAATGAACGTGTTAAATATGCAAAAGCAGCAACAAAACATCTCAAGGGTGTTAATGTTATTGGTTTTGATACGCTGCTAGTTGATTTGGCAACGGAACTTGAAGTGAATACAATTATTCGTGGGTTACGAGCTGTTTCTGATTTTGAATACGAACTTCAAATGGGATATGCCAATGCTTCAATCAACAATGATATTGAAACACTTTATTTAATGCCAACATTAGAGAATGCTTTTGTGAGTTCAACCATTGTTCGAGAGATTATCCGTTTTGATGGAAAGTTTTGTCATCTTGTTCCGAAAGAAGTTTTAAAATGTATGTCGTAATCGAAGGAATAGATACAGCAGGAAAATCAACACAACTGGATATCTTATCAAAAAAACTACCTGAGGCAGTTTTTACAAAAGAGCCTGGTGGTACTGATATTGGAATGAAACTTCGAGAGATGGTTCTAAATGGTCATGCAAAAAGTAAAGTAGCAGAGATGTTTCTTTTTCTTGCAGATAGAGCAGAACATATTGAAGAGGTTATCAAACCAAATCAAGACAAAGTTGTTGTTTCAGACCGTTCAGTTATCTCTGGAATTGCCTATGCAAAAGATATGCCGCTGAAAATTGTAACCAGCTTAAATCTCATTGCCACATCAAATATTTTACCAAGTCATATGATTTTATTAGAACTATCACGTGAAGAATTAACTAAACGATTATCGGGAAAAGAGAATGATTCCATTGAATCACGAGGTATTGATTACCTACTTGATATTCAAAGTCGTATGAAAGAGACGGCAGAACTATTAAACCTAAACCATATTTATATTGATGCAAGTCTGAGTATTGAGCAGATTGCACAAAAGATTGAGGAATTTATAAATGAGTAACAAAAATATTCAAAGTCTTCGAGGAATGAAAGACCTTGTTGACGAACAAAGCCAACTATTTACCTATTTTATTGATAATGCAACACAAATTGCAAAAAACTATGGCTTTTCGTATATTGAAACTCCTATTTTAGAGGAAACTGCACTTTTTAAACGAAGTGTTGGTGAGAGTTCAGATATTGTTAACAAAGAGATGTATCAGTTCATCGACAAAGGTGAAAATGATGTTTGTTTACGACCTGAAGGAACAGCTGGAGTTGTTAGAAGTTTCATTCAAGACAAACGTGACCGTGCTGGTGGTGTAACACGATGGTACTACTATGGTCCAATGTTTCGATACGAACGACCTCAAAAAGGACGTCTTAGAGAGTTTCACCAGTTTGGAGCAGAAGTATTTGGTGTGAGTTCAGTGTATGAAGATGCCAATGTTATCATGATGCTCAAAGATATTTTAGAGTTCTTTGGTATTAAATTCAACCTACTTTTAAACTCTCTTGGGTGTAAAGAGTGTATGCCAACGTATAAAACAAACTTGGTTCAACACCTAAGTTCATTTAGAAGTGAGTTGTGTGAAGATTGTGACCGACGAATTGAAACTAACCCTATTCGAGTATTGGATTGTAAAAATGAAAAGTGTCAATCATTACTGATCAATGCACCAAAAATCACCAATAACCTTTGTGAACGATGTGACACTGACTTTGAAAAACTCAAAGAGATTTTAGATTTTAATGGGGTTAATTATGAAGTTGACTCAAACCTTGTGAGAGGATTAGATTACTATTCACAAACTGCTTTTGAGTTCATCAGTGATGAAATTGGAGCACAAAGTGCCATTGCAGGTGGAGGACGATACGATAGACTTGTTGAATTTTTAGGTGGACGAGAGACTCCTGGAATTGGATTTGCCATTGGGATTGAACGTCTACTTGAATTAGTACAAGTCAAAGAGCAAAACAAAGAAGTTGTTTATGTTGGAGCATTATGTGAAGAGGCACTGAATACTGCAGTAAAAGTTGCCAATGAAAAACGAAAAACAACCAAAACATTTATTGAATACACACCACGTGGATTTGGAAAACACTTTAAATTAGCAGAGAAACAAAATACAACTGTTGTTGCACTCATTGGTGAAGATGAATTAAAAAATGGTACAATTTACGTTAAAAATTTACTTGACAAAGAAGAGCGTACTATTAAACTCGAGGATTTTTAAGATTGAATAATTACGGTATAGATATTTGGGGAAATGACAATTTTATCATAGAAAATGGAGTTGTAAAGGTTAATAAAGCCAATAAACCATCTCTTATCTCTTTGGTTAAAGAAATTCGTTCACAAGACTACAAGGGCCCCCTACTTTTACGATTTCCACATTTAACTCAAGGTCAAATTGATAAACTCTATACCCTCTATGATAACGCCATAACAGAGAACAACTACCAAGGTTCATTTAATGCTGTCTTTCCACTAAAGGTAAATCAACTTCCTAACTTTTTAATACCATTGATTAATTTAGGTAAAAAGTATAACTATGGATTAGAAGCAGGAAGTAAAGCTGAACTCTTTTTAGCAATGACCTACAATAAAATAGGTGCGCCCATAACTGTCAATGGATTTAAAGATAAAGAGATGATTCACCTATGTTTTATTGCAAAACAGATGGGTCATGATATCACCGTTATCATTGAAGGAATCAATGAACTTGAAACCATTATTGCACTAGAAAAAGAGACTTCACTCCCAACACCAAACATTGGTATACGGGTACGGCTTTTTAACCAAGGAAGCGGCGCATGGGCAAAATCAGGAGGAATTGATTCAAAATTTGGTCTAAGTTCCACTGAAATTCTTGAAGCCTTTGAGATGTTAGAAAAAAACAATCTATGTGAATATCTAACGATGATTCATTTTCATATCGGTTCTGCGATGAAAAGCATCAAACCTCTTAAAAATGCTCTCAAAGAATCAGGGCATATTTATGCAGAGTTAAAAAACTTAGGAGCAACCCATCTAAATGCCATCAATATTGGTGGAGGTTTAGCGGTTGAATATTCTCAATTTCAACGAACTGCACAGTACCATTTACAAGAGTTTGCCAATGATGTTATTTTTACTCTAAAAAATATTGCTAAACAAAAAGGGGTTGATGAACCCAACATTTTTACTGAATCAGGACGATTTATTGCAGCAAATTCATCGGTATTAATCACCCCTGTTCTTGAGCTATTTTCAGCAGAGTATGAAGCGGAACACTTACGACTAAAAGAGCATAATCCGCCTTTAATCGTGGAATTAAATGAACTTTATAATGATATGAACAGTCGAACTGCATTAGAATATATGCACGATAGTATTGACCACCTAGAGTCACTACTCAAACTTTTTGATTTAGGATACATTGATTTAGAGGACCGTTCAAATGCGGAAATTCTAACAAACCTCATTATCAAAAAAGCTATTTGGCTTTTAGAAGTAGATGATTACGAAGAGTTACAAAAAATTGACAATAAAATACAAGAGAAGTATCTATTAAACTTCTCTATCTTCCAATCACTACCTGATTTTTGGGGTATTAAACAAGAGTTTCCTGTGATGCCCATAACTCACTTGGATAAAAAACCAACACGAAGTGCATCCTTGTGGGATATTACCTGTGATAGTGATGGAGAAATGGAGTTTGACCCCAAAGAACCTCTTTATTTACATGATGTTAACCTCAAAAAAGAGGAGTACTACTTAGGCTTTTTTAATGTGGGAGCCTACCAAGATATTTTAGGTATGAGACACAACCTCTTTTCACATCCAACAGAGATAAATATCATTTTTGAAAATGATACGGTAAAATGTGAAAAGATTTTAGAGTCGCAGAAAATTATAGACATTCTTGAAGATATTGATTATGATACCAATGAGATTAAAGATATTTTGAAGAACAAATTAGATGATAACACATATAAAATACTAAATAGATATTTACATGATAACAGTTATTTAAAAACAACGTGGAGCTAGCATGTCACAAGAGATAAAAGAAGAAAACAAACCATTAGGATATTGGGCACAAATCAAAGAAGATTTTTCCGTTCCCAAAAAAAATGACCCGGCGCTAAACTCAAATATTGAGTTACTATTTAACTATCCAGGAGTATGGGCAATCGTTAACCATAGACTTGCCAACAGACTGTACAAACGAAACTTTAAACTCCTTTCTCGAATTATTATGGGACTGACTCAGTTTTTTTGTAATATGGATATTCATCCAGCAGCAACAATAGGACGAAGAGTATTTATTGACCATGGTATTGGGGTAGTTATTGGGGAAACAACCATTATTGAAGATGACGTACTCATTTACCAAGGTGTGACCTTAGGTGGGGTAAGTCTAAACAAAGGAAAACGTCACCCAACTATTAAAGCAAACTCGGTTATTGGTAGTGGTGCAAAAGTTTTAGGAAATATTACCGTTGGTAAAAACGGAAAAATTGGAGCCAACTCTGTTGTTATTTGTGATGTACCAAAAAACTGTACTGCAGTTGGAGTTCCAGCAAAAGTTATCAAACGAGAAGATAAAAATGGAAAACTCAACCATGCAGATTTACCTGATATCAACAAAGAGATGTTCGAATACCTTCTAAAAAGGGTTGCAGTATTAGAACATGCCGTTAAAAAATATGACGGTATTGATTTAAGTAACGAAGACCACGAGTTAGAGTGTATCTACAAAAAGTTCATTGGAGCAATGAACTCTATTAAAAAATAAAATATGACCTTAGAACTACTACTCTTTGGAGCAATTACAGGTTTTACCTCTGGTTTCTTTGGAATCGGAGGAGGAATGGTTCTTGTTCCACTACTCCTTTTTTCGGGATTTGATATGAAAGAAGCAGTAGCTATTTCAATCATGCAAATGGTATTTAGTTCTATATTTGGGTCATTTTTAAACTTACGAAAACAGTTACATCTACTAGCTGATGGATTACTATTGGGAATTGGCGGTTTTATTGGTGGTTTATTTAGTGGATTTGTGGTAGCAACCCTATCCAATACCATGTTACAATATATGTTTATCGCTATTTTAGTTGCCTCTATTTTAAAAATCTTCAAAACCTCAATGGAACACGAAAAAGAGGTCAAACAACATAGTAAAGCATTTTTACTACTAATTGGAGCAACTATTGGTATGTTTGCCATGAGTATTGGCATTGGTGGAACTATTATGTTAACACCAATATTAGTAGGATTCATGCACTACAACCTAAAAATAGCCACTACCTTAGGACTATTTTTTGTAGTATTTTCTTCAATTGCAGGATTTATTTCATTATCATACAGTGGACAAATGCTTTATAGTGAAGGTGCAATGGTTGGTATAGCTTCACTTGTTGGGGTTTATTTTGGTATCAAGGTAAAAAATATCACCCACATAAAGTCCTATAAGAATTTTATTTTATTGCTTTATACGGTGATACTATTCTTTATGATGCAGAAGGTGTTTTTTTAACATTACTAATAAATGTTAAGTATTTTTTCTATCATACAATATATTATTTCTATTTTCCCAAAAATCATTTAAATTTACTCTTGTTCTAAGTATTAATTCTATAATTTTTTGTAAAGATTCTTCTGTAAATTGAACGTACTCTTGTTTCATACCTTTTTTTGACATTTTTAGTCGAACAAAAGCATATCCTTCTTCATTAGTGCTTTCCCAATTAGTATGTGCTACAAGATTACGTAATCTAGTAGATTCTCTTAAATCATTTATGAGCCTTTCATATCCTTCAAGTTCTTTATCTAAAGAAAATTGAAAATCATCGCAAAACCTTTTCAATAAATCTATTTTTGCAGAAAACCCCATTGTATTTAAAACAATTAAACCTGTTGAATCTGTACGATCTGTAAAATTTTCACAAAGAATAGCATCTAATGAACTTTCAAGAGAATTAAAATATATTATAATTAATCCAATAAAAGGAATAGCATTTGATATATACTCCTCAGCTTTTTTTTCATCTTCAACATCATGAGAAAGATGTTGTATAAATTCAGTCAATTTAGTTTTTGTATAATTCATGTGTATCCTTATATATTATTATAACTCAAATGAAATATGTATGAGTATTAAAAAGCTACCAAAAAGAGGTGATTTTGAGTATTTCACTGTTTGAAAATCATGGGTTGTATTTCTGCCTTTGTTAAAGCCGGAAGTTTTAGATTTATTTTCGGATACCGTCCGAAGCCTGTTTGACCGTAATAAATGGGAACAGGGGAAAACTTATGCCAATAAGGCATAAGGCAAACTTCGTGAGGGGAGCACATTTTAGCGAGTTTTGCAGGGCAGAAAATGAATTTAAAACTGGAGGGAAGCTTCGCCTTTGACAACCGGCAGTTTTTTTTGCTTACTTTTCGTAAACACAAAAGTAAGTAGAGTAAAGAGGTAATCCTCTTTGCGATATCAAGCCAGAATAATTAAACCACTCCAACCTACAAACTCACAAAGAGAAAATTAACCCCACAAATTAATAGCAGGCAATTTAGAAACCGCCTTGATAATATCCGTCTTTGAAACAATCCCACATAACACATCTTTGGAATCAACAACCGGAATAGCATCCAACTTAAAATCCAACATAACCTTAGCAACTCTACGAATATCAGAAATCGGATCAGTCGTAAGCAAATCATCAAAATAAAGCTCTGAGAGTTTTTGATTTAAAATATGTCGTCCCCTATCAAAATCATCCATAAGTAAATTTAAAATGATTTTTTTATTTATCATTCCTACAATCTTACCATCAGGAAAAACTACTGGTATTTGACTCACTTTTTTTTCCCGCAAAAGGTTATAAGCTTCCAATATGCTAGATGATTGGTTTATTGCAATACAGTTTGCACTCATGATATCTTTCACATGATACACCACCGAAGTAGTATCCATATTGGCTATTTTTTTATAGGCATTGAGTTCTTTTTGATTGGGTTGTTCGTTTTCTTGGTTCTTTTTATTTTTCTTTTCTCTGTCTAAATAGTCCTGATAGAGGTCGTCATCATCGGGTTTTAACAACACTTTATGGGGAGCATCTGTATTTTTTACTTGATATAAATTATCAGCTGTACTTCTAAAACTGACACTTCCGTTGTTATATATTGCAAACACTTAATCCTCCTTAGCCTAAAATACTTGCTTCTTCATACATTGCTTTTGCTGTTTTTTCAGTCTCCACAATAATATGAGAAAGTTTTAACCTACGTAAACGTTCTTTTTCTTCATATTTATTAACTTTTACAATGGTTTTTTTATCCTGTGCCATATCTTTTACTACTTCACAAATATGTAAGAGTTTTTCACTATCTCCTACAGATATGATAACAGAATTTGCATTTTTTATATTAACTGATTTTAGAATCTCTTTTTTAGAGGCATTTCCATATATAACGGGTAGACCTTGTTTTTGGGATGCTATTACAGTTTTAATATCACTTTCAATGGCAATGAATTTTTCGCCATTTTCTTTAATAAGTTTAGCAATGTTTTTCCCTAATCTTCCAAAACCAATTAAAATAATATGATCTTCTAACTGCTCTTGGGGGATTTCACTCATCTCTTTTTTTCGATCTTTTTTATTATTTAAAATATTAACAATGGTTGAGAGGTTTTTTAGCACAAAAGGTGTCATAATCATCGAGACAACAACTGTTACAATGAGTATTTGTCCTAAAGTTGGGTCAATTAAATCTCGGGCAAAAGACAATTCAAATATTACAAGGGCAAACTCACCTAACTGAAACAGTGAAACTGCCGTTTTAAGGGAAGTTCTCTTTGTTGATGTAAATCGCATAATTACAAATAAAATTACCACTTTTACAATAATCAATAAAGGAAGCAGTAAAAGAATACTGCCTAAGTTCTCATAAATAATATGAAAATCAAGTTGCATACCCACAGTAATAAAGAAGATACCTAATAATAAATCCCTAAAAGGTATTAAATCAGCTTCAACTTGGTGTTTATAGTGAGTCTCCGCAATCATCATACCTGCTACAAATGCTCCTAGTGAATAAGAAAATCCAAAAAGGTGTGCTAAATAAGAGGTTCCAATAACTAACAGCAAAATTGAACTAATAAAAATCTCATTTGATTTTGTTTTGGCAACATTAAATAAAAAGGGCTCTAAAAGATACTTTCCAACAAGATAAAGACCAATTAATAGAATCGTAGCGTCAATAAAGGTTTGGGTTAACAAAGAACCAACCGTTTGATTTTCTGTAGAAAAAATAGTAATCATCAGTAAAATAGGAATTACTGCAATATCTTGAAAAAGCAGTACTCCTAATACTTTTCGCCCATAAAGTTTATTGATATCACCACTCTCATTTAGCACTTTTAGTACAATTGCCGTTGAAGATAAAGCCAAAGCCAAGCCAATAATTATGGCTGATTTTAACGTAATATCAAAAAAATAGTGGCCTAATAATGTAAAAAATAGTGCCGTTACAACGACTTGGGACATTCCATAAAGGAAGACCTCTTTTCTCATTTTAATAAGATGTTTCATCGAGAATTCTAATCCAATGGTAAACATTAGAAACACAACTCCAAACTCAGCAATCTGTTTTAGGTCATGATTGTGCACAGCATCATGTAGATGAAAACCATAGGCTATTATGGTACCTGTGGTAATATACCCTATGATTGTAGGGATTCCAAACTTTTTTAATACAATATTTAATACCGTTGCACATAGTAGTGTAAATATAATAATCTCTAACATTGTTATGCCTTTTAATTGTGGGCTCGAAGTATTAATAATACTCCGATTACTCCAGCAATAAATGATGCAATGAAAATTGCAATTTTAACAGCGCTTACTACAACTGGGTCTAAGAAAGCCAACTGAGTAATAAAAATAGACATAGTAAAACCAATACCACCTAAAAAACCTACTGCGCCAATTTCACTCCAGCTAAGATTATCAGGTTTCTTAACCATATTAAACCTATCAACTAAATAGGTAAATCCTATAATTCCTAACGGTTTTCCAACTAACAGTCCAAAAACAACCCCTAGAACAATCATAAGATTTTGAGAAACTGCTGAAAAATCTAAAACAACACCTGCATTTGAAAATGCGAACAGTGGCATAATAAAAAATGCCGTCATCCAGTGTAATCGATGTTCTAACTTTAAAAGAGGATTTTGAACCTTGTCATATTTATAGGCGATATCCTCTAGAATTTCCATTTGCTTGTGATTTAAAAGAGGAATATCATCAATATTTTTTTCAAACTCATCCACTAAGTTTTTAGTATTGTTAATAAACTCTTTTTCATTTACATCAGGTCGAATTGGAATAACAAAAGCTAAAAGAACTCCAGCAATTGTTGCATGTACACCAATAGAGTGTATAAATATCCATAATGCTATTCCTAAAACCATATAAGGAATCAATGAGCTAACTTTTTTTAGGTTAAATATCCATAATGCCGCATATACTAATGATGCGTAAAGAAAGTACTCAAATTGTAACTCTCCAGTGTAAACCGTAGCAACCACCATAACTGCACCTAAATCATCCACAACGGCCAATGCCACTAAGAAAAGTTTTAATGCAGGATTCACACGTTTTCCTAAAAGCATCAAAATACCTAAAGCAAATGCAATATCTGTTGCCATTGGAACACCAAATCCTTTTGGATTGTCCATATTAAAGAAAACATAAATCAGTGCAGGAATGACCATACCACCAATCGCTGCGACAATTGGAAAGCTAGCTTTTTCAACAGAAGAGAGTTCTCCAATTAAGAGTTCTCTTTTTATCTCTAATCCCACCATTAAAAAAAACAGTGCCATAAGTCCGTCATTAATCCAATACATTAAACTCATAGAGATTGTTTTATCCCCTAAAGTTACTCCAAAATTTTTATTCCATAACTCAAAATAGTTATCACTCAATGCAGAGTTTGCAATTATTACTGCTGACAATGTTGCAATAAAAAGTAAAATACCACTGAAGGATTCACTTTTAATAAAACGTTGTATCATTTGAATTTGTGTTGCCATTGTGCACCTCATCATTTAAATATATAAGATACTATATAGGAACTCTGTCAATTCACCTAGGTAAGGTTTATTGACAGTTTCTTGACAATTTAATTAAAGTCTATTTGAAAGATATTGTGGTTGTTTTTATGTTTGAGGTCAATAGTATAACTGTGAAGCTGTAATATTTTCATAACAATATTCAATCCAAGCCCATGACCTGTTTGTTGGTTAGGCTCTCTGGTAAAGGGTTGTATATAATAAACCAAATTTTTAGAGAGTTTCTTCGCGTTGTTTTTTATAAGCAGACGATTATTTTCAGTAATAATATAAATTGGATACGAATCACTATATTTAATAGCATTATCTATCAAGTTTTTAATGGCTAACGTCATATAATAAAAGTCCGCATTAAGCTCAAAATCATCTTTTATGTCAATATTAACAATAGATTCATCTTCAATGGAGAGTTTAGATAATGCTTCTAATATCAATGTCGTTATTTTAAATTGAGTTTTATTCAAAGTTGCAAAGTTAAGTTTTTCTCTCTCTAATAGTTTATTGGTTAACTCTTCAATATCATAAAAAACTTGGTTAATATCTTTGACTGTTTGGTTATCTTGTGATGATTTAATTTTTTCTATTAAAAACTTTCCTTTAGTAATAGGAGTTTTTAACTCATGGCTAATATTTCGTAATAACTCCTCTCTTGAGCTTATCATGTCATCTTTTTGTTGTAAATAGGTATTGAGATTTTTGGTGATTTCACTAAGTTCCGTTCCTTTTTCCATATCAACTTTAATTGTTTTGTCATTGTTATGTAACAAAGAAAGAATTGCTTCATTCATCTTACTCAAGGAGGATTTAATATGGTTGATAAGTTTTGTTGAAATAATAAACGAAAGACTAAAGGCAATAAAAATCAATATGATTAACTCTAGTTTGATTTTGGCAATAAAATCTTCTCGTTCTTGTTCTGCTAAATTTAGTCTGTTTTGTAAATAGGTTATCTCCTCTTCAATCAACACTTCACTATTGCTACTGAGGTTTTTAAAGTTTTTATTAAAACTATTCAAAGTAGACTCTATGGCATCTATTTTGATTAAGTTATCTAACTCTATTTCCATTGATGATTGCATTAAAGCTAAATAACTAAAGATAGTCTTTAATCGTTTCTCTTCATTGGGGCTTTCTGTGTTAATTAAAACACTCTTTTTTATTTCCCATAGCTGTTTAAATAAAAACTTGGCACTTTTTTTTCGTTCATTAACAATCACTTCTTTTTTTCTATCAACAATAATATCCACAACTAACCATGCAAAAGAACGATTGAGCTCTTTGATTTTCTCAACACGACGAATCTGTTCATAACGATGATTTTGTAATTCATGTATGACATTGAGGTTATAGGTAGCATAAAAGAATATTCCTATAATAAAGAGTGTGATTAACAGTACTAAAGTAAAAGCAGTGTAGAGTCTTCGTTTAATTGTCATCGATAAATTTATACCCTATTCCCCAAACAGATTTAATATACTTAGAATCTTTTGAATCATCATCAATTTTAAATCGAATATTACTAATATGCATATCAATTGTTCGGTTTCTTGTATCTTCTTTCAAAGAACTGTTTCTTAATATCTCTTCTCGTGAGATTACTTTGTTAGCATTATTAAGCAATAAAATAAAAATCTCTAATTCTATTTTAGTAAATTCAAGTTCACTATTATTCAAAAAGATTTGGTTTGTATTTTTGTTCACCTTAAAATCACTTACCATAAAAAACTCATCATTAGCATAACGTTTTAATACAGCATTAATACGAAGTACTAACTCTCTTGGTTCATAGGGTTTTGACAAGTAGTCATCAACACCTAACTCATACCCATAGATTTTGTTTCCAATATCATCTCGTGCAGTGGAGATAATAATAGGCAAAGGATTAATGGCTTTGAGTTTTTTAAGTAAATCAAACCCATCCATATGAGGCAAACCTAAATCCAAAATCGCCAAAGCGTACTCTTGTGGGTTTTGTTCATAGTCAGCCAGCGCTTCTAAAGGGTTATCAAAAGCATGACATACTAAATCGTAATCTTTTAAATACTCACATACTAACTGTTGTAAATTAATATCATCTTCTACTAGTAGAATTTTTTTTATCACTAAAAGCCTTAATTACTATATTTGATACCCATTATACTTAAAAATTCAGTAGAGATAAAGAAGAGCAAATAATTAACCTCATTTAATTAGCAAATTTTTAAAAGAGTCTAAACTTTTTTTATCACGCTAATTAAAATTTTCAATACTCCTTTAATAGTAGATTATGATATAATTACAGCTTTATTTTTTTACGGGAACAACTATGACAGATACAATTAAAATATACAATGCAAAAGAGAACAATTTAAAAAATATTAATCTTGAAATCCCAAAAAACAAGCTTATTGTCTTTACAGGAATTTCAGGAAGTGGTAAGTCAACCCTTGCCTTTGATACTCTTTATGCAGAAGGTCAACGACGATACATTGAATCACTCTCTGCTTATGCTAGACAATTTTTAGATAAGGTTGGAAAACCTGATGTTGAAAGAATCGAAGGTTTAACACCTGCCATTGCCATTGATCAAAAAACAACCTCTAAAAATCCACGTTCAACAGTTGGTACTATTACTGAAGTGTATGATTACTTTAGACTTCTTTATGCTCGTATTGGAAAACAACACTGTCATAAATGTGGTGAACCCATATCACATATGAGTTCAACGGATGTTATCAATCAAGTAATGAGTCTGCCTCAAAACGCAAAACTTGTTATTTTAGCACCATTAGTTAACCGTAAAAAAGGAACCTTTGCTGATATGCTTGAAAGCTTACGTAACAAAGGTTATGTTAGAGCTATGATTGATGGGGTAATGGTTCGACTTGACGAAGATATTGAATTAGCAAAAACAAAAATGCATACTATTAAAGTTGTTATTGACAGAGTTGTTATCAAAGAAGAAAACGAACAACGAATTGCTTCTGATGTGGAAAAAGGTCTAAAAGAGAGTTTTGGTGAGCTGGAAGTTGAAGTTCTAAACCATGAAGATTTAGATATTGAAAAACATCACCACTACTCTGAACACATGGCATGTTTTGATTGTAAAATCTCTTTTGAACCCTTAGAGCCTTTATCATTTTCATTTAACTCACCTAAAGGAGCGTGTACTTCATGTGATGGGTTAGGGATTCGATATGCCTTGGATATGAAAAAAATTATTAATGAAGACCTACCTATTGATGAAGGTGCCGTTCGTATTATCTACGGATTTAACAAAGGGTACTATTTTAAAATGATGAAAGCCTTTTGTGATGCGGCTAAAATTGATACCACTATTAAATTTTCAGAATTAGAAGAGTATGAGAGAAAAGCCATCTTACACGGAGGTGTAGAAGAAGCAAAATTCACGTGGAAACGACATAAGTTAACACGAAAATGGGAAGGTATCGTAAAGTTAGCCTATGACATGATAAAAGATGAAAAAGATATGGCAGAGTTTATGACAGAAAAAGGGTGTTCAGACTGTAATGCTAACCGTCTAAAACCCTCTTCTCAAGCAGTAAAAGTTGCCAATAAAACTATTGGTGAAATCATTAGTTTGCCTATTGAAGACTCCCATGCCTTTTTCCAAGATGAAAAAAACTTTGCTTATTTGAATGAACAAAATCAAATGATTGCAGCACCAATTTTAAAAGAGATTAAAGAGAGAATCTTTTTCTTACATGATGTGGGACTAGGTTATATTACCCTAGGACGGGACGCTAGAACTATTTCAGGAGGAGAAGCCCAACGGATTAGAGTTGCCTCACAAATTGGTTCAGGATTAACAGGAGTTATGTATGTTTTAGATGAACCTTCTATTGGTCTACATGAACGTGATACGTCAAAACTGATTAAAACCCTAAAAGCCCTACAAGAAAAAGGTAACACCGTTATTGTTGTTGAACATGATAAAGAGACAATTGAAGCGGCTGATTTTGTCGTAGATATAGGACCAAAAGCTGGTAAATTTGGCGGAGAGATTGTTTTTGCTGGAAGCTTAGCAAAAATGAAACGAGCCAAAACCCTAACAGCACAATATGTTACCGGTAAAAAGAAGATTAACTATGTTCACAATCGACCTCAAGAGGATTTTATTGCTATTCAAAATGTAAATATTAATAATATTCAAAATCTTGATGTTCAAATTCCACTTAAAAACCTTTGTGCAATTACAGGAGTTTCAGGGAGTGGTAAATCATCACTGATTTTACAAACCCTACTTCCAGTAGCCAAAGAGTTGCTCAACCACGCAAAAAAAGTACAAAAAGTCGATGGTGTAAGTATTGATGGGTTAGAAAAACTGGATAAAGTTATCTATTTAGACCAAAGCCCAATTGGAAGAACACCACGTTCAAATCCTGCAACCTATACAGGACTAATGGATGAAATACGAACACTCTTTTCTAAAACAAAAGAGTCACAACTAAGAGGTTACGCTATTGGTCGATTCTCTTTTAACGTAAAAGGTGGTCGATGTGAGAAATGTCAAGGTGAAGGTGAAATTAAAATCGAAATGCACTTTTTGCCAGATATTATGGTTAAATGTGATGATTGTCAAGGACAACGTTATAATGCCCAAACCTTAGAGATATTATACAAAGGAAAAAGTATTGCCGATGTATTAAATATGAGTGTAGATGAAGCCTTGGAATTCTTTATTAAAGTGCCTAAAATCAAAGCAAAATTACAAACACTCTCAGATGTGGGTCTTGGATACATTACCTTGGGGCAAAATGCGGTTACTCTATCTGGTGGTGAAGCCCAACGAATAAAACTTTCTAAAGAGTTGAGTAAAAAAGATACAGGAAATACCCTCTATATTTTAGATGAACCTACAACGGGACTTCATTTTAGTGATGTAGATAGACTGACAAAAGTACTGCACCATCTTGTTGAGTTAGGAAACTCAGTACTTGTAATTGAACACAATCTTGATATTGTCAAAAACTCTGACTGGGTAATTGATATGGGTCCTGAAGGTGGAAGCAAAGGTGGAAATATCATTGCAGAAGGTACACCAGAAACATTAGCAGCAACCCATAAAAAAACAGGTTCTTATACCGGATACTATTTAGACAAAGAGATTAACCAATGAGTGGAATCAACGCCTTTAACCAAGCCATCATCGATCATGAGTTCGTAGAAGCCCATGAGTTATTAGAGCATGACTGGAAAGATTTAAAAAAAGCAGGAAAAAAAGAGGAAGCAAAAGCACTAAAGGGACTTATCAATGGAGCAACAGCATTAGCTTTATACCATATTAAAAACAGACCTGATGCTTATGTACGTATTTGGGAAGTATTTAAAAAGTATGAACCACTTTTACAAAGTGTGCAGTTAGATAATTTGGAAAAATATCAAGAAGCAGCAAGACTGTTAAACAGTAAAAATGAAGAGTTAGTTCCTAAATAAAAGTTTTGAGCACTGTTTTAATACAAGTTAAGAGAAAGTATTTAGGAAGCTTCGCTAAGTTGCATCAAATGTGCTTTTAACTTCATCATTTCATCAGTAGGATATTGGTGTTCTAACTCACCTCGTTGTACTTTAACAAAAAAGTCTTTTGAGCTATTATTGTATCCGAAATTAAGATTAGTCAGCGTAAACTCTTGATAAGTAGTAGTATCAATTTTTGTCTGTTGTTTTGCTTCTTTAATTTCATCAGAATCTTTTATGCCTTTATATGAGATAACCTCTTCTGTTTCTCTTTCAGGTTTAAGATTTTGTAATTCCCTAGACTCGTTTATCGTCTGTATATTTTGTTGGGAGTTAAATTGAAATTGTTCTAGTTTAGGTATTAGTCCAAATTCCATGGCATCCTCCTTACGAAAACATTCTCTTACCCTATTATACAAAAAATAGGGATTTTTGTCAAAATATTTTGTACTTTAAGCTTTTTGTGATATTATATGTTGTTAATTATCTTAAAGGAGAAAACACTTTGGAAGACAGTTCCCAGAGGCAGAATTTAAATTTAGAAAGTAGTAGGTCATAATGGACATTTTAATACTACTATTTGTACTTGTTATTGGCGTTTCATTTCTTTGCTCTATTTTAGAGTCTATCATTTTATCTACAAACATGTCATATATTTCAGTTTTAGAAAAAGAGAACCCAAAATCGGGTGTTCTACTCAAAAAGCTCAAAACAGATATTGATAAATCTATTGCATCCATTCTTATATTAAATACTATTGCAAATACTCTTGGTGCAACAGCTATTGGTGTTCAAGCCCAAACAGTTTTTGAAGGTAATCCTAACTTTGTTATGATTGTTTCTATTGCATTGACGTTTATGATTCTATTTGTTGCTGAAATTATCCCAAAAACAATTGGTGCGATTTACTGGAAGCAGTTAGCTCCCTTAGCAGCTCTTATTATTAACTTTTTTATCTTTATTACCTATCCAATTATTATTATCACGCAATTTGTAACGAAAAAAATATCAAATGGAAATACTAATATGGATTCCATTTCACGTGAAGAGCTTATTCACTCAACACTGCTTAGTGAAGAAGAAGGAGTTATTGGGGATTTAGAATCAGATATTATTGAAAATGCATTATCTATTAATGCCATTAAGGTAAAAGATATTTTAACTCCACGTTCAGTTATGTATGCAATCAACAAAGGAACAAAAATCAAAGATATCTTGGAAGATCGACGAACTTACAAGTTCTCACGGGTTCCGGTATTTGATGAAACCATTGATAATATTGTGGGTATTGTTCTAACTAAAAAACTTTTTAAACAAGCTATTCGAGACAAAGATGTACCTATTGAGCAAATTATGATGCCAGTATTTACACTCAACGAAAATATTCCTGTATCAAAAGCACTTAATACTTTTATTAAAAAACGAGAACATATGTTTATTGTTTTAGATAACTACGATCAAACAGAAGGTATCGTAACATTAGAAGATTGTATTGAAACACTACTTGGATTAGAAATCATGGATGAATCTGATACAACAGCAGATATGAGAAAACTTGCTTTACAAAAAATGAAAGAGAAACGAAAAGAGAGAGAATCTAAACGAAACGTTTAGGCTCTTTCCTTATCTTATAAAATCACTGTTTTATTTTTACCCTCTTCTTTAGCTTGGTATAGATTGTTATCTACTCGAGTAAAGAATGTCTCTTTGTTTTCACTCTCTTCACGTATTGCAACACCAACACTAACTGTTAATGTTCGTCCTATAATCTCTTTTATCGTCGTACTTGATTCAATTTCATGACGTAACTTTTCAGCTACCTTAAAAGCAATATCTTTATCACTATTTGACAGCAGTGCAATAAACTCTTCTCCACCCCATCGTGCAATGATATCATTACGCCTAAACGTTGCTCTAAATATTTTGGCAACCTCAATGAGAACTTTATCACCAACAAGATGTCCAAAATTATCATTAACCTCTTTGAAGTTATCCACATCAAACAAGATAAGCGTTAATTCATGTTCATCTTTTCGTGATGAGTTAAAAATACGGTCAAATTTTATATCAAAATCGTTTCTATTTGGAAGAGCTGTTAGTTTATCTTTTTTTGCTAAACGTTCAAGTTTTCCCTGATAGTAGTTTATGTTCCACATCACTGCGCCAATGATAAGTAGCATAATACATAAAGAGATGATAATATTGATATAAAAATTCTCTTTCAGTTCTTGGGTAAAAAATTTCTCTTTTGCTTCGACAAACAGGTACAAATTCAGCTCATCAATATAACGAAGATTTACAAAATATTTTTCACTATTAACAGTATACTCCAACGAAGAGATAGATTTTTTATTATAATCTTCGATTAGTAACATCAGGGTTTTTTGATTAATACGTAACTCATTGCTAAAATCTTTTGTGCTTAAAACTATTTCATTGGAGGGTTTAACAAAATAGATATCATGGTTATATTTACTTTTATAGGTTTCAAGTAGTGTTGAGACATGAGAAGTTTTTAAACCTACACCCGTTACTCCAATAAAATTACCAGAAAAATCATAAACTCTGTAGTTAGTAAAAATCGTCAACGAATCATTAGCTGCCATATCAATATCAATATTACATTCAAACTCATCAACAATATTTTTCACACGAAAAAACCAAATATCACGTTCATTAGAAGCACTTACTTTTTTGAGTATTCCTTTTGGATAGTAGTAGTTTTTTGTTTTATTTGAGACAAAAAAACTGCTAGATGTTTTGTATTTTTTTTGAATGGAGTCTAAATAATTTTTAATCTCTTCAATATCTTTTTCTCCTGATAAAACCCAGTTTCTCACAAAGGTATCTTGAGCCATCAGGGATGAAACTAAATTCGGTTTGAGTAAATCCCGTTGTATTTCAGAGTAGATATTATCGCTACTTAGGGGCAATGATTTATATTTGAGTTCATCTTTTGTTAGATTCACCGCAACTTTATAGCTTAAAAAAGATGTTAGAAAAAAACCAATAAGAAGTAACATACTAATAATAAATAGCAGTCTATATTTTGTCAACATTAGTAACCTTTGGATACGTTGTTAGTTAAAACTATTCAAATGTTTGAGCACAATCAATGCAGATTGTCGATTCAGGTAAAATTTTGAGTCGTTCGATATTAATAGGCTCATCACAAAGATTACAAAGTCCATATGTAGGCAGGTCTACCCTATCCTTTACAAAAAGAAGCTTCTTTAATCGTTGTTCGCATTTTAAAAGCATCGCCTCATTAACGGACTTTTCGCCCATTGCTTCAAGTCGCGTTAAGCGCCCCAAAGAGTTTTCAGGAGAGATAGGTTTGATTTTTTCCTGTAAATCACTAATTTCAGTTTTCAGTTTAATAATCTCTTCTTCAATACGTGTTCTAAGAATCACTTTTTCATCAACTGTCATTATTCTTTACTCGTTACCTGTCTCTTCTAACTCTTTTTGAGCATCAGTTTGTAATAACTTAGCAATTTTTTCATCAATGATCTTTAAAGTACGCTCTTGAGTCTCATAAGAAATTTCAGGAAGTGTTCCTCCCCACATTTTCTCAGCCTCATTAAAACCTTGAACGACACCTTTTCTACTCTCTTGTAATGCTTCTAAATTATCGCCGGATAAATTAAGCACAAAAGAGCTCACTCGATCAGAGGTTTGCGTGATTCCAAAGAAACCATTATCTGAAACTAAATCTTGTGCTTCATGAGCAGATAGTTCAGTAATAGGCTTGCCATCATAACCAATAGAAGACAAAGAGAATCCGCTTTCTAACTCTTTTCCTGATAGAAAATTAAACAACTCTGTATTATTGGTAAGGTTCATCAAAGCATTTTGTGCAGTGGTATTATCTTTTGTAACTTCCACACTTTTAAGGTTTAAAAATACTTTAATGCTCTCCATTGAAATGGAAAGATCAACTGCCGCATTATGCAATGTACTGTCTTGGTTCTCATAACTCTCATTATTTTCTACATTTTGAGTATTGAACTCCTGGCTATGGGTTTCTTTGCCATAAGTTACATTAGCTGTATATGCATTATATAATAAAGAGCTATCTATTGATTCTATACTCATAGGATACTCCTTCTTACTATTTAGCTAATTATTACTTACCAAAGATAAAATTTAGCTTAAAAATCAAAACTAGCTTAAAGTAGTGATTTCACAAATATACTACTGTAGGAGCCAATAAAAGGGGATTTATAAGAGAATTAAGAAATTCATGCGACACATTTCAGTCACATAAATTTCAAAAAAATTTCATTTTAATTATAATTTAAAGCGTTTCGGCAAACTCTTTATACTTCATATCTGATTTTAAAATGTGGTTTAAGAGCCACTCTTTTAGAAATTCTAACAATTCAGTGTAGACACTTTTATCAAAAGTGAGTGTTCCTAAACAGAAGTTAGTTGTTTTCTCAATAAAATCTAAATGTTCTAATTCATGGGAAACAATTTCTGGAAAATCTATCTTTTTCATATAGGCTTCTTCTGAGGTAAAATGGTATTTAATATAGTCTGTCATTTTTGTCAAAACATCAGAAACTACCTCCCCATTATTTGATAAATCTTTTTGCTCGATGAGTTCATTAATCATCTCTATTAATTTTTGATGTTGTAGATCCATATCTACATTACCAACACTAAAGCTATCTTTCCAAATTATCTTTTCCATGTTCATTCCTAAAATTAATCCTAATAATCATAGCAGATTTTATTATAAATTTAAGAATTTTAAATAATTTTCATCTAGAAATTAGTAATAATAGTTATAATTTTTCACAATAAATCTTAGCACTGGAATTTAATATGTTACCCTCTTTTTTAGAACCTTTTCAAAGTACAGTTATCTCAACGTTAGATAATACAAAAGCGCCCTTTACAAGTTATGCACCCTTTATCCAAAAAGATAATGACTTCTATATTTTTATTAGTGATATCGCCAAACATGCTAAAAACATCCAAAGAGGCAAGCAGTGTTCTCTTTTCTTTATTGAAGATGAAAGTCAAGCAAAAAATATCTTTGCACGACAACGGGTTGTGCTGCAATGTGAAGCAACAAAAATAGCAAAAGATAACGAAGTTTGCGAAGAACTCCTTAATACTTTTGAGGAAAAATTTGGAGATATCATGAACATGTTAAAAGAGATGAAAGATTTTAATCTCTATAAAATCACACCCCTAAAGGGTGAAGCAGTCTTTGGGTTTGCAGAAGCATTTGACATTGAATGTAATCCCGAATTGTGCCTCGTTGAAAGAGAGAATCAAAAAGGGCATAACAGTAAATAATGAGTGAACAAAGAACCACCTGCTACAGTTGCTACCGTCCTAAAAGCAGCTGTATGTGCCAATATGTACATACAATATCAACCCATACTGAATTTATTATTCTTATGCACCCAAAAGAGTTTAGAAAAACCAAAAATGGAACAGGACATCTAACAAACCTCTCTTTACCCAATTCAAAAGTTGTTATTGGGATTGATTTTTCAAATAATGCGTTAATTAATAAAGCAATCAAAGACCCCAACAAAAACTGCTTTGTTCTCTATCCCCATATAAGTGCTATTGAACTTAATAAGCATTCCATTCAAACAGCCAATAAAACAAATGTAATTTTTATTATTGATTCAACTTGGGCATGTTCAAAAAAAATGATACGTGAAAGTAGCAATTTGCAAAAGCTTCCAAAAATAAGTTTTACTCACACGCAAAACTCAAATTTTCATATCAAAACACAACCTGCACATTATGCTCTATCTACTATTGAGTCAACCTTGTGTATTCTAAAACATCTGCATTCTCATAATATCGAAACAATAAAAGAAGAATCCTTTGAGAAGTTCTTATTGCCTTTTGAAAAGATGGTTGATTATCAACTCAATTGTGCATTGGAAACAAAGGGAGAAAAAATACGCTATAAAAACAGAAGTGATTTATAAAAATCGTCCTAAGTTTTTACGTGTAAAAGTGAGGTCTTTTAGGGTTAAAAGATGTTTCTCTTTTAAAATATGAAGGAGAAAACGAACTTCAGCATTGGTAAAACCATCTTGTTCTTTCTCTTTAATATTTACTTCTTCATCTTTTAAATAGACTCGAAAAAGCTTTCCATTATTATGTTTTACGTAATAAACTACATCATAGGTTTTAGTATTGATTTTTTCTAACGTTACTACGACTCGTTTTATATTATTATCATAATTTGGAAGAAGGGACAAAAATTCATCTGTGCTTAAATAGCCCACATAAAGTTTAGTAAAGATATCAAAATAAAGACCCAAACGATTTGATGTAAAAAACTTTAAATCAATGGAAAATTTTTTGTTAGAACGGCACTTCTCTAAAATCCATTCCAATGTTTGAAAGTATTGAAATTTTTTATACTCAATATTGGTAGTCTCAACAAATTTAATATTTTTGAAACTGCTTATAGTTTTGTTTTTGTGAGTTTGGTACAAAATGTCATTGAGTAAATTTTGATCTTCTAAATCTTTTGTCACCCAAATGGTACAATAGTCAGGAAATCGTCTTAGACCAATTGAACCTTCCGTTAAAACAATAAGTGCTTTGATTTTTAACTGGGGGAAAAGTACTTTTAAGAGTGCCTGTTTTTTATAAAGGCGTTTATTTAAACTGGCCGTTTTTTTAGAAGTACTCATCTCTACAAAGTAAAGACTATCTTTGGTAAAAAACATAGCATCATATTCACTGATATCTTTATAGGCACTTTTATAAACAATTTGAGCACTCTTATCAATGAGCAAACCACTTTTGTTATAAAGTTTATGTTGTTTTTGGTGAGGACCTTTTAGAATAAATTTTGTAATAGCATTATTGGCGTTGGCAAACTCTAACAGATGTTCATAAATAACATTTTCAAAAACTTCACCTTTGAAACTACTATAGGCAGAAAGAAAAGAAGGAGACTCTTTATCCACTTTCTTTTTTAAAAGACTTTTTAATCGTCTTTTATCATATTTATAATGAAATAGATTATTGCGTATTTTTGATGTGTTAAGTTTTTTAATATCTTCTGTTATTTTAAATGGGTACAAATTTATTCTTTTTATCTATAGTTAGAGTGATTGTATCTTTTTTTTGCAAAAAATAACGTAAAATGGCTATAATACTGCCATGAAATACATTCTGGCACCCTTTTTGGCAATACTCTTTTTTAGTGGCTGTTCCATAAAATACAAAACGCAAAAAATACAAACACTCAATGAAAAAAATCGAAATACGATTAATGAACTCAGCCTTGCTATAACTAAACTCTCAACAACTATTGATACAACTGAAGCAAAAAAAGTTGCCACCATTGCAACACTATATCCACTAGAACTTGCCAATGAGTATCAGCTTGTTAGCCCTCCTTTATTTCATAATACGCTAATCAATATGAATCTTAAAAAACGAGGGTTTTGTTATCATTTTGCCCAAGACATTTCACAAGAGTTAAAAAAACTCAAACTCAAAACCATAGAGCTAAGATGGGCAACCCACAAAAAACAAAACTATTGGGAACATAATGCCATCGTATTAACAGCAAAACAACAATCCTTTAAAAAGGGTGTCTTGTTAGATGCTTGGAGAAACTCAGGTGTTCTTTACTGGGATTATGTTCAAAATGACACTGCCTATAACTGGAATGAAGATTTACGAAAAAGCCGATATTACGGTACAACAAAACAAAGAGGAAAAAACAATTGAAGAAAAATATTTTAATCACTGGATGTAGCTCAGGATTAGGTTTTGCTTTAACGCAACTCTATTTAGAACAAAAATACACTGTCTACGGCATATCAAGAAACCATCCAGATATAAATCATGACAGCTTTCATTTTATACCATGTGATTTAAGTAAAACAGTTTTGATAAAAGAGACTCTTTCAAATGAGTTAACACAAATAGCGAGTTTTGATGTTGTTTACCTAAATGCGGGAATGTTAGGTAATATTGATACTATGGAAGAGTTAAGCCTTAAAGATTTAAAAGCAACAATGGAACTAAATGTTTATGCCAATAAAGAACTACTTGATATTTTATCACACCTAACTGTTAAAACAGTGATTGGTATCTCATCAGGAGCGTCTGTTAATGGTTCTAAAGGCTGGGGAGCATACTCTTTATCAAAAGCATCCTTGAATATGCTCATTAGTTTATATTCAAAAGAAATGACAAATAGCAAACTTTTTGCTGTTGCACCAGGAGTAATTGAGACCCCAATGACAGATATTATTCGTTTTGAAATTGATGATGAAGCCTTCCCATCAGCTAAAATATTAAAAGAGGGAACAATCCAAACTCCTAACCAAGCAGCTCAGAGACTGTATGAGTTTGTTCAAAAAAGTGATACTTTTGAAAGCGGAAGCTTTTTAGATGTGAGAAAAATCTAAGTTCTATACCACAGTAAAGGTGTCTGATAAATATCATTTACCTTTACCTCTTTTTTTACCTTTTTATTACGTAAAGCAAAGGTACTACTTATTAGCTCAATATGCGAATCCTCTTGATTAATCTTTTCATTGATTTTTTCCATTCCTTTAGGAAACAAATAACAAATATATAAAGCATTTTCGAAGGGCAATTTTAAAAAATCTTTTTGATAAAGTTCAAGATTTTTAAGATTAAACACGTATTTTAAAAGTAGGGAAAACAACCAAGGAAAAAAAGAAATTTCATAACCAATAATTTTTCGATCGGGGAACTTTCGTGCTAAAAAAATGGCTAAAGTACCAAAACCTGAACCTAAGTCAATGATCGTTTCATAAGAACTAGTTGCAATAAGTGTTTGGAACTTTAATGCAACCTTTTTTGAACTAGGTGTTGGTGCAATTCCAATTAAAAGTGTTGAAATTACAATAAAAAGAAGAATTAAAAGTAAAAAAATAAAAAATAACAGTTCGAACACTATATATTAGACCTCTTTTAAATTATTGTAAAAATTAGTTATCAAAAACAACAATTATTAATATTACACAAATTACATTTTAAAATAACTTTTAAATTATTGTAAAGCATGGTTATTTAAAATAATAACTATAAATATTACTTATCTTTAATATTAAAATAATTTTTATATTATACATATAAATACCGTATAATCTTGATTTCTATCAATATAAAATTAAAAAAAAATGTTAATATTTATAATTAATTATAAATTAAAATTATTATTTTTTAAATCAAGGAAATCACATGGGAAAAAGTTTTAAAAATTATATTTTTTCAACCAAGATGATACTCTCCTCAATCATTTTTCTAATCTGTTTTGTTTTTAGTACCTATGTTCATCAACAGCTTATCAAAAAAGAAGCCATAGAACACTCAAATATTATATCAAATCAAGTTTTCTCATCCATGTATCAAGTCATGCGAAAAGGTTGGAGTAAAGAAGATGTTGAACGTTTCAGTCAATCTCTGAATGAAAACTTCAAAGAGAGTAACTACTCCATTGCAATTCACCGAAACCAAAATGTTAATAGCCTTTTTGGCTCTGTTCCTGAAGTTAAAAAAGATCAAATCATTGTCAATATTCTCAATGGACAAAAAGAGGAACTTAACTATTTTGAAAACAATATTGTTCGAAAGATTCTTCCTTTAGTTGCAACTAAAGATTGTCTAATGTGTCATGCCAATGCAAAAGAGAATGACGTATTAGGAGCAATTGAAGTCAAACAAAACCTCAATGAATACTTTTTTGAATCTAAAACTCAATTTATTAGTTTCTTTCTCATAATTCTTCCTATTTTAGTACTTTTCTCCTATTTAACTTCACGTTTTACAAGTAAAAAGATTGTTAATAGTTTAACAATCTTTGAAGAAAAAGTTGAAAACATCAACTCAATTCAAGATTTTAAACAGTTTGATACAACTGATATTGATCTATACTTTAAAGAGTTAAATAGTGTTTTAGTCAATATTAACTTAATGGCATCAAAACTCAAAAAAGTTGCCGTGGATAAAGAGTTATTAGAGTTTGAAATTAAACTCTTGGACAAATTTATTATCACCTCAGATATTGTAAAAGATTGGAAAGATTATATTAGTGAATTACTCATAGAGATTAATAAAATCATGGAAACCTACACGCTCATGACCATTTTTAGAGTAGGTGATGACCAATTTGAGATTGATATCTTTTGGTTAGGGGTTCCAGAAGAAAAAAGTAAAAAGGTTTTTGAAGAGTATATAAATACAACTGTTAAAAACTCACCTTATTTTGAAGGGATGACAGAGTTTACGATAAAACATATTGTAGCAAATAGAAATCTACACCTCAAAGAGTTAACTGAAAAAGATATTGAATACCGAACAAAATCGCTCTTTTTAGAGAGTCCAAAAATTGGGGGTATTGTAGGAATTGGTTTACAATCCGTTTTTGCAAGTGACCCTATTCGGTATATTGTTATTGACTCAATCTTAACAACCATGGCAAATCTAGTGGGTTCTGTAAAAGCTATCCATAAATACACTCAAGATTTAGAGTATTATGCAGCACGTGATCCTTTAACTGACTTGTTTAACCAACGGGTCTTTAATGATATGATGACATATGAGATTAAACGAGCCAATAACCATGAGTATTCATTTGCCTTGATGATTATTGATTGTGATAATTTTAAATCTATTAACGATGACTATGGACATGCATTTGGGGATAAGTTCCTACAAACCATTGCAGATATTTTAGAAGAAGAGAAAAGAGATGAAGATATTGTTGCCCGTTATGGAGGAGATGAATTTACAATTATTCTTCCAGAATGTGATGCAAACGGAGCACTAATTGTAGCAAACCGTATCTCAAAAACTATTTCAGATACTCAGCTTCTTGCTCCTGATAATACCCAAGTAAATCTGACAATATCTGTTGGTATTAGTGTTTATCCAGAACATACACTATCTCAAAAAGAGATGTTTATCATTGCTGATGCAATGATGTATCGAGCCAAAGAAGAAGGTAAAAATAATACCTGTCTACCAACAATTGATGATATTGCTATCATACTCCAAGAGAAAAAACATAAATCAACCCTGTTAACTGATGCCATTAAAAAAGGTCAAATTATTCCCTATTTCCAACCTATTCAAAGCTCACAATCAAATAAAGATGGTCTTATTATTCATGAACTACTGATGCGTATTAAACAAGACGATAAAATAATATCTGCTTTTGAGTTTATTGAGATTGCAGAGTCCATGGGACTTATTAACACTATGGATTTAATGGTTATTGAAAAAGCCTTTGAGACAATCAATCAAAAAAATTATCAAGGTATTCTATTTATTAACCTCTCTCCAAAATCACTTATTGTAGGTGATTTTATTAACAAAATTAATAACCTCGTTACACAATACAACATTCAAAAAGAGAAAATTGTTTTTGAAATTACTGAACGTGAGACCGTTAAAAACTTCTCGCTACTTGAAAAATTTGTTCAAAATCTTAAATCAGAAGGCTACAAATTTGCTATTGATGATTTTGGATCAGGTTTCTCGTCATTTCATTACATTAAAAAATTCCCAATTGATTATTTAAAAATTGATGGAGATTTTATTATCAACATTAATGAAGATGAAAAAGACAAAGCTTTTGTAAATAGTATTGTTACCTTAGCAAAAGAGTTAAATGTTCAAACAATTGCAGAGTTTGTTGAGAGTGAATCATGCATTGAAACTCTCGAACAGATGGAACTAGACTACTATCAAGGTTACCATATCGGAAAACCTCATGAAGATTTTATAGATTTAAAATAGTTTTTTAACTATTTTAAACTATACTTACACAAAAATTCATAGGCTTGTCATGTCATATTATTATGTGTTAGATATTGTTTTTTATATATTAGTTTTAGGTTTGAGTTACTACGCCTATAAAGAACATCTCTATCAAAAACTCTTTGACTACTTTAAAATCTTTATTTTAATTACTATTAGTGCTAAACTTGCTTCTCATACGGGAGTTTATCTACAAAAGTTCTCCATAACCAAAGCAGACTCCTACTCTATTTTATTGCTTATTAGTTTTGCTATTAATTTTATCATTTTATTTTATGGATATAACACTATTTTTATTTTTATGAATAAGTTTATCAATAGCAATAAGTTTCGCTCTTTGTGTGCAAAAACCGTTACCTTGATTGAAGTAAGTGTTATCACTACATTCTTACTTTATGTTTCTATGCAGTTTTATCCAAGCAAGAAGTATCTTTACAATAGTGTACAAAAAAGCTTTAGTTATCACTATATTGATCGGTTTTATACTCACTTTTTAAATGATGATTTTACCTATATGATTCTCAACTCCAATAGTGCAATCAATCATAAAGAAGTTCTTTTTAACTCCTTTAAAAAAGCTCTTTAGGTATAACTACCTAAAGAACTGCTTTTAAGTTTTCTAAGGCAAAATCCCAGTTAACTAAAGCCCACCATCCCGTAATATAATCAGGTCGAACATTACGGTAATCAATATAATACGCATGTTCCCAAACATCTAATGCCAATAGTGGTACTAAGCCATCTGTTATTGGTGTTGCTGCATTTGAGGTAGTAACAATTTTAAGTTTTCCACTTTCAAACACTAACCACACCCATCCTGAACCAAAATGTCCAACAGCAGTTGTTGTAAAGGCTTCAATAAACTTCTCAACAGAGCCAAAATCATGTTCTAGCAAGATTTTTAGCTCATCTGTTGGTGTTGTTTTATTAGGACTTAGCGAATGCCAAAAAAAGTCATGATTGTAAATTTGCGCAGCGTTATTAAAAATAGCACCATCGGCTGTTTTTACAATATCTATTAAGTTTTTATCACTATAAGCGGTTCCATCAATCATACCATTGAGTTTAGTCACATAGGTTTGATGATGTTTTTCATAGTGAAAACTTAACGTCTCTTTTGACATGTAAGGTTCTAAAGCATCCATTGCATAGGGCAATTGCATTAGTTCATGTTTCATAATAACCCCTTTTCTATGTTTTATTATCAAGACTACTGCAAAAAGAATAAAACTTTAATATTTTTTTAAACTAACTTAAATTACTCAGAAAGCCTGCTCTTTTCGATGTTTTTAATGTTTATTAACATCAAAATAGAGACAACAAATGCCACACAGAAAAATCCTGCAAATACATATAAAGTTTGAGAATAACTTCCTGTCATATCTTTTACAATTGAAATAATTAAAGGGCCCACTAAACCAGCTGCTGCCCATGCTGTTAAAATATAACCATGAATTGCCCCTAACTCTTTGATTCCAAAAATATCACCAATATATGCAGGAACTGAGGCAAAACCACCACCATAACAACTCATAATAAAATACAAGATGATTTGGAAGAGTAAAATCTCAGTAATAGATGGCAGAATATAAAAAGCTACAGCTTGAGTTGCAAAAAAGATGATATAAACAATTGGTCGGGTTAAATAATCCGATAAAGATGCCCAAAAAATGCGCCCTGCTCCATTAAAAATTCCCATAAGTCCAACTGAGGCTGCTGCTGCAATAGCTGAAATCCCTACAACCTCTTGTAAAAGAGGAGAAGCCACACCAATAATAGCAATACCACAGGTAACATTAATAAATAACATTATCCAAAGCCCATAAAAACGTGGTGTTTTAACAGCTTCATTAACGCCTAACAAAGAGAGATCTTTTTTAATTGTTTTTTTACCCTCTTCAAGTTTTTTCTTAAACTTTTTAGGTAAATAGTTCTCTTCTGGTGCTTCAAGATAAAGTGCTGATGCAAACATGATGACAAAATAAACAGCACCTAAAACAAAAAAGGTTCCAGCAACCCCCACAGCCTCAATAAGTATTTTAATGGTTGGTCCCCACACTGCAGATGCAAAACCAAAGCCCATTATTGCTAAACCTGTAGCTAATCCCCTTTTATCAGGAAACCACTTCACTAACGTTGATACAGGAGAAATATACCCTATTCCTAAACCACAACCACCCAATACTCCATAAAAGAAATATAAAAGAAGTTTAGATTCCATTAAAATTGCTAAACCAGAACCTGCTGTTCCTAAGGCAAAAAAAGAAGCTGCTAATAGTGCAGAAACCCGTGGTCCATTTTTTTCAACAAACTTACCCATAAGTGCTGCTGAAAGCCCAAGAAAAAAGATTGCAACACTAAAAGCAATCGTAACATCAGTTAATGTCCAGTTCATCGTCTCTTGAATAGGTTTAACATAAACACTCCACGCATACACAGACCCAATACAAATATGAACACCTACAGCTGATAGTGCCATCAGCCATCGATTTTTTTCAATCATTATTATCCCTCATCATAAAATTGAGGGAATTCTAGCAATTTTTTTTAATAAAAAGATAAAAAAGGTAAAATAATTTTTACTATTTAGAAAACTAAGCGTAATGCTTAGTTTTCTTTGTGACAAGCAGCTGTGAATATCACATCAGTAGAAGAGTTAAGTGCAGTTTCCATTGAGTCTTGAACAACCCCAATAACAAACCCAATAGCAACAACTTGAAGGGCAATATCATTAGAAATACCAAAAAGTGAACAAGCAAGTGGAATCAATAAAAGTGAGCCACCAGCAACACCAGAAGCACCACAAGCTGCCAATGCAGATACTACAGAAAGCAACAGTGCTGTTCCAATATCAACACTCATACCAAGAGTATGAACTGTTGCAAGAGTTAATACCGTAATCGTAACAGCAGCCCCCGCCATATTTGTAGTAGCTCCTAAAGGAATTGATATAGAGTACGTATCTTCATGAAGATTAAGTTTTTTACAAAGATTTAAATTCACAGGGATATTTGCCGCACTGCTTCGCGTAAAGAATGCAGTAATTCCACTCTCTTTTAAACATGTAAAAATTAGAGGAAACGGATTCTTTTTTGTCTTAATTAATACAATAATAGGATTAACTACCAAGGCAATAAATAACATTGTTCCAACAAGTACAAGAAGAAGTTTTGAGTAACTAAGTAAGGCATCAAAACCTGTTTGAGCAAAAGTATTTGCAACAAGTCCAAAAATACCAAAAGGTGCAAGTCGAATAATAAACTTTACAATTTTTGTTATTCCTGTAGAGACATCAAAGAAAACTTTTTTTGTTTCAGGTGAACTATAATGCATAGCAAAACCAATTGCAATTGCCCAAACTAAAATACCAATAAAGTTCCCAGTTTGTAAAGCATTTACTGGATTATCTACCATATTAAATAAAACTGTTTTTAATACATCAATAACACTATCTGGCGGTGTTAATGTTTTTTGTGTCGCATCAATAAGAACAAGTTCAACTGGAAATAAAAAACTTGCCATAACAGCAATAAGTGCTGCTAAAAATGTTCCGACTAAATACAACGAAATAATTGGTTTCATTCCGGTTTGAACGCCAACTTCTTTGGTTGCAATTGCAGTTGCAACAAGAACAAATACTAAAATAGGCGCTATGGCTTTTAATGCCCCAACAAATAGTGTTCCTAAAATAGAAAAAGACATGGCTAAGTCCTTTGAGACCATTGCCACAATCACACCTAATACAATACCAACAAGTATTTGTAAAACAAGATTACCCTTTGCATATCGTGCAACGAGAGAATTACCATCTTTCATATCTAAACCTTATAAATTAATTTAAAATTTTAAGGATTATATCAAAATGTAATTTTAGATAAATTGAGAAATAACTTAGACATAATTGCCCTATTCACAAGCTATTCAGAAGTTTTTTTTATAATTATTTGCAAGTTTTCAATGCGTTTTTAATCGTACTCTTGAACTAAAGTGAGTGTGTTTCCAGAGTAGTCATTAAAATGAACAAGAAGATATCCATCATCAGTTGGTTCTGGAAAAGAGTGAAAAACAACGCCTTTGTTTTTTAGGGTTTTACATTCATCTCTTAAGTTGTCAGTATAAAAAGAAAGGGCTATAAAACGCCCAACCATCTCGGGGAATTGTGAACCATCTTCTAAAACTAATGAGCAGTTTCGTCCATGATATCCAATAGATTTTTTTTTCACATCCACAAAGGTTTTTTTGAAGCCTAAGATATTCTCATAAAATTTTGAATCTTGTTCTAAATCTTTTGAAAATATTTTTATTGCATCATTTCTCATAATCAATCCATTTTAGTGGTATTTAAATTATATAATCATAATCTTTAAATTATCTTATAATTTTATTTATTATTTTATAACAACCCTATCTTTACCTAAATAAATTCATATTCTCTTTTTTCTCTTACTTTAAGACTTAAGTAAACTAACGTTATACTCATAAATTCACAGATTTTTTCATTTGGACCGATTATGCAGCTCTTTAAGTATCTACTCCTTTCAATAATTGTTACACTTACCCTTCAGGCAAAAGATATCTATCCTACTTTTATTCTAAGTTCAAAAGGTTTCGTAAATGATTTCGTTTATGATGAAGGTAAACTTTATGTGGCAACAGATATTGGAACAGTCGAAATATTTGATTTATACAAACAGCAATTAATTGATGAAATAAAACTACCAAATCTGCATACAACAAAAGGTGCTTTGGTTGAACCAAAAGTTCTAAGTGTAGATCGACTCAATAACAAAATGCTCATTGTAAGTACAACCCTAAAAGGTTTTCGTAATGTTTGGATGCATGATGGAAAAAAACTCACCCAACTTATAAGCCCTAAAAACAAATTAACCATAAAAGAGGCACGTTTTATTGATAATGAAAACTTTATGTTTGCAACATTAGGACATGAAGTGATACGTTATAACAACAAGGATAGTTATAAAGCCTTTTCCACACACATTGAACAGAGTACCTTTTCTGATATGACTCTTAGTTCCAATAAACAGGAGATTTTAAGTGCCTCAGAGAGTGGTCGTGTAACTATTACTGATACAAACAGCGGTAAAATCCTAAAAACCTATGAGTCTCAAAACGTGGATAATATTTACAAAATTGCTTATGAGAAGGGCACGATTATTACAGCAGGACAAGATAGACGAGTTGGGGTTTATCCAAAAGATGGAAAACCTTATCACATCAAAAGTGATTTTTTAGTTTATTCTGCCAGTTTAAGTCCTAGCGGAAAGACAGGCATTTTTAGTAGCACTGAAGAGAACTATCTGCAACTTTTTGATATTAGTAGTGGAAAGTTCAAAGAGCGCCTCATTGGACACTATGCAACACCCACCACCATAAAATTTATCAATGAAAAAGAGTTTTTCTCAAGTGGTGATGAAAAAAATATCTTCTATTGGAATCTTTATATAAAATAACATTTAGTACACATATTTTTTCAAAAAAGCTTCTTTATTTTGAGTAAATGCTATTACACATGTTTTACAAACACACGCTTTCATTTTTTTATCTTCAGGAATATACTCTCTTAACTCTGTAGGAATAGGAAAACTTTCACACCAACAAGCACTTTTTTCATGTGCCATACATCCATTATCTTTACCACAGAAAGGACACTCTTTTACAACTGTATTACTCATGGAAGCACCTTGTAAAAATTAAATTCTTTAGCGATCGTTCTTTATTTACAGAGGGAAACTCTTTTGGATTATCTAAGCGTTTCGTAAAATCAAAGGAAGGAGCATGTTCTTGAAATATCTCTTTTAAAAATTGTGTTGTTAATTCAGGAGCATTTAAACAAGCCAATACCGTACATGTTTTGCTAGCAAGCTTATCTAAACGTTTTATAATTTTAATATAATCCTTAGATGCTGCAAAACTTCCTTTTTGAAAAGATGGTGGGTCAATTATGATTAAATCATAAGGTCCCTCTTTTTGAATTCGATTCCATGATTTTAAAATATTATAAGGCAAGAACTTTACTTTTTTAGTATCTAAATCATTAATATGATGATTATGTCGCCCCGTTGTTAAAGCACCTTTTGCCATATCAACATTAACAACCTTTGAAGCATTTCCAGCTAAAGCACTTACAGAAAAAGCACACGTATATGAAAACAGATTTAATACATTTTTATCTTTTGCTTCATCTTTAACAAAAGCTCTTCCCTCTTTCATATCGGCAAAAAATCCAATGTTTTGATTACTTACCATATTAAGTTGATATTTTAATTCATTTTCAAAAGCTACGACTTCAGTAGGTAACATACCAAATAAAACTTGGTTTGGTTGTTGTTGCAAATAACGACGTTGCAGTATTACTGCTTTAAAAATCTGTTTTTCATATAAACGTTTAAAGAGTTCTAAAAGTTCTTTTTCAAGTTGTTCATCAATAGATGAATAAAAAGCGATATAAAGTGTTGTATCTATGAAATCAACGATTAAAAACTCAAAGCCTTCATAACATTCACCACGTCCGTGAAAAGCTCGTCTATACTCTTTTGAATGACTCGCAAGTTCATCAATTAATTTTTTTTCTAAATCATCTACTGTAAATTTTTCCATGGTGGAAATATAGCGTAACCTAAATGAAAGTGTGAATAAACAAACTCTGCACCAAGTTGCGTTATAATAATATAATTATAAAAAGGACTAAGAATAATGGCAATAGGTATTTTATGTTCAGGTGGTGACTCATGTGGAATGAACCCTGCAATCAAAAGTTTTGTTGATTATGTCTATGCAAACAATGAAACTCCCTACTTTATTTATGAAGGTTTTGAAGGTTTAATTGATAATAAAATCAAAAAAGCTGAACACAAAGATGTCGCTGGAATCTTACATCTAGGGGGAACAATCATCAAAACCTCCCGTTCTAAACGTTTTTTTGAAACAAAATACCGTAAACAAGCCTTTGAAAACTTACAACAACACAATATTGATAAACTAATTGTTCTAGGTGGTGATGGTTCCTTTAAAGGACTTCATGTTTTTGCACAAGAGTTTCCTATCAATTTTATTGGAATCCCAACGACTATCGATAATGATATTTATGGAACAGAGTATACCTTGGGTGTTGACACGGCACTTAACGTTATCAAAGATGCTTTAGATGATATTCGTGATACCTCCTCTTCTTTCAAACGTGCCTTTGTCGTTGAAACTATGGGTAGAGACTCTGGATACTTAACTGCTATTTCAGCAATTACTAGTGGGGCAGAAATTTGTATTATCCCTGAAGTTGCTTATGATTTAAAAAGTATTAAAACACGTCTTAACAAAGAGCTAGAACATGGTAGAGAATATATTTTAGCAATGGTTTCAGAAGGAACAAAAAAAACAGAACAAATTGCAAAGTTCTTGGAAAAAAGCATTGATATCGAGACACGAGTGATTGTATTAGGACACATTCAACGAGGAGGAAACCCAACTGTTTTTGAACGACGCATGGCACACTCTTTTATTATCAACGCCGTTGATAAACTTCTTACTTCATCAGCGATTCAAAACATCTGTGTTTATACAAAAAATGAGTTTAAATTTATGGATACAACAAGTGTTGTTTCTCAACCAAAACAGCTCAATAAAGAACTCATAAAACAAATCGAATTCATGACAAAATAATCCCAAAAGGAACTTAATGCATTTTGAAAAACTCTACCAAGGTAGATTAATAAAACGATACAAACGATTTTTAGCAGATATTATATTAGACTCAGGAGAAACAATCACTGCCCATGTACCAAACAGCGGTGCCATGACCAGTTGTATTGAATCAAACTGCCCTGTATGGGTCACCTACCATGATAACCCAAAACGAAAACTCAAATACACTTTAGAATTAACCCAAATGAAAGATTATCTTATTTGTACCAATACAGGTGTTGCAAATAAAATTGCTATTGAAGCTGTTAACAAAGGAACTATCAAAGAACTTCAAGGTTATTCTTCACTAAAACCTGAACAAAAATATGGACAAAATAGCCGTATCGATATTTTGCTTGAAAATGAAAATGAAAAATGTTATGTGGAAATTAAAAGTGTCAGCTTACGCATTAATGATATGTTGGCTTTTCCTGATTCGGTGACTACTCGTGGGCAAAAACATTTAGAAGAGTTAAGTGATATGGTCAAACTTGGACATCGTGCAGTGATGCTTTATATAATACAACGCACTGATAATGCAAAGTTTCGCTTAGCCCATGAAATTGATACAAAATATGCACAAGCTTTTAAAAAAGCAAAAGAGATAGGAGTAGAAGTTTTAGTTTATCAATCTTATATTTCTCAAGAAGAAATATATCTTCAAAATAGTATTGAAATGGTTGACCTGCCGTAACCATTTCAATATATTTGTTATGTAAGTTCAACCCCACAGTTATTGCAGTTTTTACGGAACCATCCACGTCCTGGAAACTTTTTACACTTTGGACACTTCCAGTAAAGAAATGTAAATCCTCCGTAAATTACAAAAGAAGCAAGGGCAGCATTAAACCAAATATCTTTAGTTAGCCCTAAAATTCCATCTAATTCTTTAATAGTGATTACTATATTTGGAGCAAGTACTAAAAAGAAAAGTCCCGCTACAACCTTTGCATTAAAGATTACCTTTGCAAACTCCTGTTTTACCTGTTCATCTGTCATCTTTTTCCCTTAAAAAAATCTCTTGATATTATAGATGAATTAGTTAAAAAAGATATTAAAAAAAGAACTCAACAATAATTATAATTAAAACTTATTTTACTTAATATTTTTTATTAAATTTTTACTAAGTTTTTACAGTTATAATTATAAGAAAGGATTATAATGAATACATTTGATAAGATTAGAGCATTTTGTAAAAAGTTTAGAATATTTTTAGGAATCACCCTAATTTTCTTAGGAATCTATACCGGTATTGTTTGGTTTTATTTAGGAGTTATTCCTCTTATTGCAGGGCTTGTTGATTTTTGTCCACTTTGTATTATCAGTAAAAAGTGTACGCCTAAAAATCTACAAGAGACATAAGTTTATTCTTTAAATATTTTATAGATAGCACCACTATCTGTAGAAAAATAGATATTTCCCCTAGGAGATTGGATAACCTGACGTATTCTTTCTCCTAGATCCTCCAATAATCTTTCCTCTTTGATTACTTGATTATTTTTATCCAAGACAATACGATTTAAGTGACGCATCTTTAGTGCTCCAATAAAAAGGTTTCCCTTCCATGAAGAAAAAATATCACCATCATATACAATCAACGAACTAGGTGCAATAGAAGGAATATAAACTTTTAATGGTTGTTTCATACCTTTTTTATGGGTACCTTCACCCACTGATAGGGGCGACCAATACTCTTTTCCATAGGATATAACTGGCCAACCATAATTAACTCCTTTGATAATTTGATTAATCTCATCTCCACCTCGTGGTCCATGTTCACTACTAAAGAGTTGTTGACGTTTTTTATCAAAGAAAAGCCCTTGTGGATTTCGATGTCCATAACTGTATATATGAGGTAAGATATTTGAAGAATTGATAAAAGGATTATCATTAGGAACAGAACCATCAAGGTTTAGCCGTAAAACTGAACCTGAATGATTTTTTCTATTTTGGGCATTTAAACGAACACCTCTATCACCAATACTCATATAAAGATGTCCACTATTATCAAAAGTGATACGACTACCAAAATGACGTGTTGTATCAGTTCTAGCTTTACTAATAAAAATATCAGACCAATCAATGAGTTTCTCATTGACAAGTTTTGCCCGTGCTAAGGCAACAGTAGAAAGGTTATTGATATCTTTGACATAGGTGAAATAAACAGTTTTATCATTTGAAAAATTAGGGGATATTTGAACATCCATTAACCCACCCTGTCCATTGTAAACCACATCTTTAACGTGATAAAGAAAAGTACTCTTACCTTGTTGCATATCATACAATCCTACCTTACCACTTTTAAGAGTAAAGAGTAGTTTTGAAGAGTTTATGAAACTCATTCCCCAAACTTGTTCATTGGGTACTTGAAAAACTTTATGAGTAACAAAATGCTCTTTAGCTTGTAGGTTTGTTAATAAGAAACAGAAAAACAGAAAAAAATGTTTTAGGCTTTGATAATTTCCCATGATTCTACTTCTCCTTCAATTTTAAAAAAAAGAGGGTTGACTTCAATATCTTCCAATGTTTTAAACTGTTCATATAACTCCATATCTCTTTTTTGAAGTTTTTTCAGTAAGTGTTGAAACTCATAATCTATCTGTCCTGCTGTTACAGGTATTTTTTCTTGAGTGACTTTTGACATAATTTTGGATTTATCAAACTTATAACCACGTTTGAGAGCTTCATCAAGAATGGTTTGCAAATACGTAGCAATAATTACTTCTGGTTTTTCAAACATCTTAAAACGCATAAGTTGAGAATGGTTAGTATAACCTTTGGTTTTACCCAAAAGAACATTTTGCGCAAGCAACGCTTCACGCCAAAAAGCAACGAGACCTTTAGCATCTAAATATTTAGGATTTATTGACCACAATCGCATAATCACACCTTTTTTTTAAGTTATATCTACATTGTATTCAAATAGTTTTTAAAAGCAACTATAAAGAAATTATTACTTATACGACACTTATTTTTCTTTTTTACTCCTTCACTTAAACTTTGTTTTGCTATGTTTTTGCTACACTTCGAAAAAAATAAAAAAGGAGCAGTATGGCAAGGGCCAGTGCACGACACATATTAGTTGAAAAACAACACTTAGCAAAGAAACTCAAAAAAGAGATTATAAAAAAAGATTTTACCTTTGAAAAAGCAGCAAAAAAATACTCAAAATGTCCTTCAGGAAAACAAGGTGGAGATTTAGGTAGCTTTAAAAAAGGCGATATGGTAAAAGAGTTTGATAAAGTAGTCTTTGGTGGAGAACTTAACCGAATTCATGGACCTATTAAAACAGAATTTGGATTTCACTTAATCGAAATCACTTCACGAAACTAATCTATCCAACCATTCGCATAATATTTTTATATTATGCGTTTTTTAACTGCCTATTCGTTTTTGTGGTTGCTTGTGCCTCAAAAGGATTTTCGGGCCAATAATGTTTTTTGTACTTACCACGAAGCTCTTTTCTAACCTCATCATAACTATTTTCCCAAAAGCTTTTTAAATCATAAGTAATTTGTATGGGTCTAAGCGCTGGAGTTAAAAGATGCATTTGTAAAGCTACTTTTCCATTACAAATTTTAGGGGTATCATATAAACCAAAAACCTCTTGTATTTTTACAGCTAAGATAGGACTGTTTTCATTGTTATAATCAATTGCAATATTTGAGCCACTTGGCACTTTGATATGAGTTGGAGCAAGTTTATCTAAACTTTGTTGTGCTTGCCAATCTAAAAGTGACAAAAGCATATTATAGGTATCTAACTGTTCTAAAGCCTTGACACTTTTAATGTCTGTTAAAAATGGCTCTAACCACAATGCTGTATTTTCTAAGAGATAGTTTTCATCAAAAGATTCAAAAGAGTCATCCTGCAAACTTACAAAGCAGACTCTATCTTTTAACTGTTGAGCTTTTTTACTCCATGTTAAAAGATTTAGTCCTTCGGTCTTTACTAAATTGATTAGAAGGGATTTCATATCTCTATCTTTGATATTTTCAACAGCATGTGACTCTAACTCACAATCATAGAAGCAAACCTTTTCTTTGATACTTAATCGGTTATTTGTTTTATCGTAATGAACTTCCTCTTTAGTAACAATATCTTGGGTAAAGTAGTTTTTGATTGTTTCAAGAGAAATGGGTATTGCGCTACTAATATAACTATTTTGCTCTTGTGCATGCAAATTCGCTACTACTAACAAAGATGTATTAAAAAGTCTATCTTCTTTGATTAACAAGGCTCCTTTTCCATTACTTAGTTTATAACTATAATCATTAGATTTTCGCAAAACGGCTAATCTGTCAGGGTAAGCAAAAAGTAAAAGGCTTGCTACTATTTCAGAAGTAACCTTTTGCTTATTTTCTTTAACTTTTACATAAGATGTTAATCGTTTATAAAAAAACTCTGCTTGTCGATTTACCTCTTTAAAACGATGGATATTGACGCTACTTGTATCATTCTCATAAACTGCACTAAAACGATGATACAAATTACTATCACTACTGTTAGTAAAAAGATCCTTTTCACTCAATATTGAAGCTAAAATACACGCCTCTTTTGCAAAACCTAAATCATTTGCCTTTAGTACCATATAAGCTAAACGTGGGTGGATTCCTAATCTAATAGCATCTTTACCAAAGGAAGTGATAGTTAAATTTTCATCAATCATATGAAGCTCTTGGAGTAACTCCCAAGCACTATTTAGGACACTACTCTTTGGAGTATCTAACCAAACTAGCTCATTCCATTGCCTTATCCCCCACAAACCTAGTTGTAATAATACTTCACTTAAATCACTTCGTAATATTTCAGGCTCGCTCTCTTGATTTAATATCCTTTTTTCATGCCACAAACGATAACAAACTCCTTCTTGTGTTCGTCCTGCCCTACCTGCTCTTTGGGTAGCACTCTGTTGTGAAATAAACTGCTCTTTTAAATAGTTCATTCCATTGTTTTCGTTATAAAAAGAACTCTTCTGTAAACCGGTATCAATAACGACTCTCACACCTTCAATAGTAACAGAGGTTTGTGCTATATTAGTACTAAGAATCACTCGCCGTTTAGAACTGGGTAGGAGTGCTCTATCTTGCTCTTTTTTAGAAAGATTTGAATAAAGAGATAATACTTCTATATCATCCAAGTTTCCCAATGCTTCAATTATTTGTCGTATGGTTTTTTGACCACTTAAAAAAACAAGGATATCCCCCTGCTCTTTTATTAAAGCCTCTCTTATTAGTCTAACTGTTTTAGAAACAATATCTTTCAGACTTGGATGTTTTTCATTCTCTTTTAAATAGTGGTAGTGGATAGGATAGGTTCTTCCTTGTGAAGTTATCACAGGAACTTCCCCTAAAGCATTTAAAAGTTTTTCTTGATGTAATGTTGCTGACATAATAAGCAGTTTTAAATCATCTCTCAAAAGCTCTTGTACTTGTAGGCATAACGCTAAAGATAAATCAGTATGAATTGAGCGTTCATGAAACTCATCGAAAATGACAAGTGCCACATCATTTAACTCTTGGTTAGCTTGTAGTTTTCGTACTAATATCGCTTCTGTTACAACTAAGACCTTTGTCTTTTCACAGAAACAAGACTCCATTTTGATTTGATACCCTACACGCTCCCCTACTTTTTCACCCAAATTTTTAGCCATTTGCTGGGCTACCATACGAGCAGCCACACGTCTGGGTTCTAACATGATTATCATTTTATCTTCAAGCCATGGCTCATTTAAAAATGAAATAGGAACTACCGTACTTTTACCTGCACCAGGTGGAGCTTGAAGAATGAGTTGATTATGACTTAATAGAGTTGATTGTATGTGAGGTAAAACCTCATGAATAGGAAGCTTTTTCATGTATGCATTATACATGAAAAAGCTTTTAGGTTATAGTAATTCTATAATAGTTTTTTAGAGGTATCATAAACTAATTCATAGTAGTTATTATTGTTAAACTCAAACTCTTGAATCACTTCTAAGTTTAGTTTTCGCGTGTGAGCTTCATATGATCTTGGGTTTATTTTATTAATAAAGGTTACTAAAATAGGATATTTTTTTTCCATTTCTTCTCGTGCAAAATCAAAAAGCTCTTCTAAAACACCTGAACCTCGAACACTTTTATCAACACATACGGGTCCATATTGATAGGAGTTATCTACTGTTAGTGTTTGTCCTAAATACTCTAAATTTTGTAAGTCTTTTATCATAAACTGAAACATAGGCCATCGTGACCAAAACTGCCAAGAAGCAGACATCACGTAGGCAATCACCTCATCATCTTTTATGGCAATAAATAAACCTTGTTCTTGATTGATTAAATCGGTTAGTTCTTCTTTTGTAAAAGCGGTGGTAACAAACCCATCTTTTTTATCTTCTTCAAGTATGCTATCTACTTGATATTTACTGTGTAGTTTTAAAACATTGTCAATATCATCTAGTTGTGCTATTTTTAGTTCCATATCATTCTCCTAAAAAAAGAGAATAATACCATAGTTTTAATCAGACCAACCCATAGATTTTGCATATGAGATTAAATTTTTTGGACGATAATTTTTATCTTGTTGCCATCTTGTCTTTACAGAAGAATGCACATTTATAGTGCCTTTCCCATGCTCAACTCTTCTAAAATATTTTTTCTTAATGCGATAAAAACTTCTTCTCGAGTTATGTATTGTTGCTAAAGGATTTTCATGAAGGGAATCAACTAAATGTTCTTCAATATCCAAATTAAACTTTTTGGCTTCAAGTAGCATCCACTTTAAAGCATTATCTGATAATAATCCTTTATCTTTATCTGGGGGATAACTACCTCCAATATCGCTATGAGCTCCTACAAACCACATCTGAACTAAATCCATACCAACTTTTTCATCCCAAATTGTTGGTTCAAAGTCACTACGATGTTCATCAATAGCCATTGCATGTCTTGCTGTCACAACATTACTACCAATTTTTGTATCATAAAATTCATCATTATCTTCAAATAAACCTAAAAAAGACAAAGGAATTCCCATGGCACCAACAGTATCCCACACCCCAACAAACTCTACTTCTCTTGAATTATGTGAAAAACTATCTCTAAATTTAATTGAACCTTCTCCATCAGGGGCGTAAATCTTACCACTTTTTTTATAATAACTAAATGCCTTTTCGATTAAAAAAGCATTTTCTCTTTTTAAGATTCCACAGTTATTAATTAAACCACATAAAGATCTAACTGTATATGCACCTCGACTAAAACCAAATAAGTATATTTTATCACCAGGTGAATAGTTTTGTACAATATAGCGATAACCATCTGTTATATTTTTTTCAATTCCTCTGCCAGTAGCTCCACCAATTGCAGAATCATAATAGGAACCTACTCCCCAATCATAAAAAACTTGTTGTTCAACGCCATCTGATGCTTTTGGACTAATTGCTCTAGCTAACCTTAATACATTCGTAGGAATGTCTTTTTTTAAATCCTTTTCTGGACGATTCCAAGTTCCATCTGAACAAATAACAATACGTTTCATACTACATCCTTATAGATTGAGTTTTAATTACTATTAATTCTATTACTCATAGAATCAACTGTATCTTGAATACCATCATGGTTTAATTCAATTGGTAACTGATTTGTTTTTTCAACAAAAACGTCTATTTTATGCACAAAAACATTTAACTCAATTACTTTATTATCTTGCCCCTCTTTTGTTACTACATACGATAATATTTTATCTTCTAAGCTAAGATAATTTGCATATAGTTTTTTATTAGCTTCAATATTACTTTTTTGGTCAAACAATGTGGGAAAAGCCGAAAAATAGGCGGTTAATCCTGAAAAAGTCAAAAAAATAGTTATGATATATTTATTTGTATTTTCCCATCCTTTTTTTGAAATAATAAGTAACATTAAAGAAGCAATAATTCCAGTAATTGTTGCTAGTGTAATTGCCATATAATATTTAGAATAATAAAAGACCATTATAGTTTGATGTGTTTTTGCTCTATTTCGTACCATATCGAACTGTTCTTCTAATCTATTTTTCAATTCCATACTCTCATTTTCAAAAGCTGATGAAAAAATAATATCCTTATTGCTTTTAAAACGCTCAATATCACCTTGAAGCCAACTATTAGCATTGGTTTGAGCATTTTTATTAAGAAATCTAACTCCTAAACCAAAAACAATAAGAAGTATAAATACAACAACTAATCCTAGTCTTACTATCTCTTTTGAAAAGAGGCGATTAAAAACATCAAACATAATGACTCCTTTTACTAATTGTACAAAAGAGCTGTCACAGTTTCTGTCACAAAAAAACTTATTAGATTTTAATCTTGTGACAGAAACTGTGACAGCAAACCTATAGAATAATAAAAACAACAAAAGGAAGAGCTATGAAAAAATTCTATCTAGGAATAATTGTCTTATTATTTTTATTTACTGGTTGTGCAGATAAATTTCATCCTGCATTCACATTTAAAACTGAGAGTGATGTCGAGAATAAAGATTCTCTAGATTTTAAGAAACACTCAACTAGCCATATTAATGCAAAACTAGGTAGTGTTATTAGACTTAACCTTGATAGTTCTTATATTGCTTCAGATAATGAACATGACGGAACTAAAGAGATCGCAAGTGTAGGAAACAGGGAAATACTTGTTTACGCTAAGATTTATAAAAATGGACAGTATGTTCAATACAAAAATCTTGTTAATATAGCAGAACATATGTGGCTTTTTAACCCAGCTGTTATCAATGATAAAAATATTTTTACAGAAACTATTAATGACTATTATAGAATTGAGCTAAAAATATTTGAAATAGATACACCAAGTTTAATTAAAGCCCTTCGTTTTGTAAAAGGTGCAAAGCTAGATGAATTAGGTGGCAAGTATGCGCCAGGAGATAGTTTTATGACAGGTTTTAAAGAGATTATTATAGGTTTTTTTGATTCTGTAAGCGGATTACTTTCAGGAAGAACAGTTGATGACTTAGTAGCACTGATAGGTTCTGATCCACTATTTGAACATTCAATTTATATTAGTCCAGCACAAAACACTTCTTCTATTAAAGGACTTCTTCTTGTAGGTGGAAATGGAAGTGACACAACAACTTATAATATCCAAGAAGGAACATCAGTTAACAATAGTAATCAAAAAACCTATACTAAAATTAATACTGATTTTTTAAGTACTATTGAAGCTTCCTCAATAAGTAAAGAAGATATTAGACAAGGAAAAGTAACAGCTATCAATAAATTTCCTTATCTATTTATAACTGTTGAGGAACTAGTAAAAAAATAGATTCTAAGTAGCCATCCAGTCACGTATCTCTTTACTTAAACAAGAAGGTACTTCTAAAGGGATATTGTGGCTTGTACCCTCACGTGCTGTGATTTGTAAATCATGTTCTTTTTGCATAATTTGTTTTATGGAATTATGATTTAACAGCCTATCATTTTGACTGTAAAACATTTTTGTTGGTATAGAAAGAGTATTAAGTTTATCAAAAAGATTTTCTCGATTAAGTGTACTTGCTAACTGAGGAAGAAAATGTTTATGCCCTAAATCATTAAACATATCTACAACGGTTTGGGCTAACGCTACGTCTTCTTTATGTTCTAAAAGCTCACGTGCTTTTTCTAAACTCAATGGAGTAAACTTACTTTGTCTAGCTTCATCAAGCTTTTGTTGTCGTCGTGATATATCTTTTAACTCTGTAGCACTTGGAGTGGAACCTACTAAAAAGAGCCGTTGAACTTTTGAAGGGTACTGGATTGCATAATAAGAAGCCAAATATCCCCCTAAAGAAAACCCTAGAAGATTGATTTTCTCATCTGCAAAGTTTTCATGTAGTACGTCAACCATCTCATCAAAGTTTTCGCTAAGAGGAATTGGCGTATGAATAAGTTCATACTCCTCTAAATATGGCTCTAAACGATGCCATAAACGATGATCAGTCATAAGTCCTGGAATTAAATATATTTTTTCTTTCATAGTTGTAGTTTTATCAAATTATGAGTAAAAAGAAACTAAATCATAAAAATTAATACTTGATACTTATCAATGCATTCTTTAAAGTATTTAACTATATTTCCAAAAATAAAAGGATTTATCATTACATTTACATTTATACATCTCATTCACTTTTTTGCAGTATTTATTTATGGAGGTTTTTTATTTGTTGACAACCTCTTTATGTCAAAGATGCCACAGACTTTAGATGAAGAAGAGCATAAAAAAGCACGAGAAGCTATTATGATGCATGTTCGAAAAGTTGTACCTTGGGCACTTTTAGTTGCCGTTGCTTCTGGTATTTATTTAATCGGTAAAGTTTTTGGTCCTATTTCAGAAGATGGTCTAAGTAACTTTCAAATACTGCTTAGTATCAAAGCATTTTTTGGGTTATGGTTAGGAGTTCGGGGATTTAATCAGAAGTTCTTTAAAATTAATCCATTTATGTTTAAAAGTCACCTTTTCCCATTTGGGTGTGTGATTTTGATTATTTTAATTTCACAAATTATGTATAACGTCTAATATCAAAACAAAAAGAAGAAGTTAACTCTTCTCTTTGTTTGATTAACTAACTATTGCCAAACTGCCTTACAATCTTTTTTATCCACTTTAAATGCAAATAGTTCATTTTTGCTTACTGCACTCTTATAAACGTACTTTATTGCAATATCACTCTCTAAAAATCGTTTTGAGGATTGACAAATACCTTTTTTAATGTATGGCTCCATTCGTGGACCATCTTCACTTTTAACAGCTTCATCACTTTTTGCACCAGTATTAATTTCATAAGTATAAACAAGGGTTAAGTCCTCAGATGAGATATTTGTAAACGTCGTATACTTATCTACTGTTTGAGGTAATTTTGTTGAAATTTCATCAATTACATGTTTGATAACATTTTTGTTTTGAAGTTTCATTTGCTGATTTGCTTTGGCTTGTACAGCAGGGTCAGCACTTGGAGTTTCTGCTGAAAAGGCAGAGACAGTTCCTAGTAAGATTAAAGGCAATAAAATCTTTTTCATGTTTCTCTCTTATTATTTTTGAATTTTATGACTGTTACTTTATCTAAAAATTCCAAAAAGGGGTTTTAAATTTATTAATTTTATCAGCAATTTATCAAGCATTCTAAATAAATAATTCTAATATTTACTTATTATTTCGTATTAAGTCACTAGGAATAAGATAAATAAAAATTGAGCAACTTTTTGTGATTCAATGGCACGAAGCTATCAAAAAGTACTTTGCCGCATAACAACTCAATACACTTCTTTACTTATGATTAAAAAAGGGAATTCCTTTGGCTAATTTTACCCTGAATTATTTCTTTTCTAAAAAATCAAAAGCAATCTTTTTAAAGGCTTGAACCCCATACAATAAAGCTCTCTCATCAGGGCTATAGGTTGGATTATGTAAAAAAACACGTTTTTCTTCTGGCATATCACTAGGAGTTGTACCTACTAAAAACAACACACCAGGAACCTCTTTTAACATAAAAGAGAAATCTTCTGCTCCAAGGGTTGGAGTATAATCAGTAAACAGATTTTCATCTTCAATAAAAGTTGAAAAAACAGTTTCGAGTCTCTCTGCCATTGTTTCATCATTAACAGTTTGTGGATATGAATTGGTATACTCTATTTCAACTTTACAATCATCATGAATTGCCATAGCCGTATGTTCACAAATATTTTTCAATTCTTCTTTTATTTTAGCTTGTACATTCTCATCAAATGTTCGAAAAGTTCCACCAAACTCTGCCGTTTTAGGTAACACTCCCTTTGCTGTTTTATTTCCAGCATTTATGTAACCAATTGATAAAACTCTTTGGTCTAAGCCACTAATCTTTCGAGCGAGTATTGATTGTAAATTACTTATCATAGAACTTACTGCTAGGATTTGATCACTGGCTTTTTCTGGACTTGCTCCATGTCCTCCTGTACCATTCACTTTTACAAGAAAGTGATCCACTGAAGCAAAAAAAGGTCCTCTTCTAAATCCTATTTGCCCTACTTCTAAATTAGGCCAAACATGCAGGGCAAAAACATTTTGAACTCCTTGTAAATAGGAAGCATCCACCATCTTTTTTGCTCCACCATACCCCTCTTCTCCTGGTTGAAACAGAAGGCGAACTTTACCTTTTAGATTGTGACGTTTGGCATGAATAATATGTCCAAAACCTATTAAAATTGCCGTATGCATGTCATGTCCACACGCATGCATTTTATTTTCATCATGTGAGCGAAAATTCTCCTTTTGAGGTAAATGGGTTTCACATGAAGATTCACAAAGATTCAGTGCATCCATATCCCCTCTAAATCCAATTGTTGGCCCCTGTTCTGAACACGTTATTTCTATCATTACTCCTGCATTTTCGGCTCCATGGACGATAGTAATATCTTTGAGATTTTCAAATTGAGATTTGACATACTGCACAGTTTTTGGGTTTTCAGGTCCTACTTCTGGATTGGCGTGCACATGGCGTCTAAAAGTTTTAATAGTTTCAAAATAGTCCTGTATATCTTGGTCAATATTTTTCATAAAAGCTCACTAGTTTTTGACAGTATTATAGCATGCAAACTGTTATTAAAGAAATAGCTCTACTAAAATAAAACTTGATTCATTAAAAATTACAAATTGACATACTTTTTTTACACTTTATAATAATGCGTTATAATGCGGCCATGAATATGCAAACAACGAACCAAACAGCTCAACAAATTGAGATTTTAGAATCAGTCAAACGGTATAAGAACATTAAAATCAATGCATTTGCAGGAACAGGTAAAACTACAACTTTGCGTCTTGTAGCACAAAAATATGAACATCACAAGATTTTATATTTAGCTTTTAACAGTGCCATTAAAAATGAAGCATCAACCCTATTTCCTAACAATACAAGTGTTAAGACAACCCATGGTTTGGCCTACGCAGCTATTAAAAAATACACAAAAATCGACTTAAGTAGTTTAGTTAATTACCGCGCAATAGATATCTCAAAAACTTTTGAAATCTCTTACAATGAAGCTATTGGTGCGCTAAAAATATTTGAAAATTTTTGCAACAATACAAAAGATGAAATCACTCAAGAAGATACCGAACACAAAACAGCTAAAAAAATGTTCGACCAAATGTTAATAGGAGTACTCAAACCCAATCACAGCTTTTATTTAAAATACTATTACCTTCTACTTTCAAAAGAACAAATTCCCCAATTTAGTTATGATATTCTCATGCTTGATGAAGCACAAGATACCAACGATGTTACATTAGGCATTTTCCAAGCACTAAATGCCAAAACTAAAATATATGTGGGAGACAAACATCAACAGATTTATTCTTTTCGAGGCAGTAAAAATGCCTTAGATAAAATGCCCTGTGATAAAGAACTCTATTTATCACAAAGTTTTCGATTCAATAAAGAGATTGCACATTTTGCTAATACCCTACTAAGTAATTTTAAAAATGAAGAAGTTAACATTGAAACTACTGAAAATAAAGACACCACAATAACAACCCAAGGATACGTTTCACGAACTAATGCACAGCTCATCTCTATTATCTCATCACGCATCAACAATAAAGAGCCTTTTGTAACCGTACGTGACCCCAATGAAATTTTTACGTTAACTATTGAAGTCTACTATTTACTTAACTACCAAAAAGACAAAATTCAGCGTAACCGATTTTTAAAAGAGTTTTATAACGAAGAAGATGTAACAGAGTATGCCAATGAAGTAGAAGATTACGAACTCAAATCAGCACTAAAAGTAGCCAAAGAGTATCAAGAGAGAATCTTTGAGTTTAAACAGATCGCTGATAAATTTTTTAAGGCGTGGCAAAATAGAAGTTTAAACAACTTTGACAAAAGACTCAATGAAATCCTGTTTTTAACCACAGCGCACACTGCAAAAGGGTTAGAGTGGGACAAAGTTTTTATAGCTGATGATTTTAATGATTTTGCAGATTTAATTGTTGACTTGGGATGTGATAGTTTAGAAACATTTCAAAAACAGATGTATACACTTTCTAATCAAGAACTTCTTGATGAGTTTAATCTTTTTTATGTTGCCATGACACGAGCAAAAAAACAGCTTGTCAAAGAGAGTGAGAACTTTCACTACCTAATGGCAAAGAACATCAAAAAACTAGTCAATACTCGTATTAGTGAAGCAATAGAGAATCTAAAAACCATCAATAGCACAAAAAAAGTACGCTTAAGCAAAATGCAAACCGAAGATAAACAGCAGATAAAAGCTCAAAAAAATATTAGTGAAGGTAAGCTAAAAAACAGTGGTTTAAAATGGGTTTTAGAGGATAAAATAAAACTCAAAAGTATGTTTAAAAAGAATCATAATATTGGAGTTATCGCTTCAAAACTAGAGCGAAGTACTGGGGCAATATTAGGTGAATTATTTAAAAGTGAAATTATTACAAAAGAGGAACAACTTCATCTATCGAGGCTTTTAAAAAACAACCATCGTAATGTGAATAAAAAATCACTTACTCAAGAGCAAGCTTTTTAGAAATTCTATTTAATTTTAATATGTAACCAACTTAAAAAACTCAAGGCTTCAGGCAAAGAAAACTGCGCTTTTTCAATGTTATTTTGTTTTGGGTCAATAAGATAATTTTTCGAAGTTTCAAAGTTAGCTTTTTTAAGATTATTCTTAATAAACACTGTCTGTTCTAAATTACAGTTATCAAAAAGTGATTTCTCTAAATTACACTCCTCAAAACCTGTATCATAAATCAATGAGTTTCGAAACTTCATTTGTCTCAGGTCTAACATATGAAATGAGTTTTGGGAAAGATTACAACTATCAAATTCCACATCAAAAGGTTCATCACACTTACTCCATGAGATACCTAATAGTTTAGAGTTCTCAAAAGTTACATCATTAAAAGTACAGTTGTTTAAAGTAGCAAGAGATAAATTACTGTTGATAAAGGTACACTCAGTAAATTTGCAGTTATAAAAAACAGCTTTTGAGAAGTCACATTTTATAAATGTGCAGTTGTCAAAATAGATACCTTCTAGTTTTTTGTCATTGAACTGTTTAAACTCTTCTTCCCAGTAATCATTTGTATTAAACATCATCGTCTTTTTTGATTTGATTTTATCCTACTTCAAAATAAAGAGGACTGAAAGTTAAAAGAAAAAGAGTATCAAATAATATATGGCAATAGTCTTATACTATTGTCATATATTATAGTTAGCACTACGCTCCACCACCTACATCAGAGTTCAATTCAGCATGAACATCATTGTGTGGGATACTATCATTCACATCTTCCGCTTTGTGAAGTGCCGCAATAACATCATCTAGGTTCTCATAAGGAATTTCAATTAATCCTGTTA
>LPNY01000199.1:86199-93741 GCA_001655195.1 Arcobacter sp. EP1
TCAATTCTAACAACAGGATTACTGTAGTCACCATAAGGTTTTTCAACATGGGTGATGTTAATTTTGTCTTCTCGAAAGTATTGCGCTAATACAACAGACTTTACTTTTATTTTCTCAGTCATAAATTCTCCTTTGATAAATTTATTATACTATATCATAAAGTTTATTATAAGTTTAAGTGAAGTTTTATACTTTGTTACAACTGCTTGGATTTCAAATCGTCTAAAGCACTCTTTGTTAAAGATTCTGAATAATCGTTAATTTTATAGTGATTAGGGCTCCACCCTTTAACAAAACGATGAAAGTCTGCCCAAGATATAGCAAAGAGTGATCGCCACTCTTTTTCAACATCGTTCGCATCTAGTTTTGGCTGGTAGTAGTCAAGTGCCTCGTTAAGTGCACTAAAATAGGTATCAAGAATCCACTCTTGCATTTTAGTAGACTCGTTAGCTTCAACAGCACTACTCATGAAATATGCCACATCTTTCATAGCACAGCCATGACCGACATATTGAAAGTCTACTGCCGCACATTGTGTTCCATCGCTACTGAAACAAAAATTTGCTAGTTTTGCATCACCATGAACGATTGTTTGATATTTGCTTTTTTTTAATACTGCATCAATATCTTTTGCCGACTCTTTTAACTCTTTGTCTTCTAAAACAGCTAGTTCATCAGGACGAGTATCTAAATGCCAATAAGTTCCTGTTTCCCAAAGCATGTCACATTGAGTACCAATAAAGCGCGCATGAAAATTAGCTAACCAAGAAAGACAACTTTGTAAATGTATTTTGTTAGCTTTGTTGACAATTGATTCAAAACCTGCAGTAGCTAAGTCTTCCATAACAATAAGCCATTCATTTTGAGACTGAAGAGTTTTTAATCCTTGAGGTATTCTACAACGCTTATCAACTATTGTACTAAACTCTTCATACCAGTTGACTTCTATTTTATAAGAGTTTAGTTTACGTTGATGGGAGAACTCACTATTCCAACCCTTTGGATGTTCGTTTATTTTGGGAAGTTTCACATGTTTTACAATAACTATTTTGTTTTGGAAACTAAGTCTAACCAATTGACCATACCCACTCCATAAACTTTGGATTGTATCAATAGATAAAAGCCTACCTAAATCTAGTTCGTTACCAATTTTTTCATATAATGGATTGATTTTAGGTTCCTTTTTTGTTATCTTTTTTACTCACCATTATACCACCTAAAACAATAAGCACAATACCAATAAAGGTAAAGCTATCGGGCAAAGAATCCCCTAACATAACACCAAAACCAATAGCAAAAGGAATATTCGTATAACTCACCACCCCAATAATACTAGCTTGGCTCAAACTATAAGCACGGGTAAGAAACCACTGTGAAGCTGTTGAAATAACTGCCATAATAACAATAAGTACCCAAACAATTGGGTCGCTATGCAGTTGAAAGTGTGCATAGGATGAAAAAGAGAATAACAAAATAGGAATAATCATACCAATTCCCATAAAAGAGAGCATAATCACTCTAGTATCATAAACATTTTTAATTTTTTTGATAGTAGCATAAGCAGCAGCTGCAAAAAATCCACCTAACACTCCTAAGATATGTTCAAAGGATATCTCTATACCAAAAGGCTTCATGATAAAAATAACCCCTAAAAATCCAATAAGTAGTGCAAAAAACGTACGTAAAGTGAGGGTCTCTTTCATCAAATAGTAGGCAAGTATTGTTACAAAAAATGGTGATGTTTTATTTAAAACTACTGCCTCTCCTAAGGGAATTGTAGCAATAGTATAAAAAAAGAGAAGCATGGCTAAACTTCCAAAAACACCCCGCAAAAAGAGCAAATGTGTTTTTGAACTATCAAAAGAGACTGAGACTTTTTTAAAGCTGTATAATATAATCAAAACACCTAAAAGGTTCCTGTAAAATACTATCTCAATGGGGTCCATACTTTCAGAGAGTACTTTTGCTACAGCTCCATTGAGTGCTGAAATTAGTGCGCTTAAAAGCATAAACAATATACCTTGGTCCATTGATTTTAATTTAGATAGCGGTGTGATTTTTTCTGACAAATAGTTCCTTTGGTATCGTTACTGCACTTTTAAAATATCTTATTAAATTGCTTATCAAGTTGTAAGTAGAAGCCATACTCTTTGTTATCAATAGATAGATTCAGTAGATACAAGTCTGTTAAACTCTTTTTAGTTTCTATGTCCTGTTGAGTTAAATTCGTCAATTCAATGTCTTCTAAAAATGAAAACTCCTCTTCATTTAAAGAACTAATAATTTTATTTGATAAGTTTAAAAAAAACTCTTTAGTCTGTTTAACTTTATCTTCTAAAACATTGACAAGTACAAGAGGCATGTAGTATCTTATTTCATATTCGTCATTGTGTGTTTCAAAACTAAAAATATAACTTACAGCAATCCTCTCCTTAAAGGTATCTATTTTAGAGAAACATTCATTAACTATAACCTCTTTTTTTATCTCTGTTTCAAAGGTATCAATAATTGCTTGTGTTATTATATTTGATATTGATATATCTCGTGAAGTTGGGTCGTTATTGATACCTGAGGGATTAAAAACATCATCGGGATTTCTTTCCATTGTGGCTTCTATATTTTCATTTGTTAAATAAAACGGCAAGGTATCTCCTATGATTAATGATGATTTACTTTATAAAAATTTATTAGTGATGGAATTGTAGTTAAATATTATAAAAAAGGGTTTTAAATGTTAAAAACTAAGTTAAGGAAAAACTTGTTGAGAAGAGAACTTATAAGTTCTATTTAAAAAAGAAAACTCTAAATAATAAGCATGTAATAAAAGTCTCGAAGCTCCGCTTATCTTCTCTCGCTCATTTTTTTCAATTCTATTTTTTAAAAAACTATCGACAAAATTTTCATCTAATCCATAAATAGGGTCACCTACTATTCTATGTCCTATTGTGTCTAAATGTACTCTAATTTGGTGTTGTCTACCAGTATAGGGTATCGCTTCAACTAAAGTTTGTTTTTTACTTTCTAGGTAAGATAAAGGTCGAATTAATGTACTAGACTCTTTTCCCTCTTGGGAAGTTTGCATCTTTAATTTTATCAAACCATTGGATGATGCAATTTTTTTATTAATAAGTCGTTCCTCTTTTACTTCACCCTCAACTACAGCTTTGTACTTTTTGATAAATGCTTTCTTTTCAAACATTTCATTGAGAATAAATTGAGAATAACCGTTTTTAGCTACTAAAACCAAGCCTGAAGTTTCAGCATCAATACGATGAACTAAACTAGCATCACTTCCAAGGTAATATCGTATTTCATCTAAAAGAGTGTATTGAGTTGAACGAGCAGTTGGATGGACTAATAGCCCTGATGGTTTATCAAATAACGCAAAGTGTTCTGTTTGAAAGATAGGATTTAAACCTTTTGTCATAGCTTCAAATAGGGATACTTCAATATAACCCGTTTTTAATGTTTGCCCTTTTTGTAGACGTCGGTTTTTATCATCAATGATTCTGCCCTTTTGCAGAAGTTTTAAAGCTAAAGTATTAGAGAGTTTTACAACATCAACTAAAAAGTCTTCTACTCTTTCACCTTTTATGACATCAAAACGTTTTAGTACGTAGGGCAATAACAATCCTTGATAATATTTTTGTGGAATTATACAATAAAATCAAATAAAGTATCAGCCCTACAGTAAAGCCTAACTTCTTACTGATTCATTATCAATTGAGTTAATCATCCAAATAGAAAAGATATCAATATATTTCCAAAATGACTCTTTTAACTCTTCAGTAAGTACCGTTTCATCTAATACTTTTGCATAGTTTTCAAGCCAAACTAGCCGTGCTTTTGCAGTGATTTTAAATGGAGAGTGTCGTGCTACCATTCTAGGAGCACCTCTACTCATATCAAAATATCGCGGACCTCCACATATTTGAATAAAAAAATCAGCTGAATGTTTTTTTGCCATCTCAAATGGTTTTCCAGCAGGTGGGAACAGATTTTTGATTTCACTTTGAGCTAATAAATCGTAATGGTTGCTTACCAAATTTCGCATACCCTCTTCGCCTAAAGTCTCTAGTATTTTTGGGTTTGGTAGTTGTACCTTCGGACGCTGTCCAAAGCTAGCTTCCGTAATAGTGTATTTCATTTTAATCCTTCTTAATAGTTATTAATATTTTTAGAAATATACACTTTTAATGTTTGGTAGAAAAGAAAAAAATAGATTAGATTATGAATTTAATGAGAGTTTTAAGGAGTTGAACATAAAAATTCGCCCCTTAACCTATAATAGTATTTAATTATTACTAGCTTTTACGCCGCTTCTTTTAATAATTGCATTAATATCTATTGTTTCTACAATGGTTTCAAGTCTTGTCATTAACTCTTGAGCATTTGGATAGGATTTAGAAAGAACAAGATAAATATTAAGTTCTTTTAATGTACTTGATCGTACATCGGCGATAGCATTTTGTTTTATTATATCCTCAGCAGCTGAAGCGTAGTCTAACACGTAATCAACTCGACCTAATTGTAACATACGTAAGGCACTACTATGTGTATTTGTTACTTCATTAGTAATATTATTGTTTGCATTTCTAATAAACTTTCCTAAACTTCCATAACTATAACCTCGTATCGTTGCAACTCGGGTACCTGTTAAGTCCTCTTTAACACTAATAGGTTTTTTATCACCAATATAGTATATGTTTAAATTGGTACTATAAACTGGCTTTTGGCTAAATACACAACTATCAAGTAAAGATGAAGCTCGCACTAAAATTGAAAAATTTGTTTTACCATTTTTAAAATTACTAAATAAACGTTTCGCTGGGTAAGCTGTCGCACGCCAAGTGAGGTTTGCACGCTCAAATAATTCATTTGCTACAAACAACATAGGAGTCGTTGGTTGCTCTTGACCGTTAACTGTTGCAACAAATATAGATTGATTTGGGTAACCGTATTTAATATCTACTTTATTCTCATCGGTTGCAAAACCATCTACTGATATAAATAATAAAAGACAACAAAGAGTGAATATACGTAGAAAAATATTTTTATTTTTTTGAGAGAGCGTACTTTTTGACATGTTTAATTTCCCCTTTGGTTCATACTGTAATAGAGTTTTTAACAATCCAAGGACGACCACACAATCATATACTACGTAATAGTTATAATCGAACTTTTAATTATAACACAAAATATCAATATTGTGACGCTTTATGTGACGCTTTTTACTCAATTTTATTAATTATTGTAAATACCTACTTTTATGATTTTAAATATGAGAAAAAACACTCAACTGCTTTTTTCTTTTTAAATATTGATACCACTCAAGGTATATATTTTTCATCATGCTATAATTGCACCATAAAGCTAGTAGTCTCAATAATACAAGTACATAGAGACTCACAACAAAAGGACAATTAATGAATGGAATTTTTAAATTTGCAATTGCACTCGTTTTGATTGCTGCTGTAATGACATTGAATTATGTTACAGGTTTCACAGCAGAAATTTTTGAAGGTTATAAGATGTCACGAGTTTTCATTCCGATATTCATAATTGGATTTATAACTATTTGGGTAATAATGTATAAATTGGAAAAGAAAAAACTCAAATAAAAAAAAGGGTTCAATCCCTTTTTTTGTATTATAAACAGATATTACCTTTAGAGTTTTATTATTACCACCAAGTAACAAAAAAGCTTTGCATTTTATTTTCTTTTTTATTTTTCAACCAAACAAGCGTAGATTTTTTATGATTGATGAATAAATTTATTTCATCGATTGCTTCATCAAAAGTTTTCCATATTTCATTTGTATTACAATCACTAACCCAATCATTTCTTTGAGGTAAAAAGTATTCGTAATCCCTAAACTCTTTTTGTTTTAAAAACACTTCACGGTTTAGGTAGAAACCCTTTATACATGCATTGTTGATAATAGGTATATCTTTTCCTAATAAATGTATTGGAACATATATATTTCCTTTGAAACATACTTTTTGCTCAAAAGAGTTGATATCAATATTTTCTAAATACTCTTGTGTCTCATTTTTATAAAGTAATGGAAGTTGTTTATCTTTTAACTTTGCTATTTTCTTTGCAAATGTGTCATCTTGATTTGGACCAATAAACCTATCAATTTCATTTGAGAAAGATTCGTCATACAAATAGTACTTGTAGATATGTTCTACATGTAAATACCTATCTGCTCTTTTATCAAAAAGTAAAAAATCTAACTCTCCTAGAGTCTCTTTATTATTGATAATCTGTATGTTACTTTTTATTAATTCATAGTTTATTGACTGTTGCATATAAAACTCAAAGAAACGCTCTATTCTCTTTCCTAAAGGAAGCTTTTGTGTGATATTCAACTGGGAAAAATCAAAGTTATTTATTTCATTTATATCAAGTTCAAATTGATTAAGGCAATTAAGTTCATTGAATAGTGAGGGTGTATTTATAAAGCCTAAGAATTGGGTTTTTAAATTATTCATTTAGAAAAAAGTTTATGAGCCGAAATATAAATTTCCAATAAGAGTCACAACTACAAATACCTTGACAACTAGAATTTGTGCAATTTTATTATCTTTTATTTTATCTAGATTCTCTTTTATTCTATATAGCAAAGTTTATCCTTTTTCTAGTTTTACTGTTTATTAGCGCCACATTATATATAACACAGGCTGAATTAATTCATATCTGTTTTCACTGTTTTTATATTTAAGAAAAACAAAAGAAGAATATTTAACTATTCCGTTGTTAATTTAGTGCATCATTCACATTAGATAAAGGAACAACATCACCCGGCATTAAGTTAGTGATATGAATATCACCAATTCGAACTCGTACGAGTCTTAAGGTAGGAAAACCAACAGCCGCCGTCATTTTACGTATTTGACGTTTTTTTCCTTCACTAATTGTGATAGATATCCAGCTTGTAGGTCCATGTTTTGGATGGCGAATGTTGCGACCACGAGCAGGTAACTTAGGCTCACCATCAATAGCAAATGCTTTGCAAGGAAGGGTTAAATACTTTTTTCCGCTAACAGTAATCTCAACACCCTTTTGCAGTTTCATTACAGCGTCCCCAGTAACTAAACCATCAACTTGTACATAGTACTCTTTTTCGATACTTTTATTTCTAACTTTGTGGCTTGTCATACCATCCGTTGTGAGTAATAGTAAACCTTCTGAGTCATGGTCTAGCCTACCTATAGCCATGGTATTATCAGGGAAATCATAGAAATCACCCAATAACTTTTTATTTTTCATTTTTTCTTGTTTGAATTGACTTAGACAGTTATAAGGTTTAAATATTTTGAAGTGATGGTGTTCTTGTGTATTGTCTTGATTGGTACTTGTCAAAAAGTGTGTCCTTTAATTTATGCGGAATTGTATCTTTTATTTTATAAAGTGAAGATTTATCCAGAAAAAGTCACTATGTCTTGATAGAAGTTAGAACACACGCAGAAACAAGTTTCTGAATCTTATATGATAACCTTTAGAGAATATAGCTAATATATTTTCAAAGAGTTTAA
>LPNY01000034.1 GCA_001655195.1 Arcobacter sp. EP1
AGAGAAAATCTCACTCTTTGTAACCCACAGGTTAGAAGAGGTAAAAGAGATTGTCAACCGTCAAATCTACATGGATTTAGGTGAAATTGTTTCTGATGAGAAGGTATAGGAATAAAAAATGATTTCATTAAGTAGAAGAAAATTTTTACAAGGTACAGCTGGGCTTGCACTTATGCCACTGTTGTGGGGTTGTGAAAAAAAAGACCCTCTAGCTCCTCAAGAGATACACTGGGATCGAGATATGTGTGCTCGATGTCGTATGGTTATTAGTGAAAAAAACTATGCAGCCCAAGTTATTAATAAACAGACAAAAGAAGCTTATAAATTCGATGACATTGGATGTGTGCCCTTATGGTTTAAAGAAGAGAATATTGAGTGGAAAGATAGTGCAATTATTTATGTAGCTGATACAAAAACAAAAGCTTGGCTTGATGCACGAACTGCCTTTTACACAACAGACAATGTTACTCCTATGGCATATGGATTTGCAGCATATGCTTCAAAAGAGAACATTAAAAAAGATTCTGAAGTGATTAATTTTGCTGAGTTAACTAAAAGAGTCCTCGCTAAAGGAAGATAAAGACAAAGGTCTTTATTGAAAGAGTAAGAAGAGGAAAAGTTCCTCTTCTTAGTTTTATAAGTCTTGTTCTATTACTTGTTGGAACTTGTTAAAGTATACATCTTTTGCAGCATCTAACTCTTTATAAATATCATTAATAAGAATCTTATCACCACCTACAAATCCTAGTCGAATAAAGTCAATTTCTTGAGATTGTGCAAATTTTTCAAAAGCTTCAAGTTTGTCCATATTTACTTCTACAATAGCTCGGCTAAGAGATTCAGCAAAAATATCTTCATCATTTTCTACAGAAACAGCAGCTTCTACACCTTTGTTTCCAACAACAGCCATCTTAGCCAATGCAATCGCGATTCCACCAACGTTAACGTCTTTTGCAGCAGCATAAAGACCTTGTTTATTTCCTTCTATTACTGTGTCCCAAAGTTTTAATTCATCATCAAAATTTACTTCTGGGTGAGCACCAGCTACTTTGTCAAACATTTTTTTCATGTACAGTGATCCACCAAACTCTGATTTAGTTTCACCTAATAAGAAAAGAACATTTCCATCTTTTTGTAAACTTGATGGTAATACTTTATTAGCATCATCATTCACACCAACCATAGCAATAGCTGGTGTTGGGAAAACACCCACACCGTTTGTTTCATTGTATAAAGATACGTTCCCACCAATAACTGGTGTTGTTAGTGCTTTACAAGCTGATTTGATTCCTTCACACGCTTGAGCAAATTGCCACATAACTTCTGGGTTTTGTGGGTTACCAAAGTTAAGACAATCAGTAATCGCTTTTGGTGTTGCACCTGTCATTGCAACGTTTCTTCCTGATTCCATAACTGCAGCTGCAGCTCCAAGTTCAGGGTTAATATAACATTGTCGTGTATTACAATCAGCAGACATTGCTAAAGCTTTTCCTGTCTCTTTAATACGGATTACAGAACCATCATTTTTACCTGGTCCCTTAACTGTATTTGTTTGTACCATAGAATCATATTGGTTATAAACCCAAGATTTGTCAACCACTTCCATATCTGAGAATAGTGTATTAAACGCCTCTTGGTTAGAGAATTTTTTATCCATTGAGAATGACTCAATATCATTTAAATATGCTGGTTTAGCAACAGGTCTGTCAAGAACTGGTGCCTCTTCTGATACTGGTTGAACAGGTACTTCTGCACATTTTTCACCATGCCAGAAGAGTTCCATATTTCCAGTAGCTGTTACTTCACCAATAACAGCAACATCTAATTCCCATTTTTCAAAGATGTCAATAATAGCTTGTTCACATCCAGCTTTTGCACAAATAAGCATTCGTTCTTGTGATTCAGAAAGCATGAAGTCATAAGGAGTCATTCCCTCTTCTCGTGCTGGAACTTTATCTAAGTGCATGATCATACCCGAACCAGATCGTCCTGCCATCTCAAATGATGATGAAGTAAGTCCAGCTGCACCCATATCTTGGATACCAATAATTAAATCAGTTTTAAATAGTTCTAAACACGCCTCTAAAAGTAATTTTTCAGTAAATGGATCACCTACTTGTACTGTTGGTCGTTTAGATTCAGAATCTTCATCAAATGATGCAGAAGACATAACTGCTCCACCTAATCCATCTCGACCCGTTTTAGAACCAACATACATTACTGGGTTTCCAATACCTTCAGCTTTTCCATAGAAGATTTCATCAGCTTTTGCAATTCCTAAGTTAAATGCATTTACAAGGTTATTCCCTGCATAACACTCTTCAAAGTTTGTTTGTCCACCAATAGTTGGAACTCCCATACAGTTACCATATCCACCAATACCAGCAACAACACCTCGTAAAAGATATCGATGTTTTTGAGCAACTTCAGAGTCACCTTCAATTCCTGCAAATTGAATTAAGTTCATAGAAGCAACTGGTCGTGCACCCATAGTAAATACATCTCTCATGATTCCACCAACACCTGTTGCCGCACCTTGGTATGGCTCAATAAATGAAGGGTGGTTATGTGATTCCATTTTAAATACTGCTGCATATCCATCACCAATATCAATAACTCCAGCATTTTCACCTGGACCTTGAATAACCCATGGTGCTTTTGTAGGGAAACCATTTAAGTATTTTTTACTTGACTTATATGAACAGTGTTCTGACCACATTGCTGAAAAGATACCAATTTCAACATAGTTTGGGTCTCGTCCTAAAATCTCTTTGATATTATCTAATTCTTCAAGTGTTAAAGAGTGTGCTAATGCTAACTCTTCAAGATTCATCTCTTTTTGCATTGTTTGCCTTGTAGCGTGATTTAATTTATTGCGATTGTATCTAAAAAGGTGTTAAAAAAGTTTTAAGAAAATGTATAAAAAGTTTAAGGGAGTTAAGAGACACTGACTATGTGGCTAATAAACATTAACCACATAAGTAAAGTTATTAATTATCTGGAAATATTTTTGTTATGGTTTCAGCAAGTTTTTCTTCAGTTATAGGTTTAAGTACAAAACTCTTTGCCCCTGCTTTTAAAGCTTCTGCAACCAGCTCTTCTTGACCATGTGAGGTAATCATAATAATACATGCATCAGGATTAATCTCTTTGATTTTTTTTGTTGCTTCAATACCATCCATCTCTGGCATAGTAACATCCATAGTGATTAAATCGATTTTTTCAATTGTTGGTATCTTTTCAATAGCTTCAATTCCATTTTTTGCTTCACCAATGACGGTATGCCCTAAGTTTGTAAAAAATCGCGTTAAGTTCTTTCGAATAACTAACGCATCATCAACAATAAACGCATTTAACATTTTAAAGTTCCTTAAAATTTAATTTATCTGAAAACAGCTCTTTTGGTCCTACAGCACTGAGTTGAATTTCACCAAATTGTGTTGCAATAACAACTTCTACAATTGTAGAGTTTTTATACTTAGCAAAAGATTTAGCTTCATGAATTAAAATAGGAGGTGTGATACTAATCAAAGAGTCATTATAAGGATTTTTAATTGCATTACCAATAACAATATTAGCAATCTCACAACAAACACTCTCTTGTACTTCAATTAACTCATCATCTTCAACTTTTTCACCATATAAAAACCGATCAACCAACTCTTCTAAAAGACCTTCATCATACCCAAGGGTCAGAATAATACGAATATCGCCACCTGTACCAATCATAGCCGTATTACTTTTCAAGCTTACATGGTCTTTGTAAACAATCTCATTTTGAGTGTTAACTTTTATACCCATATCAACTTCTAAATAGTTTATCAAACGTCTTATTATGGGAAGTAAAACGCTCTCTTCATAATAGCTTTTTTCCATGATTCACCTCGTTAATTATCTATTGTTTATAAGGTAATATAAAAACAAAGGTTGTTCCACTGCCCTCAACACTTTGTATTTTGATTTTACCATCAACTTTTTCGATTTCAGACTTCACTGATGCCATACCAATACCTCTACCTGAAAGATCACTTACCTCTTCTTTTGTACTAAATTCATCATAAAAAATAAATTCCATAATTGCTTCGTTTGATAAATTTTCCAGTTCATCAGGGGTTTTAAAATTCATCTCAATAGCTTTTTCTTTAATCTTATCAAGGACAATGCCTTGTCCATCATCACTCACTGAAATTTCAAGTCTATTTTTCTTCACTTGGAAGGTACATATAATCGTTCCAATTGGATCTTTTTCTTGTTCTAGTCGACTCTCCATATCTTCAATACCATGGTCAATTGCATTTCTAAAAACATGGATTAAGGTTTTCAAAAATGATTTATATTCCGGAGGAACGATAATTGTCTCATCCCCAATTATTTCAAAATCATAAATCTCTTTTTCTAATTTTAGCGCTAAATCTTTACACATTGATGGATAGTTACTAAGGAGTTGTAAAAGCGGAATGTCTCGTAAACGGTGAGCATCACTTAAAATATCTTTATAGTTTCTAGCATGTCCTTTATCAATCTCGCAATAGTGCATAATCTTCTCTTCAAGATGGATAATTAGGCGTTCATTAATTTTAAGAAGATGTTTCTCGTTAAAAAATTTATCTCCTAATATCTCTTGAATAATAATATGATCTTTTTGTAAATCCTCATAGAGTTTGTGTTCAGAAATCACTTCAATTAAATCACTATTCGTATGTACTTGGCTTTGAATAATAAAAGAGATTTTAGATTCTAGTTCATGTAAGGATTCAGTTATATTTTGCATAAAAACTTGAGAGAAGAGTCCCTTGTAAGTGTGCACAACACGGTATATTTCGCTCATGTTTTGCAAACTACTACGATCACTGTGAATATACTCATTAAAATTTTTAATAAACAGTTCAAATTCATCTTTGATTTCAAAGAACTGTGCAGGATCGCTCACAATTGAGACAATCATTTTTAAAATTTTTTGTTCACGTTTGACTTTAATTTCCAGCTTTTTCTTGTCAGTAATATCGGTTAAAATAAGCATATATCGTTTATCTGCAAGCATCTTATAACCCACATAAATGTTTCTACTATTTATAGTAAGCTCTTTTGGCAATAAAGATAAAAATGATTCTGCAACTACACTATCCTCTTCTGATAAAGCATCAAGTAATGTTTGTTCAATGAAAGTGTGTTTCTCCTCAATATCTTTAAATAAGGTATCAAATATTCTTTTATTGGAGAGTTCTTCTCCTAATATTCTTTCACACTCTTTTGAATAACCTTCGTCAATTAAAAAATCATTTCCAAAGGATAAAAACCCTTCTCCCGCATTATTTAATAAATTTGCTATTTTTTCTTTCTTTTCATGAAGAGACCTCGTTCGTTCTTCAACACGGTTTTCTAACTCTTTGTTAAGTGTTGAAATCTCTTTATCTCGTTTTTTCAACTCTTGCATACTGCTATCAATTGAACGAGTCATATGATTAAAAGCATCAACAAGTTCTTTAAACTCATCATCATACTCAACTTTAATATCTTGAGATAAACTAACTTTATGATGTAAGAGGTCTTTTATCATCATAGTTATTGTGGCAAGGGGATTATTAACACGTGATTTTAAAACAATGGCAATGAAAACTAAAATGAAAAAAGAGAATACTCCAATAATAACGGCAGTGACTATTGTTTTATGAATAAGCTCATTAGATCTGTTAAGTGCATCTAAGACAATCTGATTTGTGATTTTATTAACCCCATTCATGTCATCTGTAATAACAGATATATGGTAAGTTCGACTGGCAATTATATCTTCTAAATAGCCATCTAGCTTATAGATGTTTTGACGCAAGGATACAAATGACGTTTTTATACTATCTATTTCTGCTAGATTTGTATTGATTTTACTCACTAAACCAGCTAATGCTTTGTCATTTTTCGTATTAACTAATAACATTCCTAAAGTATCCACTAATTTTAAATAATTCTTTTCTAACTTATTATTTTTAATATAATTAACTTCTTCTAAACTGTTTGCCATCATTATATCTCGCAAAAGAGTAAAAAGTACAAATGTTGATTTCTCTAAATCAACAAGATTTTGATTTATGGTATTAAGTTGTTCTGAGATAATCTTTTGAATCATTTCATTTGAATTAATTCTATTCTTATTCTCTTGATTAATCTTATTTAACCGTTTTTGTTGATCTTCATTGAGTGAAGACTCTACTTTTTTTGATATTAAATTAATCACCCCATGGATTTTATTGATTTCTCGCTCTATTGAGAAAAGATAGTTTCGCAATTCTTCTTTATATAAAAGTAAGGTATTGGCTGTCGAATAAAAATCTTCTTGCAGTTCAATCTCATAGGCTAAGCTCTCTTCTAACTCATTAATTAAAGGATTATATTGAGCTTCATATTTACTATTTTTTAATCGTTGAAAATTTAATATTTCACCCACATCAAAAAGTTGCGACTCTATTTGTTCAAAATGTTTTTCATCTTTTGCCAGCAAAATATCGGTCTCTGTTTCTAAAATAGAACCTAATATTCTTAAGATATAGGTATTTTGTTTTTCAATATCTAACGTTTTACTAATGGATTCTTGATTCTCTTTCATTGTAAAAATAGAATAAAAAATCATTCCAATAATCAACGATATTACAAAACTAATAACCAGTATCGCGCTAACAACAATCTGTCTAATTGATAAGTGTGAAGTCAGTTTATTAATAAAAGAAAACATATCTACGTCCTTCTATTTACAAAAAGTATTCCATTTAAATGAAATAATCGTTAACCCCAATAAAGGAAATTTACGGGCATCATTCAATAAAAATAAGAAGTACATTTTGAATAATTCATGCATCTGTTTAATATATAATTTGAGAGTAAATAGAATAGTTTTTGTAAAAAGTTGTGTTGTAGTTAGTAAGAGTTTCATAGCTTTACTCCCCTTCTTGCAGTTATATAATTATTATAACATAAAGAAAAGCAGTCTAGCTAAATTATTTTTTTACCCTTCAGATAAAATAGAGACTTTATCATTTTTCACTTCAATGTAAAGCTCTTTTTTTCCTTCGAATTTATATCGTTTTGTACGGTAAAGTTGATCCATTTCAATTTTATACATCTTTTTATTAATTGAGTTTGGATAAGGCATAATATTGATGTTCGAGAATTTTATTGTTTTATCCTCTTTTTTTGAAAAGATTCTTTTTTTATATTTTTTAAAGTCATTGATATTTGCCCCGTTAGATTTTCTAAAATCTTGTGAGTAGTACGATAAATAGGTATCAATATCTGATTTTTTCCAAGCATCTTTCCAGTTAAAAATAAACGAAAAAATAAGACTTAATTCATCTTTTGAAACACTTTGAATATCGTTTTGAGAAATTAACAGCACTGACTTATCAAAGTTAATACTCTTATCTAGCTGTTCTAGCTGTGGGTTATCTAAAGCAATACACCCTTTTGTATACTCTTCTCGATCGCTATCCAATGGCATACCATGAATCCAAATACCGTGACCATTTTTCTTTAACGATTTATCAAAACTATTAGGATACGAAGTAACTAACGCCAACGGACCATAAAAAGAATCAAGTTTTGTTATTTTTGAAGTTAAGTTATAAGCCCCAATAGGTGTTTTTTTATCACCTTCTACTTTTTTATCACCCTCTTTTTCACCGACAATAACTTTGTCATCAAGAAGTTTTTCAAACTTATTATTTTCGTTTTTATAAAGTTTTAATTTTTTTGTCTCTTTTTCTGTGATAATAACATACTGCTTTGATTCATAATAACCAAACTGGGTATCTTTATTTTGTAAAAAATCTTTCCAATAAGCTTTGTTTTTTAAGACTTCCTCAAGTTGAGTTTTAACTGCATCAATTCCTTGGGTTCGATAAAGATTCACTAAATCTGCATTTAGAAAACTGCAAATAAGTAATAAAATAAAAAAATGTTTAAACAAGTGGTTTCTCCGTCTAGATTAAGTTGTGCAATTGTATAATATTGCCCCTAATTTTTATATAAAAAGAAGTTTATCAATGAAATTTTTATCATTTTTATTATTATTTATCAGCTCAGTGTATGCCGTTGAAGTAGAAAAATTACCATGGCCAAAAGGTGAGAGTTTTTTAACCTTTTTAGAAGCCAACAAAATCCCTCAAAAACTTTACTACGATTTAGATAAAGAAGCCAAAGAATTATGTTCAGAGATTAGAGCGGGTATTCAATACCAACAACTAAAAAATGAAAATGGTGAGTTACTACAAGTACTTATTCCTATTTCAGAAGAGATGCAACTGCATGTGTATCAAGAAGAGAACAGTTACAAATTTGACCTTAAACCAATTATTTTTGAAGAGATTATTGATACTATTGCTATTCCTATTAAATACTCTCCTTATCAAGATATTTTAGCTCACACAGGTAATGCAAAACTAGCCAATGAATTTTTACGAGCCTACTCAAAGAGTGTTAACTTTCGGGGAATGCAACCAGGAAACTATGTTGCCCTTAAATACAAACAGCGAATTCGAATGGGTCAATACTATGGAACACCACAAATTATATCAGCTATGGTACAAGTTCATAAACGAAAATTCTTTGTTTTCAAAAATGAAAAAGATGGTCGTTTTTATAATGAAAAAGCCAAAAGTTTAACCAGCTACTTTTTCAAAACTCCTGTACGTTATTCACGAATCTCTAGTAAGTTTACCTACAAACGTTGGCACCCCGTTTTAAAACGTTATCGAGCACACCTAGGGGTTGATTATGCAGCACCAAGAGGTCGACATATCTACGCAGCAGCAGATGGAAAAATTGTTTTCCGTGGACGAAAAGGTGGTTATGGAAAAGTGATTGAAATCCAACATAAACATGGGTACAAAACACTCTACGCACACCAAAGTCGATTCAGAGGGGGACTACGAAGAGGAAGTAAAGTTAGAAAAGGTCAACACATTGGTTACGTGGGAAGCACAGGGGTGAGTTCTGGACCACACTTGCATTTAGGTCTTTATAAAAATGGACGTGCAATTAATCCACTAAAAATTATCCGTGTTACTAAAACAAAGCTCAAAGGCACAGCAAAAAAGAAATTTATCGAATATACAAAAGTGCTTTCAAAAGAGCTTTTAGATACAATAAAATCCAATCCAAAACCTCTAAAACTAGAGCCTATTGATGCTAAGACGATTCTAGAAGCATAGGAGCTAACATGCCACAAGAAAATATAATCCGTGACCCTCAGGAGCTTCTTAAAAGTTTAGAGGAACTTCATCCAAGTGATATTGCTAACTCGTTAAAAAAGATTGAACAAAAAAACGAAGCGGATTTTATTTTTGTTTTACAAAATATTCCTGATGATATTTTAGGGGATGTTTTACTTGAACTTCCAGAAAACCTCAGAGAAGATGCCTATGAAGAGCTCTCTATTGAACAACTTACAGATGCGGTTGATGAACTTGAATCCGATGACCAAACAGATATTATCCAAGAACTTGAAGAACTAGACCAAAAAAAAGCAAAAGAGATTTTTGAAGGTCTAGAAGAAGAAGACAAAGAAGAGATTAATTGGCTAAAACGTTATGATGAAGAAGAAGCTGGTGCATACATGCAAACAGAGCTTTTTTCAGCTCGAATGCAAGAGAAAATTGGCGATTCAATTGAACGATTAAAAGCGGCAAAAGCAGAAGATGAACTTGAAAATATTCATCAGGTATTTATTGTCAATGAAGATAAAGTTTTATTAGCAACCATTCTTTTAGAAGATTTAATTATTTTTGATTTTAACAAAACCTATGAAGATATCATCAATGAACATGAAGAGAACAAATTTAAACCCTTTAAAGTTAACGATAACGATGATATTGATGAAGTTGCAAAACAAGTAGAACAATATGACTTAAGCGTTGTGGCAGTTGTTGGCTACCAAGGTATGCTAATGGGTCGGATTACAAGTGATGATATCTTAGATGTTATTGAAGAAAATGCAACTGAACAGATGTACCAATTAGCCGGTGTTGATGATGACTTTGAGCATGAAGACAATCTTTATACCACAGCAAAAAAACGAGCACTTTGGTTATTTTTAAATTTAGGAACTGCTATTTTAGCCTCTATTGTTATTGGACTCTTTGATGAAACTATTCAGGCATATGTTGCACTAGCAATTTTAATGCCAATTGTTGCTTCAATGGGTGGAAATGCAGGGACACAAACCCTAGCCGTAATGGTTCGGCAGTTAGCCCTAGGTGATATTGATTTAGAAAATGCTAAAGTAGCAGTTAAAAAAGAGGTCTTTATTTCCATTGTAAATGGTCTAATTTTTGCAATTATTATGGGCTTCATTGCCTACTTCTGGTTTGATACAGCGCTGCTTGGAGTGGTTATTGCAATGTCCATGATTATCAATCTTTTTAGTGCCGGTTTCTTTGGAGCTTCTATTCCACTATTGCTTAAAAAGTTTGATATTGACCCAGCAGTAGGGAGTACAGTATTACTAACAACAGTGACAGATATTGTAGGATTCTTCTCCTTTTTAATGTTAGCAAAAGTCATACTATTATAATACATAATAATATCTCTCCTGCTTTACGAATATCTCTCAACAACTGAAATACTCAACTTTTAATAAACTATCAAAGGTTGGTTTTTTGCTAGTGCCACTGCACTGTTAATTTTTAGCTTTGCAAGAAGATATCACAAGGTACTGGGATAAAAATTTTTAACGTAAAGGGATTATTAGTAAACATATGGATGGTTCACTGGAGTTTGAAGAAAAACAATTTAAGGGGCTCAATTTAAAATCACTCTACCTCTACAATAGATTCTTTTAGATTAAACCACAAAAGGGATTTACCCCTTTGCGTTTTATTTATGCAGTGATGGTGCTACGATTGATAGAAACTCATCTTTAGTTTTCTTATTTTGTTTAAATAAACCTCGTAACGCTGAAGTTACTGTTGTAGAACAAATCTTTTCAACCCCTCTCATCTCCATACACATATGACGTGCATCGATAATCACTGCAACCCCTTTGGGTTTTAAGTGTTCATTTAAAGCATCACAAATTTGCTCAGTTAGTTGCTCTTGTATTTGTAAACGTCGCGCAAACATGTCAACTACACGTGGGATTTTTGATAGACCAACAACTTTACCATTAGGGATATAAGCAATATGCGCTTTACCAATAATAGGTAACATATGATGCTCACACTGTGAATAAAATTCGATATCTTTTAAAACAACCATTTCATCATTTGTACTTGTAAATAAAGCTTGTTCAATAATATCTTTTGGGTCTTGATTATAACCACTACACATAAACTCATAAGCTTTTCGAACACGACTTGGTGTTTTTTCTAAACCTTCACGGGTTACATCTTCTCCAACATATTCCAAGACTGTTTTTATAGCATCTTCGAATTTTTCCTCTTTTGTCATCGTCTATCCTTACTGATTTATCATCCCACTCATGTTCCATATTGGTGTAAATATTGCCAACATGACCCATAAAATTAGTAACATCATTGAGACAAAAAAGAGTGGCTCAATAAAAGATGATAATCGTTTTATACTTTTTCTAAAATTTTGTTCATAAATTGTTTCAATCTTTTCAAAGCTAAAAGCCATTGTTGAGCTCTTTTCTCCACTATTTATGAGGTTTAACGTCACCTCATCAACAAGTTGTGAGGAATCAAAGGCATCATAAATAGGCATACCGCTTTGTATCTGTTTTGAAATAATTCGTATTTTATCTAAAAGATATTTGTTTTTTAGTAAAAGCTGACCATTTTCTAGTGCTTCATTAAACTGATAAGAAGAAGAAATCAAAACGTTCAGTGCCATAAAAAAATTATATAACTGTGAAGTTTTATAAGCTGAACTAAAAATTGGTATCTTTAAAAGTAAAAATCTATCCACTTTATAAGCAAAGGTATCCCTACTTTTATACAAATGGCGCAGATAAGCTAAAGCTACAAAAAGAAACCCTAAAAATAAAAAAGCATATTTAATAAAAAATGTTTTCACCCCCAATAAGGAAGAAGTATAAAAAGGTAATTGCATTTGATACTGAATAAAAACAAACTCAAACTTTGGTACCACATAAACAAATATGACACTAAGGGCTATTAAAAATGTTATAAACACTACAATAGGATAACTCACTGCAGATTTAATCAATGTTCTATTTTGCTCTTTAAGCTCTAACAACCTTGCCAAGGAAGCCACCATATTAACGAGATTTCCTTTTAAGAATGCAATTTTTAAAAACCCAATTATCGTATGATCCAGAGAATTTTCATGTTTTTCTAAAGCGTGTTCAATATTTTGTCCACTATGAAGACTCTCTTTCATATCATTAATTAACAGGTTTAGAGATTTAGATTTGTTACTTTTAGCAATAATTTCCAAGGCTTCTAAAAAAGAGATATTAGCATTTAAAATAGTTGATAACTGACTAAAAAAAAGGGTTATCTCCTTTTGAGATATCTTCGTTCTAAAATGTGGTTTAAAATTAAAACCCAAAGGTTCTAGATGGATAATTGTATTACTCTTGGCAAACTCTTCAAGCTCATTCTCTCGTAAAATATGAGTTTCTCTTTTAGCATCTTGTTGCACTATTACTTTAAATTTATTCATCTATTACCCCTAAGACTCGATAAACCTCTTCTGCTACTGTGATATTTTCTTTTATTTTATTTTTTGCATCATCATAAATAGAGACAAAACCCTTACTCTTTATATACTCTAAAATCTCATTTGAACTACTTTGTTTGCTAATCATAGAAGAGATTTCACTATCCACACTGAATATTTCACTCAAACTTACTCGTCCATCAAATGCTGTGTAATTACACATCTCACACCCCGTTTCACACACACATTTTCTCATTACCAATCGTTGGGAGATGATTGTTTTTAACGTTGAGGCAACGATAAAAGGTTTCGCTTCTAAATCAAATAGCCTGCTAAGTGTTTCAATGCTATCGTTCGTATGTAGCGTTGATAAAACTAAATGTCCTGTTAATGCTGCTTGTAAAGCAATTTTTAAAGAGACTTTATCGCGAATCTCTCCTATCATAATAACATCGGGATCTTGGCGTAAGATATTTTTTAATATCAACTCAAAACTTACATCTAAATCTTGATTAACTGCTATTTGTTGAATATTTTTCAACTCATATTCAATTGGATCTTCAATAGTAACAATCTTTTTTGAGTTAGCATCCATCGATTTGAGCATTCCATATAGTGTTGTTGTTTTTCCACTTCCTGTTGGACCAGTAACTAACACCAATCCATTGTTTTGACGTAAAGTATTATCTATAGTTGTTAACTGTTCCTTACTAAACCCTAATTGAGACAAAGATTGTTTATCTTTAATGGATTCTAACAGACGAAGGACTATTGACTCGCCACACATTGTTGGCATTGTAGATACTCTAAAATCAATATTTTTTTCGCTCAGTATTAACGAGAAGCGTCCATCCAAGGGTTTTCTTTTTTGTGTAATATCAAGATTACATTTTAATTTAATTACGGAACTTAACATCAAATAGAGCTTCAGTTCAAATTTAAAAAACTGCTTTAATCTACCATCAATTCTAAAACGTATAACTAGAGCATCTTTTGTAGTTTCAATATGAACATCACTAGAGCGTTTCTGTAAGGCATGCTCCAATAAAACCCGAATAAAATTATTCATAGATTCCTGTGAATTTATTTGATTTGAATAACACTCTTTTGCTAAACCATAAAGTTTTAATCTTATTTCAAAATCACTAAGATAAAAAAGAATCTCCTCTTTGGTCACATAAATTTTTTTGATTAATAGAGATTCAGCAGAGAGTAAACTTTCATCACTTTGAGAACATATTCCAACGTAACGATATAGTTTATCATCAAACAACGGCAAAATATTGGCATCTTTTAGATATTGAATATCATACTGTGCCATTAGGTTATAATCAAGAATATAATCATTTAGCATTTTCATACCCTTGTAGCATTAAATTAACAATACCCTCTTTTGATTTTAGTCTCACGGAGTATTTATTTACTAATATAAGTTGATGCTCAAAAACTTTGTCATATAACTCCAGCCATTGTTGATTGATTAGAACATGCTTACCAACAATTGCTTCAAGTTTTAAAGGAATGGGTTGACTCTTTTTTTCTTTAACTGTTTTACCTATCTTCGTACTATACAGCAAAGAAGGCAAAACAACAGTCTTTTTTAGTTGATACTCACCTAATGTAATTTCCAAATAACTTTGATATTTACCATCCAGTAAGTTTGAAATTTCTAAACCTTTTATTTTTGAATAGGCATTATTATTTTCAATAAAATCAACAAAACGAAATAGATTTAAAAGTGATGTTGATAAGTGTAACTGTAGTGTTTCCTTGCTCATTTTCGTACTGTTAATAACGATATCATTTCTTAAAGCATAGGTTTCACTTTTTTTTAACAAGTTTATTAAGGATGGAGCATTTCTGGGAGGATTGTTTAATATGTCAATTCTTTTTTCTATAGCTTCAATTTGATTTTTAGTATCCAAACTAGAAATTGAGTTATTTTCAAAATGATAAAAATAACTACTCATTAAAAGAAGAGGCAAAGTATATATGATGAATCTATCTTTGAGGGTTATATGATGAAAATAACTATTTACTTTTTCGAAAAGTTGCTTCAAGGGCATAACTATTTTCCTTTGTATTAAATAAAATATTTTTTACAACAAGTTCATTAGGATACTCTTGTAGCAATGCATAAATACTCTTTTTATTTGAAGATTCAATGATTACATCAAAAAGACTATTTTGATATTTTATTTCCTTGAGTTGCAATCCTTTAGTGTATAAACTATTTAATAAATTTACTAAAACAAATCCCGTATCCATTGTTTTTGTTTTCTCTTTTTTTATCATCAGATATCTATTTTGCATCTGCTGAATATTAGTATTATTGAATGTTGTATTGTCTTGTTTTTGTAAAAAATAAAATACCGTTATACCACCTAGTAAAAAACATAAAAATAGAACATAAAAAATTAATTCTTTGTAAGAGATAGTGGGATTTATAAAAGTTATTAAAGAATCCCTCTCTTCTTTTTTTACTATTTTTTTAAGTAGCACTGGGCTTTCTATAACATTGAGACTTTTAGAACTTAGCCCAAGTTTTTTTTGAATATATAACAGACAATCATCTTTAGTGATAACTGTCTCAAACTTTTCATAATAGTAAAGTTCTCCACTTAAAAACAGTGAAAAAAAACCTTTACCAACAACTAAACTATCTTTATTTTTATCTATTTTTAAAAAGAAAAAAAATGGCAAACACTTTTGTCTTGCAACATAATAACTTATTTGATAACTACTGATTGCATCAATAAAAGTATAAAAATACTTTAATCCACTGTGACACACTACTTTATTCAACATAAGCTGACTCAAAATAAATCTTTTTAGATTCTCTTCTTTTACTTTTTCACTTACAGGAACAATAATATAATTCAAGTCAGTTATTGTTATCAAATTGCACCTCCTACTTAAATAATAAATTTTATTATTATAATACTTAAAATATGTAATTATTATAAAACTTATTGAAACTTTTTTAAAGTTAACAATTTGTTTATATTCTTCCGATATAATCATTACAAAATTAAAAGGATAAAAATGAAACTATTAAAAATGTCACTTCTACTCCTACTCTCTAGTGCAGTAGTGTATGCAACAAATTTAAGTAATAAAGAGTTAAGTCAACTAAAGGCTTTTACTGATATTAAAGCAACGATTACAGGAAATCAACTTATTGGAAAGAACTTAGACTTATACCTTGTAAAAGGTATTGATGGAACAGGACGACCATTTAGTATTGTTACAGACAAAGATGGAAAATATTTAGTGCTGACTGATAATGTATTTGATACTGCTAAAAAAGCACCTATTACTATCCCTGTTGATGTAACTCCTTTAAAAGGGAAACAACTCTTTACTTATGGTACTGGAAAAGACGAGTACTTCGTATTTACAGATCCAGAATGTCCGTACTGTCATAAATTTGAAGCAGGTTGGCCAAAAGTGAAAGATAAGGTTAAATTTCATGTATTTTTCTTTAATCTAGATTTCCACAAAAATGCAAATGCAATGTCACGATGGATTTTATCAGCTAAAACTGATGAAGAAAAAGCAAAACGTCTTAATGCTGTAGGAAATGGTGATAAATCTTATGAAAATGCTAAATACTCTAAAGAAGAGGAAGCAAAACTTAATGCATTAATGGAAAACACGAAAGAACTTGGAAAAAAATTGGGAGTTCAAGGAACACCAGCAGTTTATGATACAAAAGGTAATGTAGTTAACTGGCCAGAAATTATTAAATAAAACTTTCAAATAAAGGAGTCTTTTAAGACTCCTTTTCTAACCTTTGTAAATAGATACAATTACGACCTTGTTCTTTTGCCTTATAAAGTGATTCATCAGCATCTTTATATAAATGGACACTACTTTCTAACTTATCAAAACTTCTAGATACTACACCAATAGATATAGTTAAGTATTTACTAGCTTCACTATTTTTATGCTCTATGCGTAACTCTTCAACGGCACAACGAATAAAGTTTGCCAATTCTAAAGAGTGTTTTTCATCTTCAAATGAACACAGTACTCCAAACTCCTCCCCGCCCAATCTAAAGGCAAAGTCACTTGGTCTTTTCGTATATTTTCGTAAAACTTTTGCCACTGCCTGTAGGGCTTGGTCACCTGCATGATGACCATAGGTATCATTGTACTTTTTAAAATAATCCACATCAAGCATTAAAAAGGAAAGATGATGTTTTTCTCGTTTTGCTCGATTCAACTCTTCTTCAACACGTGTATTAAAATATCTTCGATTATAAAGAAGCGTCAAATCATCGGTAATAGACAAATATTCTATTTTTTTCTTATCCGTAATATCTTCGCGTATGGCAGTATATCCAATCAGCTCTCCATCTTCAAAATTAGGATGAATAATAGAACTAACCCAATAAGCTGTGCCATTTTTTCGCCGATTTTTAATTTCCCCAGACCAGGGAAAACCAGATTGAAGTTTTTGCCACATATCCTTATAAAACTCTTTTGTCATATCAGGGTGACGTACAATATTATGAGACTTTCCTATAAGTTCTTCTTTACTATATCCTGATATTTTACAAAACGCTTCACTGACACTTTGAATAATACCACGTCTATCAGTTGAAGAGATAATAACATTATCATTCACAATTTTAATATAATCTTGTAATTTTGCTTCTACCTCATTACGAGAAGAGAGTGTCTCATTTAAACTCTTTGCCAAGATTGTAAACTCTTTATAAGTTAACTTCTTAATATCAATTTGTTCATTATTTGTAGATGCACGTTTAAAGGCATTCATTAAGTTCAAAATATTGATATTAATGACACCTGAAATTCTCTTTGAGATTAAAAATATTACTAAGGCAAGGAGAATGATTAGTGCAATAGAAGTAGTTACTTGTTTAAGTACTGTTGAAATAAGAAGATCTTCTTTTCTTGCAACTTCAGCGTCTACTTCATCAATATATACACCGCTTCCTACAATCCAACCCCATTTTTCATACTGTTTGGCATAACCCATTTTAGGATACTCTTTAATCGTATTTAACTTTTTGAATTTATAAAAAAAGAAATCTCCATTTTTATTTGAAATAGCATTCATTTGCATTTTATAGAGTTTATCATTTCCGTAATGTTTTGGGACTTCTAAACGTTTTCCATCAAAAATTAATGCTTTACGTTTTGTAGAGTTTACAAAAATATATCCATCTATACCATAACGAATCGTAGCAACCCAATCTAGTATCTCTTTTTGTACTTCATGTTCAAAATCATCAAGATACTCTCCTATTCCAATATGCCAATTAAATGGGGCAAACTTCTTAATATATGAAAGTTTTGGATATTGAATATTGTCATTCAAGTCAGGTTTTATAAAATGATTAGTAACAAACCCTTCACCCTTAGATAAAGCAAGATTTGCTTGTTTTTGAATAATAAAGCTTCCCTTTACATCCTGAAGATTCCAAATATTATTATTTTTATTCAGTTTTGATTCTTTATTAAAAAGTATTGCTTGTCCTATATTACTGTTAATAAAAAAATATGCTCGTTTTTCATCATAACTGATATTTTTTAATGCACTAACAATTAAATACTGTATCTCTTGAGGTGTTTTTGAAAGTTTGTTCTCTTCATAAATATTCATCGCAATTTTGTGAGCTGTATTAACGCGAGACTTTAACTTTATTTCAAGTTCTTCTCGAATTTTTCGTTGTTTAAACTCAATAAATTCATGGACTTTAAGTACTTCCCGTTTAATTTCATCTTTTTTAAACTGAATATACTCATTTTTAATATATATAAGGTCTTGTTGAAAACCACTGTATTGAAATATCATAGAGATGGCAAATGCCAAAAAGGCAAATAGTAAGGAGACTAAAAAGATGGCTTTTAATATTACATGAGATAACTTCATACTTAATCTTTCAATCAAACTGTACTAAGTATACAATAAAAGTAATATTTTTTTCTTAATTGCATAAGTTAAAATTTAGGAATACAAGAGTTTTCAAGAGTATAAATAATTAAAAGAAACCTAAAAAGGTTTTCTTTTAATCAACGTCGTAACCTAACTCTTTAAGTCCTTGTTTATTCTTTGTCCATCCCTTTTTAACAGAAACAAACAGCTCTAAATAGGCTTTTCTTCCAGTGAGTTTTTCGATTTTCAGACGAGCATCTTTTCCGATACGTTTAATCGCAGCTGCCCCTTTACCAATAATCATTCCCTTTTGAGTACCCTTTTGAACAACGATAGTCGCTTTAATAACATCAATATCTTCTTTTTCATCAACTTTATTGATAATAACGTCAGTTTCATAAGGAATTTCATCAGAAATATTATCGAAAATTGACTCTCGAATAAACTCTTTAAAAATATCACGCAGATGTTCAGTGGTCATAATTTCAGGATCAAATAAATAAGGATGTTCAGGTAATAGGTCAACAACAGTATCTAAAATATCAGCATGTTTTGTTGCTTTTTTTATAGAGACTGGAATTGCCGCTTCATATCTATCTGCATACACTTCATACTCTTGCATCTTAGATAGAACTTCATCATTACTCACATTATCAATTTTAGTTAATAATAAAACATGTTTAACATTTTTCTTATTTTTTTGTAAAAAACTCTCATAGTGCGTTAATTTATCAGTAACGGGTGCTAAAAAAAGGATTAAGTCACAATCACCCATTGCCTTTAAAGCCTCATCTAACATAAACTGATTTAAAAGCTTTTCATTTTCATGCAGACCTGGAGTATCTACAAAAACAATTTGGTCATCATTGTGCATTACAATAATATTTGAACGTTTTCGTGTTGCGTTAGCTTTATGAGAAACCATCGCAATTTTATCACCTACAAGCCAGTTTAGAAGTGAACTCTTACCTGCATTTGGACGTCCTAGTACAGAAACATAACCACATTTAGTCATTATTTACCTTCAAAATAGTTAGCATTTTTAAATTGTGCTTCAGTGATTTGATTCATTTTTTTATCCAAAAATGTAAACTTATCACCCAGTTTTACTTTTGCATAACCGTTAATAAAATCACTAGCATAGTCATATTGAATTGCTGTTAACTCTTTACAAGACTCATCAATAAAACCTAGTTTTTTATCAATTTCAACACGAGCTACCCCATCAACATAGTAATAAATTTTGTCGTATGAACTACTTATAATCTTTAGATTCTTATTCATACAATAGTACTTCCCCTCATTTCTTACGATAAAATGCCCGTCTTCAATTTTAATTGTGTCATAAGAAGGTTCTAAAATCAACTTCATGTTTTCATTTACAAGACCAACTTTTTTATCTGATGTTATCGTTGCATAGCCATTGTATAAAGGAGAGATATCATCATAAACTGGTTCAATCATCATTTTCCCATTATAATTAACAATACCAAACTTTCTATCTTCCATAATCTTCACGTAATCATCATTGTAAAGAAAAACCTTGTCGTATCCTTCACTAAGAACTCTTTCTCCATTTGTATTGATGACATTTTCTCCATTTTCATCTTCTACAATTGAAACAAATGCTTTCTGACCACACGCTGTAAAAAAAATTGCTGCAATTGCAACTAAAATAATACTTTTCATCTGCTACCTCTTTCTATAATTTAATGCTTTGAGTAAGTGCTTTTTTTGAATGTTTAAAGAACCATCTAAATCGGCAATTGTTCTTGAAACTTTTAAAACCTTATTTATTGACCTAAAGGATAATGAAAAGTTTACAACAGCTTGGTTTAAAACATCGTTTGATGGGCTATCTAAAACACAAAACTTTTCAATTTCATCGTCATTTAGCTTACCATTTAAGCAACTTTGTCCTCTTTGAAGTTGCATCTTAAAAGTTTTGAGTACTAACTCATGCATTGAAGCAGAATCCACGTCACTTTTATCATCAAAAGAGCTATCATTCATGGTAATAAACATATCGATTCTATCAAGTAAAGGATCAGAAAGTTTATTCTTATATCGCTTCACTTCCATTTGCGAACATCGACACTCTCTTGTAGCACTTAAAAGGTTACCACATGGACAAGGATTTAAAGCTGTTGCAAAAAGAAATTTTGTACTATAATTAACTTTTGAATTCACCCGACTAATCAAAATCGAGTGATCCTCCAAAGGTTCCCTTAAAGCTTCTAAAATGGCCTTTGAAAAATGAGGCAACTCATCAAAAAACAAAATTCCATTATTTGCTAAAGCCACTTCTCCTATCTTTGAATTTACACTTCCACCGCCAAATATGGAGGCTCTTGTGGAACTATGATGGGGATTTCTAAAAACTCGTCTTGGTTCAAAAGTTGGCTCTTTTGCTTCTAAAGAGTCCAGTTTCGCCTTTTCTAGAATTGCTTCCATATCCATAGGTGGCATGATATACTGTAATCGTTTTATAATCATACTTTTTCCACATCCAGGGCTTCCTTCATAAAGAACGTTATGGTTACCACTTGCACTAATTAGTGCAGCGTATTTTGCGAGCTTTTGTCCTTTTACGTCCTTGAAATCTAAAGGGTACTTATCTAAGTAAAAATAACTTCGTTTATCAAAGGTAAAGTGTTTATATTCCAAAGTTCTATTTTGAACGCGTTTTGCTTCATAGTTTTGAAATTTAAAAAACTCCATTGACTCTGATAGATTTTTTAATGCATAAACTTTTACATTGGGAATCATGGCTACTTTTTGTGCACTAGATATTGGTACAATAACTTTTAGATTTTTCACTTGATTCGCCAAGGATAAAATGAGAGGAAAAATAGACTTGGTATCTTTTAATTCACCATCTAAGCCTAACTCACCAAAAATATAAAATCCTTTAAAATCAACTTTTTCTTCATATAAAGCAATCAGTAAAGCAACAGATAAATCAAAATGACTTCCTGTTTTATGAATATCCGAAGGAGAAAGGTTCACAATAACCTTTTTGGGTGGGAACTTATAATCATTAGTTAGAAGTGCCGACTTAACCCTATCTCTTGACTCTTGAATAGCCGTTGTAACGAGCCCACCAATGGAAAAAGAGGGTAATCCTTTTGTAAAACTTCCTTCAACATCTACTTCAATAGCATCAACGATGCCATCAAAGGTTGCACTTTTAATTGATTTCATGTGAACTTCCAATAATATTTTCAATTATTATAAGATAATAAAAATTATTACTTATTGAAAGTTTTATGTAACTATTTGAAATTTTATATTTTAATTGTTAGGGGAAAGAAAAACTCTAAAAATTAGAGTTTTTTAGTTTTTTGTTGTCGTTTGTACTCTTTTTCAAACTTTTTACGCTTATTCAAAGAGAGTTTTTCAATAAATAGATGTCCATCTAAATGTTCCATTTCATGTTGCCACGCAACAGCAAGAAAATCAGATGTTTCCATTTTTTGTTCTTTTCCAAAGCGATCTTTATATTCAACAACGATATGTTCTGCTCGTTTTACCTCTTCATTAAATCCAGGTACACTTAAACACCCTTCTAAAAAGACTTGAACACCATCTTTATGAGTAATCTTAGGATTAATAGCTTCAATAACATCTTCTTTATTTTGCATCTCATTTTCATCAGGAAGACAAATCACTAAAATATTTAAGGGAATAGCAACTTGAATAGCTGCTAAACCAACACCTTGGTTAGCAATCATTGTTTCGTACATATCATCAAGCAGTGTGTGAAGTTCGTTATCGAACTTCTCCACATCTACTGATTTTGTTCGTAAAAGTTTGTTTGGATAGGTAATAATTTCTCTAAGCATTATTTATGACTCTTGATAACCTCATCAACTAATCCATACTCTTTTGCTTCAACTGCACTCATAAAGTTATCTCTATCAGTATCTTTTTCAATCACTTCAATAGCTTGCCCTGTTTGCTCAGCAATCATAGCATTTAATTCATCTTTCATTCGTTGAATCTCTTTAGCTTGAATTTGAATATCAGTTGCTTGTCCTTGTGCTCCACCTAATGGTTGGTGAATCATAATTCGAGAGTTTGGTAAAGCGTATCGTTTACCTTTTACTCCAGATGAAAGCAAAAATGCTCCCATTGAAGCTGCTTGTCCAATACAAATTGTACAAACATCAGGTTTGATATAGTTCATTGTGTCATAAATAGACATTCCACTTGTAATAACACCACCTGGAGAGTTGATGTATAAATAGATATCTTTTTCTGGATCTTCTGCTTCTAAAAACAATAACTGTGCAACAATAGAAGATGCTACTTGATCATTAATTTCACCACTTAACATAATAATTCTATCTTTAAGAAGTCGTGAATAAATATCATAACTTCTCTCACCGCGTCCAGATTTTTCTACAACGTATGGAATATAACTCATCTTTTCAATTTCCTTTTATTCTTTAGTCTTCTTTTTTAACGCAAAAATAAATTTTTCTAAAAAGAAGCCAGAACTTGTTCTCTCTTTGAGAAAAACCTAAAGAGAAGAACCGAAGTTCTTCTTTATTATTGACCTGATTTTTCGTCTAATAATTTTGTAATTACTTTATCTTCAATCATAGACATTTTAATAGCAGGCATATATCCAGCATCTTGGTATTGTTTTAATACGTCTTGTGGATTTTGTCCCATTTGCATTGCTTCATAGTAAATTACTTGAGTAACTTCTTGATCAGTTACATCTACACCTTCAGCTTTTGCTAATGCATCAACGATAAAAGTAGCTTTAACAGAATTTTCAGCATCTTCTCTTAACTCTTCTCTCATAGTTTCAACTTTTGCAGCGTCTTCTTGTAAACCTTTGATTTCCTCTTCACTCATCTCTCTAACTTTGTTATTAAGCGCATAGTTAATCTCTTGGTCAACTACAGAAGCAGGAAGTGCAAAAGTTAATTCTTTTACTAAAAGGTCTAAGAAAGCAGGTTTTAACTCATCTCTGTAGTATTTACCTTTTGCTTCGTTATTCATTTGCTCTTTTAATTTCTCTTTTAATGTATCAACAGTCGCGTCTTCTTGACCTTGTAACATTTTTTGTGCAAATTCGTCATTAATTTCAGGAGCACCTTTTTCTTGGATCTCATGTAATTTTACTTTGAATACCGCTTCTTTACCAGCTAAATCTTTAGATTGGTACTCTGCAGGGAAAGTAACAGTTACATCTTTTTCTTCTTCATATTTCATACCAATAATTTGCTCTTCAAATCCTGGGATAAATGAGTTAGAACCAATTTCTAAAGGATATTTTTCACCTTTTCCACCATCAAATGCAACATCATCAACAAAACCTTCAAAATCAATTAAAGCGAAGTCTCCGTCTCTAACCATTCTTTTTCTTTTGATTTTTTCTAGTGGTGCAGAAGATTGTGCCATCTCTTCAAGTCTTGCAGTGATTTCGTCTTCTGCAACATCTTGATCTTTTACTTCTGGTACTAATGTTTTATAATCACCTAACTCAATAGCAGGCTTACAAGCGATTTTAACTTCAACTTCAATATCACCATTTTCTTGCTTGTCATATTTAGCAATTGTTGGCTCACCAATAACATCGTCATGTGCAATATTTAATTCAGTTAATCCATCACTTAAAAGATCTCTAATCGCTTCACCTTCAGCATCTTGAGTTAATTTCTCACCATATCTAGCTTTAACGATATGTGTAGGTACTTTACCTTTTCTAAAACCTTGAACGTCCATAGTTTTAGCTGCTTCTTTAGCGATTTTGTCAGTGTTAGCGTCGATAAGTGCTTTTTGTACAGTAGCTGTAATTACTGCATTAGCTTCATCAACTTTTTGTGCGTTAAATTCCATTAACTTTACTCCAATTATTATAATTTTGTGCGATTTTAGCGAAGTCTTACTAAAGCTTTAATAAAATACACTTTCTAACATCTTAAATAAAACACAACAATCAAAGGTCAATTTTTGGAATTTTTATATTCAAATGTACTCTATCTAATGCTTCTTCCTGTAATTGTACTGATTTTTCTCATGACTACGAACAAAGACTCCATGCAAAAAATATTTTCCGAAGCAATTTTAAGTAAACTCTCAATCTCCAATAAACACATGACAAAAACCACACGAAATACTCTTTTGTTTATTGCTCTTATTTTAATGATTATAGCATTGAGTCGTCCCGTTTTTAACAAACAAGAAATAGAAGTAAAACAAGAAATAACTCCCATCGTTGTAGCTATTGACATTTCAAAATCCATGTTAGCCAATGATATTTTTCCTACGCGTTTAAAACTAGCTAAAAAGAAACTACTCACCATCATTGAACAATCAAAACATAACGGTATTGGGGTTATTCTTTTTGCAAAGTCTGCTTTTATTCTCTCACCCATCACTCAAGATTTTAATTCACTCAATTATCTCGTAGAAAATTTTGACAATGGACTTAACTTTGATAATGGTTCAAATATTTATGCAGTTTTAGAAGCAGCCAATAAATTACTCAAAAACTATCAAAATAAAAACCTGCTTTTACTTACTGATGGAGCCAATAATTCCCAGTTTGAAAAAGAGATAGAGTATGCAAACACTAATAACATAAATGTCTATACCCTAGGATTAGCAACCTCTACGCCTACACCTATAAAAATTGGTGACAAATATTTAACTGACCAAAGTAATAATATCGTTACGGTTGCGCTAAATGAATCCATTAAAGAGTTAAGCCTAAATACCAAAGGTGGTTATATTCCATTTAGCCTAACCAACAGTGATATTGAAGCTATTTTAAATGACATCGAAACTCAAAGTAAAAAAGATGAACTCAAAAATCAAAAACATAAAACCTATACGGAACTTTTTTATTACCCCTTAGCTTTAGCACTTTTTGTTTTGCTTATCGCTTTTTCTTCACTACCAAGTAAACGAAATGCTTTTGCTTTACTGCTAGGTTGTCTGTGTTTTAACACCCCAACACAAGCTTCACTATTAGATTTTCAAACCATAAAAAAAGCCAATGAAGCTTATGAAAATAAAGAGTATCAAAAATCCTCAAAAGAGTTCCATAAAGTTTCTCGTTCAAAAGAGGGACACTATAACTTAGCAAACTCCTACTACAAAGAAGGCAAATATAAAAAAGCGTTAGTGGAATATAAACAAGTTATTAGTAGTGATAAAAACCTAGAGTATAAAAAACTTCACAACATGGGAAACAGTTACGTCAAACTCAACAAACTAGAAGATGCAAAAAAGATGTACGAAAAGGCTCTAACACTCAAAAAAGACCAACAAACCCAAGAAAACTTAGATGCAGTTAACAATGCTTTAAAAAAGAACAATAAAGACTCAAAAAGTCAATCGGGTGATAAAAAAAACAACAAGAAAAAAGAGAGCAACAAAAAAAATAAAGACAAAACAAACAGTGATAAAAAGAAAAAAGAACAAGAAAAAAACCAAGAGAAAAAGAAACAGAAACAACAAGACCAAGCTAATCAAAATAGTGAAAACAAAAAAGATAAAAAAGAAAAATCAAAAGCCCAAGATAAAAATCAAAAACAAAATGCCCAAGAACAAAAAATGCAACAACAAAAGTTGGATGAAAAAGCGATGAGTGATAGAGAAGAGAAAAAGTGGATGAAGCATATTCAGAAACAAAAAGCTCCTGTACTTTTACGAAAAGTTGAAAGTACAAATCCTGAAGAAGATAGCAAGACTCCTTGGTAAAATTCTAAAAAAACGAATTACACACGCAGAAGTAAACTTCTGAAGTCATCTTGAAAACTTTCAGTTTCCGCTATATCGTAAAGAGATAACCTCTTCACTCTATGTAACTTTTAGCGTAAAAGTAACCAAAAACGTCAACGGCTTCAGCGCCATGGGTTCCCTCACTACAAGTTTTTTATTTCTAGCTTGCGGAACTCAAATAAAAATGTGCTTTATTAGCACCTTTTTCTTTTCAAACAGTCCTCAGCTTTTCCCAAAATAAAAAACTCTCCGTTCGGCGCTTGCAGAGGTTGACAAGATAGGGATAAGGACATTTACATATTTAAATACCATTATCTACAAACTGGTGCCACTCTCAATAAAGATTCAGAGCTGTCTTTCAAAAAGGGAAACAGTAACAACAAAAGAAATCCCAACCTAATAGCGGAGCTACTGGGAAAGCTAATGGTAGGTCATCAAAATCCAAATACATAAAGACAACAAGCACATAAAACAAGAAAAAACGTCAGTAATTGAAAAAAACCTTTTTGGTTACTATTTGTGGTTTAACAAAAGTAACAAAAGCGCGACTCACGTAGTGAGCGAAAGAGAGTTGCCACCTTAAAATATAATAAAAAATCAACCTCTTTTAAGTAAAACTTCTAT
>LPNY01000039.1 GCA_001655195.1 Arcobacter sp. EP1
TGCACTTAATCCTGAACCAGCACCAATGACAATTTTATCTGCTTTATCAATCATTTTCTTTATTTCATTACATACCTGTCTTTGATCTTTTTCTGATGACTTTGCTTTTAGATTTGTATACATCATAATCCTCCTTACTAAACACATCAATCACAATTTTTTTCAGGCTTATATTCTCACTTCGCATATACTCATCAATGGTCTCTAATGCAACTTCTGAGGCCTGATCAATAGAAACACCAAAGATTCCAGTAGAAATAGAGCAAAATACAATATTTTCTATGTCCTTATGATGATCCGCAGCTCTTAATATAGAAAGATAACAAGACTTTAATTTATTTTTTATTCTACATTCAAAATGTTTGGGACCTACAGTATGAATCACATATTTAGATGGTAAATTATAAGCAGATGTTATTTTCGCTTGTCCTACAGGTTCATCAGTTCCATGTTTAGACATTATTTCCATACATTCAGATCTAAGCTGTAAACCAGCTGATAAATGAATGGCATTATCTATACAGTGATGATTCGGGATAAAACATCCTAGCATTTTTTCATTTGCAGCATTTACAATCGCATCAGCTTTTATTCTAGTTATATCGCCTTGATAAATGAAAATAGCATTTGCGAGTCTTTCAGAAATATGATCTATATCTATAAGGTCTTCTAATTGATCTTCTAAATAATACTTTTCATATTCATAATACTTTTCACTTAAATCAGCTGTAGAAATTGTCATTAATGTTTTTAATAGAATATGCTTCACGAAGTCATCTTTATTAATCTCTAATTTGTTTTTCTGAATTAATTCATCTATCATGTAATCTATTTTATCCATCTCAGCCTCCAGAAGAAACCAAGCATTAAGCTTGGTTAGAATTTACCGTTTGTATTTTTCCATTCAGATTCAACAGGAATTTCTTCAATTACATCCCAGTGTTCTACTATTTTTCCTTCTTCCAATCTAAACAGGTCATAGAAGGATACATATTCACCTAAGAATTCACCTTCGCTTACTGCTAATACAAAATTACCTTCTGAAAGAATCATATGATTCTCTGTATATACCATTGGCATACCAGCTTCAGCTAAAGCTTGAAGCGCTGAACCTAAACCTTCTAA
>LPNY01000198.1 GCA_001655195.1 Arcobacter sp. EP1
CAAAGATTCAAGGCTCGATGACATCAATTTTAAATCATCAAATAACTGACCAATTTCATCATTACCTTGATTATCGAATGATGCATTAAAATCTCCCGTAGCTACTTTATGCATATTGGCCCTGAAAAACTCAATACGATCACTCAATCTTCTTGTTAAGAGATAAACCATAACTAAGGCAACAATAACACTTACAGAAATTAATAGAGTACTATTTCTGATACTTTGATTGGCATAACCTAAAAATGTCTTCATAGGAATAAGTGTTAGTAGTGTTACATCATTTTCTGTTCCACTTGCACTGAACTTTTTCTTGATCACCTTAAACTGTCCTTGGTGTGATCTAAACTCATTAACTGTACTTTCTAATTCAGTTAGACGTTGGATATCTTTGTTTTCATGTAGACTAAGTCCTTCTTTAGAAATATCTGAAGAAATAAAAATTCTGTCTTCATCTAAAGCTCCTACTATTTCATAAGGTTCTGTATTAACCATTTTTCTAAAAAGTTTGTTGTTCATATTTATAACAAGAACACCAACTTTGATACCTTGGCTGTCTTTAATCAAACGAACCATAGACATATGATTGACTAAATTTATCTCATCATATCGATAGACAAATGCCATCTTACCATCCAGTTCAACTGCAGTTTGATACCATGATGACGTTCTATGTTTTTCTTTTGTTTTAAGTATTTGAGCATTATCTAACAGAGATGAATTTTCAACATAAAAACGAATACTATCAATCTCATCATACAATCTTAAATACTCATTGAATGTTGTGAATTCTGTCAGATCTTTAATAATCGCTTCTGGACTTTCATAC
>LPNY01000163.1 GCA_001655195.1 Arcobacter sp. EP1
ATTTTGACTCTTTTTTTATGTAATTCTTTTACGCTTTGTCCCATTTATATTCCTTTCATATCTTTAAGAGCAAGAGGAGTCCCAAACTCTATATCTCTATGTGCAAATTTACCTAATATATCTTTTAAATATTTTGGATGTAATCCAAACCCAGGTCTTACACTTTTTATATTTTCTTCACTAAAGGGTTCTCCCTTTTTTATATCTTTACTTATGTATAGACTGCGTGAAAAAGCTCTGCTTTTTTCTTTTCTTTTATTCATAGTGTAGTCTATTTTTCCTAAAAGTTTTTCTGTTTTTCTTATTGCGTCTATCATCTCTTTGAACTCTTTAACATCAAGCGAAAAATCAGCATCAGCCCCACCAATGTTCTTATCTAAGATAAAATGTTTTTCTATTATCTTTGCACCCAATGTTACAGCAGCTATTGGTGCGGTAGTTCCTAAAGTATGATCCGAAAAACCTGAAATGACATCAAATGTTTTTGCTAAATCAGGGATTGTATTTAGATTGGCATCTTCAAGTGGTGCAGGGTATGCACTAGTACACTTTAGAAGAACTATATTTTCATTACCAACTTCATGACATATATTTACTATATCTTTTATCTCTTCTTTGGTGGCAATTCCTGTTGAGATAATTATAGGTTTACCTTTGCTTGCTGTATATTTTACCAATTCATAATCAGTGATTTCAAAACTCGCTATTTTGTAACAAGTTGGATTAAACTGTTCTAAAAAATCAACTGCGCTTTTATCAAATGGAGTTGAAAATATATCTATATCCAAACTTCTTGCATATTCAAACAACTCTTTGTGCCATTCCCAAGGAGTATAGGCCTCTTTATATAAATCGTATAATTTTTTACCATCCCAAAGAGTTCCTCCCTTGATGATAAAATCATCTTTATCGCAATCAAGTGTTAAAGTATCAGCTGTATATGTTTGAAGTTTTATAGCATTAGCACCTATCTCTTTTGCTGCTTTTATAGTATCTAGAGCATTTTGAAGGTTGCCATTATGGTTTGCTGAAAGTTCAGCAATTATAAAAACACCATCATTTATTAAATCAAAATTACCAATTTTCACAAGTCAGCTCCATTGTTAACATAGTCCCATTATTTTTTATAATTTCAAAACCAAATCTGCTATAAAGTTTTATTGCAGAATAGTTTGTATTATATACCTCTGCTTTTAGACATGATACTTTTTTAATTTCAAATGCAAATTTTATGATTTGATTTAGTAGTACATCACCTATAGTTTGTTTAGTTAGCTTTTTATATCTCTTATGTTTATTAAAAAGTTTTAAATCAAAAAATGCTTTAATAAAGTATAGTATTAAAGGTTGAATACAAAAGTTTTTTATATTTTTTTCAGATATTCTTTTACTTCCACCTCTTGTTGATATACTTGTCACCGCATCCTTATGCATTTAAAAGTTCCATTAAATTATTAACTATATAGTTTTG
>LPNY01000224.1 GCA_001655195.1 Arcobacter sp. EP1
TTTTTTAGTTTTATACTCTTTACATGTAAAGAGTATTTCCCTGTTTTTAGGTTTTCATTTGGAGAAAAAATTAGAGTGTTTGAGTCTTTAACACTTAGTTCTCCTTTTATCTTTTTATTATCTGTTTTTAGTTTTATTGTATTTTTCTTTAAAGAAGAAGATACTATAGGATTATCAAATGTTATTTGTATATTTATATCTGCTGGTACATTAGTTGCATCTTTTTTAGGAGACAATGATGTTACGTTTGCTTGAACACTTAGAACAATAAAGCACACTAAAATTAGTTTCGTAAGTATATTTAACATTTTTTTTCACCTTTGTGTTAGATGATAAACGTTATCATATGT
>LPNY01000057.1 GCA_001655195.1 Arcobacter sp. EP1
GTATCGATAACGGTGTTAGACTCGTTGTTGAGCAGATTAATGCAAAAGGTGGACTTTTAGGTAAACAACTATCAGTAGTTAGTTGTGATGATGAGGGAAAAGCTCAAAAAGCAGCAATTTGTGCTAGAAAACTAGTAAATGAAGGTGTTTTAGCAGTTATAGGATCATATACTTCAGGAGCAACAGAAGCGGCTCAAACTACTTACTATAGAAATAAAACACTTCAAACAAGTGATGGTACAAGTGATAGTTTAACGAAGCATAAATACTGGACATTTTTCAGAAACTCTTTTCAAAATTCAGCTCAAGCAACATTTACTGCTGAGTATCTAGTAAAAGAAAAAGGCTACAAGAAGATAGTTGTACTTTCAGATTATTCTAGTTATGCTGTAGGTCTTGCAGATTCTGCTGCAAAAGCTATTAAAGCTGAGGGTGGAAACTTAATATACCAAGGAAAAGTTAAATCAGGTACTCAAAACTTTACTGCTGTTTTAACAAAAATCAAATCAATGCAACCAGATGCTATTTACTTTAGTGGATATTACACTGATGGTGGTCTTATTAGAGCACAACAACAACAATTAGGAATCAAAGCTGATTTTATTGGTGGTGATTCAAATGACAATCCAGATTTTATAAAATTGGCTGGAAAGAGTGCAGAAGGTACGCTTTTAGTTAACTTCCCAACTCCTGATTTTTTACCTTATGATACTGCAAAAAAATTCTTAAAAGCATATCAAGATAAATTTGGTAAGCCAGTATCTTCTGTATGGGCGATTATGAATGTTGATGGTTTAAGAGCAATTGTTCATGCAGCAGAGCAAACAAAAAGTCTTGATACAAAAACAATATCTAATTACCTACATACTTTAAAAGATTTCCCTGGAATTACAGGTCCAGTTTCATTTAGAGAAGATGGCGAAAGAATTAACACTAAATTTAATGTTTATGAAATTCAGGCAAATGGCAAATATAAGATAATAAATAAATAAGTTAAGAGAAAGCAGAACAATGGATATATTTCTTCAACAAATTGTCAATGGTTTGACAATAGGAAGTTTGTATGCTTTGGTCGCACTA
>LPNY01000140.1 GCA_001655195.1 Arcobacter sp. EP1
TTATTCACAATAAGTACTTCTAATTAAAAATTAAATTATATCTATCTATATTCCTGCCAATATATACTAAAAAATTATCTTTTCCTTTGCTTTTTTCTAGCTCTAAAAGCTCATATTTTCCATTAACAAACTGGACTACAAATTGATTATTAAAATTTTTAAATTCAATAATCCCTTTTATTCTAAAAATATCTTTTGGGATGGCTTCTAAATAATCTTCAAAAATACCTTTATTGATAGGCTTTGAAATATCAACTTTTCTACTAGCTATACCATCTTGTACATGTGTTCTCTCTTT
>LPNY01000117.1 GCA_001655195.1 Arcobacter sp. EP1
AAAAATCTAGCTAGTATTTATAACAGAATTGAGATGCTTTTAAATGATGAAAAGTTTATGGCCTTAGTTAAGGATGGTAAATTCTATAAAGAGCAGCCTTTAGTGTTTAATGGTGAAAGAAAACAGATAGATTTACTTATAGAGAAAGATGATGAGGTGATAGTTGTGGATTATAAAAGCTCAAAACATGTAAGCGATTCGCACTTGTCTCAAATAGAACTTTATAAACAAGCATTGAGTAAGATTTCTAGTAAGAAAGTATCTGCTTATCTTGTTTATCTAAGAGATGAAGAGATAAAACTTAATTTAGTTTAAA
>LPNY01000128.1 GCA_001655195.1 Arcobacter sp. EP1
ATACCAATATTACGTTTTTCTGATCTTACAGAAGTTACATCTTTATCATCAATTAGTATCTTACCTTGCTTAGGTGATTCTAAGCCTGATACAACTCTTAAAAAAGTAGATTTTCCACCACCACTTGGTCCAACAACTGCTAATACTTCACCATGCTCAACAAATGCTGACACATTTTTCAATGTTAAATCCTTAGCACCTTGGTATTTAAATGAAATATCATTAATTTTTAGCATTCTTTCTCTCCTTTAGAATAAACTGCATAAATATCAAAGACACAGTACTTAACCCAATAATCATAAGAGCATATACACTGGCTTCATGAATCATTTCATCACCTGCATATACAAATACTTTCGTAGCTAAAGTATCATAATTAAATGGTCTTAGTATAAGTGTTAATGGCAATTCTTTTAATACATCTACAAAAGTCAGTATTGCTGCACTTAAAAGTGCTGGTTTAAGTAAGGGAAAATCAACTTTTATAAATGTTTGGAAGCTCGATTTTCCAAGTAAAGTAGACGCTTCATAATACTTATTACCCATTTTATTGAATCCACTTTCAATACTGTTAAAACCAATTGCCATAAATCTAATTGTCAAAGCAAATATTAGCATCATTAAACTACCCATTAAAAAATTGCTCTTTAGAGACAAGCTTTTATAGATCCAACTAAAGTTTCGATCAAGTGTAATAAAGAACATCATTACTGCTACAGCAATTATTGAAGCAGGAATTGAATAACCAATTACAACTACTCTAGCATATGCTTTCGATATTTTTGCTTTTACTAGTCTGTTGAAATTTCCAATAAAAATTCCACAGAATAAAACCAACATCGTCACAATAGTTGCCATTATAACTGTATCCTTGAAAGTATGAATAAGTCCTTCTACATTCACACTATCTAAGGCCATTAACGACCATGAAGATAGCTGCAGTAAAGGAATTAAGAGACCAGCAGTAACATACAAAGCATATACAATATAAAATGTAACCCTCGATGGTTTACTTGCTTTTTTTCTTGTATATGATTTAGAATTGGCCCTTGATAAACTGATTCTTTTTCTACCTCTTAAAGCGTGCTCAGAAGATAGAATTAAGACTACAATAAGCATCAAAATACTTGCTAATCTTATTGCGCTAGAAATATCTCCTAATCCAAACCATGTTGTATAAATAGCAGTACTAAAGGTTGGAATTCCAAAGTATTTAACAAGGCCATAATCATTAAGTACTTCAAGCATTACAAGAACCACTCCACCAATAATTGCACCTCTACTTAAAGGCAATATAATACGTAGAAATGTTTCAGAAGCATTTTTCCCAAGTAAATTGCTTGATTCAAAATAGCTTGCTGGAAG
>LPNY01000043.1 GCA_001655195.1 Arcobacter sp. EP1
AAACATTCAGAAGATATTGGATTATATGATATTATGGTATAGAGATATACTTTTATTTAAGCAGGCAAAAGCAAAGCATTTGTTGATTCATAGTAAATCATTGGAAATTATTAAGAAGTTATCAAGAAATCTTTCATTAAGTAAGATTATTAAAAATATAGAAGTTATTGAACTCACAAAGAGGAAATTAAAACAACATGGACATTTTGAGCTAACAACGGAAGTCATGTTGATTCAATTATTGGAGGACTAAATGGTTACGGTCATTGGAGTAAGATTTAAAAAAGCTGGCAAGATATATTATTTT
>LPNY01000205.1 GCA_001655195.1 Arcobacter sp. EP1
ATTTATTGCTATGACTCAAAGTCAAGGGTATTTTAATAGTTCCTTATGGGATACTTTATCTGGTGAGTATTATAGAAGTTTTACAAAAAAAGAAGATTACTTTCATGTTTTTGATTATTATCAATGGAATGAAGATGAAGTTAATGATATTTTAATTAATCAATATGATTGGGAAACAGCAATAGATACAAACACAACTTGGCGAATAGGAGATGGAACAGCAGGTTTTTATAACTATGTTTACTA
>LPNY01000049.1 GCA_001655195.1 Arcobacter sp. EP1
GAATCTTGTGTAAGGTAGAGATGATAGCTATGCTAAAAGATAAGATTGAAGAGGTAGACTCTTCTAGCAAAGATAAAGCAAAAAAGCTAAAAAAACTTCTTAAAAAACTTACAAAAGGACCTGATGTAAGTTACGTGTAAAAATAATCTGCTTAAAACAGGGATTTTAAGCAGATTATTATTTTTAAATGCTATAATTTCGGTCTACTTTTTGAGTAACTGGACAGGTGGGTGAGTTGGCTGAAACCACATCCCTGCTAAGGATGCGTACTGGTAACGG
>LPNY01000194.1 GCA_001655195.1 Arcobacter sp. EP1
TACCATGTCACTTAAACCTGCTTTATATCTTTGTTGTGCTAAAGAAAGTTTTTGTGTAGCTAAATCTACACTCAAAATCTGCATTTTTGTACTATCTTCACTCTTTTTTACTTCCAAATAAGCATCTGTTATCTCTTCTGTAATTTTAAGCTTGACTTCCCTTAAATCTATTTTAGATTTTCTTAGTTTTGCCAAGTTCTCTTTTACTTTTGCTTCTGAGCTAAATCCTGAAAATATATCCCATTTTATGTAAACACCTGCACTCATCTGTCGGTTATCTAAAGATACCAAATCTGTATTTTTATCATTATATGAGGCATTTAAAATTATTTTTGGATAATACTCAGATTGTACTGCTTCTAGCTTTGATTGAGATACATCTATATTTGCTTTATATAGTGCTATTTCGGCTCTGTTTTCTAACCCTGATTTTATTAAATCATCCGTCTTTGACATTATAGGAACTATGGTTTTTGCTAATGATACTATATTGGTATCATCTTTTTTTACTGAGAAATTTTTCTCTAAATTTACACCCAAAATTGAGATAAGAGCTGTATTTGCTGATTCTAATCCAAATTCTGCTTTTAATAAATCTAATTTAGAATTAGATAGCTGTAATTGTGCATTTGTAACATCTATTCTAGTTCTTACTCCTGCTTTAAAGTACTCTTTTGATTGCTCCAGTTGTAACTCATCTATTTTTACCGCTTCTTTTGCTACATTGATAAGTTGATTTTTATTTAGTATATTATAATAAGCTTTTTTTACTGATATAACTACAAAATTACTAGTAGAATCTAACTGCTTTAAAGAAGCATCATAAGCACTTTTAGCAGCTCCTATATTACTAGATGTTCCTCCAAAATCATATAAAAGTTGATCTACTTTTGCTGTTGTACCTACAACAGTATCTCTATCTACCTCAATATCGTACTTCGCTAGTTCTCCTTGAACAAAAACTTGTGGTAAGTAAGATGATGAAGCATAATCAATACTGGCATCCTTCGCCTCCATATCTGCTTTTGATGCTTGAATCTCAACACTATTTTGTAATGCAATGTTTATAAGCTCATCTAAGTTTTTTTCAGTTTTTATATCCGCTACTGCTCCAACACTTAATATAGATAGTACTAAACTAAATGCTAAGAATTTTTTATTAAATTTC
>LPNY01000107.1 GCA_001655195.1 Arcobacter sp. EP1
TTTAGTGGGATTGAGTCTGTTACTAAAAGCTCATCCAACTCTCCCTCTTCTATTCTTTCATAAGCAGGTCCACTAAGAACTGGGTGAGTACAACATGCCATAACACTTGTGGCACCTTTTGCTTTTAACACTTTTGCAGCTTTTACAATAGTTCCAGCTGTATCAATCATATCATCAACAAGAATTACATCTTTGCCTTCTACATCACCAATGATGTTCATAACTTCTGATTCATTTGCTTTTTCACGACGTTTATCAACAATTACAATATCAACACCAAGCTTTTTAGCAAAGCTTCTTGCACGTGCAACACCACCAATATCTGGACTAGCAATGATAGGATTTTTAAGTCCTTTGTTTTTAATATAATCATGGAATATGATAGAACCATATAGATTATCGACTGGTATATCAAAAAAACCTTGAATT
>LPNY01000028.1 GCA_001655195.1 Arcobacter sp. EP1
GTAATCTAAATTGGGTAGTTAATGATAAAGATGTAAGTTCATTAGATATAACAAGCCCACTAATTACAACAGCTAAACTTCAAACTACTCAAGAAATACCAAATGTAGAACATTTTAGTTCTCAAATAATATCACCTGATGGGGATAAAGATATTTTAGATATGACTTATACAAAAAGAGTTCCTCAGCCTGATCAAGGAAGTACTTGGGATGGTGTTATACAAGTTTTATCTTTTTACGAAAAACATAATCCAAGTATAACATATGACCCTGCTTTGTATAAAATAGATGAGCCAGCAGGAAAAGTTTATGAAATTATTGATCAACAAAATGCTGTAGTAGAATTTGCTGGTAGTGGAGCAATTTTAAGTTCAACCATGCCAACAATGTCAAATGGTGGAACTCCTCTTTCAATAAATGTAGGAGAACCAAATACCTTTACAGGTTTTGTTTCAAATGTAGATTTAGATAGAAGCAGAAGTGAAACACATGATGGATATGTTGCTGGACTTTTAAAAAGTTATGGTATGGATGGAAGAGGAAATGTTATAGCTGAATTTGACAATGGAAGAAGCACTCCAGTTGCAAAAGTTGCTGTTTATCATTTTCAAAATGACCAAGGTTTAGAATCAGTAGGTTCTACAATGTTTAAATTTTCTGCAAATAGCGGTGAAGCAATATTTTATACTGATGAAGATGGAAATGCAGTACAAGGTTCACAAATATTTTCAAATAGATTAGAAAATAGTAATGTAGTTTTTGCTACAGCTTTGACTGAATTAATAGTAATGCAAAAATCATTTGATGCAAGTGCAAAAAGCATAACAACAAGCGATCAAATGATTCAAAATGCAATCAATATGAAAAGATAGGAACACTTTTTGCTTTTAATGCAAAATAAAGAAACAATTTCTCGACGAAAGTCGTAGCTTCAGTGACTCAATGAAGCTTGGACTAATTCAAGCTTTATGAGAAGTTATATAGAAGGTAAAGGATTTTAAAATGATGAGATCACTATGGGCCGGCGTTTCCGGACTACAAGCACACCAAATAGCAATGGATGTTGAAGGTAACAATATTGCAAATGTTAATACTGCAGGTTTTAAATACTCAAGAGTAAATTTTGCAGATATGTTAAGTCAAACAGCAAAAATAGCAACTGCTCCTCAAGGAGAACTTGGTGGTAAAAATCCTATGCAAATAGGACTTGGTACACAAGTAAGCTCAGTAACTAAAATTTTTAAACAAGGTTCAGTACAAACTACAGATAAAAATACCGATCTTGCTATTCAAGGTGATGGTTTCTTTGTCGTTTCACCAGATGGTGGTAGTACTTATAAATATTCTCGTAATGGTGATTTTTCATTTGATGCTCTTGGTAATTTTACTGAAAGTAATGGATATATTATTCAAGGTTGGGTAAGAGATGCAGATACAGGTGAAATTGACTCAACTACTCCTATAGGAAACATTACTATTCCTCCAGGATTAACAACTCCGGCAAATGATACTGGATATATAACTTTAAAAGCAAATCTAAACTCAGGTGATACTGTTACAAATAAAGCTCCAATTTATACACTTGATACTCATAGTAACTGGGTTGATAAAGATGGTGATGGAATCATGACAAGTATTGAAATTCATGATGAAAACGATACTTCAGATAACTCATTTAATACAGAAAAAGAGCTAATTGAAAGAGGACAAGATTTAGGTGCCCTTTTCAATGCTAGTGGAGAGTCATTTAAACTTCAAACTGGACAAGGGGTATGGGTTAGTTATGATGATGCTAGAAGTGAGCCTCAAACTATAACTGCAGCACTTGGTGCAAATCCTATTGATATGACTATCAATGGTATAAATATAACTGGAACAATAACTACATCATCTGCAATTGCAAGTGAAAGAAATAACTCTTTAGCAAGCTATATTGCTCAACTGATAAATGCAGAAACTGGTAAAACAGGTGTTGAAGCACAAATTACTGGTGGAAATCAGTTAACTTTTGTAAATACAAATAAAACAGGAACTGAAAGCAATATGAAAAATATTGATTTAACTGTTAATACTGGTGCTGGTGTAGGACTTACTACAACAAATGTTGTAACTGCATTTAAATATACATATTCAGCTAGTTCAGCT
>LPNY01000221.1 GCA_001655195.1 Arcobacter sp. EP1
ATTTTCTTGGTGGTTCTCTAAATTTAATCCACTATTAGTATATTTTATATACTTTATGGGTGGAATTATGGTTGCTTCAATTTTATTGATGTCTCTTTTGATTTTGATAAATATTTGGAAAAAATAGACCTTCTTTTACACAAGGCAAGGAAACTCCCTTCTTTGCCTTTTTTAACTAGTCTTTTATTACATTTATGATATAACTTCGTCTTTAAATTTATAAAGGATACAAATGAATCCAATTGCTGTAGCAGTTATTGTTATGTTGACTTTGAGTCTCATGAGAATAAATGTTGTGATAGCACTTACAATAAGTGCAATCATAGGGGGACTAATAGGTGGGTTATCTTTACTAGATACTATTAGTACATTTAACAATGGTCTTGGTGGTGGAGCTTCTATAGCTCTTAGTTATGCAATGCTTGGTGCTTTTGCAGTAGCAATTTCTAAATCAGGTATAACTGACTTGCTGGCAAATAGAGTCATTAAAAATGTAAAAGGCAAACAAGCAACTTCTAGTGAAAAGTTATGGGTTAAAGTTACTCTAATATCAATTATATTGATAGCTGCTAT
>LPNY01000219.1 GCA_001655195.1 Arcobacter sp. EP1
TAACTTTTCAAACTCACTTTTATAATCGAAATCATCATCCATAGGATTAGTTTTCTCAGAATTTTGTCGTAAAATTTTTAGATTGATTTGATTAGGCCACCACTCTTTATTTTTTGTACCTTTACCACCACCTAAACTTGTTGCACCTGTTACAGGACATTTTCCCCGACTCATTCAACTACTCCTTTCTAATAGACTTACTAAAAAATCTGATAGTATCTTATATCGCTTCGTTCCTATCATACCCTGATAGTAAGTTACAAATCACTTGGTATAACACAAATAAAACTAAATCAAATAATAGTCTCAACTATCTATATTTAATGAGCAGTATAAAATATTGATAGTGTATAATGAAGAACACCTCTACTCAATAAAATAATCCCTCACAACCAAAAAGAACTTCAAATATAGAGAAGTTCTTCGATTTATTCACCAATTATTTTAACCAAAACTCTTTTATTTCTACAACCATCGAACTCACCGTAGCGAATTATACATATTGTAAATTTACACAATATGCAATTGCTATAACGAATGAAAACAAAAAGACATGGAATATATATTCTCCATGTCTTTATATTAGTTCGCTATAGCAAGTTATTCCGAATGACAAAGTATACAGCACGTCGATTGGTTAAAATGGTTATACTTAATTATTGCTAGTTTTCAATTTACTTGATTAATGCAGTAATCACATATGGATGCTTTCCCTCTACATTTACAAGGCTATAGTTTCCATAAGATTCTATGTCTTCTGCCTTCTCAAATCCAAAATTCCAAACCATTTCAAACCCAAAAAGAAGTTTACATGACCATTTAGTAAGTCCTCTTATAAAGCCTTTTTCATATTTTTTTTCAATTGTATCCGTGACAAGTTGAGAATTGGTAATCCTTCGTGATATTTCACCTAGAAGTTTTTTTACATCTTCTTCTTGCAGGTACATGAGTAAACCTTCCATTACAATTATAAAATTACTATTCCCGTTTTTAGTTACTTCGTCGATCCAAGAAAAATCCAAAACAGAAGAAGAAATCATTTTATAGTCTATCTGATCTCCTAATAACTCTTTTTTTTGGTCAATAACTTCAGGTAGGTCAAGCTCTATATAAATGCAATCTT
>LPNY01000116.1 GCA_001655195.1 Arcobacter sp. EP1
TGGTTTACCGATCATTTCTCTGTTTTCATACCAATCAGTCACTAGAACCATAACAAGTAGTACCGCACGATTATTCGATGCATCAAATGTTTTTCCAGTAGCCTCTATCAGATATTCTTCGGCTGCACCAATGATGATATTAAGGATACCATCTTCATCAGTATCCTCAATATCCAAATGTAAGAACTCTTTAGCTTGTGCTAAAGTAATCATTTACATCACCTACTTATGCTAATGTGATTTCGCCATATACTGCAGCACCATCATCTACTAACTTTGTGTCAAAGCCTAAAATAGCTCTTGTATCAGTTGTATTTCTAGCAAATGCATCACCACCAACATTAGTTGAAAGAAGTTCCATAGTCTCAAAATCAAACAAAGTAACAGCTTCTTTTAAATCACCAATGATAACTGGTGCCTTTTTAGTAGTTGTTCCAGTTGTCTTTAACACCTTATTAGAAATCATTACAACTCTACGTCCTTTGATTTGCATCTTAGTAGCATCCTTTGGATCTGGTTGCATGATGTACTTACCATCAGAGTCTTTCATTGTATCTAAGTGATTGAAACCATCTTGGTTCGTAAGAATAATTGAACTTGCAGTAATCGATGGATCTAAATCCACATTTAAAATCTTCTTAATATCATCAAATGTTGCAATAGCTTTCTTTGTTAAGGTAAGAAGAATTGCTAAGATACCAGCATTGTGAGTAGCTCTTTTTTTCTTAGCTAACCACTTATTCACATAAGCTACTAAAGTGCTGTCTCCAGCTTTCTTAAGTGTATTTGAAATT
>LPNY01000141.1 GCA_001655195.1 Arcobacter sp. EP1
AGATCAGACATTTAGAGGGAAAAATGCAGTTACTAGAGAAGAAATGGTGACCATGTTTGTAAGAGTTATGAAGTTTGATATCAAAGGTTATGAAGAAGATGCAAATGGTACTTTAAAACTGAATGCAAATAATCTTCCGATTCCAATTTATTATGATAAAACTGATTTTATGGTTCCGAGTTATAACGATGTTGCTGGTAATGATTGGTCATATTTATATGTAGAGATTGCGAAA
>LPNY01000023.1 GCA_001655195.1 Arcobacter sp. EP1
TACACCTACTATGAAAACTGAAATTATTAAAGATGGTGTTTTAAAAACATTCCTTCATAACAATAAAACGGCAACTAAGGATGGTATTGAATCAACGGGTAATGCTGCGAAAGCTTCTTACAAGTCGAGTATAAACATTGCACCATCTAATCTGTATATTGAAAAAGGTAATCGCTCATTTGAAGAACTGATAGAAATGAATAAAGGTATGATTATCACAAGTTTACAAGGTTTACACTCAGGTTTGAATCCTATCTCAGGAGACTTTTCTTTGGCTGCAAATGGCTTCTTGGTAGAAGACGGTAAAATAAAAAGAGCTGTAGATCAAATTACTGTAGCAGGTAATTTAAGAGATTTACTAATGGATGTTGAGGCTGTTGGAAATGATTTAACATTCTCATTGCCTGCAGGATCATCTTTTATTGCATCTCCTTCAATTAAGATTAAATCACTTGCTATCGCAGGTGAGTAATATCATTTAACTATTTTAAGTAGCTTCGGCTACTTTTTTTTTTGAATTATGATAGAATAAATTGAGGTAGAGTTATGATAAATAAAATGCTTGA
>LPNY01000008.1 GCA_001655195.1 Arcobacter sp. EP1
TATGATAGGTCATGAATTAACTGCATATTATAATATTGATCATGCAAGAACTCTTGCAGTTATACAACCTCAACTTTTACGTGTGATGGGTGAAGATAAGTCAGATAAAATAGCTCTTATGGGAAGAAATGTTTTTGGTATCACTGATGATAATGAAGCGGTAATCACTGAGATAGAAAATATCTTTAAAAGTGTTGGTATATCAACAAACTTGAATGACTACGAGATTGATGATAAAGTCATATCAAATGTAACAAATGGACTTAAGAGTAAAGG
>LPNY01000047.1 GCA_001655195.1 Arcobacter sp. EP1
GCACAGTCTTGGGGCTGTAGTGGTCCTATGTTAAGAGGAAGTGGAATAGCATGGGATATTAGAAAAGAGGAACCTTATGAGCTTTATGATGAAGTAGAATTTGATGTTCCTGTAAGTGATAGATGTGATAGTTATGGAAGATATAAACTTCATATGAAAGAGATGAGGGAGTCTCTAAAAATATTAAAACAACTTATACCAATGTACAATGAAACAACGCCAGAACTTATGGCAGATGCACCAAAGTATATTTCAGCTCCTAAAGAGCAAATTATGACTCAAAACTACTCTTTAATGCAACATTTTGTTCTTGTTACTCAAGGAATGAGACCACCAGTTGGGGAAGTTTATGTTGCAACTGAGTCTCCTAAGGGTGAATTGGGATTTTATATAAATTCTCAAGGTGACCCATACCCATACAGACTTAAAGTAAGAGCACCAAGTTTTTGGCATACAAGTATACTTCAAGATTTACTTCCTGGATTGTATTTAGCTGATGTTGTTACGATAATAGGTAATGCCAATGTTGTATTTGGCGAA
>LPNY01000024.1 GCA_001655195.1 Arcobacter sp. EP1
TATTTGCAACAAATATTGTGCAAGATTAAACGTTACTTCTCTAAACTCAGTGATTCTAGGTACTCTCGTACACTTGTTGCATCTGGCAAAGTCATTATTTTTGCCACATATTCTTTACATTTTTCATAATCTAACCTTGAAATTGTTGCTCTCGTCGATAAAATTTTTGATGGTGAAACGCTTAATTCTTTTAATCCTGAACCAATTAAAAATGGTAATAACAAAAGATCACTTGCGGCCTCACCACACATCCCAACCATGATGTTTTCTTTATTTCCAGCAGATGCAACAAACTTGATTAATCTAAGAACAGCAGGATGATAATGCGTATATAACTCTGATACATTTTGATTTATCCTATCTGTAGCAGTCGTATATTGAACAAGATCATTGGTACCAATACTAAAGAAGTCAACTTCTTTTGCAAATAAATCTGCCATTAAGGCTGCCGATGGTATTTCTATCATAATACCAATCTCTATAGATGGATTATATACTTCACCACGTCCATCAAGGGTCTTTTTAGCAGTGGCCAACTCAGATTTAATCAATCTAATTTCCTCTAATGAAGACACCATCGGAAACATGA